>NZ_CP137892.1:3857677-4500624 GCF_033547155.1 Pseudomonas benzenivorans
CTCGACGGCGACGGAAATCACCGGCTCCGGGAAGTCCATGCGCTCGAGAATGATCGGCTTTTCGATGTCGCACAGGGTGTCACCGGTGGTGACGTCCTTCATGCCGATCAGGGCCGCGATGTCGCCAGCGCGCACTTCCTTGATCTCTTCACGCTGGTTGGCGTGCATCTGCACCATACGGCCGACGCGCTCCTTCTTGCCCTTGACCGAGTTGATCACCGAGTCACCGGAGCTCAGCACGCCCGAGTAGACGCGCACGAAGGTCAGGGTACCGACGAAGGGGTCGGTCGCGATCTTGAACGCCAGAGCGGAGAACGGCTCGGCGTCGTCTGCATGACGCTCGTCCTGGATCTCGTTCTCGTCGGTGCTGTCCGGGTGGATACCCTGGATAGCCGGAATCTCGGTCGGCGCAGGCAGGTAGTCGATGACGGCATCGAGCACCAGAGGAACGCCCTTGTTCTTGAACGAGGAACCGCAAACAGCCGGAACGATCTCACCAGCCAGGGTGCGCGCACGCAGACCGGCCTTGATCTCTTCGACGGTCAGCTCGCCGCCTTCCAGGTACTTGTTCATCAGCTCTTCGTTGGCTTCGGCAGCAGCCTCGACCATGTTCGAGCGCCACTCTTCGGCCAGGGCCTGGAGCTCGGCAGGAATCTCCTCCTCGCGGTAGGAAGTCCCCTTGTCGTCTTCGTTCCAGTAGATCGCCTTCATCTTGATCAGGTCGACCTGACCTTCGAAGCTGTCCTCTGCACCGATGGCCAGCTGAACCGGAACCGGGGTGTGACCCAGACGGTTCTTGATCTGACCGACAACACGCAGGAAGTTGGCACCGGCACGGTCCATCTTGTTCACGTAAACCACACGCGGAACGCCGTACTTGTTGGCCTGACGCCATACGGTTTCGGACTGCGGCTCAACGCCGGAGGTACCACAGAACACTACGACGGCGCCGTCGAGTACGCGCAGGGAGCGCTCTACTTCGATGGTGAAGTCTACGTGGCCGGGGGTATCGATGACGTTGACGCGGTACTTGTCGTACTGCCCACGGGAACCCTGCCAGAAGGTGGTCACGGCAGCGGAGGTGATGGTGATACCGCGCTCCTGCTCCTGCACCATCCAGTCGGTGGTGGCAGCGCCGTCGTGCACTTCGCCCATCTTGTGGCTGAGGCCTGTGTAAAACAGGATCCGCTCGGTAGTGGTGGTCTTGCCCGCGTCAACGTGGGCACAGATACCAATGTTACGGTAGCGGTTAATTGCTGTGGTACGAGCCATAAAGCCCTCGCAAAATTAGTGTTGCCAGAATTAGAAGCGGTAGTGCGAGAACGCCTTGTTGGCTTCTGCCATGCGGTGCACGTCTTCACGCTTCTTGACTGCAGCACCCTTGCCTTCGGCGGCATCCAGCAACTCGCCAGCCAGGCGCAGAGCCATGGACTTCTCGCCACGCTTACGGGCGAAGTCCACCAGCCAACGCATGGCCAGAGCGTTACGACGGGACGGACGAACTTCGACCGGAACCTGGTAAGTCGCACCACCAACACGGCGCGATTTTACTTCGACCAGCGGAGCGATGGCGTCGAGAGCTTTCTCGAAGATCTCCAGGGGATCGCTGTTCTTGCGTGCTTTGACAGTGTCCAGAGCACCGTAAACGATGCGCTCGGCCACGGCCTTCTTGCCGCTTTCCATCACGTGGTTCATGAACTTGGCGAGGATCTGGCTTCCGTATTTCGGATCATCCAGGATCTCACGCTTGGCTGCTACACGACGTCTTGGCATTGATAAGCCCTCAAACGGTCTTCAGGTTAGCCCGGGACTGCAACATTCGAGTTACGCCCGACCTTACTCTTATCGACTCAATAAATAGAAAATCTGTCAGCTACCGAATCACTTCGGACGCTTGGTACCGTACTTCGAACGACCCTGCTTACGGTCCTTAACGCCGGTGGTATCCAGCGAACCGCGCACGGTGTGGTAACGCACACCCGGAAGGTCCTTTACACGACCGCCACGGATCAGCACCACGCTGTGCTCTTGCAGGTTGTGGCCTTCACCGCCGATGTACGAGGAAACCTCGAAACCGTTGGTCAGACGCACGCGGCATACTTTACGCAGTGCCGAGTTAGGTTTTTTCGGCGTAGTGGTGTACACGCGGGTGCACACGCCACGACGCTGCGGGCAGTTCTGCAGCGCAGGCACGTCGGATTTCTCGACGAGACGCTTGCGCGGCTGGCGTACCAGCTGGTTGATCGTTGCCATCTATAAGCTCCACTGTTGTCTTTCGACGCTATTGCCCTAAAAAAGCAAAATGGCAGGGCATGACGCCCTGCCAAATTTAGGGGTGCATGAGTCTAAAGAGACTGGCACCCCTCGTCAAGACGAAGCCCCGCGACCGGAGTTACGGGCCCCTCCCCTCGATTAGCTCCCGCTGGAGTTCAGCGCCTCGGTCAGTGCGGCTTCCACCTCACTGGCGCTGACACGGACCGGCTTGTCGGCATCACGCTTGCGCTTGCGCTCGCTGTGATAGGCCAGACCGGTACCGGCCGGGATCAAGCGACCGACCACCACGTTTTCCTTCAGACCGCGGAGGAAATCGCGCTTGCCGGTGACCGCGGCCTCGGTGAGGACGCGGGTGGTCTCCTGGAACGATGCCGCCGAGATGAACGACTCGGTGGACAGCGAGGCCTTGGTGATACCCAGCAGCACGCGGTCGTACTTGGCGATGAAGCGATCGTCGCCCGACAGGCGCTCGTTCTCTTCCAGCACCTGGGTCAGCTCGACCTGATCGCCCTTGATGAAGCTGGAGTCGCCCGACTCGGACACTTCGACCTTGCGCAGCATCTGGCGCAGGATGGTCTCGATGTGCTTGTCGTTGATCTTCACGCCCTGCAGGCGGTAAACGTCCTGGATCTCGTTGACGATGTACTTGGCCAGCGCGCTGACACCGAGCAGACGCAGGATGTCGTGCGGGTTGCTCGGGCCGTCGGAGATGACTTCGCCCTTGTTCACCTGTTCGCCTTCGAAGACGTTGAGGTGACGCCACTTCGGAATCAGCTCCTCGTACGGATCGCTGCCATCGGTCGGCGTGATCACCAGGCGGCGCTTGCCCTTGGTTTCCTTGCCGAAGGAGATGGTGCCGCTGATCTCGGCGAGGATCGACGGCTCTTTCGGCCGGCGCGCCTCGAACAGGTCGGCAACGCGCGGCAGACCACCGGTGATGTCGCGGGTCTTCGAGGTTTCCTGCGGGATACGTGCGATGACGTCACCCACGTTGACCTGACCACCGTCAGCCACACCCACCAGGGCGTTGGCCGGCAGGAAGTACTGGGCCGGCACGTCGGTGCCCGGCAGCAGCAGCTCCTTGCCGGAGGCGTCGACCAGCTTGACCGCCGGACGGATGTCCTTGCCGGACGCCGGACGATCCTTCGGATCGAGGACCTCGATGTTGGTCAGACCGGTCAGTTCGTCGGTCTGGCGCTTGATGGTGATGCCTTCTTCCATGCCGACGAAGGTCACGGTCCCCATCATCTCGGTGACGATCGGGTGGGTGTGCGGGTCCCACTTGGCGACGATGGCGCCCGCTTCGACCTTGTCGCCTTCCTTGACCGAAATCACCGCACCGTAAGGCAGCTTGTAGCGCTCGCGCTCGCGACCGAACTCGTCGGCCACCGCCAGCTCGCCGGAACGCGAAACCGCGACCAGCGCGCCATCCAGGCGCTCGACGTGCTTGAGGTTGTGCAGGCGGATCGCGCCGCCGTTCTTCACCTGGACGCTGTCGGCTGCGGAGGTCCGGCTGGCCGCACCACCGATGTGGAAGGTACGCATGGTCAGCTGGGTACCCGGCTCACCGATCGACTGGGCGGCGATGACGCCGACGGCCTCGCCGATGTTCACCTGGTGACCACGGGCCAGATCGCGACCGTAGCACTTGGCGCAGATGCCGTAGCGGGTTTCGCAGCTGATCGGCGAACGCACGATCACTTCGTCGATGCTGTTCAGCTCGATGAACTCGACCCACTGCTCGTCGACCAGGGTGCCGGCCGGGACGATGACGTCGTCGGTGCCCGGCTTGAACACGTCACGGGCGATCACTCGGCCCAGCACGCGCTCACCCAGGGGCTCGACCACGTCGCCGCCTTCGATGTGCGGGGTCATCAGCAGACCCTGCTCGGTGCCGCAATCGACCTCGGTCACCACCAGGTCCTGGGCCACGTCGACCAGGCGACGGGTCAGGTAACCGGAGTTCGCGGTCTTCAGGGCGGTATCCGCCAGACCCTTACGGGCACCGTGGGTGGAGATGAAGTACTGCAGAACCGACAGACCCTCGCGGAAGTTCGCGGTGATCGGCGTCTCGATGATCGAGCCGTCCGGCTTGGCCATCAGGCCACGCATACCGGCGAGCTGACGGATCTGGGCGGCGGAACCCCGCGCACCGGAGTCGGCCATCATGTACATGGAGTTGAAGGACTCCTGCTCGACTTCGTTGCCATCGCGATCGATGACCTTCTCTTTCGACAGGTTGCCCATCATCGCCTTCGACACTTCGTCGTTGGCCTTCGACCACAGGTCGATCACCTTGTTGTACTTCTCGCCCTGGGTCACCAGGCCGGAGGCGTACTGGCTCTCGATCTCCTTCACTTCCTCGGTGGCGGCGTCGATGATCCGCGCCTTCTCGTCCGGGATGACGAAGTCGTTGACGCCGATCGACACACCGGAAATGGTCGAGTAGGCGAAACCGGTGTACATCAACTGGTCGGCGAAGATCACGGTGTCCTTCAAGCCAACGGTGCGGTAGCACTGGTTGATCAGCTTGGAGATCGCCTTCTTCTTCATCGACTGGTTGACCACGTCGTAAGGCAGGCCGGCCGGAACGATCTGGAACAGCAGCGCACGGCCGACGGTGGTGTCGACGATGCGGGTGTTCTGGGTGATCGAGCCGTCCTTCTCCTTGATGGTCTCGTTGATCCGTACCTTGACGCGAGCGTGCAGCGAGGCTTCGCCGGCGCGGAACACCCGGTCGACTTCCTGCAGGTCGGCGAACACGCGGCCTTCGCCCTTGGCGTTGACGGCTTCACGGGTCATGTAATACAGACCCAGTACCACGTCCTGGGACGGCACGATGATCGGCTCGCCGTTGGCCGGCGAGAGGATGTTGTTGGTCGACATCATCAGCGCGCGCGCTTCCAGCTGGGCCTCCAGCGTCAGCGGCACGTGTACGGCCATCTGGTCACCGTCGAAGTCGGCGTTGTACGCGGCGCAGACCAGCGGGTGCAGCTGGATCGCCTTGCCTTCGATGAGCACCGGCTCGAACGCCTGGATACCCAGACGGTGCAGGGTCGGTGCACGGTTGAGCAGCACCGGGTGTTCGCGGATCACCTCGGCGAGCACGTCCCAGACTTCCGGCAGCTCGCGCTCGACCATCTTCTTGGCGGCCTTGATGGTGGTCGCCAGACCACGCATTTCCAGCTTGCCGAAAATGAACGGCTTGAACAGCTCCAGGGCCATCTTCTTCGGCAGGCCGCACTGGTGCAGGCGCAGGGTCGGACCCACGGTGATCACGGAACGACCGGAGTAGTCCACGCGCTTACCCAGCAGGTTCTGGCGGAAGCGGCCCTGCTTACCCTTGATCATGTCGGCCAGGGACTTCAGCGGACGCTTGTTCGAGCCGGTGATGGCGCGACCGCGACGGCCGTTGTCGAGCAGGGCGTCGACCGCTTCCTGCAGCATGCGCTTCTCGTTGCGCACGATGATGTCCGGCGCGGACAGATCGAGCAGGCGCTTGAGGCGGTTGTTACGGTTGATCACCCGACGGTACAGGTCGTTCAGGTCGGAGGTCGCGAAGCGCCCGCCGTCCAGCGGTACCAGCGGACGCAGGTCCGGCGGCAGCACCGGCAGCACGGTGAGGATCATCCACTCCGGCAGGTTGCCGGAGCCCTGGAAGGCTTCCATCAGCTTGAGGCGCTTGGACAGCTTCTTGATCTTGGTTTCCGAGTTGGTCTGCGGAATCTCTTCGCGCAGGCGACCGATCTCGTGCTCCAGGTCGATGGCGTGCAACAGCTCGCGCACGGCCTCGGCGCCCATGCGCGCGTCGAAGTCGTCACCGAACTCTTCCAGCGCCTCGAAGTACTGCTCGTCGTTCAGCAGCTGGCCCTTCTCCAGGGTGGTCATGCCCGGGTCGATCACCACGTAGCTCTCGAAATAGAGCACGCGCTCGATGTCACGCAGGGTCATGTCCATCAGCAGGCCGATGCGGCTCGGCAGCGACTTGAGGAACCAGATGTGGGCACAGGGCGAGGCCAGCTCGATGTGCGCCATGCGCTCGCGGCGCACCTTGGCCAGGGCCACTTCGACGCCGCACTTCTCGCAGATCACGCCGCGGTGCTTGAGGCGCTTGTACTTGCCGCACAGGCACTCATAGTCCTTCACCGGGCCAAAGATCTTGGCGCAGAACAGACCATCGCGCTCGGGCTTGAAGGTACGGTAGTTGATGGTTTCCGGCTTTTTCACTTCACCGAACGACCACGAACGGATCATCTCAGGCGAGGCCAACCCGATACGGATGGCGTCGAACTCTTCGATCTGACCCTGGTTTTTCAGCAAATTCAGTAGGTCTTTCAAGGCCTTTCCTCCTGGCGGAGCAGGGAGTGGGCTACAGCGCCCCACTCCCGATTCGCGTCACGTGTTATTCGGTTTCCAGATCGATGTCGATGCCGAGCGAACGGATCTCTTTGATCAGTACGTTGAAGGACTCGGGCATGCCCGGCTCCATACGGTGATCGCCGTCCACGATGTTCTTGTACATCTTGGTCCGGCCGTTCACGTCGTCCGACTTCACGGTCAGCATTTCCTGCAGGGTGTAGGCGGCGCCGTAGGCTTCCAGTGCCCAGACCTCCATCTCCCCGAAGCGCTGGCCACCGAACTGCGCCTTACCACCCAGCGGCTGCTGGGTCACCAGGCTGTAGGAACCGGTGGAACGCGCGTGCATCTTGTCGTCCACCAGGTGGTTCAGTTTCAGCATGTACATGTAGCCGACGGTGGTCGGACGCTCGAACTGGTTACCGGTACGGCCGTCGAACAGGCGCATCTGGCCGCTCTCCGGCAGATCGGCGAGCTTGAGCATCGCCTTGATCTCGCTTTCCTTGGCGCCGTCGAACACCGGGGTGGCCATCGGCACACCGCCGCGCAGGTTCTTCGCCAGGTTCAGCACTTCCTGGTCGCTCAGTTCGTCGAGGTTCTCCTGACGCCCGCCGATCTCGTTGTAGATCTGCTGCATGAACTGGCGCAGCTCGGCGACCTTGCGCTGCTCTTCGAGCATGCGGTTGATCTTCTCGCCCAGGCCCTTGGCCGCCAGGCCCAGGTGGGTTTCGAGGATCTGCCCGACGTTCATACGCGAGGGGACGCCCAGCGGGTTGAGGACGATGTCGACCGGGGTGCCGTTGGCATCGTGCGGCATGTCTTCGACCGGCATGATCACCGAGACCACACCCTTGTTACCGTGACGACCGGCCATCTTGTCGCCCGGCTGGATGCGGCGGCGGATGGCCAGGTAGACCTTGACGATCTTCAGCACGCCCGGCGCCAGGTCGTCGCCCTGCTGCAGCTTGCGCTTCTTGTCTTCGAACTTGTCGTCGAGCATCTGGCGGCGGTCGGAGATGTAGGCCTGGGCCTTCTCCAACTGCTCGTTCAGCGCATCGTCGCTCATGCGCAGCTTGAACCACTGACCACGCTCGAGGCCGTCGAGGAACTCGTCGGTGACCTCGCTGCCCTTCTTCAGGCCGGCGCCGCCCTCGGCGATCTTGCCGACCAGGGCCGCACGCAGACGCTCGAAGGTCGCGCCCTCGACGATGCGGAACTCCTCGTTCAGGTCCTTGCGGATCTCGTCCAATTGCATCTTCTCGATGGCCAGGGCGCGGGAGTCGCGCTCGACGCCATCGCGGGTGAACACCTGGACGTCGATCACCGTGCCCTTGGTGCCGGTCGGCACGCGCAGGGAGGTGTCCTTCACGTCGCTGGCCTTCTCACCGAAGATCGCCCGCAGCAGCTTCTCTTCCGGGGTCAGCTGGGTCTCGCCCTTCGGCGTGACCTTGCCGACCAGGATGTCGCCCGGGCCGACTTCGGCGCCGACGTAGACGATACCGGCCTCGTCCAGCTTGTTCAGTGCAGCCTCACCGACGTTCGGGATATCCGCGGAGATCTCCTCCGGGCCGAGCTTGGTGTCACGGGCCACACAGGTCAGCTCCTGGATGTGGATGGTGGTGAAGCGGTCTTCCTGGACCACGCGCTCCGACAGGAGGATGGAGTCCTCGAAGTTGTAGCCGTTCCACGGCATGAACGCGACGCGCATGTTCTGGCCCAGGGCCAGTTCACCCATGTCGGTGGACGGGCCGTCGGCGAGGATGTCGCTGCGCTCGACCTTGTCGCCTTTGCTCACCAGCGGACGCTGGTTGATGCAGGTGTTCTGGTTGGAGCGGGTGTACTTGGTCAGGTTGTAGATGTCGACACCGGCCTCACCGGTTTCGACTTCGTCGTCGTTGACCCGTACCACGATGCGGCTGGCGTCGACCGAGTCGATCACCCCGCCACGACGCGCGACCACGCAGACGCCCGAGTCGCGGGCGACGTTGCGCTCCATGCCGGTACCGACCAGGGGCTTGTCCGAACGCAGGGTCGGCACGGCCTGACGCTGCATGTTCGAACCCATGAGGGCGCGGTTGGCGTCGTCGTGCTCGAGGAACGGGATCAGCGAGGCCGCGACCGAAACCACCTGCTTCGGCGAGACGTCCATCAGGGTGACGTCTTCCGGCGCCTTGACGGTGAACTCGTTGAGGTGACGCACGGCCACCAGCTCGTCGATCAGCTCACCCTTGTCGTTCAGGGTGGCCGACGCCTGGGCGATCACGTGATCGGCCTCTTCGATGGCCGAGAGGAAGACGATCTCGTCGGTGACCTGGCCTTCCTTGACCACCCGATACGGGCTCTCGAGGAAGCCGTACTGGTTGGTGCGGGCATAGGCCGCCAGGGAGTTGATCAGACCGATGTTCGGACCTTCGGGGGTCTCGATCGGGCACACGCGACCGTAGTGGGTCGGGTGCACGTCACGCACCTCGAAGCCGGCGCGCTCGCGGGTCAGACCGCCCGGGCCGAGCGCGGAGACGCGGCGCTTGTGGGTGATCTCGGAGAGCGGGTTGTTCTGGTCCATGAACTGCGAGAGCTGGCTGGAACCGAAGAACTCCTTCACCGCCGCCGCCACCGGCTTGGCGTTGATCAGGTCCTGCGGCATCAGGCCTTCGCTTTCGGCCATCGACAGGCGTTCCTTGACCGCACGCTCGACGCGCACCAGGCCCACGCGGAACTGGTTCTCGGCCATCTCGCCGACGCAACGCACGCGGCGGTTACCCAGGTGGTCGATGTCGTCGACGATGCCCTTGCCGTTACGGATGTCGACCAGGGTCTTGAGGACCTCGACGATGTCTTCGCGGCTCAGCACGCCGGAACCTTCGATCTCGGTACGACCGATACGACGGTTGAACTTCATCCGGCCCACGGCGGACAGGTCGTAGCGCTCGGCGCTGAAGAACAGGTTGTTGAACAGCGTCTCGGCGGCGTCCTTGGTTGGCGGCTCGCCAGGACGCATCATGCGGTAGATCTCGACCAGTGCTTCCAGCTGGTTGGTGGTCGAATCGATCTTCAGGGTATCGGAGATGAAGGGACCGCAGTCGATGTCGTTGGTGTACAGGGTCTCGATGCGCACCACCTGGGCCTTGGCGATCTTGACCAGCAGGTCCAGGGTCAGCTCGGTGTTGCACTCGGCGATGATCTCGCCGGTAGCCGGGTGCACGATCGCCTTGGCCGTGGTGCGGCCGATCAGGTAATCGAGCGGAACGTCCAGCTCTTTGATGCCAGCCTTGTCCAGCTGGTTGATATGGCGCGCGGTGATACGACGGCCCTGCTCGACGATGACCTTGCCGTTGCCGTCCTTGATGTCGAGCACGGCGACTTCGCCGCGCAGGCGCTGCGGCACCAGTTCCAGGCTCAGGGCCTCGCCCTTCACGTGGAAGACGTTGGTGTCGTAGAAGGCATCCAGCATCTCTTCGGTGCTGTAACCCAGGGCGCGCAGCAGCACCGAGGCCGGCAGCTTGCGGCGACGGTCGATACGCACGAACACGGCGTCCTTCGGATCGAACTCGAAGTCCAGCCAGGAGCCGCGGTACGGAATGATCCGCGCGGAGTACAGCAGCTTGCCGGAGCTGTGGGTCTTGCCGCGGTCGTGGTCGAAGAACACGCCCGGCGAGCGGTGCAGCTGGGAAACGATGACGCGCTCGGTACCATTGATCACGAAGGTGCCGTTCTCGGTCATCAGGGGGATTTCCCCCATGTAAACTTCTTGCTCTTTGATGTCCTTGATCGCTTTGTTCGACGACTCTTTGTCGAAAATGATCAGGCGCACCTTCACCCGCAACGGTACGGCGAAAGTCACGCCGCGCAGCACGCATTCCTTGACGTCAAAAGCCGGCTCGCCCAGGCGATAACCGACATACTCCAGAGCAGCATTGCCGGAATAGCTGATAATCGGGAAAACGGACTTGAAGGCCGCATGCAGGCCGATGTCGCGAAACTGGTCCTTGGTCGCTCCCGCCTGCAGGAATTCGCGATACGAATCCAGCTGGATGGCCAGGAGATAAGGCACATCCATGACATCCGGCAACTTGCTAAAGTCCTTGCGGATACGTTTTTTCTCAGTGTATGAGTAAGCCATCAGCGTTCCCCAGCTTGGTCACCTGCTTATTTGGCCTCTCCGACGGGAGCAGCCAGAAAATCTTGCAAACCCTCGGTTTGCGCCACCCTCGTGGGTGGGAGTTTCCGCCTAGGCCGAGCGTTGATTAGTCGACCTAGAACGGAAAAAGGCCGGTGGCAAAAGCCACCAGCCATCAGCCTTCCGCGAATCGCTTGGGCTGCAGACGCAAAGTCGTCGCTTACTTGAGCTCGACAGTGGCGCCAGCTTCTTCCAGTGCCTTCTTGGCGGCTTCGGCTTCTTCTTTCGAAGCGCCTTCCTTGACCACGCCCGGGGCGCCGTCAACGACTGCCTTGGCTTCTTTCAGACCCAGACCGGTCAGTTCGCGAACGACCTTGATCACGTTCACTTTCTTCTCGCCGGCGGAAGCCAGGATGATGTTGAACTCGGTCTGCTCTTCTACAGCAGCAGCGGCGCCGGCAGCCGGTCCAGCAGCAACAGCGGCGGCGGCAGTCACGCCGAACTTCTCTTCCATTGCCTTGATCAGTTCAACAACCTGCATCACGGACATTTCGGATACAGCGTTGATGATGTCTTCGTTGGTCAGAGCCATGACTCTAATTCCTGTATTGGGGGACAGCCTTCGCGGCCATCAAATTAAACAAATATGCGTGAAAGGGGATTAGGCGGCCTGGATCAGGCAGCCACGCCTTCTTTCTGGTCGCGAACAGCCGCCAAAGTACGAACGAACTTGCTGGTAGCGCCTTGCATCACGCTCATCAGCTGAGAAATCGCTTCGTTGTAAGTCGGCAGGGTTGCCAGTACGTCGATCTGATTGGCTGCGAGGAACTGACCCTCGAACGCAGCTGCCTTGATCTCGAACTTGTCCTGACCCTTGGAGAACTCCTTGAAGATGCGGGCAGCAGCGCCCGGATGCTCGTTGGAGAACGCAATCAGGGTCGGGCCTTTGAACACGTCGTTGAGCACGTCGAACTGAGTGCCTTCAACGGCGCGGCGCAGCAGGGTGTTACGTACGACTTTCACGTACACACCAGATGCGCGGGCCTCTTTACGGAGTCCGGTCATAGCACCTACGGTCACGCCACGGGCATCGGCCACGACAGCGGACAGGGCAGCTTTGGCAGCCTCGTTGACTTCAGCGACGATGGCCTTCTTGTCTTCGAGTTTAATTGCCACGGGTTTACTCCTGGATGTTACCGTTTCGCCCAGCCGAAGCCGGACGGCGTTTTGGTGTCTGATTCGGTACGAATCGGGAGCACCATCTGCGTAGGCTGCCGAAGATCGCTCCTCGGGTTTAAGGCTCGCGCCGCCTACGGTCTTGGACAGCCCCCGCCAGGCAGGGACCCCAATCTTGCCGGCCGGCGGAATCGCTTCCGCCTGCCTAATTCATTACGCGTCCAGCGATGCCTGATCGATGACCAGACCCGGGCCCATGGTGGTGCTCAGGGTCACACGCTTGACGTAGATACCTTTGGAGGTCGACGGCTTCAGGCGCTTGAGGTCGGCGATCAAGGCTTCGACGTTCTGCTTCAGCTTCTCGGGCTCGAAGCTGACCTTGCCGACGGAACCATGGATGATGCCGTTCTTGTCGGTACGGAAGCGCACCTGACCGGCCTTGGCGTTCTTCACGGCATTGGCCACGTCCGGGGTTACGGTACCGACCTTCGGGTTCGGCATCAGGCCGCGCGGACCGAGCACCTGGCCCAGCTGACCGACGACACGCATGGCGTCCGGAGAAGCGATGACCACGTCGTAGTTCAGGTCGCCGCCTTTCATTTCGGCAGCCAGGTCGTCCATGCCAACGCGGTCGGCGCCAGCAGCCAGAGCGGCTTCGGCAGCAGGGCCCTGGGTGAACACGGCGACGCGAACGCTCTTACCGGAACCGTTCGGCAGAACGGTGGCACCACGCACGACCTGATCGGATTTGCGCGGATCGACGCCCAGGTTCACCGCGACGTCAACGGACTCGGCGAACTTGACAGCCGACAGCTCGGAGAGCAGAGCGGCGGCTTCGACGAAGCTGTAAACCTTACCGGCTTCGACCTTTGCGGCGATCGCCTTTTGACGCTTAGTCAACTTAGCCACTTACACACCCTCCACGTTCAGGCCCATGCTACGAGCGGAACCGGCGATGGTACGCACGGCCGCATCCAGGTCAGCGGCAGTCAGATCAGCCTCTTTGGTCTTGGCGATCTCTTCCAGCTGAGCACGGGTCACGGTACCGACCTTGACGGTGTTCGGGCGCGCCGAACCGCTGGTCAGACCTGCCGCCTTCTTCAGCAGAACCGAAGCTGGGGTGCTCTTGGTTTCAAAGGTGAAGCTGCGGTCGCTATAAACAGTGATGATCACCGGGGTCGGCAGACCGGGCTCCATGCCCTGGGTCTTGGCGTTGAACGCCTTGCAGAACTCCATGATGTTCACGCCATGCTGACCGAGAGCCGGACCTACGGGCGGGCTCGGGTTGGCCTGCGCAGCCTTTACTTGCAGCTTGATATAAGCCGTTATCTTCTTAGCCATGAGCTACTCCAGTTACGGGTTCTAACGCCTTGCGGCTCCCCGGTGATTACATATTTATCCCAGTGACGACAAAACCCCGCAGTCCAGGACTGCGGGGTATGGGATGCTTGTGTCAGTTATGCCTTTTCGACCTGACTGAACTCCAGCTCGACCGGTGTCGAGCGACCGAAAATGGTCACCGCCACCTGGATTCGGCTCTTCTCATAATTGACTTCTTCGACGACGCCACTGAAATCAGCGAACGGCCCATCGATCACACGAATCATCTCGCCCGGCTCGAACAGCGTCTTCGGCTTCGGCTTGTCACCGCTGTCGGCAACACGACGCAGAATGGCTTCGGCTTCCTTATCGGTAATAGGCGCCGGCTTGTCGGCCGTACCACCGATAAAGCCCATGACACGCGGGGTATCCTTGACCAAGTGCCAAGTCCCTTCGTTCATTTCCATCTGCACCAGAACATAGCCCGGGAAGAATTTGCGCTCGCTCTTGCGCTTCTGGCCATTACGCATCTCTACCACTTCTTCGGTAGGAACCAGAATCTCGCCAAAGCCGTCTTCCATACCGGCGAGCTTGACGCGCTCGATCAGAGAACGCATCACATGCTTCTCGTAACCCGAGTAAGCATGCACAACGTACCAACGCTTAGCCACGGGACACCCTTTAACCCACAATCAACGAAACGAGCCAACCCAGCAGCGAATCGAGGCCCCACAGCAAAAGCGCCATCACGAGGACGACAGCCACCACGATCAACGTGGTCTGCGTGGTTTCCTGACGAGTCGGCCAGACGACCTTGCGAATTTCGACGCGCGCTTCCTTCGCCAGCCCAGTGAACGCCTGCCCCTTGGCCGTCTGCAGCGCAACTGCGCCCGCGACACCTGCCAAAGCCAGCAACACCAGAACACGATACAGAATCGGCTCGGCAGAGAAGTACTGATTACCGACAACACCCACCACGACCAGAGCGACTACAACCAGCCACTTGAGCAGATCGAAGCGCGAGTCTTTGGCCTCAGCCTTATCAATCATTTACGAGGATCCTGTGAAAGACACGCCACATTCGCTGAGAATATGGCAGGTCAGGAGGGAATCGAACCCCCAACCTGCGGTTTTGGAGACCGCCGCTCTGCCAATTGAGCTACTGACCTAGAGGAAAATCAGGCCGACCATTATGCCGGCCTGACAGAGACAGATCAACCGATTACTCGACGATCTTTGCAACCACGCCGGCACCAACGGTACGACCACCTTCGCGAATCGCGAAACGCAGGCCGTCTTCCATGGCGATCGGCTTGATCAGGGTAACAACCATCTTCACGTTGTCGCCCGGCATTACCATCTCAACGCCTTCCGGCAGCTCGCAAGAACCGGTTACGTCGGTGGTACGGAAGTAGAACTGTGGACGGTAGCCCTTGAAGAACGGGGTGTGACGACCACCTTCTTCCTTGGACAGCACATACACTTCGGCTTCAAACTTGGTGTGCGGCTTGATGGTGCCCGGCTTGGCCAGAACCTGACCACGCTCTACGTCGTCACGCTTGGTGCCGCGCAGCAGGACGCCACAGTTCTCGCCAGCACGACCTTCGTCGAGCAGCTTGCGGAACATCTCGACACCGGTGCAGGTGGTCTTGGTGGTGTCACGCAGACCAACGATCTCGATTTCTTCCTGGACCTTGACGATGCCGCGCTCGACACGACCGGTCACCACGGTACCGCGGCCGGAGATGGAGAACACGTCTTCGATCGGCATCAGGAACGGCTTGTCGATGGCGCGAACCGGCTCAGGGATGTAGGTATCCAGAGTCTCGACCAGCTTCTTGACGGCAGTGGTACCCATCTCGTTGGCGTCTTCCCCGTTCAGCGCCATCAGCGCGGAACCGATGATGATCGGCGTGTCGTCGCCCGGGAAGTCGTAGGTGGACAGCAGGTCGCGAACTTCCATCTCGACCAGTTCCAGCAACTCGGCGTCGTCAACCATGTCAGCCTTGTTCAGGAACACGACGATGTACGGAACGCCCACCTGACGGGACAGCAGGATGTGCTCGCGAGTCTGCGGCATCGGGCCGTCGGCAGCGGAGCAAACCAGGATGGCGCCGTCCATCTGCGCAGCACCGGTGATCATGTTCTTCACATAGTCAGCGTGACCCGGGCAGTCAACGTGCGCGTAGTGACGAATGTTGGAATCGTACTCTACGTGCGCGGTGTTGATGGTGATACCACGAGCCTTCTCTTCCGGGGCGCTGTCGATCTTGTCGAAGTCGACCTTGGCGCTGCCGAATACTTCGGAGCAAACGCGAGTCAGAGCAGCGGTCAGAGTGGTTTTACCGTGGTCAACGTGACCGATGGTGCCGACGTTGACGTGCGGCTTGTTACGTTCAAATTTCTCTTTAGCCATTTTGACCGTCTCCCAACGAAGAATTGAGCAAGTCACACTGCCCATTAAAACAAAGGCAGATACTTTCATATCTGCCTTTATTAAATGGAGCTCATGAGCGGATTTGAACCGCTGACCTCACCCTTACCAAGGGTGTGCTCTACCAACTGAGCTACATGAGCGAAACACTTTACAACGACTGAAGACCTGGAGCGGGTAGCGGGAATCGAACCCGCATCATCAGCTTGGAAGGCTGAGGTTCTACCACTGAACTATACCCGCGGAGCCTTCAGCTCACGCTAAATCTGGTGGAGGGAGAAGGATTCGAACCTTCGAAGTCGATGACGTCAGATTTACAGTCTGATCCCTTTGGCCACTCGGGAATCCCTCCAAAAGGAGGCGGCATTCTCGTTTCATGCCACCCTACTGTCAAGCATTTTCTCATTTAAAAACCTGAGCTTAGCTGCATCGACAGCAACCTCACAGATCCATCGCTGGTACCACCCTGTGAAGCGGGCGCCATTCTAGTCAATCTTTCTCGACCTTGCAACGCCTTCGCACGGCATTAATTGATGTTTTAAGCCTTTGAAATCAAAAGCCAAACGCTCCAGCAAGGATTCCTCCGCCAGGCGCCTGCTCTCCGGGGCGATGCGCACCCAATAACTACGGTGAGCACGCGACAGCTCCTTGAGCAAGGGCTCGTATCCAGCCCCCCTCAACCGCTGGAGCACGCTCTCCGCCGAGTCGATCCGTGGAAATATCCCTAGAGAGATGCCATTCGCCAACTCACCTTCGGCGATGATGTAGCTGTCTATCTTCCGCGCTTGCAGTTCTTTCAGCTGCCGCAATGAGGCTTGCCGCGACGCCAGGGGCGGCAAATACACCCAATAGTCGACCCCAGCCGCGGCATCGACGGCCTGGATGCCGGAGCGAATATCCAGGCTGAGCAGGCGCTGCTCCAGTACTGCAGCCGCCGTCCTCTGCTCGAAGCTACCCAGAAACAGACAGACCGCCTCCCCGGCCTTGACCTCGGCGACTGGCGGCTTTCGCAGCACCGACACCTCGGACTCGCTCAGCAGGCGAATATCGCCCTCGCCGCCTCGCGCCAGC
This sequence comes from Pseudomonas benzenivorans, assembly GCF_033547155.1. Taxonomy (GTDB): domain Bacteria; phylum Pseudomonadota; class Gammaproteobacteria; order Pseudomonadales; family Pseudomonadaceae; genus Aquipseudomonas; species Aquipseudomonas benzenivorans_B. The sequence continues at coordinate 3,874,426 of NZ_CP137892.1, forward strand.
GCCAGGGGGGCCACCTCTTTAGCCCGCATGGGCACCTGCTGCTGATGCCACACGTAATAGAACAGGTTCAGGACCAGCAACAACAGAAACATCCAGCGCATGCGCAACCTCAATCTAGCGGACAGGCGATTGCCAGGCCGGTAAACACTAGGTCGGGTGCGACCTTGGCATCAGGCACCAGGTCCGCCACCAACCCCGCATCCCCGCCCGTGAGGAAGACCCGGAACGCTCCCCCCCAATACTCGCGCGCAAGCGCCAACTGAGTCTGCACGAAGCCCTGCAGCATCAGCGAGCAGCCACGCTCGACCGCCTCCGCGGTCGAACGTCCCGGGCCAAGCCCGTGGAGAGCCCGTTCCGCCGCGGCATCGTCATAACGAATCCGCCGCGTATGGGTTCGCAACTGATTGCGCATGAGAGGCACACCCGGACAGATGAACCCCCCCAGGTGCTGACCGTCGCCCCCGACGAAGTCGGCAGTCACCGCGGTTCCCAAATCGAGGACCAGACAGGCCCCCTTCGCCTGGTGATAGGCCCCGACCAAAGCCAACCAGCGATCCAGCCCCAGCCGGTCGGGCTGCTCATAACCATTGCGCACCCCAGCGAGCTCCGCAGCCGGGCGCGCCCAGCTGCACGCCATGGCAAAGGCTGACTCCAGGGGGGCAACCAGTTGCAGCGTCTCCTCATCGGTACGCACACTAACCAAACGACAGGCGTCCAGACTCGACACCTTGCTGCGAACGACCTGCAAGAGCTCGACATCAGCCCCCACCACCCCACCACAGAGAGCGCCCACTCCCTCCCGAGGAATCACACGCCACTTGATAAAGCTATTCCCACAATCGAGCTCAAGAATCATTGCGCAACCTCAAACTGAGCTCACCACCACTGAAGAGCCGCTCCACTCCATCCACCAACAAACGCAGCGCTCCGGTCGAATCCACGCCCTGAACCACGCCTTCTATCTGCTGCGCCCCGGCAGTGAGTATGGCTGCACGCCCCTGCCAGAGATGATTGCTCTGCCACTCTTCGAGCAACCTTGAAAAACCTTCCTTCCGATGCCGCTCAAGGTAGATAGACAGCTGCTCATTGAGCAGCGAAACCAACTCGTTGCGATCGACCCCGTGCCCGAGCTCTGCGCGCATAGAAGTCCACGGCTGATCGATGACCTGAAGGGCGCCCGGTAGCATATTGACGTTGATGCCAATGCCTATAACCACATGGCAAACATCCGCCGGGTCACCGGACAGCTCCAGGAGGATTCCGGCAAGCTTGCGGCCATTCACCAGTAGGTCGTTAGGCCACTTTAGACCCGCCCCCACCACACCCATAGCCCGGATAGCGTGAAGCAGGGCCAACCCCACCACCAGACTGAGCCCTTCCAATTGCCGCACGCCCCCCTCGACCCGCAGCACCAGACTGTAATAGAGGTTCTCTGCAAACGGGCTCACCCAGGTACGCCCTCGTCGCCCACGACCCGAAGTCTGCTGCTCGGCCAACACGACAAAAGGCGCCGGCAGCTGACGCTCGAGTCGCCGCAAGGCCTCGGAGTTGGTCGAATCGACCGAATGCAACACCATTACAGGCCAGTGCGGTCGCGCGCCACTCGCCGCCAAGATGCTTTCATCCAGAAGTCGCAGCGGGCTTTCCAGACGATAGCCGCGCCCCCGAACCTTATGGATAGGCAGACCGAGCTCGGCCTCAAGAGCGCGCAACTGCTTCCACACCGCAGCACGACTGACCCCGAGCGCAGCTCCGAGCGCCTCGCCCGAATGGAAGCGCCCATCTTGAAGAAGCCTTAACAATGGCAGCATGCCGCCTCCCCGCGCAGTAAGGCACGCATGATAACGATGCGCCAAGCCATTGCCTACAAAGCCAACTGGCTATTTCCGCCGCACAAAGGCAAACCCCCGACCTGCGTGCGCGGGTCGGGGGTTTGGGATAGGTGCTTGACGATGACCTACTCTCACATGGGGAAGCCCCACACTACCATCGGCGATGCATCGTTTCACTACTGAGTTCGGGATGGGATCAGGTGGTTCCAACGCTCTATGGTCGTCAAGCAATTCGGTTGGAGAGTCGATGTTGAGTCGCCTCCCCATATTGGGTATGTGATGTCTGGTTTTGCGTGTTCTGGCAAATTTTCGGTTTGTTGTCGACTTCAACCATCGAGCACACAAACAGCAAATTGTTTGGGTGTTATATGGTCAAGCCTCACGGGCAATTAGTATGGGTTAGCTCAACGCCTCACAGCGCTTACACACCCCACCTATCAACGTCGTAGTCTTCGACGGCCCTTCAGGGAGCTCAAGGCTCCAGTGAGATCTCATCTTGAGGCAAGTTTCCCGCTTAGATGCTTTCAGCGGTTATCTCTTCCGAACATAGCTACCCGGCAATGCCACTGGCGTGACAACCGGAACACCAGAGGTTCGTCCACTCCGGTCCTCTCGTACTAGGAGCAGCCCCTCTCAAATCTCAAACGTCCACGGCAGATAGGGACCGAACTGTCTCACGACGTTCTAAACCCAGCTCGCGTACCACTTTAAATGGCGAACAGCCATACCCTTGGGACCGGCTTCAGCCCCAGGATGTGATGAGCCGACATCGAGGTGCCAAACACCGCCGTCGATATGAACTCTTGGGCGGTATCAGCCTGTTATCCCCGGAGTACCTTTTATCCGTTGAGCGATGGCCCTTCCATACAGAACCACCGGATCACTAAGACCTACTTTCGTACCTGCTCGACGTGTCTGTCTCGCAGTCAAGCGCGCTTTTGCCTTTATACTCTACGACCGATTTCCGACCGGTCTGAGCGCACCTTCGTACTCCTCCGTTACTCTTTAGGAGGAGACCGCCCCAGTCAAACTACCCACCATACACTGTCCTCGATCCGGATAACGGACCAGAGTTAGAACCTCAAGGTTGCCAGGGTGGTATTTCAAGGATGGCTCCACGCGAACTGGCGTCCACGCTTCAAAGCCTCCCACCTATCCTACACAAGCAAGCTCAAAGTCCAGTGCAAAGCTATAGTAAAGGTTCACGGGGTCTTTCCGTCTAGCCGCGGATACACTGCATCTTCACAGCGATTTCAATTTCACTGAGTCTCGGGTGGAGACAGCGCCGCCATCGTTACGCCATTCGTGCAGGTCGGAACTTACCCGACAAGGAATTTCGCTACCTTAGGACCGTTATAGTTACGGCCGCCGTTTACCGGGGCTTCGATCAAGAGCTTCGCGTTAGCTAACCCCATCAATTAACCTTCCGGCACCGGGCAGGCGTCACACCCTATACGTCCACTTTCGTGTTTGCAGAGTGCTGTGTTTTTAATAAACAGTCGCAGCGGCCTGGTATCTTCGACCGGCATGGGCTTACGCAGTAAATGCTTCACCCTCACCGGCGCACCTTCTCCCGAAGTTACGGTGCCATTTTGCCTAGTTCCTTCACCCGAGTTCTCTCAAGCGCCTTGGTATTCTCTACCTAACCACCTGTGTCGGTTTGGGGTACGGTTCCTAGTTACCTGAAGCTTAGAAGCTTTTCCTGGAAGCATGGCATCAACCACTTCGTCGTCTAAAAGACAACTCGTCATCAGCTCTCGGCATTAAGCGCCCGGATTTACCTAAGCACTCTGCCTACCACCTTAAACACGGACAACCAACGCCGTGCTGGCCTAGCCTTCTCCGTCCCTCCATCGCAGTAACTAGAAGTACGGGAATATTAACCCGTTTCCCATCGACTACGCATTTCTGCCTCGCCTTAGGGGCCGACTCACCCTGCGTCGATTAACGTTGCGCAGGAAACCTTGGTCTTTCGGCGTGCGAGTTTTTCACTCGCATTGTCGTTACTCATGTCAGCATTCGCACTTCTGATACCTCCAGCAAGCTTCTCAACTCACCTTCACAGGCTTACAGAACGCTCCTCTACCGCTCAACTTACGTTGAACCCGTAGCTTCGGTGTATGGTTTGAGCCCCGTTACATCTTCCGCGCAGGCCGACTCGACTAGTGAGCTATTACGCTTTCTTTAAAGGGTGGCTGCTTCTAAGCCAACCTCCTAGCTGTCTAAGCCTTCCCACATCGTTTCCCACTTAACCATAACTTTGGGACCTTAGCTGACGGTCTGGGTTGTTTCCCTTTTCACGACGGACGTTAGCACCCGCCGTGTGTCTCCCGTGCTGACACTTGCTGGTATTCGGAGTTTGCATCGGTTTGGTAAGTCGGGATGACCCCCTAGCCGAAACAGTGCTCTACCCCCAGCAGTGATACACGAGGCGCTACCTAAATAGCTTTCGAGGAGAACCAGCTATCTCCGAGCTTGATTAGCCTTTCACTCCGATCCACAGGTCATCCGCTAACTTTTCAACGGTAGTCGGTTCGGTCCTCCAGTCAGTGTTACCTAACCTTCAACCTGCCCATGGATAGATCGCCCGGTTTCGGGTCTATACCCAGCGACTAAACGCCCTATTAAGACTCGCTTTCGCTACGCCTCCCCTATTCGGTTAAGCTCGCCACTGAATATAAGTCGCTGACCCATTATACAAAAGGTACGCAGTCACCTAACAAGTAGGCTCCCACTGCTTGTACGCATACGGTTTCAGGTTCTATTTCACTCCCCTCTCCGGGGTTCTTTTCGCCTTTCCCTCACGGTACTGGTTCACTATCGGTCAGTCAGTAGTATTTAGCCTTGGAGGATGGTCCCCCCATATTCAGACAAAGTTTCTCGTGCTCCGTCCTACTCGATTTCACTTCTAAGATCCTTTCGCGTACAGGGCTATCACCCACTATGGCCGCACTTTCCAGAGCGTTCCGCTAAAATCAAAGAAGCTTAAGGGCTAGTCCCCGTTCGCTCGCCACTACTAAGGGAATCTCGGTTGATTTCTATTCCTCAGGGTACTTAGATGTTTCAGTTCCCCTGGTTCGCCTCCTACACCTATGTATTCAGTGCAGGATACCCAGCTTATGCTGGGTGGGTTCCCCCATTCAGAGATCTCCGGATCAAAGTCTGTTTGCCGACTCCCCGAAGCTTATCGCAGGCTACCACGTCTTTCATCGCCTCTGACTGCCAAGGCATCCACCGTATGCGCTTCTTCACTTGACCATATAACCCCAAGCAATCTGGTTACGGCCTCGAACGTGAAGACGACATTCGCCGAAAATTTGCACTTGAGAACAACGCAAATTTTACCTTGATTGATCAACTGCCAGTGAAAGCAGCCAATCAGTCACTTCTATCACATACCCAAATTTTTAAAGAACGATTTGCAACTGGTCAAAGACCAGAAATCAACATTCAACAGGTCACACCTGGAACGTTCATTTCTGAACTCTAAACGGGCTGTCGGTGGTGGAGCCAAGCGGGATCGAACCGCTGACCTCCTGCGTGCAAGGCAGGCGCTCTCCCAGCTGAGCTATGGCCCCATATAAATCTAAGGCCAACCCCACAACAATTGGTGGGTCTGGGCAGATTCGAACTGCCGACCTCACCCTTATCAGGGGTGCGCTCTAACCAACTGAGCTACAGACCCAATCGTCTTTCGCAATGAATCAAGCAATTCGTGTGGGGGCTTATAAGGAAGCTGATGTCGTCGATTAAGGAGGTGATCCAGCCGCAGGTTCCCCTACGGCTACCTTGTTACGACTTCACCCCAGTCATGAATCACACCGTGGTAACCGTCCCCCTTGCGGTTAGACTAGCTACTTCTGGTGCAACCCACTCCCATGGTGTGACGGGCGGTGTGTACAAGGCCCGGGAACGTATTCACCGTGACATTCTGATTCACGATTACTAGCGATTCCGACTTCACGCAGTCGAGTTGCAGACTGCGATCCGGACTACGATCGGTTTTATGGGATTAGCTCCACCTCGCGGCTTGGCAACCCTTTGTACCGACCATTGTAGCACGTGTGTAGCCCTGGCCGTAAGGGCCATGATGACTTGACGTCATCCCCACCTTCCTCCGGTTTGTCACCGGCAGTCTCCTTAGAGTTCCCGGCATAACCCGCTGGTAACTAAGGACAAGGGTTGCGCTCGTTACGGGACTTAACCCAACATCTCACGACACGAGCTGACGACAGCCATGCAGCACCTGTCTTACAGTTCCCGAAGGCACCAATCCATCTCTGGAAAGTTCTGTAGATGTCAAGGCCAGGTAAGGTTCTTCGCGTTGCTTCGAATTAAACCACATGCTCCACCGCTTGTGCGGGCCCCCGTCAATTCATTTGAGTTTTAACCTTGCGGCCGTACTCCCCAGGCGGTCAACTTAATGCGTTAGCTGCGCCACTAAAATCTCAAGGATTCCAACGGCTAGTTGACATCGTTTACGGCGTGGACTACCAGGGTATCTAATCCTGTTTGCTCCCCACGCTTTCGCACCTCAGTGTCAGTATCAGTCCAGGTGGTCGCCTTCGCCACTGGTGTTCCTTCCTATATCTACGCATTTCACCGCTACACAGGAAATTCCACCACCCTCTACCGTACTCTAGCTTGCCAGTTTTGGATGCAGTTCCCAGGTTGAGCCCGGGGCTTTCACATCCAACTTAACAAACCACCTACGCGCGCTTTACGCCCAGTAATTCCGATTAACGCTTGCACCCTCTGTATTACCGCGGCTGCTGGCACAGAGTTAGCCGGTGCTTATTCTGTTGGTAACGTCAAAACAGCAAGGTATTAACTTACTGCCCTTCCTCCCAACTTAAAGTGCTTTACAATCCGAAGACCTTCTTCACACACGCGGCATGGCTGGATCAGGCTTTCGCCCATTGTCCAATATTCCCCACTGCTGCCTCCCGTAGGAGTCTGGACCGTGTCTCAGTTCCAGTGTGACTGATCATCCTCTCAGACCAGTTACGGATCGTCGCCTAGGTGAGCCATTACCTCACCTACTAGCTAATCCGACCTAGGCTCATCTGATAGCGCAAGGCCCGAAGGTCCCCTGCTTTCTCCCGTAGGACGTATGCGGTATTAGCGTTCCTTTCGAAACGTTGTCCCCCACTACCAGGCAGATTCCTAGGCATTACTCACCCGTCCGCCGCTGAATCATAGAGCAAGCTCCACTCATCCGCTCGACTTGCATGTGTTAGGCCTGCCGCCAGCGTTCAATCTGAGCCATGATCAAACTCTTCAGTTCAATACTGCTTGGGTTTTGAGAAAACCCTAAACTTGGCTCAGCAATCGCAAATCTCTTACTTAAAAGAGTTAACTCTCGAATTAACGAGTGTTGCTTTGTGATGCTGATAATCAGTTGACTACCAGTCTTACCTCACAAGCACCCACACGAATTGCTTGATTCAGTTGTTAAAGAACAGTTGGTTAAGTCTTTCGTCTCAACCGAGGCGCGCATTCTACAGCAGCCTCATCTTCCGTCAAGCAGTTTCGAAAATTTCTTTTCAAACTCAACCGCTTGCGGACGACTCCAGGACTTTCATCACTTGGAGTCTCAACCTTAGATCAAAATCTAAGGCTTTCACTAAAAGGCAAACCCCCGACCTGCATGTGCGGGTCGGGGGTTTGGGATAGGTGCTTGACGATGACCTACTCTCACATGGGGAAGCCCCACACTACCATCGGCGATGCATCGTTTCACTACTGAGTTCGGGATGGGATCAGGTGGTTCCAACGCTCTATGGTCGTCAAGCAATTCGGTTGGAGAGTCGATGTTGAGTCGCCTCCCCATATTGGGTATGTGATGTCTGGTTTTGCGTGTTCTGGCAAATTTTCGGTTTGTTGTCGACTTCAACCATCGAGCACACAAACAGCAAATTGTTTGGGTGTTATATGGTCAAGCCTCACGGGCAATTAGTATGGGTTAGCTCAACGCCTCACAGCGCTTACACACCCCACCTATCAACGTCGTAGTCTTCGACGGCCCTTCAGGGAGCTCAAGGCTCCAGTGAGATCTCATCTTGAGGCAAGTTTCCCGCTTAGATGCTTTCAGCGGTTATCTCTTCCGAACATAGCTACCCGGCAATGCCACTGGCGTGACAACCGGAACACCAGAGGTTCGTCCACTCCGGTCCTCTCGTACTAGGAGCAGCCCCTCTCAAATCTCAAACGTCCACGGCAGATAGGGACCGAACTGTCTCACGACGTTCTAAACCCAGCTCGCGTACCACTTTAAATGGCGAACAGCCATACCCTTGGGACCGGCTTCAGCCCCAGGATGTGATGAGCCGACATCGAGGTGCCAAACACCGCCGTCGATATGAACTCTTGGGCGGTATCAGCCTGTTATCCCCGGAGTACCTTTTATCCGTTGAGCGATGGCCCTTCCATACAGAACCACCGGATCACTAAGACCTACTTTCGTACCTGCTCGACGTGTCTGTCTCGCAGTCAAGCGCGCTTTTGCCTTTATACTCTACGACCGATTTCCGACCGGTCTGAGCGCACCTTCGTACTCCTCCGTTACTCTTTAGGAGGAGACCGCCCCAGTCAAACTACCCACCATACACTGTCCTCGATCCGGATAACGGACCAGAGTTAGAACCTCAAGGTTGCCAGGGTGGTATTTCAAGGATGGCTCCACGCGAACTGGCGTCCACGCTTCAAAGCCTCCCACCTATCCTACACAAGCAAGCTCAAAGTCCAGTGCAAAGCTATAGTAAAGGTTCACGGGGTCTTTCCGTCTAGCCGCGGATACACTGCATCTTCACAGCGATTTCAATTTCACTGAGTCTCGGGTGGAGACAGCGCCGCCATCGTTACGCCATTCGTGCAGGTCGGAACTTACCCGACAAGGAATTTCGCTACCTTAGGACCGTTATAGTTACGGCCGCCGTTTACCGGGGCTTCGATCAAGAGCTTCGCGTTAGCTAACCCCATCAATTAACCTTCCGGCACCGGGCAGGCGTCACACCCTATACGTCCACTTTCGTGTTTGCAGAGTGCTGTGTTTTTAATAAACAGTCGCAGCGGCCTGGTATCTTCGACCGGCATGGGCTTACGCAGTAAATGCTTCACCCTCACCGGCGCACCTTCTCCCGAAGTTACGGTGCCATTTTGCCTAGTTCCTTCACCCGAGTTCTCTCAAGCGCCTTGGTATTCTCTACCTAACCACCTGTGTCGGTTTGGGGTACGGTTCCTAGTTACCTGAAGCTTAGAAGCTTTTCCTGGAAGCATGGCATCAACCACTTCGTCGTCTAAAAGACAACTCGTCATCAGCTCTCGGCATTAAGCGCCCGGATTTACCTAAGCACTCTGCCTACCACCTTAAACACGGACAACCAACGCCGTGCTGGCCTAGCCTTCTCCGTCCCTCCATCGCAGTAACTAGAAGTACGGGAATATTAACCCGTTTCCCATCGACTACGCATTTCTGCCTCGCCTTAGGGGCCGACTCACCCTGCGTCGATTAACGTTGCGCAGGAAACCTTGGTCTTTCGGCGTGCGAGTTTTTCACTCGCATTGTCGTTACTCATGTCAGCATTCGCACTTCTGATACCTCCAGCAAGCTTCTCAACTCACCTTCACAGGCTTACAGAACGCTCCTCTACCGCTCAACTTACGTTGAACCCGTAGCTTCGGTGTATGGTTTGAGCCCCGTTACATCTTCCGCGCAGGCCGACTCGACTAGTGAGCTATTACGCTTTCTTTAAAGGGTGGCTGCTTCTAAGCCAACCTCCTAGCTGTCTAAGCCTTCCCACATCGTTTCCCACTTAACCATAACTTTGGGACCTTAGCTGACGGTCTGGGTTGTTTCCCTTTTCACGACGGACGTTAGCACCCGCCGTGTGTCTCCCGTGCTGACACTTGCTGGTATTCGGAGTTTGCATCGGTTTGGTAAGTCGGGATGACCCCCTAGCCGAAACAGTGCTCTACCCCCAGCAGTGATACACGAGGCGCTACCTAAATAGCTTTCGAGGAGAACCAGCTATCTCCGAGCTTGATTAGCCTTTCACTCCGATCCACAGGTCATCCGCTAACTTTTCAACGGTAGTCGGTTCGGTCCTCCAGTCAGTGTTACCTAACCTTCAACCTGCCCATGGATAGATCGCCCGGTTTCGGGTCTATACCCAGCGACTAAACGCCCTATTAAGACTCGCTTTCGCTACGCCTCCCCTATTCGGTTAAGCTCGCCACTGAATATAAGTCGCTGACCCATTATACAAAAGGTACGCAGTCACCTAACAAGTAGGCTCCCACTGCTTGTACGCATACGGTTTCAGGTTCTATTTCACTCCCCTCTCCGGGGTTCTTTTCGCCTTTCCCTCACGGTACTGGTTCACTATCGGTCAGTCAGTAGTATTTAGCCTTGGAGGATGGTCCCCCCATATTCAGACAAAGTTTCTCGTGCTCCGTCCTACTCGATTTCACTTCTAAGATCCTTTCGCGTACAGGGCTATCACCCACTATGGCCGCACTTTCCAGAGCGTTCCGCTAAAATCAAAGAAGCTTAAGGGCTAGTCCCCGTTCGCTCGCCACTACTAAGGGAATCTCGGTTGATTTCTATTCCTCAGGGTACTTAGATGTTTCAGTTCCCCTGGTTCGCCTCCTACACCTATGTATTCAGTGCAGGATACCCAGCTTATGCTGGGTGGGTTCCCCCATTCAGAGATCTCCGGATCAAAGTCTGTTTGCCGACTCCCCGAAGCTTATCGCAGGCTACCACGTCTTTCATCGCCTCTGACTGCCAAGGCATCCACCGTATGCGCTTCTTCACTTGACCATATAACCCCAAGCAATCTGGTTACGGCCTCGAACGTGAAGACGACATTCGCCGAAAATTTGCACTTGAGAACAACGCAAATTTTACCTTGATTGATCAACTGCCAGTGAAAGCAGCCAATCAGTCACTTCTATCACATACCCAAATTTTTAAAGAACGATTTGCAACTGGTCAAAGACCAGAAATCAACATTCAACAGGTCACACCTGGAACGTTCATTTCTGAACTCTAAACGGGCTGTCGGTGGTGGAGCCAAGCGGGATCGAACCGCTGACCTCCTGCGTGCAAGGCAGGCGCTCTCCCAGCTGAGCTATGGCCCCATATAAACCTAAGGCCAACCCCACAACAATTGGTGGGTCTGGGCAGATTCGAACTGCCGACCTCACCCTTATCAGGGGTGCGCTCTAACCAACTGAGCTACAGACCCAATCGTCTTTCGCAATGAATCAAGCAATTCGTGTGGGGGCTTATAAGGAAGCTGATGTCGTCGATTAAGGAGGTGATCCAGCCGCAGGTTCCCCTACGGCTACCTTGTTACGACTTCACCCCAGTCATGAATCACACCGTGGTAACCGTCCCCCTTGCGGTTAGACTAGCTACTTCTGGTGCAACCCACTCCCATGGTGTGACGGGCGGTGTGTACAAGGCCCGGGAACGTATTCACCGTGACATTCTGATTCACGATTACTAGCGATTCCGACTTCACGCAGTCGAGTTGCAGACTGCGATCCGGACTACGATCGGTTTTATGGGATTAGCTCCACCTCGCGGCTTGGCAACCCTTTGTACCGACCATTGTAGCACGTGTGTAGCCCTGGCCGTAAGGGCCATGATGACTTGACGTCATCCCCACCTTCCTCCGGTTTGTCACCGGCAGTCTCCTTAGAGTTCCCGGCATAACCCGCTGGTAACTAAGGACAAGGGTTGCGCTCGTTACGGGACTTAACCCAACATCTCACGACACGAGCTGACGACAGCCATGCAGCACCTGTCTTACAGTTCCCGAAGGCACCAATCCATCTCTGGAAAGTTCTGTAGATGTCAAGGCCAGGTAAGGTTCTTCGCGTTGCTTCGAATTAAACCACATGCTCCACCGCTTGTGCGGGCCCCCGTCAATTCATTTGAGTTTTAACCTTGCGGCCGTACTCCCCAGGCGGTCAACTTAATGCGTTAGCTGCGCCACTAAAATCTCAAGGATTCCAACGGCTAGTTGACATCGTTTACGGCGTGGACTACCAGGGTATCTAATCCTGTTTGCTCCCCACGCTTTCGCACCTCAGTGTCAGTATCAGTCCAGGTGGTCGCCTTCGCCACTGGTGTTCCTTCCTATATCTACGCATTTCACCGCTACACAGGAAATTCCACCACCCTCTACCGTACTCTAGCTTGCCAGTTTTGGATGCAGTTCCCAGGTTGAGCCCGGGGCTTTCACATCCAACTTAACAAACCACCTACGCGCGCTTTACGCCCAGTAATTCCGATTAACGCTTGCACCCTCTGTATTACCGCGGCTGCTGGCACAGAGTTAGCCGGTGCTTATTCTGTTGGTAACGTCAAAACAGCAAGGTATTAACTTACTGCCCTTCCTCCCAACTTAAAGTGCTTTACAATCCGAAGACCTTCTTCACACACGCGGCATGGCTGGATCAGGCTTTCGCCCATTGTCCAATATTCCCCACTGCTGCCTCCCGTAGGAGTCTGGACCGTGTCTCAGTTCCAGTGTGACTGATCATCCTCTCAGACCAGTTACGGATCGTCGCCTAGGTGAGCCATTACCTCACCTACTAGCTAATCCGACCTAGGCTCATCTGATAGCGCAAGGCCCGAAGGTCCCCTGCTTTCTCCCGTAGGACGTATGCGGTATTAGCGTTCCTTTCGAAACGTTGTCCCCCACTACCAGGCAGATTCCTAGGCATTACTCACCCGTCCGCCGCTGAATCATAGAGCAAGCTCCACTCATCCGCTCGACTTGCATGTGTTAGGCCTGCCGCCAGCGTTCAATCTGAGCCATGATCAAACTCTTCAGTTCAATACTGCTTGGGTTTTGAGAAAACCCTAAACTTGGCTCAGCAATCGCAAATCTCTTACTTAAAAGAGTTAACTCTCGAATTAACGAGTGTTGCTTTGTGATGCTGATAATCAGTTGACTACCAGTCTTACCTCACAAGCACCCACACGAATTGCTTGACTCAGTTGTTAAAGAACAGTTGGTTAAGTCTTTCGCCTCAACCGAGGCGCGCATTCTACAGCAGCCTCATCTTCCGTCAAGCAGTTTCGAAAATTTCTTTTCAAACTCAACCGCTTGCGCCTTCGATCAGCTTTCAGCTCCTCGTCAGCGGGAGGCGAATTCTACAGCGTTCGAAACCACTGTCAACCACCTCTTTCAACCGCCTCCGATCACCTCGACCGAAGCCCCGACAGGATCAACCCTCCACCCTGTCAGGCCGGCGCATTCTACGCAGCTTTCGCTGCTTTGCAACCCCTCTTTTAAAGATAACCAATTGATTTACAAGAGGTTTTCCGAGAGATCCGCACCGGAAGTGGTGCGCATTATAGGCACCGCAAACGGTAGGTCAATGCTTTTTATAAAAAGACTATTCAGCCTTGAGCGTGATGCGCGCGAAAGCCTTCTTCCCCGCCTGACAAACATGGCTCGCCCCAAGCTTATAAACAAAGGAACGATCGACTACCTCGCCATCGACGCGCACAGAGCCGGAGCCGAGCAGATCACGCGCCATCGCGGCATTCTTGACCAAGCCGGCCTTGTTGAGCAGCGCCGCGATCGGCATGTCTTCGGCGGCAGCCAGCTCGATCTCCGGCAGATCCTCGGGCAGCTCGCCATCCTTCATGCGATTGCCCGCGGAGCGGTGCGCGCTGGCGGCCGCCTCCTCCCCATGGAAGCGCGCGACGATCTCTTCGGCCAATTTGATCTTGATGTCGCGTGGATTAGCCCCCTGCTCGACATCACGCTTGAACTGCTCGATCTCCTCCATGGATCGGAAGCTGAGCAGCTCGAAGTAACGCCACATGAGCACATCGGGAATGGACACCAGCTTGCTGTACATCACGCCCGGCGCCTCCTGAATGCCCACATAGTTACCCAGGGACTTGGACATCTTCTTGACGCCATCGAGCCCCTCGAGCAGCGGCATGGTGACGACACATTGAGACGCCTGACCATAGGCGCGCTGCAACTCGCGCCCCATCAGCAAGTTGAACTTCTGGTCGGTACCGCCCAGTTCGACATCGGCGCGCAGCGCCACCGAGTCATACCCCTGAACCAGGGGATAGAGGAACTCATGGATGGCAATGGGCTGATTGGTCGAGTAGCGCTTGCTGAAATCGTCGCGCTCGAGCATCCGCGCCACGGTGTACTGCGAAGCCAGGCGAATGAAGTCGGCCGGCGTCAATTGATCCATCCAGGTGGAGTTGAACGCCACCTCGGTCTTGGCCGGATCGAGAATCTTGAACACCTGCGACTTATAGGTCTCGGCGTTATCCAGCACCTGCTCGCGGGTCAGGGGCGGGCGGGTCGCGCTCTTGCCGCTCGGATCGCCGATCATCCCGGTGAAGTCACCGATCAGGAAGATGACCTGGTGCCCCAGCTCCTGAAACTGGCGCAGCTTGTTGATCAGCACCGTATGCCCGAGATGCAGGTCCGGCGCCGTCGGGTCGAAGCCCGCCTTGATGCGCAGCGGCTGACCGCGCTTGAGCTTTTCGACCAGCTCGGACTCAACCAGGACCTCTTCCGCGCCGCGCTTGATCAGCGCCAGCTGCTCTTCGACCGACTTCATGACAGAACTCACGACCACTCAAAAACCAAAGGGAACCAACCATACAAGATCGCGGACAAATGACAAGTTTTGCCCAGCGCCGACCACCAGCCGCGCCTGCGCAAGCAGCATCAGGGTTGCCTTACAGACGATTTGGTTATATTTTATACAGTTACTGCATATTCATTGCTTTTTTCATCTCTTCATCTATTCAAAGCCAAAGCAGCCTATGACCCCTACAAGAACAGCGCCTCCCCTGTACCCCAAAAGTCACATCCTGGCGGCGAGCGGCGTCGCCGCGATGCTCAGCCTGGCGCTGCTGGTGTTCCCCTCGCGGGAAGTAGAAGCCAAGCGGACCTATCTCAACCTCGAGCTCGACAGCAGCTCCGAACTGGTGGTGCAGCAGAAAGATGACCTGCGACCAGGCGACCGAAGCGCAGATGGTGCCGACTCGCCGTTTGCCAAGATCGATAGCGCCGCCGAAGGAGTCGCGGCCACAGAAGAAGAAAAGTCCGTAGCCGCCGAAGAAACCGCCTCCCCGACCAACCCTCTCCAGAAAACCATCAGCGTCGCCAATGGCGACACGCTGTCCACGGTCTTCGCCAAGGTCGGGCTGTCTGCCAATGCCCTACACGACGTGCTGAACAGCAGCAAGGACGCCAAGCGCTTCAGCCGCCTCAAGGTCGGCCAGGAACTCGATTTCCAATTGACCGCGGATGGGCAGCTTGAAAGCCTGCACAGCAAACTGAGCGACCTGGAAAGCATCAGCCTGAGCAAGACCGACAAGGGCTTCGCCTTCAAGCGCGAGCTGGTCAAACCGCAAGTGCGCTCGGCCTATGCCCACGGCGTGATCAACAGCTCGCTGTTCCTGGCCGCCAAACGCGCCGGCCTGTCGCACGGTCTCACCATGGACCTGGCCAATATCTTCGGCTACGACATCGACTTCGCCATGGATATTCGCGAAGGCGACGAGTTCGAGTTGCTCTACGAAGAGAAAGTGGTCGAAGGCAAGAAAGTCGGCAGCGGCGACATTCTCTCGGCGCGCTTCACCAACCGCGGCAAGACCTTCACCGCGGTGCGCTATACCGACAAGCAAGGCAACACCAGCTATTACGGTGCCGACGGTACCAGCATGCGCAAGGCCTTCATCCGCACCCCCGTGGATTTCGCCCGCATCAGCTCGCGCTTCTCCAACGGCCGCCGCCACCCGATCCTCAACAAGATCCGCGCCCACAAGGGGGTCGACTACGCCGCACCGCGCGGCACGCCGATCAAGGCGGCCGGCGACGGCAAGATCGCCCTGGCCGGACGCAAGGGCGGCTACGGCAATACCGTGGTGATCCAGCACGGCAGCCGCTACCGCACGCTGTACGCGCACATGCAAGGCTTCGCCAAGGGCATCCGCACCGGCGGCAGTGTCAAGCAGGGGCAGATCATCGGCTACATCGGCACCACCGGCCTGTCCACTGGGCCGCACCTGCACTATGAGTTCCAGGTCAACGGTACCCACGTCGACCCGCTGAGCCAGAAACTGCCGATGGCCGACCCCATCGCCCGCAACGAAAAGCAGCGTTTCCTGCAGCTGAGCAAGCCACTGATGGCGCGAATGGATCAGGAACGCTCCACCCTGCTCGCCCTCAACAAGCGCTGAAGCGATGCCGCACTATCTCGGGGTGATGTCCGGCACCAGCCTGGACGGTATGGACATCGCCCTGATCGAGCAGACCGACAGCACCCGACTGCTCGCCACCCATTTCCTGCCCATGCCGGAGGCGCTGCGCGCCGAGCTCCTGGCATTGTGCGCCCCCGGCCCCGACGAGCTGGCGCGCGCGGCGATAGCCGAACAGCGCTGGGTCGAGCTCGCCGCCCAGGGCATCGCCACCCTCCTGCACCAACACGACCTCAGTCCCGAGTCGATCCGCGCCATCGGCAGCCACGGCCAGACGGTACGCCACGAACCGGCGCGCGGCTTCAGCATCCAACTCGGCAACCCCGCCCTGCTCGCCGAGCTGACCGGCATCTGCGTGGTCGGCGACTTCCGCCGCCGCGACGTGGCGGCTGGTGGGCAGGGCGCGCCGCTGGTGCCGGCCTTCCATGAGGCCCTGTTCGGCGCTCCGGGCCACCGCCGCGCCGTACTGAACCTCGGCGGATTCAGCAACCTCAGCCTGCTGGAGCCTGGACAGCCTGTGCGCGGTTTCGACTGCGGCCCCGGCAATGTGCTGATGGACGCCTGGATCCAGCGCCACCGGGGCGTCGGCTACGACCGGGACGGGGCCTGGGCGGCAAGCGGGAAGGTACAGACGGAACTGCTGCAAGCCTTGTTGAGCGATCCGTTTTTCCAGGCCCGGGGACCGAAGAGCACCGGTCGCGAGCTGTTCAACCTGACCTGGCTCGACGAGCGACTGAGCCGACTGCCGCACTACGCCGCGGAGGATGTGCAGGCCACGCTACTGGAGCTGACCGCCGCGAGCATAATCGGTGCACTGACCACGGCCCAGCAGCACACCGATGCACTACTGGTGTGCGGCGGCGGCGCTCACAACCGCACCCTGATGGCGCGCCTGGCCGAGCTGTTGCCCGGCAGCCTGGTCAGCAGCACCGAGGCCCATGGCGTGCCCGCCGATTGGGTCGAGGCCATGGCCTTCGCCTGGCTGGCCCACTGCTGCCTGGAAGGCATCCCGGCCAACCGCCCGAGCGTCACCGGCGCCCGCGGGCTGCGGGTGCTCGGCGCCATCTATCCCGCCTGAGGCGCCGGCAAAGCCCAGAAACGACAACGCCGTGCACAAGGCACGGCGCTTCGAGTACAGCAGCGCAACCCGATCAGATCGAGAAGGACGAGCCGCAACCGCAGGTGGTGGTGGCATTGGGGTTCTTGATCACGAAACGCGAACCCTCCAGACCTTCCTGATAGTCCACCTCGGCACCGGCGAGATACTGGAAGCTCATCGGGTCGACCACCAGGCTCACGCCTTCGCGCTCGACGATGGTGTCGTCTTCGGCCACGTCCTCGTCGAAGGTGAAACCGTACTGGAAGCCGGAACAGCCGCCCCCCGTGACGAATACACGCAACTTGAGGCGCGGGTTGCCCTCTTCATCGACCAGGCTCTTCACCTTGCTCGCTGCGCCTTCGGTGAACAGCAAAGCTGTGGGGGTGAAGGTTTCGACGCTCATGCTGACTTTCTCCCGGCGCCAAGCGCCCTACTGCGTTGAGGCCCTGCATTATCCGCTTACCCCAGAAAAGCGGTCAACTATTGTGCGAGGTCCAGGCTCTCCGGCAGCTCCAACGGTCGCTGCCCGTCCTTGAGGTGACACAGGCGCCCTTCGATCTGCGCACCCATGGCCATCTCCATCAGGCCGTAATAGAGGTTGCCGCGCACCCGTGCTCGGGCACCGAGCTCCAGATGCTCGCTGGCGTGCACGTCGCCGATTACCTCGCCGTCTATCACTATATGGGGGGCGCGGATCTCACCTTCAACCTGCCCCTCGACACTGACCCGCACCATGCCGTCGCCGGTCTGCACATTGCCGTTCATCCGCCCGTCTATCTGCACCGCCCCCTGAAAGCGCAGGTCGCCGCAGAGCTCGGCCCCCGTGGCAATCAGGCTGGTCTTGCCACTGAAACGCTGCAGGTCGGTCTTGCTCTTGTCTTTACTCCACATCGGGGATTCTTACTCTTCTTCGATCCATTTGAATGTACGCTCCAAGGGCTTCTCGCCTTTGACTTCGGCGCGCACCCTGACCTGACGCGGCTCGAAGCCCTCAGGTAACTTCAGCTCGGCGAAGCGTCCCGCCTCGGGAATCGCCTGGAAGTGCTTGAAGGTGAAGGCAATCACCTGCTCGCTCAACGGGTCGGGCAGGCCCTGGGTCAGGGCCGCCAATTCCAGACTGACATCCTTGCCGCCCTGCCGCCCCTCCACGGTCACCCGTAACTGGCCCTGCAACGGCTTGTCATCCTTGCCCACCCGGCTGAGCAGCAGTTTGTAGCGGAAATGTCGCGGCCTGTCCGTGGCCTGCAACTCAAAGGCGCGAATGCGCAGCCCTTCGCGACGGCTGGCCGGCGCCAGCACCCCCTTGTAGAAGGCCAGGTCCTGCTGCTGCTTGAATATCTGCTCCTCGAGCAGCTTGATGGTCAGGCGGTTCTGCTCGTTGGCCTGCTGGGCGACCTTCTCCCCGCTACTGGCCAGCGCCAGGCTCTGTCGGAGCTGATCGATTTCACGCGCCTGCTCGCCCAGACGGGCCTGCAGTGCCTTGTGCTCGGCCATGAAGGCCTGAGTGCTGCGGGCCTGCCACCAAGCACCGCCATAGAAGGCGGCAGGCACCGCTAGGATCAGCAGCAACAGGGTCAGGCGCACCCACCCGGCGCGACGGGGGGCGCTCGGGCGGACCTCCCAACCGGCCATCAGGGCAACAGGGCCGCGTGCGCCAGACCGAGGCGCTCGTCCAGGTCGAAGAGGATGTTCATGTTCTGCAGGGCCTGGCCGGAGGCGCCCTTGACCAGGTTGTCGATCACCGACAGCACCACCACCAGGTCGCCGTCCTGCGGCCGATGCACGGCGATACGGCAGACGTTGGCGCCGCGCACGCTGCGGGTTTCAGGATGGCTGCCGGCCGGCATCACGTCGACGAAGGGTTCGTTGGCGTAACGCTGCTCGTACAGCGCCTGCAGGTCGACCGAGCGATCCACCACGGTGGCGTACAGAGTCGCGTGGATGCCGCGGATCATCGGCGTCAGGTGCGGCACGAAGGTCAGCCCCACCTCGCCGCCAGCCGCGCGGCGCAGGCCCTGGCGGATCTCCGGCAGATGGCGGTGACCCTTGACCCCGTAGGCCTTCATGCTCTCGCCGGCCTCGCTGAACAGCGAGCCGACGCTGGCGCCCCGGCCGGCGCCACTGACCCCGGACTTGCAGTCGGCGATCAGCGTCGAGGCATCGGCCAGGCCGGACTCCAGCAGCGGAATCAGGCCGAGCTGGGCGGCAGTCGGGTAGCAGCCCGGCACGGCGATCAGCCGCGCCTGCTTGATCGCCTCGCGATTGACCTCCGGCAGGCCGTACACCGCCTCGGGCAACAGGTCCGGCGCGCCATGGGGCTGGCCGTACCACTTGGCCCACTCCACGGCATCCTGCAGACGGAAGTCGGCGGACAGATCGATGACCTTGGTTCCGGCCGCCAGCAGCTCGCCGGCCAGGGCATGGGCCACGCCATGGGGCGTGGCGAAGAACACCACGTCGCAGGCGCCCAGAGTCTTCACGTCCGGCACGCTGAAGGCCAGATGCGGGTAGTGGCCGCGCAGATTCGGGTACATCTCATCGACCCGCACGCCGGCCTCGGAGCGCGACGTGATGACCTCGACGCGTGCCTGCGGGTGCTGCGCCAGCAGACGTAACAGCTCGACCCCGGTGTACCCCGTGCCGCCGACGATACCGACCTTGACCATCACTTGCCCCTTGCGAAAAAGCCATTGGAAAGCTGCCGATGATAAAGCCGCATCGGCCAGGGGCCAACCGCCGCGGGTGACTCAAGCGACGACGACCTCTACTATCTGGGCTGTTTATTTCTCGAGGCTATAAGCATGCTCTATCTGTGGCTCAAGGCCCTGCACATCATCGCCATGGTCTGCTGGTTCGCCGGGCTGTTCTACCTGCCACGTCTGTTCGTCTACCACGCCATGAGCGAGGACGACGCCAGCCGCGAACGTTTCTGCGTGATGGAGCGCAAGCTGTACCGCGGCATCATGCTGCCGTCGATGGTCGCCACCCTGGTGTTCGGCATCTGGCTGCTGAGCCTCAACGCCGGCGCCTATTTCGCCCAGGGCTGGATCCACGCCAAGCTCGCCTTGGTGGTCCTGCTGATCGGCTACCACCATGTCTGCGGCGCCCAGCTCAAGCGCTTCGCCCGTGGCGAGAACCGCCGCAGCCATGTGTTCTACCGCTGGTTCAACGAGGCGCCAGTGCTGTTGCTGGTCGCCATCGTCGTGCTGGTGGTGGTCCGTCCGTTCTGACTCCACCCCTCAGCCCTAAGGTGTCGCCATGCCCTTGCCCGCCCTGCTCGAACAGCGCCTGCGCCTGCCGGTGGTCGCCGCGCCCATGTTCCTGGTGTCCAACCCTGCCCTGGTGCTGGCCTGCTGCCGCAGCGGCATAGTCGGCAGCTTTCCGGCGCTGAACCAGCGCGAGAGCAGCGGCTTGCGGGGCTGGCTGGAAGAGATCGCCGGCGGCCTGGACGAAACCGCCGCCCCCTATGCGGTCAACTTGATCGTGCACGGCAGCAACCCGCGCCTGCAGGCCGATCTGGCGATCTGCGTCGAGCAGCGGGTCCCCATCGTCATCACCAGCCTCGGCGCGGTGAAGGAGGTGGTCGACGCGGTACACAGTTACGGCGGCCTGGTGTTTCACGACGTGACCACTCGGCGCCATGCGGAGAAGGCCGCCGCCGCGGGGGTCGATGGCCTGATCGCGGTGGCCGCGGGCGCCGGTGGGCATGCCGGCACCTGGAGCCCATTCGCCCTGATCGCCGAGATTCGCCAGTTCTTCGACAAGACCCTGCTGCTCGCCGGCTGCCTCAACCATGGCCACGAGATTCTCGCGGCCCAGCTGCTCGGCGCCGACCTGGCCTACCTCGGCACGCGCTTTATCGCCACCCACGAGAACGGCGCCAGCGCGGACTACAAGCAGATGATCCTCGATGCCCAGGCCGCCGACATCATCCATACCCCGGCGGTGTCGGGGGTACCGGCCAGTTTCATGCGCCAGAGCCTGGAGCGGGCCGGCTACGATATGGCGCGGCTGCGCAACCGGGGCGAGATCGACTACGGCGAGAAGCTCAAGCCGGTCGACGACGAAGCCAGGGCCTGGAAGACCGTGTGGTCGGCCGGCCAGGGGGTCGGCGCTATCGCCGACCTGCCGACAGTCGAGGCACTGGTCACGCGCCTGGACCATGAGTACCGTGTGGCCCATCGCCAGGCGCAGCAGCTGCAACCGCGCCGCCCCGGTTGAGGCGGCGCCGGCCGTCTGCTCGCCCAGTCCTCTGCTACAAGGCGCCAGGCAGCGGCTCAGACTCTGCTCTAGGCTGCTTGGTTAGCGGCCCGCCCGCCCCACACCAGTGGCGCCTCTTCTCTCTGATAACGACAAGGAAGCTCACATGACCCAAGCCCGCTTCAAGATCGTCTTCGACGGCGAACTGATGCCCGAGATGGCACTGGAGACCGCCAAAGACAATCTCGCTCGCCTGTTCAAGAGTGATCGTACGCGGATCAACAGCCTGTTCAGCGGCAGCACCATCGCCATCAAGCGCAACCTGCAGGAAAGCGAGGCCGATCAGTACCTCGCCGCCCTGCATCGCGCCGGCGCCAGGGCGCGCAAGGAGCCCGACCCGGGTGCCAGCCTGAGCCTGGTTGAGATCAACACGCCGACAAGCGCGGCTGCCGAACCCGCCCACATGAGCTGCCCGAAATGCGGCCAGCAACAGCCCAAGGCCGCCGAGTGCATGGCTTGCGGCATCGTCATCGCCAAGTACCAGGCCCGCCAGGCCTCGCTCGCCGAACAGCAGAGCGCCGCGCCGGCGGCTCCTGCGGAGGCCGCGGCCAACAGCCCCTATGCCACGCCGCAAGCCAAGGTGGCCGAAGCCTTGCCGCCGGTCGGCGAATTGAATGTCTTCACCCTCGACGGCCGCATCGGCCGCTTGCGTTACCTGGCCTGGTCGCTGGTACTGACGTTGGCCTTCGCCGGAGTCATGGCCGTGGTGGCCATCGCCGCCAGCATTTCCGACATCCTCGGCGGCCTGCTCGCCATCGGCGTGGTGCTCGGCATGCTGGTGGTCAGCGTGCAGATCGGCGCGCAACGCCTGCACGACATCGGCTGGAGCGCCTGGCTCCTGTTGCTGAACCTCGTGCCCATCGTCAACAGCCTGTTCTGGATCCTGATGCTGGTGGTCCCGGGCAGCACCGGCGCCAACCGTTACGGCCCACCGCCACCGGCCAACAGCCTCGCGGTCAGGGTGCTCGCCGGCCTGTTCCTCACCCTGTTGATCGGCAGCCTGCTGAGCCTGTTCCTCGGCGGCTTCGCCATGCTCGGCCTGGCCCTGAGCGGCCTCGAACTGGGCGCCCTGGACACCCCGGCGCCCTGACCGCCCGCCTCGGCGCCCGCACTCTTTGCTGGCGCCCTCCCTGGGCGGCGATAATATAGCGGCCGCCCAGGCAACCCGGCGCCAGCGCCGTGGTCAAAACCGCCCGCCCCCTCCCGGAGAACAGCCGATGCCCCGTTATGCCCTGATCACTGGCGCCTCCAGCGGCATCGGCCTGGCGCTGGCCGAGGCCCTGGCGCGTCGCGGGCGCAACCTGATCCTGGTGGCCCGCCGGCGCGCGGCGCTGGAGAGCATCGCCCAGGAACTGAGCCAGCGCTTCGCCGTGGAGGTGCTGTTCCGCACCTGCGACCTGAGCCAGCCGCTGCAGGTCTCCGGCTTGCTGCATGAGCTGGAGCAGAGCGGCCGCCGCATCGACCTGCTGATGAACAACGCCGGCCTGGGCACCTCGGGCGCCTTCGTCGACCTGGACTGGAGCCGCGAGCAGCAGCTGATCGAGGTGAACGTCCTCGCCCTGGCCCGCCTCTGCCATGCCATCGGCCATGCCATGGCCGACCAAGGCGGTGGACAGATCCTCAATGTCGCCTCGCTCGCCGGGTTCCAGCCGGGCGCCTGGATGAGCAACTACTACGCGAGCAAGGCCTACGTGCTGCATTTCTCCGAGGCCCTGCGCGAAGAGCTCAAGCCACGCGGCGTCAGCGTCTCGGTGCTCTGCCCGGGGCCGACCCGCAGCGCCTTCTTCCGCAACGCCGGGCTCGACAGCCGCCCACTGGAAGGCGGCAAGCTGCTGATGAGCGCCGAGGAGCTGGCCCTGCACACCGTCCGCGCCCTGGAGAAGAAGCGCGCGCTCATCATCCCCGGCTGGCGCAACCGCCTGCTGGCCCGGTTGCCGCGCCTGGCGCCACGCGGACTGGTGCGCCTGGTCACGGCACGCATCAACCGCCGCTTCCTGCGTGGCGCGCGCGCCTAAGCCTCAGCCGTTGGCATTGACCGTGCGGCCGCTGGCCCAGGCCCGCAGCGCGGCGAGGCCCTCGGCCATCACCACCGACAAGGGTGCGGTACCCTGGATGGCCTGCAGCAGCAGGAGCTGATCGACCGCCTGCTGCTGCGCCTGGGCGGCATACAGGGCGCTGACCACCACCTGCTCGATCTCGGCCCCGGAAAACCCCTCGCTGGCCACCGCCAACAGGTCCAGGTCGAAACCACTGGCGTCCAGCTCGCGACGGCCCAGGTGGATGCGGAAGATCTCCGCACGCACCGCCGCATCGGGCAGGTCGACGAAGAACAGCTCGTCGAAACGCCCCTTGCGCACCAGCTCCGGCGGCAGGCGGTCGATGGCGTTGGCGGTGGCGACCATGAACACCGGGGCCTTGCGCTCGGCCATCCAGGTCAGCAGGGTGCCGAGCACGCGCTGGCTGACGCCGCCGTCGTGGTCGCCACTGGCCAGCCCCTTCTCGACCTCGTCCATCCATAACACGCAGGGTGCCATCTGCTCGGCCAGTTTGAGCGCCTCGCGCAGGTTGCGTTCGGTCTCGCCGAAGAACTTGTTGTACAGGCAGGCGAAATCCAGGCGCAGCAGCGGCAGGCCCCACATTCCGGCCACCGCCTTGGCCGCCAGGCTCTTGCCGCCGCCCTGCACGCCGACCAGCAGCACGCCCTTGGGCAGGTCGACGCCGCGCCCCTCGATAAAGACGCCCCGGCGCTCGCCCAGCCAGCGCTTGAGGTTCGCCAGCCCGCCGACCTCGGCGAAGCGGGCGGTGTCGTACTCGAAGCTCAGTACGCCCTCCAGGTCGAGCAGTTGGAACTTGGCCTTGTTCAGCTCCGGCAGATCCTCCTGGGTGATGGCGCCGTCGTCGCAGATCAGGTTGCGCGCCAGGCTACGGGCCTCGCCATGGCTCAGGCCCCGCAGGTTCTTCACCACCTGCTGCAGGGTCCGGTTGTCGGTACGCACCCGGGCGTTGCGGTTCTGCTCGCTCCAGCGCGCCGCCTCCTCGCGCACGATACCCAGCAGCTCGTCCTCGGACGGCAGCGCCAGGCTGAAGCGGGCGGCGTGGCGCTGCACCTCCGGCGGCAATTTGCAGGCGTGGGAAACCAGCACCAGGGTCGGCTTGTGCAGACCGCTGCCGAGAGCGATTTCCTTGAGCAGACGCACCAACCTGGGATTGTCATCGAGAAAGGGGTGCAGGTCGCACATCACATACAGGTTCGGCTGCGGGTCGGCCTTGATCAGCCGCAATGCGGCCTCCGGCTCCTGGGTCGCGCCTTCGCCCAACGTCTCGCCGCCGAAGCCCAGACGCTGCAGGCCTTCGGTCACCGACCAGGTGTGCAGCCCCAGGCCGCGCTTGACGGCCAGACCGGTCAGGGTCTCCAGCACCCGCGGCTCGTCCCAGGACTCGATGAGGATCAGCTTGACCTTGGAATCGAGCACCAATCCCAGGTCGTGAATATCGTTCTTCACTCAGGCTCCTTGTGCACTGGCCGAGGCAAAACTGCCTGGTTAAACTCGGATTACATCAAACGGGCCGGGAGACTGCCCCATGGACTGTCTGTTCTGCAAGATCGTCGCCGGGGAGATACCCGCGCGCAAGCTCTATGAAGACGACCAGCTGTTCGCCTTTCACGATATCGGCCCCCAGGCGCCGGTACACTTCCTGGTGATCCCGAAGCAGCACATCCGCACCCTCAAGGACCTCGAGGAGGCGGACAAGCCCCTGCTCGGCCACCTGGTTTTCACCGCCCAGCGCCTGGCCCGCGAGCAGGGCTGTGAGGAAGGCTTCCGCCTGGTGATGAACTGCGAGGCCCAGGCCGGCCAGAGCGTGTTCCACATCCATATGCACGTGCTCGGCCAACGGCCGATGCACTGGCCGCCAGGCTGATTCGCCCCAGGCCCAGCCGGCTGCGACGATCCGCCTGCGGCCTGCGCTCGACCAATGGGGTAAACTGCCCCGCGTTGCCCACGCCGGAGGTCCCGATGACCAACGATCGTCACTACTCGCCCGTCGACCGCCTGCTGCTGCAGGCCGACATGGCCCTGCGCACCCTGCTGCCCTTCAGCGGCCAGCCCAGTCGGCCGTCGCCGGCCATCGTGCAGAACGAGACCGAGCTGGATGCCGAGCAGGCCCGGCATATCGCCGGTCTGATGCGCATCAACCACACCGGCGAAGTCTGCGCCCAGGCGCTGTACCAGGGCCAGGCGCTGACCGCCAAGCTGCCGGAGGTGCGCGCCGCCATGGAGCATGCCGCCGACGAGGAAATCGACCACCTGGCCTGGTGCGAACAGCGCATCCGCCAGCTCGGCAGCCAGCCCAGCGTGCTCAACCCGCTGTTCTACGGCCTGTCCTTCGGCGTCGGCGCGGTCGCCGGGCTGATCAGCGACCGGGTCAGCCTGGGCTTCGTCGCCGCCACCGAGGACCAGGTGGTCAAGCATCTGGACGAGCACCTGCAACAGCTGCCGCCCGCCGACGAGAAGTCCCGGGCGATACTCGAGCAAATGCGCGAGGACGAGGCCCAGCACGCCACCAGCGCGCTGGAGGCCGGCGGCCTGCGCTTCCCCGCGCCGGTGAAGCTGGGCATGACCCTGCTGTCCAAGGTGATGACCAAGAGTACCTACCGCATCTAGATCTGCGGACAACAAAAAGGGCGCCCGAGGCGCCCTTTTTGTTGTCCTGGCCGAACGGTCAGTGCGGCATGTTGCGTGCGTAGAAGATCTCCAGCATCTCGTGGCGCAGACGCTCTTCGACCTGCAGGCGCTGTTCCGGCGTCAGGTTGCGGGTGGCGTCGCCGAACAGGTAGTTGTCCAGGTCGAAGTCCTTGAGCAGCATCTTGGTGTGGAACAGGTTCTCCTGGTACACGTTGACGTCGGTCATCTGGTACGCCGCCTGAGTGTCGTCGGAGAGGTAGTTCTGGATCGAGTTGATCTCGTGATCGATGAAGTGCTTCTTGCCGTCCACGTCGCGGGTGAAGCCGCGCACCCGGTAGTCGACCGTGACGATGTCCGAGTCGAACTGATGGATCAGGTAGTTCAATGCCTTGAGCGGCGAGATCAGGCCGCAGGTGGACACATCGATGTCCACGCGGAAGGTGGCGATGCCCTCGACCGGGTGGATCTCCGGGTAGGTGTGTACGGTGATGTGGCTCTTGTCCAGATGCGCGAGGATGGTCTCGGGCAGCGGGCCGGGCGACTCCTCGATCTGACTCTCCGTCGGCTCCACCGGTTGCTCGGAAATCAGGATGGTCACGCTGGCGCCTTGGGGATCGTAGTCCTGGCGGGCGATGTTGAGGATATTGGCGCCGATAATGTCGACAACATCGGTGAGAATCTGGGTCAGGCGCTCGGCATCGTACTCTTCGTCGATGTACTGCACGTAGGCCTGCTGATCTTCCGCGGTTTCCGCGTAGCAGATGTCATAGATGTTGAAGCTCAAGGTCTTCGTCAGGTTGTTGAACCCGTGGAGCCTGAGTTTGCTTTTCATCACCGTTGGAACTCTCTTTGGTGGATGCGGCCAGGCCGCGTGATCGAGCATGCCCGTCAGCTGCAGTGAGCGCAGCCGCGTAGGACGATTAACACCTCTTCGCACTGGCGATTTTGGTTATCCGTTCGAGACGTATGACGCCCCGAAAAATGGGGCGCCATTATGCAGATGGCGTCCTTCGGCCGCCAGAGTGTGGGCGATGAAAATGATGAAAGGATGTCAGCCCAACTCGACGATTTCATAGGCATGGCTGATCTCGACGCCGGCACGGCCGAGCATGATCGAGGCCGAGCAGTACTTTTCCGCCGACAACTCGACCGCGCGCTTGACCTGGGCCTCCTTCAAGCCGCGGCCCTTGACCACGAAACGCAGATGGATCTTGGTGAACACCTTGGGCTCCTCGGTCGCGCGCTCGGCCTCGACGAAGGCCTCGCAGCTCTCCACCGCCTGCCGGGATTTCTTCAGGATGCTGACCACGTCGAAATTGCTGCAACCGCCCAGGCCGAGCAGGAGCATCTCCATCGGGCGCACCCCCAGGTTGCGTCCACCGCTCTCCGGCGGGCCATCCATCACCAGCGCATGGCCGCTGCCCGACTCGCCGAGGAACAGGGCTTCGCCGGCCCACTGAATGCGCGCTTTCATTACCAAGCCTCCGCTGTTAAAAGGGAGGCAGCTTAGCACAGCGGGCTTCCGGGTCCGACAAGCGGGCCTGGGCGCGGAAGTTCCCTCGACAGATGTTAGGTAAGTCGCAAAAACGGTCCAGAGCCCACCATGTTTGTTAAGCTGGCGCCGGATTACTGGCACACTGATGCCGGATGACTAATAAGAAATTGCCTGTCAGACAAGGGCTTACCTTTTTATCTTCGGGACTCGGGCATGGTCGCAATTACCCTCACACCTAAAATCAAGAATCTCGACAAGCTCCTCGCACACTGCCACCGCCGCCGCTACACGGCGAAAAGCACCATCATCTACGCGGGTGACCGCTGCGAAACCCTGTTCTTCATCGTCAAGGGCTCGGTCACCATCCTGATCGAAGACGACGACGGCCGCGAGATGATCATCGCCTACCTCAATGCCGGGGACTTCTTCGGCGAAATGGGCCTGTTCGAAAAGGACGGCGCCGAGAAGGAGCGCAGCGCCTGGGTACGGGCGAAAACCGAGTGCGAGGTGGCGGAGCTCAGCTACGCCAAGTTCCGCGAACTGACCCAACAGGACCCGGACATCCTCTACGCCCTCGGCAGCCAGATGGCCGAGCGCCTACGCGCCACCACGCGCAAGGTGGGCGACCTGGCCTTCCTCGATGTCACCGGCCGCGTCGCCCGCACCCTGCTCGACCTGTGCAAGCAGCCGGACGCCATGACCCACCCCGACGGCATGCAGATCAAGATCACCCGCCAGGAAATCGGCCGTATCGTCGGCTGCTCGCGGGAGATGGTCGGCCGCGTGCTCAAGTCCCTGGAGGAACAGGGCCTGGTGCACGTCAAGGGCAAGACCATGGTGGTATTCGGCACGCGCTGAACGCTGCGCGCATAAAAAAGCCGGCGCATGCGCCGGCTTTTTTATGTCTCGCTGTCAGTCCACGTCCGCCTGGGCAATCACCCGTTTGCGCTCGGGGAAGAACAGCCGCTCCAGCTCGGCGCCGGGACTTTCCGCACGCATGAACGCCTCGCCGACCAGGAAGGCATGCACCTCGTTGATCGCCATCAGTTCGACGTCGGCGCGGTTGAGGATGCCGCTCTCGGTCACCACCAGGCGGTCGCGGGGAATCCGCGGCAGCAGGTCGAGGGTGGTTTCCAGGCTGACCTCGAAGCTGTGCAGGTTGCGGTTGTTGATCCCCACCAATGGCGTATCCAGGGTCTTCAGCGCGCGCTCCAACTCGTCGCCGTCGTGCACCTCGACCAGCACGTCGAGCTCGAAGGCCTTGGCGGTCGCCGCCAGCTCGGCCATCTGTGCGTCAGCCAGCGCCGAGACGATCAGCAGCACGCAGTCGGCGCCCAGGGCCCGGGCCTCGACTATCTGGTAGGGGTCGATCATGAAGTCCTTGCGGATCACCGGCAGGGCGCAGGCGCCGCGGGCCTCCTGCAGGTAGCGGTCGGCGCCCTGGAAGAAGTCCACGTCGGTCAGCACCGACAGGCAGGTGGCGCCGCCGGCCTGGTAGCTCCGGGCGATCTCGGCCGGCACGAAGTGCTCGCGCAGCACGCCCTTGCTCGGCGAGGCCTTCTTGATCTCGGCGATCACCGCCGGTTGCTTGCGTTTGGCCTGCTCCAGCAGTGCCCGGGCGAAGCCGCGGGGGGCATCGGCGCCGCGGGCTTCGCGCTCGAGCTCGGCGAGGCCGACCACGGCGCGGCGCGCGGCGACTTCCTCGACCTTGCGCGCCAGAATCTTCTCCAGAACCGTTGGGATGCTCACCCTTCATTCTCCTGTTTGAACACCGCGGTGAAGGACACCAGTTCCTGCAGCTTTTCCCAGGCCAGGCCGGTATGCAGGGCGTCGTGGGCCAGGCTCACGCCCTCTTTCAGGCTGCCGGCCAGGTCCGCCGCATAGAGCGCCGCGCCGGCATTGAGCACGATCATGTCGGCGGCCTTCTGCCCGGCCTCGGTGGCGCGCTTGCTCAGGGCGTCGCGGATCAGCGCCAGCGAGGCCTGCGGCCCCTCCACCGCCAGGCCGATCAGGCTCTGACTCTTGAGCCCGAGGTCCTCGGGCTGCACCTGGTACTCGTTGATCTCGCCGTCCTTCAGCTCGGCGACATGGGTCGGCGCGGCCAGGCTGAACTCGTCCAGGCCATCGCGCGAGTGCACCACCAGGATATGCCGGCTGCCCAGGCGCTTGAGCACCTCGGCCAGGGGCCGACAGAGGGCCTGGCTGAACACGCCGACCACCTGGTGGCGGACGCCGGCCGGATTGGTCAGCGGGCCGAGCATGTTGAAGATGGTGCGCAGGCCCAGCTCGCGGCGCGGCCCGGCGGCGTGCTTCATCGCCGCGTGATGCACCTGGGCGAACATAAAGCCGACGCCGACGCTGTCGATGCAGCGCGCCACCTGCTCGGGCTTGAGGTTGAGGTAGATGCCGGCGGCCTCCAGCAGGTCGGCGCTGCCGCTCTTGCCGGACACCGCGCGGTTGCCGTGCTTGGCCACCTTGCCGCCGGCGGCGGCGACCACGAAGCTGGCGGCCGTCGAGACGTTGAAGATGTTCGCCCCGTCGCCGCCGGTGCCGACCACGTCGACCACGTGCTCCAGGCTGGCCAGCTGTACATGGCTGGCCAGCTCGCGCATCACCGAGACGGCGCCGACTATCTCGTCGATGCTCTCGCTCTTCATGCGCAGGCCCATGAGGAAGGCGCCGATCTGTGCGTCGCTGCACTGGCCGGTCATGATCTCGCGCATCACGTCCTGCATTTCCTCGGTGGACAGGTCGAGCTGGCCGACCACCCGGTTGAGGGCTTCCTTGATGTTCATTGGCGCACGCCTCCTTGTTGCTTGAGGAAGTTGGCGAAGAGCTCATGGCCCTGCTCGGTGAGGATGGATTCGGGGTGGAACTGCACGCCCTCGATGTTCAACGTCCTGTGGCGCAGGCCCATGATCTCGTCGAGCGAGCCGTCCTCCAGCTGGGTCCAGGCGGTGACCTCCAGGCAGTCCGGCAGGCTGTCGTGCCTGACCACCAGGGAATGATAGCGGGTCACCGTCAGCGGCATGTTGAGGCCGGCGAACACCCCCAGGTGCTCGTGGAACACCGGGCTGGTCTTGCCGTGCATCACCTGACGCGCGCGCACCACCTGGCCGCCGAAGGCCTGGCCGATGCTCTGATGGCCCAGGCAGACGCCGAGGATCGGCAGCTTGCCGGCGAAATGCTCGATCACCGCCAGGGACACGCCGGCCTCGGTCGGCGTGCAGGGGCCCGGGGAGACCACGATGCGCTCGGGCTGCAGCGCCTCGATCTCGGCGACGCTCAGCTCGTCGTTGCGGATGACGTGCACATCCGCCCCCAGCTCGCCGAGGTACTGCACCACGTTGTAGGTAAAGGAGTCGTAGTTGTCGATCATCAGCAGCATGGTAGGACTCCTTATTCGGTTGTCTGTTCGGCGAGGGCGACGGCGCGGAACATGGCACGGCGCTTGTTCAGCGTCTCCTCCCACTCCAGCGCCGGCACCGAGTCGGCGACGATGCCGGCGCCGGCCTGCACGTGCAGCTCGCCGTCCTTGATCACCGCGGTGCGGATGGCGATGGCGGTGTCCATGTTGCCGTTCCACGCCAGGTAGCCCACCGCGCCGCCATAGACGCCGCGCTTGACCGGCTCCAGCTCGTCGATGATTTCCATGGCGCGAATCTTCGGCGCCCCGGACAGGGTGCCGGCCGGCAGGATGGCGCGCAGCGCGTCCATGGCGCTCATGCCGTCCTTCAGCTGACCGGTGACGTTGGAGACGATGTGCATCACGTTGGAATAGCGCTCGATCACCATCTTCTCGGTGAGCTTGACGCTGCCGGTGCTGGAGACGCGACCGACGTCGTTGCGCCCCAGGTCGATCAGCATCAGGTGCTCGGCCAGCTCCTTGGCGTCGGACAGCAGGTCGTCTTCCAGGGCCCGGTCGGCCTCGTCGCTGGCCCCCCGCGGGCGGGTGCCGGCGATCGGCCGCACCGTCACCAGGTTGTCCTCGACCCGCACCAGCACCTCCGGCGAGCTGCCGACCACATGGAAGTCGCCGAAGTTGAAGAAGTACATGTAGGGCGTCGGGTTGATGCAGCGCAGCGCCCGGTACAGGTCGATCGGCGCGGCCTGGAAGGGGATCGACATGCGCTGGGAGATCACCACCTGCATGCAGTCGCCGGCCAGGATGTAGTCCTTGATCGCACCGACCGCCCGCTCGTAGTCCTCGCGGCTGTAGCTGGAGCGGAAGGCCGGCTCGGCGCCGGGCGGGGCGTTGAGATCGACCCCCAGGCGCGGAACTATCGGCTGGCGCAGCTTGTGCAGGATGGCCTGCAGCTGGGCCTGGGCCTGCTCGTAGGCCGCCTCCTGCTGCGGGTCGGCGAGGACGATGGCGTGCATCTTGCCCGCCAGGTTGTCGAACACCACCACGGCGTCGGAGACCATCAGCAGGATGTCCGGCGTGCCCAGGGGGTCGGGGTTGACGCCGCCGGCCAGCTTGGCCTCGACGTAGCGCACGCTGTCGTAACCGAAGTAGCCCACCAGGCCGCCGTTGAACCGTGGCAGGCCCGCCAGGGTCGGCACCTTGTAGCGCCCCTGGAACTCTTCGACGAAGGCCAGCGGGTCGGCGCAGACCTGGTGCTCGGTTTCCACCCCGTCGACACTGATGCGCACGTCCTGGCCATGCACGCGCAGCACGGTGCGCGCCGGCAGGCCGATGATCGAGTAGCGCCCCCACTTCTCGCCGCCCTGCACCGACTCGAGCAGGTAGGTGTTGGCCTGGTCGGCCAGTTTCAGGTAGATCGACAGCGGCGTGTCGAAGTCGACCAGGGTTTCGCAGGCAAGCGGAATGCGGTTATAGCCGGCAGCGGCCAAACGCAGGAATTCTTCGCGGGTCATGATCAGCCTCGTGGCTTGAGGTAAAACGGTCGAGTGCAAACGCGCCGCCTAGGCGGCCAGAATCGGGTCAGAGGCGCCAGCGCCAGCGGGCCAGGGCCTTGATGATTTTCATCCCGGCTCGGGCGAGCCAGAGTCTGCAGGTAACCACCACGGGGTCTCTTGGGCGGGGATCGAAGTCCGGCCACACTAGCGCAGGCGCCAGGCCGAATCAACCCGAACGGCCCGCCCCTCACCGGGCTGCGGGAACCGCCTCAGGAGGCGACAGCAGCTGGCGCAGATCGTCCAGCACCCGCAGCGGCTCTTCCTCGGCGATCGGCCGGCCATGGTTGTAGCCGTAGCTCAGCGCCACGCAGGGCACCTCGGCGGCCCTGGCCGCCAGCACGTCGTTGCGTGAGTCGCCGACGAACAGGGCGCGGTCCGCGTCGACCCGCGCCAGGCGCAGCACATGCCGCAGCGCCGCCGGGTCGGGCTTCTGCTGGGGCAGGGTGTCGCCGCCGACTATCCAGCGGAAGTAACTCCCCAGGCCCTTCTCATCCAGCAGCGGCGCGACGAAGCGCTCCGGCTTGTTGGTGACGATTGCCAGAGGGATGTCCTGCGCGCGCAGCCAGTCGAGGGTCTGCGTCACACCGGGGTAGACCCGGGTCAGCCCGTGACTCTCGGCATAGGCGGCCATGAACAGCTCCAGCGCCTGCTCGGCCTCCGCCTCGCCTACCCGCTCGTGCTGCAGGCCGCCGGCCAGGGCGCGGCGCACCAGCACCCGGGCGCCATTGCCGACCCAGTCGCGCACCCGCGCCAGGCCGGCCGGCGCGCGCCCCAGACCGAGCAGGGCCTGGTCCACCGCGGCGGCCAGGTCCGGCACCGAGTCCACCAGGGTGCCGTCCAGGTCGAACATCACCAGCTCCGGCAGCTGCCCGGCGAACAGCTCGCGCAGGAGGCTCACGCGCGGACCTGGGCCAGTTCGGCGCGCATGGCGTCGATCACCGCCTTGTAATCCGGCTGATTGAAGATCGCCGAACCGGCGACGAAGGTGTCGGCGCCCGCCGCGGCGATCTCGCGGATGTTCTGCACATTGACCCCGCCATCGATCTCCAGGCGGATCGCGCGGCCGCTGGCATCGATCAGCTTGCGCGCCTCGCGCAGCTTGTCGAGGGTACCGGGGATGAACTTCTGCCCGCCGAAGCCCGGGTTGACGCTCATCAGCAGGATCATGTCGACCTTGTCCAGCACGTGTTTGAGGCAATCCAGCGGTGTCGCCGGGTTGAACACCAGACCGGCCTTGGCGCCGCCGTCGCGAATCAGCTGCAGGGAGCGATCGATATGCTCGGATGCCTCGGGGTGGAAGGTGATGTAGCTGGCACCGGCCTCGACGAAGTCGCCGATGATGCGATCCACCGGCTTGACCATCAGGTGAGCATCGATGGGCGCGGTGATGCCGTACTTGCGCAGCGCCGCGCAGACCATAGGACCGACGGTCAGGTTGGGCACGTAGTGGTTGTCCATCACATCGAAGTGGACGATGTCGGCGCCGGCGGCGAGGACGTTATCCACTTCCTCGCCCAGGCGGGCGAAGTCGGCGGAAAGGATCGACGGAGCGATGGCGAAGGGTTGCATGGCGCACCTCAGGGCATACACGAAAGGCGCGCATTGTAGCAGCCCAGGCCGGCGCGCAAAGCCGCACCTGGCGCCTGACATACCCCCTGCAAACCGCTAGGCTGAGCGCCGTAACCGCCGCCGGAGAAAAGCCATGCCCCTGCACCCCGCCAGCCTTGCCTTGAGCCTGCTTCTGCTAGGGGTACACGCCCAAGGCGACGAGCAGTCGGACGCAAGCACTGCACCCGCCCCGACTGAGGAGCGTGCGCCCTTGCTCGAGCGCAGCCAGGTCGATGCCCGTGCCCTCGAACGCCGACTGCGGGCACAGGAGCAACAACACTTGCAGACGGATGCCGAGGCGTTTCTCGCCCTCTGGCTGCCGGCCAATACGAGCGAGCCACGCGGAGTGGTGATTCTGCTGCCGGGCGACGACGCCAGCGCCGACGCGCCGCGCAGCGTCGGACCGCTGCGGCGCAAGCTACCGGATGCCGGCTGGCACAGCCTGAGCCTGAGCCTGCCCGACGCCCTGAGCGACCTGCCGCCCCCCGCGCAGGCGAGCGTCCCTGTACAGGACGATAACCCGGTGGAAGCGGCGGCGGTCGACGACACCGACGACGCGCCCCTCGAGGCCACCCCCTCCGCCGAGCTTGGCAATGCAGAACCATCGAGCGACGCGCCCGCACCAGCAGCGACGAAAGACCCGCGCCAGGCCCACGCCGCTCGGGTGCTGGCGCGCATCGAGGCCGCCATTGCCTTTGCCGAGCGCCAGCAGGCCAAGCCCCTGATCCTCCTCGGCCACGGTAGCGGCGCTTACTGGGCCGCGCACTACCTGGCCGAACGCGGGCCGACGAAGATCCGCCACCTGCTACTGGTAGCCGCCGAGCGGCCCGAGGGCTTCAGCCCCGGACTGGCCGAGCTGATACCCGGCCTGCAACTGGCCACCGGCGACTTCTACTACAAGGGACTGACGCATGATCGCGATGCCGCCCTCGAACGCCTGCAAGCGGGCAAGCGCCTGAAGCATCCGAGCTACACCCAGGTGGCCCTGACCCCGCTGCCCGGCGCCCCTGCCACGGAACAGGAACAGCTGTTTCGACGCATTCGCGGCTGGCTCGAACGCCAGCGATAGAGTCGCCGAGGGCGGCGCTAGCGGAAACCGTGGCGCTGGCGGATCAAGCCATAGGCCTGACGCAGCTCCCGGGTCCGTTCCGTGGCCTCGCGCAGCTGCTCGACAGAGGCGCCGCTACCGGCCAGCTTGTCCGGATGATGGCGACTGAGCAGACGCCGGTAGGCATGCTTGATCTGCGCCGGCTCGCTGTCGGCAGTCACCCCCAGCAGGCGCAGCGCCGCCTGGTAACTGCCGCCTCGGGTCGAAGGCAGTGGCCCCGCGCGGGGCGCACAGGCCGCACTCAGCGCCTCCTGGGTGGCGCTCGACACCCCCAGCCAGGTGCCCCACAGCAGAAGCAGCTCGCGCTCTGCCTGACTGACCCGGCCATCCACCCAGGCCATTCGCCAACAGGCCCGCAACAAGGCTTCACCGTGCCCCTGCTGCCGACGCAGGGGCGCCCGCAGGCTGTCGCGGCCGGTCTTGCCGCGGGCGAAGGCCTCGATGGCGCGCCGCTGGGCATCCGCATCCAGTCCCAGCCGCTGCATCTCCGCGCGGGTCTGAGCGATATGGACCTGCAGCACCCGCCCATCGCACTTGGCCAGGCGGCCGAGCAGGATGAACAGCAGCATCTCGTCGCCCGGCGCCGGTGCGCCGCCGAGCCGCTCGCGCAACTCGGCCCAACCACGCAGGCGCAGGCGGCGATCCGCGGCCTGACCGAGCAGGCCGCCGAGCAGGGCGCCGGGAATGCTGGCCACGGACCAGCCGGCGAGGGCTCCCAGCAGGGTCAGGGGCCAGAACATTTCAGCGACTCTGCGCCACTAGCTGCTCGACTTCGGCCAAGCGCTCATGACTGCCGACGTCGACCCAGCGCCCGGCGAAAGACTCCCCGCTCACCCGTCCCGCGGCCATGGCATTGCGCAACAGCGGCGCCAACTTGAAGGCACCCGGCTGGCAGCCGGCAAACAGCCCCGGCGACAACACGGCGATGCCGCTGTAAGTCAGACTGGGCTGCCCCTCCCGGGCATCGCGCACACGATCCCCCTCCAGACAGAAATCGCCCACCGGGTGATGCGCCGGGTTGTCCACCAGCACCAGATGGGCCAGCCCGGTCAGCGGACGCCTGAGCTCGGCGAAAGGGTAGTCGGTGAAGATATCGCTGTTGACCACCAGAAAGGGCGCGTCGCCGAGCAGGGGCAGCGCCTGCAAGATGCCGCCACCGGTCTCCAGGGGCTCGCCTTCGGCCGAGTAGCGCAGGTCCAGGCCGAAGCGCTCGCCGTCGCCCAGGTGGTCCTCGATCTGCTGGCCCAGCCAGGCATGGTTGATCACCACCTCGGTAAAGCCGGCGGTGGCCAGTGCCCGCAGGTGGTATTCGATCAACGGCACGCCGGCGACCCGCACCAGCGGCTTGGGGGTGTGCAGCGTCAGGGGGCGCAGGCGCTCGCCCTTGCCGGCGGCGAGGATCATTGCCCTCATGCCGACACCGCCTCGGGCTGCGGCAAGCCGGCGAGCAGCTCGCCCAGCTCGGCCAGTTCGGGACGCCGCGCCAGCACCGCCTGGATATAGGCGAAGAAGCGCGGCACGTCGCCGAGATACCTGGGCTTGCCGTCACGGTGGCAGATCCGCGCGAAGATGCCGATCACCTTGAGGTGGCGCTGCACGCCCATCAGGTCGCTGGCGCGCAGGAACGCCTCGAAATCGCCCTGCACCGGGATGCCCGCCGCCCGGGCCTGGCGCCAGTAGTCCTGCAGCCAACCATGGACCCGCGCTTCGGGCCAGCTGAGGAAGGCATCCTTGAACAGGCAGGTGACGTCATAGGTCACCGGCCCGTACACCGCGTCCTGAAAGTCCAGCACCCCGGGGTTCGGCTCGCTGAGCATCAGGTTGCGCGGCATGTAGTCGCGATGCACCAGTACCCGGGGCTGGGCCAGGGCGCTGTCGATCAACAGGCGGCAGGTCCGTTGCCAGGCGGCCTGCTGGGCCTCGCTCAGTTCCAGCCCCAGGTGACGGCGCAGGTACCACTCGGGGAACAACTGCAACTCCCGCAGCAGCAGGGCCTCGTCGTAGCTCGGCAGCCCGGCATCCATCGGCAGACGCTGAAACGCCAGCAACGCCCGCAGCGCATCGCTCATCAGGCCATCGGCGTTGTGCCCGTCGATGATCTCCAGATAGGTCTTGCGCCCCAGATCGTTGAGCAGCAGGAAGCCGCGCTCGAGATCCGCCGCCAGAATCTGCGGCACATTGACCCCGGCGCCGGCGAGCAGCCCGGCGACCTTGACGAAGGGCCGGCAGTCCTCCTGAGGCGGCGGCGCATCCATGACGATCAGGCTGCGGTCGCCCGCCTGCCAGCGGAAGTAACGACGAAAGCTGGCATCGCTACTGGCGGCCGTCAGGGTCGCGGCCGGCACCTCACCCCACCCCCGCTCGGCGAATACCGCGGGCAGCTGCTGGTCGAGCCATGAGTCGAGAATTTGCAGGCGTACATCTTGTTCAGGCATTTACAGGGGTCTCCGACGGCGCTAGCCGTTGCGCGGGTCATGCTTTATTATCCAGCATCTTTTTCAGCCCATCGAGAGGCGTGCGGCCCCTGGGCCGATGGCGCGCAGGAAGCCCGGAAAAACAAGATGGCAGTAAATTTCCCCGCGGTTCGTAAAAAATTCCCACTTCTGGTCACAGGCGGTCTTCTAGCCCTTCAACCCGTCGCTGGTCAATTCGCATTTGCCGCAGAGCAGTTCGACTGTCGAGCATCCGCCACCGGCGGCTGGGCCTGCGCACCCAAGGCCAGCAACGCCGCATTACCGGCACGCCCGGTGCACAGCGGCTCGGCCATCAGCGCCAGCACCAGTGCCGCCAGGGCCGACGACAAGACGGCTCGCACCACCCTGGTGACCGAGAGCGGCGGCAAGGCCCTGGCCTCGCGTAGCGCCGATTACAGCCATCTGGATTGGGTGCCCCGCGAGCAGCTGAACGCCGCCCAACTGGCGGAGGTGGCCCCCTACTGCGCCGGTGCCTACGTCGAACCGAACCGACCGGGAATGGACGACAAGACGCCCATGGACGAGGCACCGCTGTTCGTCTCCGCCAAGGCCTCGCGCTACGAGCAGCAGGAGCAGGTCGCCACCCTGGCCGGCGACGTGGTCTTGCGTCAGGCCGGCATGCAGGTCGAGGCCGACGAGGCCAACCTGCGCCAGGCCGAGAACCGCGGCGAGCTGATCGGCAACGTGCGCCTGCGCGACCAGGGCATGCTGGTGGTCGGCGACCGCGCCGAACTGCAACTGGACAACGGCGAGGCCCGGGTCGACAACGCCGAGTACGTGTTGCATAAGAGCCACGTGCGCGGCAGCGCGCTCTACGCCAAGCGCGAAGAGACCGCGATCATCCGCCTGAAGGATGGCACCTACACCAGCTGCGAACCGGGCAGCAACACCTGGCACCTGAAGGGCAACAACATCACCCTCAACCCGGCCACCGGCTTCGGCACCGCCACCAACGTCACCCTGCGGGTGAAAGACATTCCGGTCTTCTACACGCCCTACATCTACTTCCCGATCGATGACCGCCGTCAGTCCGGTTTCCTGCCGCCGAGCATCGGCAGCTCCAGCGACAACGGCGTGACCCTGCAGACGCCCTACTACTTCAACCTGGCGCCGAACTACGACGCCACGCTGTACCCGACCTACATGAGCGACCGCGGCCTGCTCATGGAAGGCGAGTTCCGCTACCTGACCAAGAGCAGCGAGGGCCAGTTCGGCGCCGCCTATCTCGACGACAGCAACGACGAGCGCAAGCTGCAGTCCGAATACGAAGACCAGCGCTGGCTGTACAGCTGGCAACACCGCGGCGGCCTCGACTCGCGCCTGTTGGCCGAGGTCGACTACACCGACATCAGCGACCCCTACTACTTCCAGGACCTGGACACCGACCTGGGCATCGAGACCACCGCCTATGTCAACCAGCGCGGCACCCTGACCTATCGCGGCGACAGCTACACCGCCCAGCTCAACGCCCATGCCTACGAGCTGGCCAACATCACCGACATCACGCCCTACAATCGCCTGCCGCAGATCACCCTGGACGGCAAACTGCCCTTCCACCCCGCAGGGCTGGACTTCAGCTACGGCAGCGAGCTGGTGCGTTTCGACCGCGACCTGCGCTCGGGCAACTTCATCAACGAGGATGGTGTCGCCGAGCAGCTCTGGTACGACGCCCGCCTGCGCGGCCTGGCACGGGCCAACGGCAACCGCCTGCACCTGGAGCCGGGCGTCAGCCTGCCGCTGAACTGGAACTGGGGCTTCCTCAAGCCGCAGATCAAGTACCTGCAC
Organism: Pseudomonas benzenivorans; assembly: GCF_033547155.1. Lineage (GTDB taxonomy): Bacteria > Pseudomonadota > Gammaproteobacteria > Pseudomonadales > Pseudomonadaceae > Aquipseudomonas > Aquipseudomonas benzenivorans_B. The sequence goes on from NZ_CP137892.1 coordinate 3,913,958, forward strand.
ACCAACTACGACCTGAGCCTGGACCAACAGGGCAAGAACACCCTGCTCGCCGAGCAGGAGTTCAAGGGCAGCCAGGATCGTGGCGTCGGCCTGTTCAGCGTCGACAGCGGCCTGTACTTCGACCGCGACACCCAGTGGTTCGGCAAGGCCTATCGCCAGACCCTGGAGCCGCGCCTGTTCTACCTCTACGTACCGGAGGAAGACCAGACCGATATTCCGGTGTTCGACACCGGCGAGAACACCTTCAGCTACTCCTCGCTGTGGCGCGAGAACCGCTTCTCCGGCAAGGACCGCATCGGCGACGAGAACAAGCTGTCGCTGGGCGTCACCAACCGTTGGATCGAGAGCAACGGCTTCGAGCGCCAGCGTTTCAGCATCGGCCAGGCCTACTACTTCGCCGACCGCAAGGTGACAATGCCTGACAGTTTCAGTGGAGTACCGGGCACCACACCGCTTAAAGATCGGGCTGACTATAAGTCCTCGGTATCGCCCTATGCCCTGGAATACCTGTACCGCTTCAATCGCGACTGGCGCCTGAGCTCGGACTTCAACTGGGACCCGGACAGCCATCGCACCCGCTCGGGCAGCGCGATGTTCCACTACCAGCCCGAAGACAACCCGAACAAGGTGGTCAATGCCGGCTACCGCTATCGCAACGACACCCTGCGCTACGACCAAGACAGCGGGACTTGGACCTTTGATAGCAACTATGGCTCACCAACGCTCAGCGACGGCGTCACTCCAAACCCCAACTTCATCAAGGACTACTACAAGATCAGCCAGCACGACTTCTCGGTGATCTGGCCGATCGTGCCGCAGTGGAGCGTGATCTCCCGCTGGCAGTACGATTACAACCGCAACCGTACCCTCGAGGCCTTCGGCGGTTTCGAATACGACAGCTGCTGCTGGAAGCTGCGTCTGATCAATCGCTACTGGATCGACTACGACGAAGTCAGCCTCAACCCCTCGCTGAACGACGAAGCCGACACCGGCATCTTCCTGCAGATCGTCCTCAAGGGCCTGGGCGGCGTGACAGGCAACAAGGTCGAAACCTTCCTCGACCAAGGCATTCAAGGTTATCGTGAACGTGAAGACCAAGCTTACTGATTGCATGCGCCCCCTGCTGCTGGGCGCACTGTTTCTCGGCACTGCGGCGCAGGCCGAGGTCAAACCCCTGGACCGCGTGGTGGCCATCGTCGACAACGACGTGATCATGCAGAGCCAGCTCGACGCCCGGGTTCGCGAAGTCCAGCAGACCATCGCCAAGCGCGGCGCCGCCGTGCCGCCTGAGAATGTGCTGGACGACCAGGTGCTCGAGCGCTTGATCATCGAGAACATCCAGCTGCAGATCGGCGACCGCTCGGGCATCCGCATCACCGACGAGGAACTCAACCAGGCCCTCGGCACCATCGCCCAGCGCAACGGCATGAGCCTCGAGCAGTTCCGCGCCGCCCTGGCGAAGGATGGCCTGTCCTATGCCGACGCCCGCGACCAGGTCCGCCGCGAGATGATCATCAGCCGGGTGCGTCAGCGCCGCGTGGCCGAGCGCATCCAGGTGACCGACCAGGAGGTGCAGAACTTCCTCGCCTCCGATCTCGGCAAGCTGCAGCTGTCGGAGGAGTTCCGCCTGGCCAACATCCTCATTCCGGTCCCCGAAGCCGCCTCCCCCGCCACCATCCAGACGGCGGAACGCCAGGCCCAGGACATCTACCAGCAACTGCAGAAAGGCGCCGACTTCGCCCAGCTGGCCATCGCCCGCTCGGCCAGCGAAACCGCCCTGGAAGGCGGCGAGATGGGCTGGCGCAAGGCCGCACAGCTGCCGCCGCCGTTCGACGCCATGCTCGGCGCCCTGAGCGTCGGCGAAGTGACCGAACCGATGCGCACCCCGGGCGGCTTCATCCTGCTCAAGCTGCTGGAGAAGCGTGGCGGCGGCACCCAGGTCCGCGACGAGGTCAATGTCCGGCACATCCTGATCAAACCCAGCGAGATCCGCAGCGAGGCGGAGGCCAAGCGCCTGATCGAACGCCTGCACCAGCGCATCCGGGCCGGCGAGGACTTCGCCGAACTGGCGAAGAGCTTCTCCGAAGACCCGGGCTCGGCACTCAACGGCGGCAGCCTCAACTGGATCGACCCCGGCGTGCTGGTGCCGGAGTTCCGCGAGGTGATGAGCAACACCGCCAGCGGCGAAATCTCCAAGCCGTTCCAGAGCCCCTACGGCTGGCACGTGCTGCAGGTCATGGGCCGCCGCGCCACCGACAGCAGCGCGGAGTTCCGCGAACAACAGGCGCTGAACCTGCTGCGCAACCGCAAGTACGACGAGGAGCTGCAGACCTGGCTGCGGCAGATTCGCGACGAGGCCTACGTCGAAACCAAGCTCTAGGTCCGATCCGGACCGGATGACAAGCCCGGCGCCTGCCCCTGCAGCGCCGGGCTTTTTCGTTTTTATGCCGCCCTGACGTAAGATTGCGCGGCATCGCCCTATCGAAGCCGCCCTGACGGCACAACCGGGAGTCCCACTATGAGTCTGACGCAGCTTTTCGCACTGACCCCCGGCGAGCCGGCCGGCATCGGCCCCGACCTGTGCCTGCTGCTCGCCCGGCAAGCACAGCCGCAGCCCCTGGTCGCCATCGCCAGCCGCGAGCTGCTGGCCGAACGTGCCGCTCAACTGGGCATCGCCATCGAACTGATCAGCGTCGGCCCGGGCGCCTGGCCCGACACGCCGAGCGCGGCCGGCCGCCTGTACGTCTGGGACACGCCACTGGGTGCCCCGGTCGTGCCCGGCCACCTGAACCCGAGCAACGCCGCCTACGTCCTGGAGACCCTGGAGCGGGCCGGCCGCGGCTGCCTCGCCGGACACTTCGCCGGAATGATCACCGCGCCGGTACACAAGGGCGTGATCAACCAGGCCGGCATCCCCTTCTCCGGCCACACCGAGTTTCTCGCCGAGCTCACCCACACCGAGCAGGTGGTGATGATGCTCGCCACCCGCGGCCTGCGGGTGGCCCTGGTGACCACCCATCTGCCGCTCAAGGATGTGGCCGCGACCATTACCGCCGAGCGCCTGGCACGGGTCGCGCGCATTCTCGATCACGACCTGCGCAGCAAGTTCGGCATCCCCCGGCCGCGCGTGCTGGTCTGCGGCCTCAACCCCCACGCCGGCGAGGGCGGCCACCTGGGCCGTGAGGAGATCGAGGTGATCGAGCCGACTCTGGAGCAGCTGCGCGGCGAAGGCCTCGACCTGATCGGACCGCTGCCGGCCGACACCCTGTTCACCCCCAAGCATCTCGAGCGCTGCGACGCGGTGCTGGCCATGTATCACGACCAGGGCCTGCCGGTGCTCAAGTTCAAGGGCTTCGGCGCCGCGGTCAACGTGACCCTGGGCCTGCCGATCATCCGCACCTCGGTCGACCACGGCACCGCCCTGGACCTGGCAGGCAGCGGCCAGATCGACAGCGGCAGCCTGCAGGTCGCCCTGGAAACCGCCTACCAGATGGCCGCCAGCCGCCGCTAGCCGCTCAGCCCCCGACACCGGGTCGAGCCCCGACCTACGGCTCGCCGCTCCTTGCTGTTAAACTGCCGCCCTTTGCATTCGCTTTAAGCTTGCGGCTTGAAGCCTGGAGCCGCTCTGACATGTCCGACACCTACCAACACCGCGCACGCAAGCGCTTCGGCCAGAATTTCCTGCACGATGCCGGGGTGATCCACCGCATCCTGCGCGCCATCCATCCCCGCGAGGGTGAGCGCCTGCTGGAGATCGGCCCGGGCCAGGGCGCGCTGACCGAGGGACTGCTCGGCAGCGGCGCGCAGCTGGACGTGATCGAGCTCGACCGCGACCTGGTGCCGATCCTCAACGGCAAGTTCGCCGGCGAAGCGCGCTTCCGGCTGCACCAGGGCGACGCCCTGAAGTTCGACTTCCACAGCCTCGAGCCCGCCCCGCACAGCCTGCGGGTGGTCGGCAACCTGCCCTACAACATCTCCACCCCGCTGATCTTCCACCTGCTGGAGCACGCCGCGCTGATCCGCGACATGCACTTCATGCTGCAGAAGGAAGTGGTCCAGCGCCTCGCGGCGGGACCCGGCGGCGGGGACTGGGGCCGTTTGTCGATCATGGTGCAGTACCATTGCCGGGTGGAGCACCTGTTCGATGTCGGCCCCGGCGCCTTCAATCCACCGCCCAAGGTCGACTCGGCGATCGTCCGCCTGATCCCCCACGAGGTGCTGCCGCACCCGGCCCAGGATCACCGGCTGCTCGAGCAAGTGGTGCGCGAAGCCTTCAACCAGCGCCGCAAGACCCTGCGCAACACGCTGAAGGCCCTGCTACCAGCCACGGCCATCGAGGCCGCCGGCGTCGACGGCAGCCTGCGCCCCGAGCAGCTCGACCTGGCCGCCTTCGTGCGCCTGGCCGACCAGCTGGCCCAACAACCAACATCGGCCGCCAGCAACTAGACTGGTCTTCCAGCTTAGCGAGTCTCACCCCATGCCCGCCCCCCGCAACCAGATCGACGTCGCTGTCGCCACCCGCTACCTGCCGGAGCAGTCGCAACCGGAGCAGAACCGCTTCGCCTTCGCCTACACGGTGACCATCGCCAACAACGGCCAGCAGCCGGCCAAGCTGCTGTCGCGCCACTGGCTGATCACCGACGGCGACGGCCGGGTGCAGGAAGTGCGCGGCGCAGGCGTGGTCGGCCAGCAACCCCTCATCGCCCCGGGGGAAAGCCACACCTACAGCAGCGGCACGGTGATGGCGACCCGGGTCGGCGCCATGCAGGGCAGCTATCAGATGCTCGCCGAGGACGGCACCCGTTTCGAGGCCCCCATCGCCCCGTTCCGCCTCGCCGTACCGGGCTCGCTGCACTGATGGCGACCTACGCCGTCGGCGACCTGCAAGGCTGCCTGGAGCCGCTGCGCTGCCTGCTGCGGCGTGTCGCCTTCGACCCCGACAAAGACCGTCTGTGGCTGGTCGGCGACCTGGTCAACCGTGGCCCGGCGTCGCTGGAGACCCTGCGCTTCGTCTATGCCCTGCGCGAATCCGTGACCTGTGTGCTGGGCAACCACGACCTGCACCTGCTGGCCGCCGCCCACAATATCGAGCGCCTGAAAAAGGCCGATACCCTGCAGGACATCCTTAACGCCCCCGATCGCGACGAACTGCTGGACTGGCTGCGCCGGCAAAAACTGCTGCACTACGATGCCGAGCGCGATATCGCCCTGGTCCATGCCGGCATCCCGCCGCAATGGTCGTTACAGAAGGCCCTCAAGCGAGCGGCCGAGGTCGAGGAGGCGCTGCGCGACGACAGTCGCTTGCCGCTATTCCTCGACGGCATGTACGGTAACGAGCCGGCCAGATGGGACAGCGAGCTGCGCGGCATCACGCGCCTGCGGGTGATCACCAACTACTTCACTCGCATGCGTTTCTGCACGGCCGACGGCACCCTGGACCTCAAGAGCAAGGAAGGCATCGGCAGCGCCCCAGCCGGTTATGCTCCCTGGTTCAGCCATGCGAATCGCAAGACTCGCGGTCAGAAGATCGTCTTCGGCCACTGGGCCGCGCTGGAAGGTCGCTGCAACGAACCCGGCCTGTTCGCCCTGGATACCGGCTGCGTCTGGGGCGGCGCCATGAGCCTATTGAATATTGACAGCGGCGAACGCCACCGCTGCGACTGTAACGAGGAAAAACCATGAGCGAGTTCAAGCGCATCTCCCCCCAGCAGGCGCAGGCCCTGCGCGAGCAAGGCGCGGTGGTGGTCGACATCCGCGACCCACAGAGCTTCGCCCTCGGCCACATCAGCGGCTCTCGGCACCTGGACAACTACTCCCTGGCGGACTTCATCGCCCGCGCCGATCTCGACGCGCCCCTGATCGTCACCTGCTACCACGGCAACTCCAGCCAGAGCGCGGCCGCCTATCTGGTCGGCCAGGGTTTCTCCGAAGTCTACAGCCTCGATGGCGGCTTCGAGTTGTGGCGCACCAGCTACCCGGCCGAAGTCGCCCAGAACGCGGCCGAATAAAAAAATCGCCTCCGCGGCCTCCCCGGCAACCCCGCACCATTACTGCCTCTGCGCCCCGCACCGGGCGCGGCAATATCTTGTTATCGTTGCGCCGCGCTTGATCTTCCAGATTCCGAACTATCCTTACCTCAGGCCATCCAAAAATCAGGGAAAGCCGGCTGACCGGCTTCGGGCCAACGGTAACGACCTTTTGTTTTCTGGGGGATCTTCGTCGGCACTCTCATCGGCTGCGTCTTAGCACCCGAACGACCGATCCCTCGCCCGGCTCCGAGCATCGACCGAGGTGACGTCATGAGTATTTTCAGCCACTTCCAACAACGCTTCGAAGCAACTCGCCAGGAGGAATACAGCCTCCAAGAGTATCTCGAGCTGTGCAAACAAGACCCCAGCGCCTACGCTACGGCCGCCGAGCGCCTACTGATGGCCATCGGCGAACCCGAACTGCTCGATACCTCGAGCAACGCCCGGCTGTCGCGCATCTTCTCCAACAAGATGATCCGCCGCTACCCGGCCTTCGCCGACTTCCACGGCATGGAAGAGTGCATCGACCAGATCGTCGCCTTCTTCCGTCATTCCGCCCAGGGCCTGGAGGAGAAGAAACAGATTCTCTACCTGCTGGGCCCGGTCGGCGGCGGCAAGTCGTCCCTGGCGGAGAAGCTCAAGCAGCTGATGGAGAAGGTGCCCTTCTATGCGATCAAGGGCTCGCCGGTATTCGAGTCGCCACTGGGCCTGTTCAATGCCGCCGAAGACGCCACCATCCTCGAGGAGGATTTCGGCATCCCGCGCCGCTACCTGACCACCGTGATGTCACCCTGGGCGACCAAGCGGCTGTCCGAGTTCGGTGGTGATATCAGCCAGTTCCGCGTGGTCAAGCTCTATCCCTCGATCCTCAACCAGATCGCCGTTGCCAAGACCGAACCGGGCGACGAGAACAACCAGGACATCTCCGCCCTGGTCGGCAAGGTGGACATCCGCAAGCTGGAAGAATTTCCGCAGAACGACGCCGATGCCTACAGCTATTCCGGCGCCCTGTGCCGCGCCAACCAGGGCCTGATGGAGTTCGTCGAGATGTTCAAGGCACCGATCAAGGTGCTGCACCCGCTGCTGACCGCCACCCAGGAAGGCAACTACAACAGCACCGAGGGCCTCGGCGGCCTGCCGTTCAACGGCATCCTGCTGGCCCACTCCAACGAGTCCGAGTGGCACAGCTTCCGCAACAACAAGAACAACGAGGCGTTCATCGACCGTATCTACATCGTCAAGGTGCCCTACTGCCTGCGCGTCACCGACGAAATCAAGATCTACGACAAGCTCCTGGCCAACAGCTCCCTGGCCCAGGCCCACTGCGCCCCCGACACCCTGAAGATGCTCGCGCAGTTCTCGGTACTGTCGCGCCTGAAGGAACCGGAGAACTCCAACATCTACTCGAAGATGCGCGTCTACGACGGCGAGAACCTCAAGGACACCGACCCCAAGGCCAAGTCGATCCAGGAGTACCGCGACAACGCCGGGGTGGACGAGGGCATGAATGGCCTGTCGACTCGCTTCGCCTTCAAGATCCTCTCCAAGGTGTTCAACTTCGACTCCCACGAGGTAGCGGCCAACCCGGTACACCTGCTCTACGTCCTGGAGCAGCAGATCGAGCAGGAACAGTTCCCTGCCGAGGTCCGCGAGCGCTACCTGCGCTTCATCAAGGAATACCTGGCGCCACGCTACATCGACTTCATCGGCAAGGAGATCCAGACCGCCTACCTCGAGTCCTACAGCGAATACGGGCAGAACATCTTCGACCGCTACGTGCTGTACGCCGACTTCTGGATCCAGGACCAGGAATACCGCGATCCGGAAACCGGCGAGATTCTCAACCGCGTAGCCCTCAACGAGGAACTGGAAAAGATCGAGAAACCGGCCGGCATCAGCAACCCGAAGGACTTCCGCAACGAGATCGTCAACTTCGTGCTGCGCGCCCGCGCCAACAACAACGGCAAGAACCCGACCTGGCTCAGCTATGAAAAGCTGCGCGTGGTGATCGAGAAGAAGATGTTCTCCAACACCGAAGACCTCTTGCCGGTCATCAGCTTCAACGCCAAGGCAAGCAAGGAGGACCAACAGAAGCACAACGACTTCGTCAAGCGCATGGTCGAACGGGGCTACACCGACAAGCAGGTACGCCTGCTTTCCGAGTGGTATCTGCGGGTTCGCAAATCGCAGTAACCCAGCCTCAAGCCATCGGCCCAAAGCTGCTACCCGGGCCGGCAGCAGCTTTTGGGCTTGACGCGCAAAGCTCCCCGGAGGGGCCTATGAGCTATGTGATCGACCGGCGCCTGAGCGGCAAGAACAAGAGCACGGTAAACCGCCAGCGCTTCCTGCGGCGCTACCGTGAGCACATCAAGAAGGCGGTGGAGGAGGCTGTCAGCCGCCGCTCCATCACCGACATGGAGCACGGCGAACAGATCAGCATTCCTGGCCGCGACATCGACGAGCCGGTGCTGCACCACGGCAGCGGTGGCCGCCAGACCATCGTCCACCCCGGCAACAAGGAATTCGTCGCCGGCGAGCACATCCCCCGACCGCCAGGCGGCGGTGGCGGCAAGGGCGGTGGCAAGGCCAGCAATACCGGCGAGGGAATGGATGAGTTCGTCTTCCAGATCACTCAGGAGGAGTTCCTCGACTTCATGTTCGAGGACCTGGAGCTGCCCAATCTGGTCAAGCGCCATCTGACCGGCGCCGACACCTTCAAGACCGTACGGGCCGGCATCAGCAATGTCGGCAACCCATCGCGGATCAATATCGTCCGCACCTTGCGCTCGGCTCACGCGCGGCGCATCGCCCTGTCCGGCAGCAGCCGCAGCAAACTGCGCGAAGCGCTGGCCGAGCTGGAGCGCCTGAAGCGTGAGGAGCCCGACAACCTGGGCGACATTCAGGCCATGGAGGCGGAGATCGGCCATTTGCGCGCACACATCGCCCGCCTGCCCTTTCTCGACACCTTCGACCTCAAGTACAACCTGCTGGTCAAGCAACCCAACCCCAGCTCCAAGGCGGTGATGTTCTGCCTGATGGATGTCTCCGGCTCCATGACCCAGGCGACCAAGGATATCGCCAAGCGTTTCTTCATCCTGCTCTACCTGTTCCTCAAGCGCAGCTACGACAAGATCGACGTGGTGTTCATTCGCCACCACACCAGCGCCAAGGAGGTCGACGAGGAAGAGTTCTTCTACTCCCGCGAGACCGGCGGCACCATCGTTTCCAGCGCCCTCAAGCTGATGCAGGAAATCATGGCCGAGCGCTACCCGATCAACGAGTGGAATATCTACGGTGCCCAGGCGTCGGACGGCGACAACTGGAACGACGACTCGCCGATCTGTCGCGATATCCTGATGAAACAGATCATGCCGTTCGTGCAGTACTTCACCTACGTCGAGATCACCCCGCGCGAGCACCAGGCCCTGTGGTTCGAGTACGAACAGGTGCGTGAGAGTTTCGAGGATACCTTCGCCCAGCAACAACTGGTTTCGGCGACGGATATCTACCCGGTGTTCCGCGAACTGTTCCAGCGGAGGCTCGTGACATGACCAGTTATGACGGCGCAGCCCGCAGCAGCACAAAGAGACGCGAACCGATCGCCACCGGCTCGGAGTGGACCTTCGAGTTGATCCGCGCCTATGACCGCGAGATCGGCCGCCTCGCCGAGCGCTATGCGCTGGACACCTACCCCAACCAGATCGAGGTCATCACCGCCGAGCAAATGATGGACGCCTACGCCTCGGTGGGCATGCCGCTGGGCTACCACCACTGGTCCTATGGCAAGCACTTCCTCAGCACCGAGAAAAACTACAAACGCGGCCAGATGGGCCTGGCCTACGAGATCGTGATCAACTCCGATCCGTGCATCGCCTACCTGATGGAAGAGAACACCATGTGCATGCAGGCCCTGGTGATCGCCCACGCCTGCTACGGACACAACAGCTTCTTCAAGGGCAACTACCTGTTCCGCACCTGGACGGACGCCAGCTCGATCATCGACTACCTGGTGTTCGCCAAGCAGTACATTACCCAGTGCGAAGAGCGCCATGGCATCGACGCGGTGGAAGACCTGCTCGACTCCTGCCACGCCCTGATGAACTACGGTGTCGACCGCTACAAGCGCCCCTACCCGATCTCCGCCGAGGAGGAGCGCCGGCGCCAGAAAGAGCGCGAAGAACACCTGCAGAAACAGATTAATGACCTGTGGCGCACCATCCCCAAAGGCGCCAGCAAGGACGACGAGAAGGAAAGCACGCGTTTCCCCGCCGAGCCCCAGGAAAACATCCTGTACTTCCTGGAGAAGCACGCACCGCTGCTGGAGCCCTGGCAGCGCGAGGTGATCCGCATCGTGCGCAAGATCGCCCAGTACTTCTACCCGCAGCGCCAGACCCAGGTCATGAACGAAGGCTGGGCCACCTTCTGGCACTACACCCTGATGAACGACCTGTACGACGAAGGCCTGATTACCGATGGCTTCATCCTCGAGTTCCTGCAGTCGCACACCAGCGTGATCTACCAGCCGCCATTCGACAGCCCTTACTACAGCGGCATCAACCCCTATACCCTGGGGTTCGCTATGTACCGCGACATCCGCCGGATCTGCGAGGAACCTACCGAGGAGGACCGCCGCTGGTTCCCCGACATCGCCGGCAGCGACTGGCTCAGCACCCTGAAATTCGCCATGAAGAGCTTCAAGGACGAGAGCTTCATCCTGCAGTACCTGTCGCCCAAGGTGATCCGCGACCTCAAGTTGTTCAGCGTCCTCGACGACGACCAGAAAGATGAACTGGTGGTGCCGGCCATCCATGACGAGGCGGGCTATCGCATCATCCGCGAGACCCTGGCCGCGCAGTACAACCTCGGCAACCGCGAACCCAATGTACAGATCTGGAACATCGACCGGCGCGGCGACCGCTCGCTGACCCTGCGCCATCAGCAGCATGACCGCAAGCCGCTGGGCAGCTCGACCGAAGAGGTGATGAAGCACCTGCACCGCCTATGGGGCTTCGATATCCATCTGGAAACCCTGCAAGGCGACCAGTTGATCGAGACTCACCACGTCCCCCCCAAGGGCGAATCCGAACAGGAGGGCGAGTACCCGCGCCTCGACCTGATCATTCCGCCGATCTGATCGACCACATCGCCGCCCTGACCGGGCGGCGTCTTGCGCTTCGTCCTCGATAATAAGTCTTTCCCCTGCCAAGGCCGCAACCGCTATCCTCTGCGCCAACGGAGGTGGTCATGCAGATATACAAGGTGGGTGGTGCAGTACGCGACCGCCTGTTGGGGCGGGCGGTCGAGGAGACCGACTGGGTCGTGGTCGGTGCGACCGCCGAACAACTGCTGGCCCAGGGGTTCCGCCCGGTGGGCGCGGACTTTCCGGTGTTCCTGCACCCCGGGACCGGCGAGGAGTACGCCCTGGCACGCACCGAGCGCAAGAGCGGACGCGGCTATGGCGGTTTCACCTTCTACGCCAGCCCGGATGTCAGCCTCGAAGAGGACCTGATCCGCCGCGACCTGACGGTCAACGCCATGGCCGAGGACGACCAGGGCCGGCTGATCGACCCCTATGGCGGGCAGCGCGACCTCGCCGCCCGCATCCTGCGCCATGTTTCCCCCGCCTTCGCCGAAGACCCGCTGCGGGTGCTGCGGGTCGCCCGCTTCGCCGCCCGCTATGCGCCCGATGGTTTCAGCGTGGCCGCCGAGACCCTGGAGCTGATGCGTCAACTCAGCGAGTCGGGCGAACTGGCGGCGCTCACCCCCGAGCGCAGCTGGAAGGAGATATCCCGCGCCCTGCTCGAGCCGCGCCCTGACGTGTTCGTGCAGGTACTACGCGATTGCGGCGCACTCCAGGCCCTGCTGCCGGAGGTCGACGCCCTGTTCGGCGTCCCACAACCGGCGGCCTACCATCCGGAGATCGATACCGGCGTGCATGTCCTCGGCGTACTGCGCCAGTGCGCCGAGCACCGGCAGCCGCTGACGGTGCGCTGGGCCTGCCTGCTGCATGACGTCGGCAAGGGTTTGACCCCGCAAGCCCAGTGGCCGCGGCATATCGCCCACGAACAACGGGGCATGCCCGCCATCCAGGCGATCAACCAGCGCAGCAAGGCGCCGAAAGACTGCCAGGAGCTGGCCCTGCTGGTCGGCGAATTCCACAGCCACGGCCATCGCGCCCTGGAACTGAAGGCCACAACCCTGCTGGAGCTGCTGCAGCGTTTCGACGTCTATCGGCGCCCACAACGCTTCGAGGAGTTCATCGCCGCCTGCGAAATGGACGCCCGCGGCCGCAGTGGCCTGGAACACCGCGACTACCCGCAGGCCGGTTACCTGCGCGGCGCCATGCAGGCGGTCCGTGCGGTCGCCGTGCAACCGCTGCTGGAACGGGGATTCAAGGGACCCGAACTGGGCGAAGCCTTGAAAAAGGAGCGTCTGCAGGCGCTCAAGACCTACAAGGCGCACAACGCGCCCTAACTTAGATCGCGCGCACTCGGCGGCGGGAAGGCCTGCAGCAGGGCTGGCGGGGTCAGCTCGCGCCCTTGCCACCGAAAGGGCACCGGCCACAGCTGCTGCTCGATCCGCGCCGCCTGCCACAGCTCGGCGAAGCAACGCCGCGCGCCCGGATGCACCTCTTCCGGTGCCAGCAGCGCCAGAGGCCAGAGCACGAAGGCGTTCTTGAGAATTTCCGCGCGCGGCAGCACCAGGCCGTCGAAGTTGCCGACCCGGTCGCCATACAGCAGCACATCGATATCCAGCGGCAGGCCCTTGCGCTCCGGCGCGTAGCGACCGTTATCCGCCTCGATGAACTTCAGACGCCGGTCCAGCTCCCCCAGCGGCAACGGGCTATAGCCGGCCACCACCAGGTTGAAGAAGGGGCCGCTCTTGATCCCCACCGCATGGCTTTCGAATACCGGCGAGCAGCGCATGTCGCCGAGCAGGCCAGCCAGCGCGTCGAGCCCCGCATGCAGATGAGCCTCGCGCTCGATATTGCTACCGAGACCGAGGAATACCGGGGTCAGCGACATCCGCGCTCGATCTCCACACCGACGCCGCCCGCGGCAGCGGGCACTGCGCCCGGCTTGGTCAGCTTGATGCGCAACCAGGGAATGCGGAACTCGACCATCAGCAACTCGGCCAGGCGCTCGGCCAGGGTTTCCACCAGGATGAACTGCGACTCGCCGACATAGGCCTGGACCCGCGCGGCCACGGCGGCATAGTCGAGCGCCTTGCTCAGGTCGTCGCCCACCGCGGCGGGGCGATTGTCCCAGCCCAGGTAGAGGTCAAGACGCAAGCACTGGCGAATGGTGCGCTCCCAGTCGTAGGCACCGATCACCGTATCGACTTCCAGCCCTTCGATAAACACTATGTCCAAGCACACTCTCCACAACGCGGCATGACCGCAGCTCCACGCCGACCTTCCGCACAGCACTGCTGCGCAGGACTATACGGCATTGATAGCGGACTCGAATGTCCATTTACGACTCAGATTGCAGCAACATCCAGCCTGGGTCACCCCCAGTTCCTCGCCAGCGGGTCTATCGCACCGCCCTCGCTCGCTACCGGCCGTAGCGGTCTGTAGAATCGAGCCATTCCTCGACCTGGAACGGATACCATGTTTTGGCTGCTGGCGGTCCTCGCCTACCTGCTGGGCTCGCTGTCCTTCGCCATACTGCTCAGCCGCCTGGCCGGCGGACCGGATCCACGCGCCAGCGGTTCGGGCAACCCCGGCGCCACCAATATGCTGCGCGTGGCGGGGAAACGCCTGGCCGTGCTGACCCTGCTGGGCGACCTGTTCAAGGGCCTGCTGCCCGTGCTGATCGCCAAACTGCTGGGCCTGGGCCTGCAGCAACAGGCCTGGGTCGGCCTCGCGGCAGTGGTCGGCCACCTCTACCCCCTGTACTTTCGCTTCCGCGGCGGCAAGGGTGTCGCCACGTCCGCCGGCATGTTGCTGGGCCTCTACCCCCCCGCCGCACTCCTCGCCATCGCTGCCTGGCTGCTGACCTTCCTGCTGACCCGCACCAGTTCGTTGGCGGCGCTGATCGCCACGCCCCTGACCCTGCCCCTGCTGGCCTGGCAGCAGCCTGCCGCGCTACTGCCGGTGAGCGTATTGACCGGGCTGGTCGTCTGGCGTCACCGCGGCAATCTACGCGACCTGCTGGCAGGTCGGGAGCGGCATTTCTAACGCGAGGCCCAGCGCGGTTTCCTCCGACGCTATCGGCCCGCGCCTTACAGTGCGGGCAATTGCTCCATCGGCCAGCGCGCCTGCACCGAGATGCCCAGCCCCTCGCGCTGCCCGGCCTTGAGGCGCTGGCAGCCGGCGTAGGCGATCATCGCACCGTTGTCGGTGCAGAAGGCCGGACGGGCATAGAACACCTGGCCCTTCAGCGCCCCCAGCATCGCCTCCAAGGATTCACGCAAAGCCTTGTTGGCACTGACGCCACCGGCGATCACCAAGCTGTTCAGGCCCGTCTGCTTGAGCGCCCGACGGCACTTGATGGTGAGGGTCTCGACCACCGCCTGCTGGAACGCCAGGGCGATATCGCAACGGGTCTGCTCGCCGTCGTCACCCGCCTCGCGGCACTGCTGCCAGGTATTCAGGGTGAAGGTCTTCAGACCGCTGAAGCTGAAGTCCAGTCCTGGACGATCGGTCATGGGCCGGGGAAACACGAAGCGTCCGGGCGTGCCCAGCTCGGCCAGGCGGGCAATCTCCGGCCCGCCCGGGTAGCGCAGGCCCATCAGCTTGGCCGTCTTGTCGAAGGCCTCGCCGGCCGCATCGTCGAGGGACTCGCCCAGCAACTGGTACTGGCCGATACCGTCGACCCGCACCAGCTGGGTATGGCCGCCGGACACCAGCAAGGCGACGAAGGGGAAGCTCGGCGGCTGCGCCTCCAGCATCGGCGCCAACAGGTGCCCCTCCATATGATGCACACCGAGCGCCGGGACCCCCCAGGCGAACGCCAGGGCCTGGGCGCAGGAGGCACCGACCAACAGCGCCCCGACCAGACCGGGCCCGGCGGTGTAGGCGATCGCATCGATCGCCGCGGCCGTGCAGTTGGCCTCGGCCAGCACTTCGCGAATCAGCGGCAGCATGCGCTTGACGTGGTCGCGCGAGGCCAGCTCCGGCACCACACCACCATAAACGCGGTGCAGGTCGATCTGACTGAACAGCGCATCCGCCAGCAGGCCGCGCTCGCTGTCGTAGAGCGCGACACCGGTCTCGTCGCAGGAGGTTTCCAATCCCAGTACCAGCATGGGGCAGCGCCTTGATATGAGGTGGCATACATTCGAAGGCGCGCATAATAATAGGCAGGCGCGGAGGCCGACCAGCGCTTTTCGATCAGAGGCTTTGCATTCCCGGCGGCGAGACGGTAACATCCGCAACCCTTAAAAACCTACGTCCTCCCGCGCCATTTGCCAGGAGTGCGTGACCCCCGGTAATAAAGAAGGTAGCCCTGGATGCCAGCCGTCAAAGTTAAAGAGAACGAACCCTTCGACGTAGCTCTGCGTCGTTTCAAGCGCTCCTGCGAAAAAGCCGGCATTCTGGCTGAAGTTCGTAGCCGCGAATTCTACGAGAAGCCGACCGCAGAGCGTAAGCGCAAGGCCGCTGCCGCTGTTAAGCGTCACGCCAAGAAAGTACAGCGCGAACAGCGCCGCAGCGTGCGTCTGTACTAATCAGTACGGACCGCCTCGCAGCAGTCAGCAGCGCCCGGCTTTCGCCGGGCTTTGCATTTATGGCCCCACACTCCGCTTCGCCGACCGGCGAATGGCCGGAGTTTTTTCGTCCCCTCCGCACATCTGTCCAGCCACCCCACACGGCAGTATTCTGAGCGCCTATGGCCGGCCTGATCCCGCAGTCTTTCATCGATGACCTGCTCAACCGCACCGACATCGTCGAGGTGGTCGGCGCACGCATTCAGCTGAAAAAAGCCGGCAAGAACTACACCGCCTGCTGCCCCTTCCACAAGGAAAAGACCCCCTCCTTCAGCGTCAGTCCGGACAAGCAGTTCTACTACTGCTTCGGCTGCGGCGCCGGCGGCAACGCCCTCGGCTTCGTCATGGACCACGACCAGCTGGAGTTCCCCCAGGCCGTCGAGGACCTGGCCAAGCGCGCCGGCATGGAGGTCCCCCGCGAAGAAGGTGGACGCAGCGGCAAGCCCAGACAGCCCACCGACTCGCCGCTCTACCCGCTACTGGCAGCGGCCGCCGAGTTCTACCGCCAGGCCCTGAAAAGCCACCCGCAGCGCCGCGCCGCGGTGGACTACCTCAAAGGCCGCGGCCTGTCCGGCGAGATCGCCCGTGACTTCGGCCTGGGCTTCGCCCCACCGGGCTGGGACAACCTGCTCAAGCACCTGGCCGGCGACAACCTGCAGCAGAAGGCCATGATCGACGCCGGCCTGCTGGTGGAGAACGCCGAGAGCGGTAAACGCTACGACCGCTTCCGCGACCGGGTCATCTTCCCGATCCGCGACAGCCGCGGCCGGGTGATCGCCTTCGGCGGCAGGGTGCTGGGCGACGACAAACCCAAGTACCTGAACTCGCCGGAAACCCCGGTTTTCCACAAGGGCCAGGAGCTCTACGGCCTGTACGAGGCACGCAAGAGCAATCGCGACCTCGACGAGATCATGGTGGTCGAAGGCTATATGGACGTCATCGCCCTCGCCCAGCAAGGCCTGCGCAATGCCGTCGCCACCCTCGGCACCGCCACCAGCGAAGAGCACCTCAAACGCCTGTTCCGCCTGGTACCCAGCGTGCTGTTCTGCTTCGACGGCGACCAGGCTGGACGCAATGCCGCCTGGCGCGCCCTGGAAGCCTGCCTGCCCAATCTGCAGGACGGCCGCCGCGCGCGCTTCCTCTTCCTCCCCGAAGGCGAGGACCCGGACACCTTGGTGCGCAGCGAAGGCACCGACGCCTTCCGCGCACGCATCGCCCAGCAGGCCCAACCCCTGGCCGACTACTTCTTCCAGCAACTCGGCGAAGAGGCCGACCCGCGCTCCCTGGAAGGCAAGGCTCACCTGGCGACCCTGGCCGCCCCACTGATCGACAAGATTCCCGGCAACAACCTGCGCACCCTGATGCGCCAGCGCCTCGCCGAACTCACCGGCCTCAGCGGCCTCAGCGGCGAAGCCCCGAGCCCGACACCTGCGACCGCCCCGAACCCAGGTCCCAGCGACTACCCGGACTATTCGGACCTTCCCGACAGCGCCTACCACGACGCCTCCCCCGGCTACGAGGAGTACGCCCACCCGGCACCGAGCCTCGAGCGCAGCCACAAGGGCAAGGGGGAATGGAAGAGAGACGGCAAGAAATGGCACAAGCAGGGCCGCGGCGGCGACCAGCCCCGCGCACCGCGCACCGCCGTCAGCGTCGAATCGCCGCACCTGAGCGCCCTGCGCACCCTGCTGCACCACCCGGAGCTGGCCCAGAAGGTCGAGGACGTCAGCCACTTCGCCGGCGAGGACGACACCTATGCACAGCTACTGGTGGCCTTGCTCGGCGCCCTGCAGAAGAGCCCGAAACTGCGCTCACTGCAACTGATCGCACGCTGGCACGGCACCGAACAGGGCCGTCTACTTCGGGCTCTGGCAGAGAAGGAATGGCTGATCTCGGCAGACAACCTTGAACAACAGTTTTTCGACACTATAACTACCTTAGTAGCCCGCCAGCGCGAGCGCAGCTTGGAACATTTGCTGCGCAAAGCCCGTCAAAGTGAATTGAGCGCAGAGGAAAAAGACCAGCTGCGCAACCTGCTGAGCCGCAACGCACCACCGGTAGCCCCGAGCCCAACTGGCGCTTGAGGCGCTTACTCGGGTATAATCCTCGGCTTGTTTTCAGCCCGCCAAGACCTTCAGTGGATAG
Organism: Pseudomonas benzenivorans; assembly: GCF_033547155.1. Classification (GTDB taxonomy): domain Bacteria; phylum Pseudomonadota; class Gammaproteobacteria; order Pseudomonadales; family Pseudomonadaceae; genus Aquipseudomonas; species Aquipseudomonas benzenivorans_B. The sequence continues at coordinate 3,931,843 of NZ_CP137892.1, forward strand.
GGTGTTATGTCCGTAAAAGCGCAACAGCAATCTCGTTTGAAAGAATTGATCAGCCGCGGTCGTGAGCAGGGTTACCTGACTTACGCGGAGGTCAATGACCACCTGCCGGAGGATATTTCCGATCCGGAACAGGTGGAAGACATCATCCGCATGATCAACGACATGGGGATCAACGTATTCGAGAGCGCTCCGGATGCGGACGCCCTGTTGTTGGCCGAAGCCGACACCGACGAAGCCGCCGCCGAAGAGGCCGCTGCCGCCCTCGCCGCCGTTGAAACCGATATCGGCCGCACCACCGACCCGGTGCGCATGTACATGCGCGAAATGGGCACAGTGGAACTGCTGACCCGCGAAGGCGAGATCGAGATCGCCAAACGCATCGAGGAAGGCATCCGCGAAGTCATGAGCGCCATCGCTCACTTCCCGGGCACAGTCGACAGCATCCTCGCCGAATACAACCGTGTAACCACCGAGGGCGGCCGCCTGGTCGAAGTACTCAACGGCTACATCGATCCGGACGACGGCAGCGTCCCCGCCGAGGCTGCGGCCCCCGTGCCCGCCAAGGACAGCGCCGCTGCCGACGACAGCGACGACGACGATGACAGCGACGACGATAGCGGCGACGACGAGGACGAAGGCGATGGCGGCCCGGATCCGGAAGAAGCCCTGCGCCGCTTCACCGCGGTCGCCGAGCAGCTGGAGAAAGCCAACAAGGCCCTGAAGAAGCACGGCCGAGGCAGCCAGCAGGCCAGCGACGAGCTGAGGGAGCTGGCCGATCTGTTCATGCCGATCAAGCTGGTGCCCAAGCAATACGATGCCCTGGTCGACCACGTGCGCAGCGCCCTGGAGCGCCTGCGCGCCCAGGAGCGGGCCATCATGCAGCTGTGCGTGCGTGATGCGCGCATGCCGCGCGCCGACTTCCTGCGCCTATTCCCCGGCAACGAGGTCGACCCGACCTGGGCCGAACAGCTGGCCAAGGGCAAGGCCAAGTACGCCGAGGCCATCGGCAACCTGCAAGGCGATATCCAGCGCTGCCAGCAGAAACTGGTCGACCTGGAAGCCGAGTGCGACCTGACCCTGGCCGAGATCAAGGACATCAACCGGCGCATGTCGATCGGCGAGGCCAAGGCCCGCCGAGCGAAGAAGGAGATGGTCGAGGCCAACCTGCGCCTGGTGATCTCCATCGCCAAGAAGTACACCAACCGCGGCCTGCAGTTCCTCGACCTGATCCAGGAAGGCAACATCGGCCTGATGAAGGCGGTGGACAAGTTCGAATACCGTCGCGGCTACAAGTTCTCGACCTACGCCACCTGGTGGATCCGTCAGGCAATCACCCGCTCGATCGCCGACCAGGCGCGCACCATCCGCATCCCGGTGCACATGATCGAGACGATCAACAAGCTCAACCGCATCTCCCGGCAGATGCTGCAGGAGATGGGCCGCGAACCGACCCCGGAAGAGCTCGGCGAACGCATGGAAATGCCCGAGGACAAGATCCGCAAGGTGCTGAAGATCGCCAAGGAACCGATCTCCATGGAGACGCCGATCGGCGACGACGAAGATTCGCACCTGGGCGACTTCATCGAGGACTCGACCATGCAATCGCCGATCGACGTGGCGACCGTGGAAAGCCTCAAGGAAGCCACCCGCGAAGTGCTGGCCGGACTCACCGCCCGCGAGGCCAAGGTCCTGCGCATGCGCTTCGGCATCGACATGAACACCGACCACACCCTCGAGGAAGTCGGCAAGCAGTTCGATGTCACCCGCGAGCGGATCCGCCAGATCGAGGCCAAGGCGTTGCGCAAGCTGCGCCACCCGACGCGCAGCGAGCACCTGCGCTCCTTCCTCGACGAGTGACAACAGAACCCCCGGCCCACGCCGGGGGTTTTGCTTTGCGCCGCACGCCGCCAGCAGGTCAACCCGCCCCTCCCGCAAGCAAACAGCCCCCGGCAATTTCTCTAGCGGCGTCATTCAGTTGGCGCTGCCGTATAGGCCCCGGTATAATCCGCCGGCCTTCTGGGGGCCTATAGCTCAGTTGGTTAGAGCAGAGGACTCATAATCCTTTGGTCCACGGTTCGAGTCCGTGTGGGCCCACCATATGAAACAACGACTTAGGTCAGCCACTGTGCTGGCCTTTTGTCGTTTTGGGGCCGAATAAAAAATTTGCGTACCGTTTTGCGTACCGTTTCATTTTTGCTGATTTGGAGTTCGACAAAAGCGCCCCCTTCGCCATGCCACATAAATGTGAGCCTTTGAGCCCTATAGCTACTCCTGAGCGACAGGTTTAAGCCAGTAACGCTCAACGGTCCTCACCGTCACGCTTAGCTGCCGGGCGATTTCCGCTTTGGATAGGCCCTCCGCCTGCAAACGACGAGTCTCATTGCACGTCGCATCAGCTTTCAGACCACGAATTCCTCTAGCGGCATCTTCTGGTGAGACAGGCTCGAAGCGCCCCGCCTCCAAAAGCGCCCGAATCTGCTTGTTGTTCACAGCAAGACGCCCTTCCACCTCTTCACCAACTGAGCGCGCTTCAACCACCAAAAGCAACTGGCTTGGTGAAACACCAAGCACTTCACACAGAGCTACAAGTGTGTCGATTCTCACCGCAGCTAGGCCCTTCTCAATCTGACGAAGGTGGGTAGCGTTGATAACTTCACCACAGGCATCGTGCGTGAGACCTGCCCGCAGCCTTATGTCCCGAACCACCTCACCCAAAACCTTTTCGTAGCTCATCTATCGCGCTCGGAAAAGGGATTATCAAGCCACCTTTGACGCGACACATCCTGATGGCATAGCATTACCTTGTTTCGCTACCACCAACCTGGTATCACTGTCAATAAAGGCCAATCAAATTTTCAATTCACTGGAGATGGAAATGAAAACCACACAAGCCCCACAGGCCGCTAAAGGCCTGCAGTTCCAACTGGACAAGCAAACGCTGCAAGTGCAGATAGAGCTGAGCTCCCTGCTCCGTTCGCTCGGGGCACCAACCACTCTGGTTACGGATGCCATTTCCATTTGGGAGAACAATCTACAGGTCGAGGTCGAGGTCGAGCCCAATCCTGAATCCGAACTGCCCTTGTGTTACTTACCGGTATCGCAGATACCGCAGTTCATTGATCAGATCCTTGACCAGCTGAGCTCAGAAAGCAGGGCAACCGCTCTGCGCTTCAGTGAGGCCTTTAGCACAGCGGAAGCACAAGTCAACGAGGTCGAAATTCTGAAGCGCAGTAACAATCCAAAAGTCTTAGGCGCCGTGCTGCAATGGATGAAGAACGATCCCGCTAGCTATGCGCTACATGAGCTTATGGCCTTGCAACAAAAGCGCACGGTGATGACAGCCCCGACTCAAGCCGCTCAGGGGGCACTGTAATTCAATGCGTACGTCCAAAATCTCCGTGCATGGCATGACCGTCTACTACCTGATCGACAGTGCCGGTGAGCGCTACTGGCCTATGCGTCCACTGTGCGAAGCCATTGAACTGAACTGGCACTCGCAAGCCGCAAAACTCCACGCCCCTCGATACACACCCCGCGAGCACGATGTGCGCCTGTCAGGGCAACCTCCGATGAAGCGCGCACTATGTCTGCCACAGGCAGAGTTCGAGTTCTGGCTCAAAGGGCTTAGCTCGCGCAAAGTGAATCCTGCTGCACGATTGCGCGTAGATCAGCTACGCACACATTTCTTCGGAGATGCTTCAGCCCAGAAGGAATACCCACTTGGGCAGACAGCTGCTGCACCTAAGGTTCTGAACCGCATTCTGAACTGGCGTCTTCGGCAGACTGAGCCCTCTGACCGCTCGGAATTAGCCAAGAAGATCACTGGCCAGTTTCGCGAAAAGAATGGCTTTGAAATTGCCGAAGCGCAGGAGCACCATCTGCGCGGGGCAGTCGCCTCGCTCAGCACTATCATTTATCAGCATGATCGCTCGAAGACGCCGAGCCAGATGCCCGTATCGCAGCGCGTCGATGCGATCATCAAATCCATTGTTGACGCACGTCCCCAGCGACTACATCTGCTCGACTCAGACTTCGCGGCTCTGCTATGCAGCATTGAGCTTGAAGGGCAACACCTCGGCGGCGCTCAGCACGAACAACCTTAGCCTATGACCACACTCACGGAAATGACTGACTTGCTGTATTCAGCAGGCGAGCCAATGAGTGGCAGTGGCATGAGCGACGATGAAGCCCTGGCCTACGCCAGACAATGTTTCCCAGACGGGAATTACTGCCTAGTGCGGAATTGGCGCTTGCTCGATCTAGTGGTTACGGAAAGCCAACGCCTACTGCTGGCGAAAACCCGAAGGCAGCCTGCTTTGATCTATGCGCACACGGTCATCTATGACAGCGAGAGAAGGTGGGACGTTGGTGACTTCGTACGAACGTCGCTCTTGCACCAGCATGAGGGTTTCCATTTCAGAACGCTCAACAGCGTCTATCTGCTTCTAGGCCCAGGTACTCGTATCCGAGCCAGCGCGGACGCCGTTGCGAGCGTTTTCTGATCAAGCCAAAGCAATTACTTATCTGTCGACATAGCTATGTATACACACCCGATCTTGCAGAAGCTGCTTGAGCAGGTCGACGATCTGCCTTTCAGCAGACCCGTTACGGGATACCTGACCGATGCTTATATACGTGGCTCTAGTGGGTATGGAATCACCCACAGGCATGTCAGAGCAGATCGATTTGCCGACGGTGATTTCATTCATACGTCGGCAATCATCGACATTCAAAGGGAGGGGCCGTTCTGGGTGCTGCACACTCTGAGCGGCAGCTTCTACGTGATTCTCAGCTTCAATATCTTGAGAGGAGCCCAATCGCTGGATGACTACCTGCAACGGCTGCTAACCGCTACCCACCCTGAGCCATGGCAGCTGCATTAGGAAGACAATGTGGCTGCCGATCCGCGACACGTTCTTCGTGTCGCATGGCTTGGCTACGACACACCGGGAGTATCGCAGGACATCAATGCGACACTCATGGACTATCGCACGCTCACGCTGCGACACACTGACCATGCCACATGCAGTTACTGCGACACTCTAGGCGTGTCGCACTCGGCTTTGCGATACACCCGGTATGTCGCACAGGCGGATTGCGACACCAGTATCGTGCCGTTAGCGGCATTCTCAATGCCCAATGCGGCACCGAAAACAGCCCAAATTGACACCTGAGACGCCATTTACGGCACTAAAAGTGCCCGTACTGGCACTGTTTTTCCAGGTTATACTTCATTATAAGTCATTGAAAATAAACATTTTAATAATTTTTTTCATAACCAAATCGCCACTGAGTGGCCAGTGTTTTTGAATGCAACCATTTCGGCACGCCGGCCATGGCACCGCTCCGCGCCTCCCTGCTCGTTCCTTCAGTGCCATAGGCACTGGCTGCTGTTCGATTTTGATGACAAAAGGCTTGCGCGCGCTTTTGCTCACGGCGCACGCTGAATACAGATGAAGCGTGTCGCGTGAGTGAGAGCGCGCAACCCTTACTCGCGCCGCGAGTAAGGGGGCGTTGGAGTGGTTCAGACGGAACGAGAAAACACGTAGCGAAGGCGAAGGGGTTTCAGAGGAGTCTGAGCCGCACCAACGCCATTTCGCGAAGCGGCTTAGCTTTGTCATCAAAACAACAAGAAGAGATGACGACGATGCAGCCCGACACCTTGAAGAAATACCAGACCAGAGCTCGAAACTTTTACCACGATCACTGCGGGTCAGATGCCCCAGATTCGGCGCAGATCTGCGCGGCTTTGCTTACCAGAGCCCCCCAATATCGGCCTAATGCGTTCAGCACACTCAAGAATGCCCTGATGAACGATCAGCTTGCTCGGGGAAACATCGAGGCGGCAAAAACCATCAAAAATCTGGTCAACCCGGTCACTGCACAGGGCAGTCAGATCGCAAAAAAGCCCAAGCTGAAACAGATTCGTAAAGTGCCCTTGGAGGACTTCAAGGCGCTCTACAAGCACCTGCATGTAGGCGGCTTTCTTGATGAAGCCGCCTCACTGGTGCTGGCATACTGGCTGGGCGTACGCCCCTGCGAGATGCGCACTATCACTGTCACCGACAACCTAGTGCACATCATTGGCGGCAAGAAATCTGCTGAGCTGCATCGCGGAGCTGACCGTACCTTAATCATCGGAAAACCCAACATTCTGAAACTGGTGGAGTGGGCCGCGCATCGGATGTCAGAGTGCCCACGCACCAGTACGGCAATCAGGGACTGCCTCCGCAAGGAATGCCGAAAACTCTGGCCCAGGCGGAAAAAACATCCGACGCTGAAAAGCTTTCGACACCAAATGGGCTCAATTCTGAAAGCGTCCGGAGAAAGCCCGGAAAGCATGGCTTACATCATGGGGCACCAATCCACAGAGTCGATCAGTGTGTACGGCGATGGTCGGCTAGGAGCAGGCATGAAATCACATGTCAGCCTTGCAGAGGGTGCCGTCCTGGGTAGCATTCGTCAGCCACAAAAGCCACAGCGATATGGCCAAAAGCGCATTCTGGATGAGATCGTGTTTCCAGCCGCAACCAGGGGTCATTGGTATATAGAGATGAGGCGCCGGCAAGAAGCCAAGAATGTACTCACTCCGAAATCATAGCCCAATAATGCTATCGAAACGGGGATTGCCCCAGCTGGCAACGAGTCGCCAGTCGTAACTGACTGGTGTCGGCAAGAGGTGCCATGCGGTGGGAGCACCGTGTACAAGCAAAAACCGCTTACCCCGGCCCCCTCAAGCCGTAGTAGCAGTTTGAATGAGCGGGCTCCACAATCACGCCAGTTCTAAAGAAGTTTTATATGTTCCAAGTTATGGATGAAAAAATATGCCAGAGATAGGGGCAGCACCGGAACAAGGGCAGATTGGCAGACTACGCCACAAAATTTGGGCAGTAACTGCCGTAAATAAAACAAAAGCACACGCAAAGCAGGTCATACATAGGGTCTCTCGGTACTGTATGTACGGCGATGGTCGATCTGGTGCAGATCAGCAAAGATACATTAGCCCAGCAGAAGGCATCGATCTGTAGAAGGTGCGATTCAAAAGCCCACCGCGATACGGCATTGGGAAAGTGGTGGGTCGGATTGAGTTTCCAGCCTCTACTCGTGGCTGGCTCCCCGGAGCACCGCCAGCACCTAACTCAAGAGATACTTAACAGGGTTAAGTGCAAAAGCCGGCCAATAGCGGACTCGCGAAAAAGTAGATGGCGGCGATTTTCAGCCACAAGAAGCCAAGCTTTCCCTCATAAGAATTCGAGTACCTGAATAACATGTCATTCCTGCAGGATATTCGCCGAATGCTCGTGCGCGCGGTCATTCGTCTCCTGGCCGACAGGCTGCCAAAGCCCAGAAGCACGAAAGAAAGCCTGCACATTCTCGTCCCCCGTTGGGATGCCAAACTGGGTGACTCGATCGTTTCGTCTTTCTTCTTTCGCGAGGCTCGCAGACTCAATGCCCGGGTGACCGTGCTGACGGTCGTAGAGCTTGCCCAGATGCACGCGCTGGACTTTGGTGTGGATCAGGTCGTGATCACGAACGCCAATCCTGGAGTACTCGAACTTCGCCACCTGGCGCAGCAGCTTGGACAGGTCGATGTCGTGGTGCATCTGGTAGGGAGAATCCAGCCTGCGGAGATCCTGTTTCTGCGATTGCTGCGTCCGGCCCGCGTGTACTCCCTTGATGACCGTTTACGCTGCGTCAATCGCAAGTTCGGTGAAGCAACTGCCGGCCTCGACATGGCCGAGCGCTACCGGCGCGTACTCATGGACTTGGGTGCACGCATGGTCGATAGGAAGTACATCGTTCCCCTTCCTAACACGATGCCGCCCCCCACCCTCGCCCCGACAATCCTATTCAACCCCTACGCGAGCCGCACAGACAAATGCTTGGCCTTCGATCGATCCGTGAGTTTGCTGCACTCCATCGCCGATGCTTATCCAACCCGGTCTGTCGGCATCCTGTGCAGCCCCACGACCCGAGATGATGCGCTGCGCATAGAAGTAGCGGTGGCTAGACGAAACGTGCGCGTCGTCCATGGACTGGCATCCCCCAAGGATGTCGCCGGGTACATTCGCTGCGCACAGGTCGTGATCAGTGTCGACACGGCAATCGTACACATGGCGGTCGGCCTAGAAACAAAGTTGGTGGCAATCTACCCAGGCATCGCAGGACAAGCCAACCCGTGGCTTCCCCCATCTTCTCCTTTGACGCGGGTCGTCTACAGCCAGCAACACACTGGTCAGATTCGACGCGCCGGCAAGAAGGATATGAATGCGTTCTCTATAGAGGCTCTGTTGGACGACCTTCACGAGTTGTTGGCCACTACCCCCGAAACTGAGCAACTCCATTCGCTCAGGGCGAGGATAGTGCCCGGTCTAGGCGTCGCGCAGGGAACCCTCGCTCGCCAGTTGCCACTGATCAGCAAGGACTTCCCCGAGGTCGCAGACTGTCACCCCGGGACCATAAACTTGGAGCTCGAATGTCCTCTCGAAGTGGCGCAGCCCGACCATCGCACTGCTCCGCTTGCCTGGACTCCGAGCGGACGGACGACTGAAGTATTCGACCTGGTACGCATTGAGCTCGAGTTCGGCCCATTACCAACGCGCGTGCCCGCATGGTTGTACGTTGCCCACGCCTCCCCTCACCGTGGCACACCGACTGTTCATGAGGTGATAGCCCAGCAGTTAAACCTGAGCGAGGTCCGTGAGTGTCAGATTCATCTGCGTGCAAGCGCTGTAACGCTGACACCCCCAGATCAACTAACGGCGCCCATCAGCCGCTCGCTCTCTCCTAGCCAATAGCCACGATCAGCCTCTATGTGCAGGAACAATTTGGCCAGCAAGGTACCGCCAGAGAGAAACTCGTCAACAGATTCCATACGTTTGGCCGTACGCCGAAAGTAGGTGTTGTAGAGCTTGAGCAAGGTTGTATCGCTAACCAGGAAATCTGCAACGCCCACATCCTGGCGACGCATCACCTCACAGCTTGCGAAGTTGTACCGTGGTCGGTAGCCGGGGTCGACGACATCTCCGGCAATAGGCACCAGCTCGTCAGCAGATTGCGCCACGATGTCCTTGATACGCCCAGGATTACCCCACGCATGGGCACCTCCTTCCAGTCCAGTAGCCAACGCCCGGGCAAGCAGGGGGTTTCCCGGTTGGGACGCGAAAATACATTCACTATGCCAATGCAGCTTATGACTAAGGCCTGCCGGAAACAGCGAGCTGGTTGGGTCGCGCAAGAACAGTGTGTCCGCATCCACCCACGCGCCTCCATATCGATGGACGAAGGCCATGCGGATGAAGTCGCTCTTAGCAACTATGGCCTCGATCCCCTCCGCCAGAGTGAATGGCAACGGTTCAAAGGCCCATGGTTTACCAAGGATTCGAGGGTCAATCAGGTCCTGGACCGTCCGCGGTGTAAGCAATTGAAAGCGCTCACCCAGGGCTCTACGCATCGAGACCAATGCCAGCGCGACATAGGCTGGCATAACCTGCCCAGGGGCACTTTCCCAATAGCTCACATATCGCACGGAACCATGAAGGCAGCTGTTCACGGGTGAATCGCCCTGCCATCGGTACTTAGCAACCCGGCATTTGTCAGGTACTCCCTGAGCAACACCAAGGAAGGAGCACATTGCAGCTGACCTAGAAACTCGTTACCCAAGGCAGACTTGTACAGGCGCAGCCAGGTCGGCGCAGGCACCTTCGGCAGGAAGGCCGCGAGAGACTCTCGGTTTCCCTCCCCGAACAACAGGCGCAGGGTGCGCAGGATTGGTTGGTAGTCCCGCGCAGACAACAGCTCCGCAACAGTATCGTCCAGCCGTTGCTCGACCACCACGCTATTCAGTCGGTCCTCGACTGAGGCATCGCCGAGCGCCACACGGGGATCAATCGCCACCGGGTAGATCGCGTGGAACGACTTGGCACCGCTATACATGGATTCATAAAGCACTTTGTCGGCGGTAGATCCGGTAACCAACACATCGTCGCCGAAAATCACATGCACACCGCTCCAGCGGTAGAAATTCTCAGCCGGAATGACGTGATCCTGGACCAGATTGACGTGCTCGCGTTCCTCGGTGCTGAGGCTGGCGTAGTCCTCGCAGGGTGGCGCAATCCTGGGTAGCTTGACGTTGATGATGGTCGGCAACGCCATATGCGCCAGTTTGACGTTGACCTCCTCGACCACAATCTCATAGAGCACGTTCGCCGTGGACGGCACATTGCGCCAACCAGTGGTCATCATCACCACGTTGTCACCACAAGCCTTGGCGTTCCGGAACAGGCATGACCATTGCGAGTCCGACCTATCCAGCTCGCCGCAGAGGTAGTCGATCAGTTGTCGTGCGAGATACTGGATGTCACCCACACTGCCGTATTTTGCACGGCTGTAGATCCCGGCCAGTGCTGTGGCATCGGTGTCCGTGGCCATGTCGCGGAACAACCCCGACTCGGCAGGTGTAAGGCAGTTCAGGGCAGTTCCGCCGAAAATCGAAACATACTCGGCCATGCTGACCAGTTCGCGTGCAAACAGGTCGGCAGCGAACGCGCGGAAACCAGTTTTCACATCATCAGCACGGGGCTGAGCGGAAGCCTGACGAAACATCGCCAACTGGACATCAACCGGGCTCTTAAGTACCTCGGACCATAGCGGGGAATTTCCGGGGGTCATCATGTTCAAGGCCGTTCAAGTCCTTCTGTCAAAGTTGCTGGTGTGCCCGGTAACGCCAGGCTGTCGAGGGCGATATCGATTCGTCGGCGCCTCTCGTAGTAACTAATGCTCTTCAGCCCCAAAGGCCTCAGGGCCTCGAGCAGCTCGGCAATGCCCGCACCGGCATCACTCGGGTCATGGGCATCAGACCCAACCGTGAAGGGCACTTCGTGTGCGATGAGCTGTGCCACCAATTCCCGAGACGGATAAGACCAAAAGCCCTGAACCTCCCTACCCGTTGTAGGGTCAAGGCTCGACTTTCGAAGACCTGAGGCATTGAGCTCGAATGCGATACCGCTTCTGGCGAGCGGCGTCAGCAAAGGTTCGAAACGGCGCAGGAAGATGTCTTCCGGCACGCCACGCAGCAAGGTGTCGGCGTGCCCTACGGCATCGAACAGTCCACTGTCTAACAGACCTTCGAGATTGGCGAAGTAGCGATCTAGGAACGCCTGCCCGGCAAGGCGCGGAAGTTCCCAGACCTTCACCATGGTTTTGTCTGGATCTTCCACGTAATGAATCGAGCCGATTACGAAGTCCATCGGGTAACGAGCAAGCAGCTCGCGATTGAAGGCGTCGGTGCCTGGCATGTAGTCGAGCTCCAGGCCACACAGGATGGTGATCTGCCCCTGGTAGATCTCCCGCGTCCGCTCGATGTCGGCGAAATAGCGATCAAGTTCGGACGCGAGCAGACGATTGTCCGTATCCACGGGGAACGGCGCGTGGTCGGTGATGGTCAGGATGGTCACGCCGGCGGCGATCGAGGCGCGAACCAATTCATCGACAGTGCCGGTCGCATGCTTCGAATAAGAGGTGTGGCTGTGTGAGTCGATCATGCAGCCTCCCATTGTTCGAGCAACCCGGCATGACCTGCCAACTCCTTCACTAGCCAGTAGGGGTTGTTCGTCTTGGCAATGATTGAACGCAACAGGTCCGTGTTCTCCAGGCGAGCCAGCAACTCTGTCAAGGGTTGCGTATAGAGCGCTCGGATTAGAGGTGTCTCCCGCACGTGGGCAACTAGCCGTTGCCAATCGACTCGATCAAAGTGAATGTTGCCCAGGCGCTGGTTCTCGATGCCATACAGGTATACGTCACCGCTAGGCTTCACCGTGACATCCAAACCGTTGGCATGCGGCGGTTTGTTCAGGCTGCCGAACGTGAAGCGCTTGTTGACCTTGGACTCGATCGCCTCGATGTAGCCCAGCATGTCCAGATAACCGGGGGCGGTTCCTGGAGCGGGGTGTACGAGGTTCTTGTAGTCGATGCCGAAGCACTCGCCGCGCGCGACCAGTACGTCTTCCAGCACACTCCGCGGCTCGATGGCTGTTTCAAGCCCCCAGTAGGCCAGTTCGGACTTCAGGTACTCGCGAGTGAAGTCACGATCAGTATCGATCGACCGGAACGAGAAACTCAGCCCGGCCGGCCGCCGACGCCGCAGGTAGTCCAGACTGAAACCATGGGCTCGCCATTTGACCTTCTCGATATGGTGGCTGTCGGCGCTCAGGCGAATATTGCAGGTGTCGCCATTGCCCGAGACGATGCGGTTCGTCGTGTCGTAGAAGTCCGCCATCTTGTCATGTGGGTAGAACCCACTGGTGATGAATTCGAAGCAATTGCCGCCTTCGGACAACCCGAGAATCTCGTGGAACACTTTGGCGTTGTTGAGCGGCTCGCCTTCGCCGCTGATAGAGATGCGCTTGACCTCCGGGGCATTGATCAACCTAGCGAGGTTTTCCCGCGCCAACGTTGATAGCTCCATGCTAATGCCCGCTTTGTGCTTGTCGGCGTACATACAGAAGGCACAGCCGATGCCGCATATCTGGGTGATGTCGATGTAAAGCAGATGACCTTGGAGATCCATGTCCGATGACTCTATACAGCCTCGCGCCAACAACGCGGGCAACTGTCCTAAAGGAAACGTAACGCTGGCCACGCAAGCCCGCGCTCCGTATGCAAAGGGGGATGCAGGTCAGCCCCAGTACGGGACGTTGACCTGCAATTACTGGATCTGCACCGAGTGCGAATGAATGAGGCGGTTCAGTATCCGGTGCTCTTACCGCAGACTGCTCCGGGTATTCCGCAAATTGCGTCGCATCTATTGCGAGCCAATCAGCCCACTCGGCAGAACGCCAATCCTTGATACCCGGCCGGACTATTCAGAATTGGCAGATCCAATTGCTCATCGCGCATGAACTCCAGCTGCATAACGTTGCCGCGGATGATCTCGTGTGCACCGACGGCCTGCTCAGCGATGCTAAGCAAGCGAGCATGATTGGCTTCGCCTTGCTGACCCGCCATTAGGCGCAGCGCCGGATTATTCAGGCTTTGCTGCAGCCGCTGACCGAACCCGGCATGACGTTCCTTGAACTCATTGGCGAGATGCGCAGCCAGATCCATTTCCCCCAAACGAGCCAGCACCTGCAACCGCCCCTGCGCAGACATCACCCAACCCCGGTAAGCGGCCGCGAACTCGCCGGGCTGCATATACTCAAACGAACGCTCACTCACATGCTGCAATAGCCCACCAAAGTAACTTTGGCTCTCTGCGAGCTGGCTGTTAGCAATGCCGAGCTGCTGCTGCATCATCGCGGCATTACGATACAGCCCGGCCTCGCGTACATGCTGCAGGGAGGCATGTAAAGGAGCCAGCCGGCTGATCATCTGCCTGACATCTAGCCACTCGACACCCTGCCGGATGTCGTCGAGCTTGCCATCCATGTGTCTAAGCTGGTTCTCGATACCCTGCAGCTTGTACAGCGTGAGCGCAAAGCCCACGACACTGACCGCCAGATTGGCCACCTGCAGCCCCATGATCAACTGCTGTTGCACACCGAGCATTTGCAGTTGCTCAGCCTGCTGACGCAGCAACTGGACATGCTCGGCCCCCTGTTTGAGCAACTGTTCGGCAGTATCACGTTCCAGCAGCACACCTTCCTGCAGCCACATCACGATCTGCTTGTCACCCACCCTGCGGATGACGCCACCGATACGTTCATAAACACCGTTTTTCAGCCCCTCGGCAATCGCCTCCGGCACATCGAAAATCACATTTAGCTCAGCCATCGAAAGCTCCATTCATGAAGTCAGTCGCGGCCTCGGCACGAGCCTTGAGACGCAGCATGGCGATTTGCAACACGCAAGGGATGGTGACCCGGTAGGCTGGGCCGGCCAGATCCACGGCGGTCCAGACACCGGCTATCACCCAGCCGACCGGCCCGGCTAGCGCGGCGACGGCACGACCGCCAGCGAAGGTTCCCCCAGCAACCACCGCACTGCGCAGCCCGTGCCCAAGCAGCTGCTGAGCCATCGAGTTCACGATCACCGTCGAAGTGCGATAGAGGATCAGCCGTGCTACGGCCGGCACTACCAGCCCACTCAGTGCCGAACCATTCAGCAGAGCCGTCATCTTGGTCTTGTCGAGCCCCGCCTCGCGCAGAATCACTTCCAGCTCGCGGCGATCCTCGCCCGACGACTTCTCCAACGCCTGACGGAGGATCGACTGCACCATCGCCTCCTCCAGTTCAATGAGTTCCATTGAGCCAGCCCCCTTGACCTTGAGCTTGCTGGCAACATCCCGGACCACCTCGGTGTAGGAAGGCCCGCTCTTACGCCACAGGTTGACGAAGCTGTTCCCGCCGAACAAACGCAGCTCATCAAGGATCGAACTGGCATAGCGGCGGTGTTCCGGGTGGCTGCGCTTGAAGTCCACTTGCTTCGACAGCGACTCGGTATTGGCCTTGAGGATGTATTCCACCAGAGGTTCCAGATCATCATTGCTGGCACGCTCCAGAAGCTGGCGGGTATTGCTGATATCGATGCTGGTCACTACAGCAACTCCTTGTTCTGCTGGCAAGCGTCCTGACTGATCAGCCCCGCTCTATGGGTCAGCGCGGCCAGTCGGCTCACATGCTCATTACCGGACATAGTTAATCCTTTATCGTTTTCTCTGCTCACCTGGTACACATCATCTGTACGTCACGCATGAGCATTTGAGCTGCGCTTCCCAGCGGCATATGCCGCTTTGCCCGCCAACTGCAGCGCGACAACCACGACAGCACCCGCGGCGAAACAGATGACGTTGGTGAGCAAGAACTCCAACGGGGAGATCGTAGGGTTCATGAGAGACTCCTTCGGGTCGGGGACACTAATCGTGAATGGAATGAGGTAAGCGACTCGCAAGCCGTGCGCCGCAACTGCTACAAAACTTACTGCCAGCGGGAATCGACGCGTGGCATTCAGGGCACCCGTCCTTGAGCAGCATTTTCTGGCGCATGTGGCCAATCTGGATGACGCATGGCACCGTCACCCGGTAGGCCGGGCTGGCCAACTCGAAGGCCGTCCAGATGCCGGTAATTGCCCAGCCGACGGGCCCTGAGAGCACCGCCAATCCCCTGCCCATGGCAGCGCCCCCGGCAAACGCGACGCCCCGGCCGACCAGGCTGCTCATCGTTGCGCTGGCCACTACTGCGGCAAGCCGGTAGGCAGTCGAGCTGGCACTCAGGCTGGTGATCAGCGCTGCCAGGGCAGCCGCGCCCATTCCCGGCCGGTAGCTGGCCCCCATCGACTCAAAGAAGGTTTCTTTGTCTTCCTCGCTCATGCGACCAATCGACTGCTCGACCACCTTGGCGATGATGGCCATTTCCATCTGCGCGCAATCGCCCGTGCCGGTCTTCGAGACACCCACGTGAGAAGCAACATCGCTCAGCAGTTCTACATAAGACACGCCGCTGCCGCCCCGGAACAGGTTCATCAGCGAGTTGCCGCCAAACCGCGTGAGCTCTTCGGCGACCAATGCGCGCTCGTAGTCGCCGACTTCACCCTCCTTCGCCGCGGTCAGTTGGCGGCAAATCGCTGAGGACAACGAGATCCGCCCCTTACCGCTGTCGGTGATGACGTCGATCAGCAGCCCAATATCGTCAGCGCTAGCGCTCATCAGCACGCCTGCCAGGTCGGCGTCATGAATGATTGACATACTGCGATTCCTCTTGAATGTTCGATGACCTAGTCGCCGATGTTCGGGTCGTGTGGAGTCCCCCGGCTCACTAGCGCACCAGCTACTGCGGCCAGCGCAACGCGAGGCTGGGCGGCATGGACTGGGCGGAGCATCAAGGCATTGAGCTTGAGGCAGGCGAGGCGGCGCCATTCATCCCTCGCGGTTGCGCGCTTGATCTCTGGAGAGGAGCCAACCCCCATCGGGCGGGCATCGGGGTGAACCTTACATTCGCGCAACACCTTTTCGACCGGGCTTCCGAAGTCCAACTGGCCGTCGTTATGCAGTTTCACAGCAGCAGCCAGGTAATCGTTGATGCTGCCCATGGCATTGGCCAAGGCAACCCAGTCCTGGGGGCGCATAAGTAGGAAAGCCGGAGGAACACCAAGGACATCGGCGATTCGATCAAGCGTGTCGAGGTCTGGATTAGCTGCAACTTCGCCACGCCGTGACTTCAATGCCCGGAGGGTGCTGCGGGCAACACCTGTTTCGCGCTGTATGCGGGTTGCCGTGATTGGCCCTGCAGTGCCGTTATCGCGCGGCTTGCCGGCAACGGCCAGCACGGCGCAAAGGTTATCGCTGAAGTACTGGCCCAGCGCCTTGGGCGGACCATCTGGCAGGTTTCTATCCATGGCAATCTTCCGTGTTGCGATGACGGAAGATTAAGCGTGGCAAATCGCCATTACAAACAAGAGTGGAGCGCATACACTCCAAACACCAATGAAAATGGAGCACAAGCACTCCACTCCCTATGCATCCTCATTGACCCGGTTGGTCTGTCCAATGTGAAAAGACCCAAAGCGATCTCGGTGGTTTGGCGGCTGCCTTACTCAACGGTGACTACTCATCGCTTGATTAGCTCACTTCTACCAATCCGCTTGAGAGCCAGAGCGCCCAGGCAGGATCAGCTACCTTGTTTTGAGATTGAAAAAAAGACACGATCCGAAAATCGCCCCTTGAGGCAGCTCAGTCGTTCACAAAAAGGAATTATGTGTGGCGCTTGTCCAATGGATCTCAGATTTTCTATCCAGGCGTAGACTGCAAGAGCCAGATGGCCGTCCCCTTTTTGCCTATAAGACCTCCTCAGAAGAGTTCGAGGCTCTGCGCCGGCTTTTGCAGGATCTTCCTGGAGGGCAGCAATTAACTTCCAGTTACCCTCAGGCTTGGCTACTGTTTGCCGCCGAGTGGTGGAAGCGGGAATATTCAGGTGGCGCATGGCGCTGGGCTCCGCTGTGCGAGGCGGCAGGCCAGCGGGGCATGTCACATGAGAAGACTCGCAAGCTGGTCATCGAAGGGCGTCGCCAATGGCGCCTGCAAACCGCCATCAAGAATGAAGGCAAACGCTTCATCGGCCTAGTAGCGGTGAATGGCGGCCTGCCTATGCGCTTGGTCGAGTCGGCGCAGGGCGGACTCTCCGGCCTACTGCGCATGGTCACCTTACAGGCGGTGGACTACGACCTGCGCGATGAGCAACTGCGTCAGGCTATTGAAGCCCAGGCTACTCTTTTGCCTGCATGCTATCAGCAGGCACCGGTCTATGAGCTACTGGATAACCTGATCAAGGCAGTGCTGCATATCCGCAGGACCTATGCCCTGAACGGTGCCCAAGATCCGATCGCGAAGCTGCAGGAAGAATGCCCTCAGTGGGAAGAGCTCTTTCCCATCGCGCTCGACAGTCAGGCCGCAGCCAGTCTCATTAAGGGCCTGGTCCGTGTCACAGTCAACATCACCCCCCAGTCCAGACGCCCCCCTTTCCAGATTCAACGTGGCCTGCGCTTCAGCTCAGATGGCTCCATGCCCGTCTACGAGCTGTCCTTTGCAATGCAGGCACAAGCCAAGCGAGATCAAGTTGCCGAATCACTGGGCTTGGCTGCTGATCGGCTGCCGCCGCACTTCCAACTGCTGCTACGCATCGGGGAGCGGGAGCACCTAGTCGGCGAAGCATTGCTAAGGGATGACGAGTATCAGCTTATCGCCAGACCGCTGCCCTCCATTCAAACTGTGCACGAATCTGCGCAGCTGATAGTCAGTCGCTGGGGCGCCACTTTGCACATCGCCAACCTGCCCGGCGGCGAAGCGTTAAGCCACGACGAACCGCTGATCTTCGAAAATACTTATCCCTTTGCTCGTCTGATTGCGCAGGGTGATGCACTGGTGAAGGGGCTGTCCGCACTGGCGGTCATGCCGGCAAGAACCATCGTATTGGCCGAGGAAGGCGAGACTCGTGAACTTCACGACTGCCTTGCTGATGGGCAGATGCTGATAGAGCTTCCGGCCGGCAAAACAAGGCTTGCTTATCGCGGACAAGCGTTCACTGTCACCATCAGCGCCAGTGCTACGCAGCGCCCGGAAGCCTACTGGCAAGGTAATAGCCTAGAGGCGCTTTCTGTGCCGGGCCTGCTGTTCCGCGGTACGCCACGCCTTCGAGTCGATCAGGATCCGGGGCATTCCAGTTACGCGCCGTCCCATGAGCTTTTTGTTCGCAGCAACTCCAAGGAGCTACCACTCGGTGAGGCGCAGACGCCAGGACTATGCCGTCTGATCTGGCGCAAGGATGGCCAGCGCTTGCTGAGTACCCGCGCCGTACTCCTCCCGGAGGGAGCTTCCATTACCTATGTTCCAGCGGCAAGCACCCTGGAAGGGACCATTCGGCTCGATAAATGGCCCGACCTACCAGTCCGTTGCGAGAACGAAGAGATCGCGCTGGACAGCCGACATGATGGGACAACCCTAGTCCTCAGGCTGAAAAGCACGGGCGATCGGCCTGCTACTTCGGTTCCGCTCTGCCTGCAATGGCCCGACGGCGAGCATAGGCTCACGCTACCGTTCCCCGGTTATGGCGTCACGCTGCAGCGCAACAATCTACCTCTCAGGCCCAATCAGGCCCTGACCATCGATGAGTTGATCGGTTGTCGTGCCCTTTTAATGTCGGCAGAGGGCGCAGAGCATTGGCAGGTTCGCCTGACGTCTGTTGGACCCGATGCTCGCTCCACCCTGTCTCAGGAAATTCGCTACACGGGAATTCGAGAGATACGGCTGTTCGAGCTGATCCCGGCGATCCAACAGATGCTTTCCTGCCACCCGGGACTAGATCATGCTGTGCAGTTGGAGCTAGAACATACCCATCAGACACTTGCTCGCCTTCAAGTCGGCCGCTACTCGACACGCATCCGCCCTCACAGCCAGAGACAGATGGTGTCATTGAGTGATGGAGGCCGAGACCTCATTCTCGAGCAGCCCCAAGCGGAGGGCCTGATGCTAGCTCTACCGCTGGCCGAGCCTGACCATGAGCCGGTCAGCCTACCATTGCATTTCTCCGAGCAGGTATTCACAGGCAACTGGCTGATCAGCCTGCCGACAGATGCGACTGGACCCTGGTTGATCTACACCTCAGACGGATCACCACTGCATTGCCGCCCGACAGTTGTTCCACCGACCATGATTGGCCTGCCGAAGCCATTGACTCCTCTGCGTCAGGCGCTCTGCGAGTCCGATGGCGAGGTGCGCATAAGCATGCTTAGAGCCGCTCTGCGCTCCATGGCTGCTGACCCGCAAGATAAGGACTGGCAAACGCTGGAACTTCTACTTGAGCGACTGCACCACTTGCCACCGGCCAGCCTGGATATTTGCCAGGCACTGATACGTGAGCCGCAAGCGCTCACCATGACCACACTGCTCCTAGACGGCTTCTCCAGTCGCATGGCTGAACGCTTGCCCTCAGAGCTGCCCTTCGAGTGGATGCTCATCGCTCCAGACCACTGGTTCGAAACCTTCGCGATACTTCGTCAGCAGTTTGCCGCTAGCGACGACAGACTATTGTCGATCATCCGCCACGACATCCAGAGCAAGAGTCAGTACCTATCTCGCTGGCAACCTGCACTGCGCTTCATTTTCGAACAGGGCTTCCACCGCTACTTCGATCTCCAAAGCCAGGATGTGGGGTTCTTCCTGAAAAACCCGACGGTGCTGACCGAAATCTGGTTAGACAGGCTGTTTGAAGGGGGAGAGAAATCTGCCATGCAGCGGATGTTCCAACGCAACCCTGCTGAAACCCATCAATACCCTGGCGCCGGGAATACAAATATCGGGGCATTCCTGAAAACTACGCATGGCCAATTACTACTCCGCTGCAGCAAGCTTCCTGCCAACGACTTCAAGTTGGCCGTGGTAATGCTGCCCTTCATGGCGGCCTTCGACGCCCACGCCGGCCATGGCAGACAGTGGCAAGCCGATCCGGCACGCCTGCTCAGCCTCAGAAATGCTCGCCTAT
The DNA here is from genome assembly GCF_033547155.1 of Pseudomonas benzenivorans. Classification (GTDB taxonomy): domain Bacteria; phylum Pseudomonadota; class Gammaproteobacteria; order Pseudomonadales; family Pseudomonadaceae; genus Aquipseudomonas; species Aquipseudomonas benzenivorans_B. The sequence continues at coordinate 3,951,810 of NZ_CP137892.1, forward strand.
TCGATACCGTCTGGTTTGATTCTGCCTATGAACTCGGTCTGGCCATGGCGCAAGCCGACTCTATGCACAAGTGAGTCCTATGCTCTATAAAAAGAATTATTTCTCCGCCCTAACCACGAACCTGAGCACCCGCAGCGAACGTGCTGCGCAGGGCCTGCTCAGCCTTGGCAGCCCCCACCTGCGCCAGTTCCTGCATGATCAGTTGATCGCCTCACCGGGCACCCCAGGAGCCTGGCTTGCAGATCCAGTTTTCGAACCGACCTTCGGTTGGGAAGAAAGCAATGAAACCATGGGATCTCTGTCCGGCGGCAATCTATTGCACCCGCGTCTTGCTGAAGCCATGGCATCCCCGCCCAAGGATCTTGCCCAAGAATATACCTTCCCCTACACCCGGCATCCATTCACTCACCAGTTGGCGGCTTGGAAAACATTAAATAGCCAGAAGCCGCAATCACTGGTGGTTACCAGTGGCACCGGATCAGGAAAGACCGAATGTTTCCTGGTACCGGTTCTCAACCATTTGGCGAAGGAGATCGATACAGGGGAAGATCTGGAGGGGGTTCGTGCCCTGTTCATCTATCCACTGAATGCCCTGATCAACTCACAGCAAAATCGTCTAGACGCCTGGACCGATGGCTTTGGCGGGCAGATTCGCCACTGTCTGTACACAGGCGCACTGGAGAATGAGCGAAAGGCTTCCGATCAGCAGTATAAGGGCCAGGTGATCGACCGTAAGAGCCTGCGAGAGCGGCCGCCACAGCTACTCGTAACCAATGCGACCATGCTCGAGTACATGCTCATTCGTAAAGACGATGAGTCTATCCTGCAAAAGTCGGCCGGAAAGCTACGCTGGATCATTCTTGACGAGGCTCATACCCATATCGGTTCTCAAGCAGCTGAGATGGCTCTGTTGCTGCGACGCGTGATGCTGGCATTTCAAGTTAAGCCTCAGGATGTCCGCTTCGTTGCGACTTCAGCTACCTTCGGCTCGGATATGCAAACCATCGAGAGCCTACGCAAGTTCCTCGCCGATATCGGCGGAGTGGCTCCGGAGCAGGTGCATGTCGTGCAGGGCCACCGGGATATTCCAGCGTTGCTGGACGCCAAGCCAGAGATCTCTCAGGACACGCCCGAATCCATAGAGGCCATCGAGGGAGAACAAGAGCAATCTGCGCTGCGCTACCGGCGCCTGGAGGCCAGCCCGACTGCTCGGAGGTTGCGCTCCCTGTTCATTCCTGATGGACAAGTAAAACCGCAAAGCCTGCAGGGTCTCACGAAAGCATCCGGTCTCACGGCAGCACAAATTCTGGCCTGGCTGGATCTGATGTCCGGCACCAAAAGTGCCGACGGGCTGTCCTACCTACCGTTACGAGCGCACCTCTTCCACAATGTAATCCCGGCAATCCGCGCCTGCGTGGATCGAAACTGCGCTTATAAGGCTGGCACAGCGCTGGATCACGCGGAGTGGCCCTTCGGCATGGTGTATCTGGAGGAGCGAACCCATTGCCGCTGCAATGCCCCACTAATGCCGCTAGTCTCCTGTGAGGAGTGCAATGAGAGCTTCTTGCAGGCAAAACCTACAAGCAGCGGAAGATTGATCGATCAGTCGCAACAACAGGTCGACGAATTTTCTCTAGATGAAGACTCTGTGGATGCGGAAGACCAAGTCGATAACGACAGTGAATCACTGAGCCAGATCCTGATTACCAACCGCCCCGTGACGCACGGCCGCTCTGAGTTCCTTGATCGCACTAGCCAGAAACTGATGTTCGATGGTCCCAAGGAAGACTACATCGAACTGCAGGTTTTCCAGAGCCACAAAAATGAGTGCCCATGCTGTGGCGCCACAATCCAAGGTCGCAGCCTGCTGCGACCGGCCCGCATCGGCACGCCCTTCACCTTGAGTACGGTTATTGGGACCCTATTGGAATTTTGCCCTCCAGACCCGATGCCGTCCGGCAAGCCTTTCCAGGGCCGCAAGCTGATTTCCTTCACCGACAGCCGCCAAGGCACGGCACGCATTGCGGTCAAGCTACAGCAGGACTCTGAGCGGAACAGAATTCGCGGGTTGATTTATCAGCGCCTTCTACAGGCCCAACCCGCTGCGGCCATGTCAGAGGAGGAACTACAGGACTTCCATGATCTGCAGGCACGTGCAGCCTCACAAACGCTTGACCGCTATGCGCAGAAATATCTGGAGCAACTGCAGGAGAAGCAAGCTGAGACGGCCAAGGGCACCGAAATCCGCTGGACCGATATGGTCAACCATCTGGCCAGCACCCCGGATCTGCAACTGGGCATTCTGGACTACTACCACGGCCTCGCCCCCAAAACTTTTGGCAAGCAAGACAGTATCGCCTTGGCCAAAATGCTGCTCGCCCGTGAGTTCTTCCGCAGACCCAAACGCGCCAACAGTCTGGAAACCCTAGGACTGGTACAGGTGTGCTATCCCAAGCTGACCAACATCACCACCAAACCCATGGCCTGGCCTGCGCACCTGGATGTCGAATCCTGGCGCACCTACCTGAAAGTACTGCTGGATTTCTTCGTCCGCCAAAACGCCATCCTGAATATCGATAAACAATGGCAATCACTGATCGGCATTCGTATCAGCCCCAAGTGGGTGGTAGCTCCGGTTTCTGATGGCAAGCCTGACAGGCTGCCTGGTCGTTACGCACGTTGGCCCACGGTAAATACCGTCAGCAGCGCCCAATCACGGGCTATCCTGCTGCTCTGCAAGGCGTTCAACTGGTCAACCGCGGCTCATCAGGATCAAATAGACTCGATCCTACGTGACGCTTGGCAAGCACTCACCCAGCAGGCAAAGCTGCTGATTTCCTCGGGTGATGGCTATCAGCTCGACCTCAATGATCTGAGCTTCCGGCTGCCCACTGAAGTCTATCTCTGCCCGGTATCGCGGCGCTTCATCGACACTCCGTTCGAGCAGCTAAGCCCGTATACGCCACGTACCGACCGCGCGATGGTCGTCAAAGTGACACCCTACACCCTGCCGCGTCCCCCAGAAGACCTCCTGCATCTGCCGGGTGATGACGGCCTGTTGGCGACTCGTGACTGGCTCAACACCCAGCCGGAAATCCAGCAGCTGCGCCAGGAGTCTCTCTGGTCTGACGTCATGGATCTGGTTATCGAGGGCGGCAACTACTTCCATGCGGCCGAGCACTCGGCCCAACAACCGAAGCACAAACTGGACACCTACGAAAGCATGTTCAAGGCAGGCAAGCTGAACCTGCTGAGCTGTTCGACCACCATGGAAATGGGGGTGGATATCGGCGGCATCAGCGTAGTGGCCATGAACAACGTCCCCCCGCACCCGGCCAACTACCTCCAACGCGCGGGACGAGCTGGTCGTCGTCGTGAAGGACGATCCCTAGCGCTAGCCGTTTGTAAGAACACCCCGCACGATCAGAGTGTGTTCAATAACCCCCTCTGGCCCTTCAGCACGCCCATGCGCATGCCCAAGGTTTCCCTGCAAAGCCCTGAGCTGGTACAGCGTCATATCAACGCCTGGCTGCTCTCGCACTGGCTGAAACACGTTGTTGCCGCCCAGGAAATCAAGTCGATGACGGCAGGCGCATTCTTCCTCGACGGCGAAATGCCTATGTCGCTGGCCAAGCGTTTCTGCCTGTGGTGCAACAATCAGGCAAGCGAAGCCGAGCCACAGGTAGTACAAGCCATCAAGGACATTACTCGACGCAGTATTCTCGACTCCGCGCCGCAGCCTGAACTGCTGAAGCGCGCCAGCAGCAGTCTCACTGAGATCATGCAGGCATGGCGGCAAGAGCATGAGGCAAGCCATTCTCAACTGTTGCAAATTGCCGACAAGAAAGCCGTCGCGTCCCGCGCCATGGAGGCCCAACTCAGCCGTATCGAGAAGGAGTATCTGCTCAGCGAGCTGGCTGACCGGCGATTCCTACCTGGCTATGGTTTCCCAACCGATATCGTCAGTTTCGATAACCGCTGCATGCAGACCTTGAAGCTGGAGGAAGTCGATAAGCGCGAGGACAACCGCGCACGATATCGCTCGCTGGCTTCCCGCGATCGCGTCACCGGCCTGCGCGAGTATGCACCTGGCGCCGAACTAGTCATGGACGGACTGGTGTACAAGTCCTCCGGCATTACGCTGAACTGGCATGCACCCGCCTCCGCCGAAGGCATCAAGGAACTACAACTCTTCAAGAAGGCTTGGCGCTGCGGGCATTGCGGCGCCAGCGACACGGCCATCAACCCCGGACTGGAGATCAACTGCCAGGACTGCGGCGCTCCGATCGAGCGGGACGAGATTCGCGAATACTTGGTGCCAGCAGGCTTTGCTGTGGACTTCTTCGATGAGCCGCATAACGATATCAGCCGCCTGCAGTATGTACCGGTCAAAGCTCCGTGGCTGAATGTGCCCTCCAGCTGGGTCTGCCTGGCCAACCCGGCACTCGGCCAGTTCCGCTCCAGCCAGCAGGCCCACCTGTTCCACTACACGTCGGGGGCCAATCAGCAGGGCTTCGCCATCTGTCTAGAGTGCGGCAAGGCTGAGCCCATGCTCAGCCACCCCGATACATCCGCCCCTGCCAATGAGCAGTATCTACCGGCCATTTTCCGCCAGAAGGCACAGCACAGACGTCTGCGCGGCGGCAAGAACGACGACGGGGGAAACATCTGCCCCGGCAGCCAGAACAGTTGGAAGATCAAGCAGGGCATCCACCTCGGCCATGACAGCCTGACCGATGCGCTGGAGTTGGTACTGCGTACCCCCTCCAATGGTGAACTGCTGAACGATGACATCACCGGCTATTCGATTGCCGTGGCGCTGCGGGAAGCAATAGCCGCCGAACTGGGCGTGCAGACCGAAGAGCTAGGCTGCGATTGCCACCCGATTAGGGTCGAAGGCTCTCCAACCCGAGCCATCAGGATTTTCGACCTACGCAGTGGCGGCTATACCTCTCAGGCGGCAGAACGGCTGAATGACTCCAGCCTGTGGCAGCGGGTCATCACGCGCCTGGACAGCTGCAACTGCTCCCATGCCTGCCAGCGCTGCCTGCTCAGCTTTGATACCCGCTTTGAGGCTGATCGCCTCAATCGCCACGCTGCACTGGAGTGGATCAACCAGACCTGGCTTACCGGCTTAGAGTTGCCCCCTGAGCTAGCAGTCTTGGGTTCACAAAGTCAGGCGGAAATTACCACCCTGCTGGAAGCGGTCGAACGAGCGATTACCCAAGATGACAACGCGAAGACCGTTACGGTCTACCTCGCGGCTCCCGCCGAAGACTGGGATCTTGCCGTCGCCCGCCGCCTGCGGCATCAACTACAGAACTGGGAAGACGCCGGACACCAAGTGCAACTGCATCTGCTGGAAAGCACCTTCGCCGCTCTGCCTTCCGACCAGAGGGAATGGCTCGCAAAACTGTCCTTCAACGGGATTCAGATCTGCTTGCACAAGGCCATGCCAGATCTCGGAGTGCTGGCGCTGAACATCACCGTACATGGGGCGCGAAGCAACTTCGCCTGGGCCAGCGACAATGCGAACCTGGCCGCACCTGGCCGCACCTGGGATCTGGCGGCAGCCGGGGTGCGGATCATTCGGGGCGTACCCCCCACCCTGAAACCTGAGCGCGTACTGGATACCAGCGATTTGTTGCCGCCTGCACCCCAGGGCTTGGTTAAGGTCGAGATCGGTAATCATCTGGATGGTTCGCTCGACGGCTTTGCTCGTCGGCTCTGGGAGCACCTAAGGCAGGAGGCCGGAAGCCTTGTGGCTGATGCCATCACAGGCCAAGATCCGATCATCGAGTTGGTCTACAGCGACCGCTATGTATGCAGCCCGCTGGTCGTGAATCTGCTTGTCAATATGATCCATGAGATCGGAGCGCATAGCGATGAAGGCTTTGCCATTAGGATTCAGGGGCGTAAGTACCAGAAGGATGACAACCGCTCACCTTGGCAGTGTCGGCACGATTGGCGCACATCTCAAGAGCGCGATCACGCGATCCGTCAGGCGTTGGAGTATTGTGGCCTGGAAGCCGATGTCCTCAGCCTTCCGGCTTTGCCGCACTACCGCCAGTTGCAACTGCAGTTGCGCTCTGGCAAACAATTGACCATCCAGTTTGATCAGGGGCTTTCGTATTGGGAGGCCGAGCGTAGTGCAAAGCCTTATCTGCTCAGGTTCGATTTCTCATCACCTCAGCTTGGAGAAAAAATCATGACGCGCATCCAGTGCAGAGTATTGGCGGCCAGTGATGAAAACACCCAGATATTCATTTCATCCACAGGATGCTCTAACGGCTAGAGTGCTCAAGGTATGAGCGTAAGAGTGAAAACTCTGGAGTCTCCGCAGGGTTAACTCTGCCCAGCAGAAGGCTGGGCAGGGCCGGCTGCGAAAGCAGCATGATCACTCGTGGATGTAGGCCCAGCGACCCAGCAGAGTTTTCGACTCGACCTGCTCATAGTTCTGCCTTGGCAGGTAAACGAGCCGGTCCCAGTTCAAACCACTCCCCGCCTTGAACAGCAGAGCCCATTGATTGCCATAGAAGCCTTTAAGAGCCGCCTCGCCCGTGACCATCTCAAGTGGCGGCAGCCCCGCCGGTATCGTCTCGACAAAGGCAGGCACCAGTTGCTCCAGGCGCTCAGGCGGCGCCCCCGTAGTCTCAATGTAGTGTTCTATCGCACGGACCAGCACCGCAGCACGCTCGCCGGCCCGCTCATAGGCGTGCATTCTCATGGCTGTGCCCAACTGCAAACCGACAAGTCCGCCCAGAAGCACACCCAGCACGATGGCTGGGAAATACCTCCACTTGCGGCTCACCAGCATAACCAGCAGCGCAACAAGCACATGGATGGCGGAATAAACCACCACGAAAAACACAACAATCTCTAGGCTGGTACGCCCCCACGGCGCGTAACCCAACAGTGGAAGCGCCCCAACGATCAGGCTTGGAGCGGCCGCAAGGGGTGCTGCCTTGCAAAAGCCGGACTGCAGAATTTTCTTTCGCAATTATTTGTGAACGCTCAAAAGAGCCAGAGAAAGACCAGCGAGTAGCCGCCTACAACGGTTGAATGGACACGGCCTTCCATCCCCAGCTTTCACGCTTCTTGTTGTAGACCTGTACTGCTGTACCGGAAACCTGCTGACCGTCTTCGATCTCGCAGCTCTCCACCAACGGCGGAGGAATAAATATTTCGCTCGGGGTAAAGCCCATGCCGTTGGAGACGCGAACCTCCTCGGTGAAGTCCTTGCGCAACAGATCGCCTGGCACTTTTTCGCTCGTCTTTGCGGCAAGCACGCGGTATTGGGGACCACGCTTCGAAACATAGCGAACCAGCTGCACCTCGATGGCATCGCCCTCGGCAAACGCACACGGCAATGCCGACATCGGAATCTCGCCATTGATCTCCCGGCTGACGATGTAGCGAATGACCTGCTTGCTCTCATTCACCTGATTTACAACCCCTAAAAGCTCGGGTGCAACATCCCATGGAGTAGCGCCAGCCCGACGCTCCAGCACAAACAGGTTGAAGCGCTGCTGCTCATCAAACTCGCCCTTGACCCTGACGGCATCTCCGGCCGCCAGACTCATCCGCGCGACCTTTGACTCAGGAATCGACACCTCCGAGGGGATTGAGCCCGTTTTCAGGAAAACCTTTCGCTTGGGCTTGTTCTCCCTGCCCGGCACGACAAAGGTCTCGCCCAGACAGGCATCAATCCAGGGCAGGTCATTGAACAGCAGCGCCTCAGCCGCCTTTGCATGAAGCCTGTAGTAGTCACGGTTGGATGCCTTGGCCTGAACCCCGGCAAACCAGTCCTGCGCGGCAATGCTGGCAACGACCTCGGGGATCTTGTAACCCTCCTGCTCCTTGGCTCGAATAATGGCTTCGACTTCGTGCTTGGCTGCAGCATGGTCATTGGCCTCCAGCATGCGCTCGGCGACTTCCAGGCGGATTTTCCCAGTGAACTTGTCCTCTGCCGGGCAAGTCAGCGCCTTGCAGTAACAGCCCAACGCAGCATCCGGATCCTTCTGCGAGACAATGTCACCCAGCAGCCCCCAGGCCCAGTAATCGTTTGACTTGGCCTTGGTCACAGCAATCCCAAAAGCCAGAGCCTCGTCATGCCTGCCCAGCGCCAGCAATAGCTTGGCCTTGTTCAGTTTGAGAAATACGTTGTCCGGAAAGCGCCCCATGGCACTATCAATGAAGGGCAGCATGTACGCCTGCCCGTCCGCATCATCGGCAGCAGCCGCTTCCTTGCCAGCCTGCTGGATGACCTTCTCAGCCAGTGACGGAAACTCCCTGCCATCCTCGGCGCGATAGCGCTCATAGTCGTCCTCGCGCAGATGCTGGAGATTCCAATGGCGGGAAAAGGCCAGCATTTTCAGCTTGTCCTGCCCGGCCAGCTTGGCGGCTAACTGCAATATGCGAGAGTGGAGCGAAGAGGGCTTTTCGATCGCCAGCTTGAGGTAGTCACTTAAATTACGCTTGGCCTCACCAACGTTGAAGTTCTCCCCGGCCATCAGCGCCTTGGTGTGCTGGTAAAGCTCCCAGCCGAAGCTGGTCTGGATATCCTGATCGGCAGCGCCGTTCATCCATACCTTGCGGTAGATTGCAGCAGCTTGCGCGTGCTGCCCGCTCTTGCTGAGCGCCTTGGCCTCGCTGATCTGCTGACCAAAGGGATTGCACAGCGATAGCGCATGGCGAACCCCTTTACTCAGCACATCGTCAGCAGGATCGACAACAATGCTCTCCAGCTGACTGCGATAGTGCGGCAGGTTCTCCAGCTGCCCATCCTTGACGTCCCGCTTGATCAGGTCGATCAGGCACCAGGCAAATGCCTTGCGGTCCCAGTCATCGACCTGCGGCGCAGCCATCAACTCAAGTGCCATCTTGTAGGCTTCGTCGATCGCCCCTTCCCTGCGCTTGGCGAAAACCTCCTTGTTGCTAATCATGCCTGCATACCTGCCGTAAGAAGCTGCCCCACCTCAGCGGCCAAGGTGCCCGGGGAGCACGCTGCGACCACGGGCTGGCATTTCGTGAACTGGTCTTTGCCGTTGTACCAGATGTCATAAACGGCCACGGCACCATCGCGGGCAAAGCTGTAGCGCTGGCACCATTGCAGCTCAACAACCTTCTGCAGTGTGATACCACTGCCAGCGCACAGGCCGAGCACCTTGGCATGGAGCTCATTAAGGAACGGCTTGGCGAAATGGGCATCGGCAACCCCTGCAGTCCCGCCATCCGCAAGCGGCAGGCCCTTGAGCGCGGCCAACACAGCACTCAGCTCGCTGCTCAACTCGGAGAGATAAGGAGCCGCTACACCGGTAACCTTGCTCTTGCCGTTATAGGCAATGTCTATACGAGCAGACTCCGCCTCACGGCTGAAGAGGTAAACCTCCTGGTACTGGTGATGGAGGACGTCCTCGATACTGATCCCCCGCCCGGCAATCAACCTGCGCACCTCGGCCAGCAACGCGAGCAGCGTTGTTGCGCTGGCGGGCATGCCAAATGTTTCGGATTGCGGCGCAGGGGCAACCGCTGCAGATGCTGACGCAGCAACGCCGGGAGCCGGAGCCGGAGCCGGAGCCGCGGGCATGCTGGGCGCCGCGCCGAGCATCTCCAGCGCCGGATTGACCACCATCTGAATACCACTCCACGGTTGGTGGTTCGGAGGGTCGAGCAGATACAGGTGACGCGCCGTTCGCGTGATCGCAGTGTAGAGCCAGCGGAAATACTCCGCCGTCAGCTGGCTTTGGTGGCTTTTGCATTTCACAAACACATGGTTCCACTCACTGCCCTGCGCCTTGTGGCAGGTGATGGCGTAACCGAACTTGAGCCTCAAGGCATTGAAATACGGGTCCGCCTTCAAGGCGTGCTTGAACGCCGTACTCTTGCTGTTCAAGTCCCGGTTGCGCATGCAGAAGTCGAGGTAGAGAGCCTTATGCTCGTCCGAGGAGAGCGCCAGCTCCTTGCTATACAGCAGATCCTCAATGATCTTGGCCTGGAAAAACCGGGGGGTACCATCAAGATCCCTGAAGCCGACGACTACATCCTTGAACAGCAGAGAAACGGGTATTTCCTCAAGCGAGCCGGTGTCCGGATTTTTCCTTTTCAAGGTCACGGTCCGCTTTTCGGCGGCCCCAAGCACCTGACGTATCACACCGAAGTCACCGTTGGAGATGAACAACCCGTAGGTGCTGTTGTTAGAGATGGCCATCACCTTGTCGCCCGGCATCACCTCCGCGCAGCCAGGGAAAAAGTGTTCGCGAATTTGCCGGTTGTAATCGCCAACGTCAGAGTTCGAATGGGCGATGACGATGGATTCGCCATTGATCTTGCCGCCGCAAGACTCAAGGTAACGCTGCAACAGCGCCTGATGCTCCACCTTCTCAACGTCCGGATAGCCAAAGTCCATCGTCAGGCGATTGAACACCTTGGTCTGCAAGGACTGCCGAAGCGGCAGTGCATTGGCGATGACGCCGCTTTCCGATTTCTGCCGCACCACCTCAGACAACTCATAGCAGGTAGCACGTGCGTGGTGATGGCGAAACAGATACTCCGCATCCAAAGCAGGTGAGAAGTTCATCCCCACCGGCGGCAGCTGCGCGTCGTCGCCGATGAAAATCACCTTCTTGCTGTGATCGTTATGGTCCAGATTCACAAACTTCAGGAAGTCAGCCAGCAGGTAACCCGTGCCGAAGCGGAAGAACTCAGCCTCCTGGTAGATATCGGGCACCATGGACGCTTCGTCCACGATGTACACCGTATCGGCTGACAGGCAGTTCACCGCCAGCTGCGCGTAGAACTTGAAGGTCTCGGTGCCGTCAGTGTCTTCGTCGCGATACTCGGCAATATCGTCGAAGGAATAGATGGTCTTATGCAGCGTGTAGGCTTGCGACTGGGTTTTGCTGGCGATGACCTTCGACGCCTTGCCGGTGGGTGCGGCGAGCACGTAGTTGCGACCAATCGCTCGGAAATACTCGGTCAGGCCCTTGGTGATAAAGGTTTTACCCGTACCCGCGTAGCCTTTGAGAAGGAACACGCTCTCCGTCTTGCTACCGAGGAAGCGCTCGATCTGCTTGACCAGCTCCGCCTGCCCGCTGGTCAGCGTATAGCCGGCAAAGGCATCGTGAATGCTGAGATGCCGACGCGTGTTTGCTGCGTTGAAATCGATGCCGCCCGAGGCCTGAGCCGAGGCGCATTTGAAATCATCCAGCCTAGCCTGATCAGGTGCAGAGGAGATTGATGCGGCTTCAGCCTGAGCGGCTTTCTCTGCTGCCTCCAGGCGGCTCAACTCGTCTTTCGCCAAGGCCAACTGCTCGGCACGGTCTTCTGCAGGGCTGCCCTGCTCCGTGGCTTCGACAGGGGCCGTGAACGGCGGATAGGTGTCGGCAGATTCACCGCTATAGGTTTTGTAGAACCACTGGCCGATCAGATACGCATCCCCAATCAGGGCAAGCGAGACGCTGTCGTCGATAAAACCGCCATGGGCGGCTTTATTACCGATCATCCGCAGCGCGTGCAGCTTTTGCAGCACGATGTCGCCGACCGCCTCTTGAAAGGCCGGATACTTGAGCTTCTCAAAGAACCCATCGCTCGGCTCACAGGGCAGGCGCAAATCCCGGTAGAGCACGCCAACCAGCACCTCAGCAAAGCAACGCAGCTTGATGGCAACGGTGTGCGGGTCGGCAAACACATAGCGCTCAGCGAGCGAGGCATGCTGATACAGCTCGGGCCAGCGAGACTTCAGCGGGAGAAAGCTATCCGAAACCATTCATTTTCCTTACTCGACTGGGCAACAACTCTACGATCAATCGATTCCTATAGCATCCCGGCGCACCCTTCAGGATGCGGAATATCGTCCTAAAGCCGGCTGACGACCGGCAACATGGCCTGTGCTGCGGTGGGCATGAGTAACCCGCCAACGACTTGCGTCCAAGAGATGTTTGCCAGCCCGCTTACTGCCGGCAGGCCATCAAACTCACAGGCCATCTCGAACTGCTCGTCGCCCTCGGCCAGGCTGAAGCAGTTCATATCGCTTTTGTCGGCCTTGACGTCGCCGCTCTCGAAGAAGATCGCCAAGGCTTCGAGGATGGTCGATTTGCCATAATCATTGCGCCCGACGATGCCGGTCATGGCTTCGTCGATGGGAATGACGGTGGTTTACGGTAGCCGCGAAAATTTGTGAGCTTGACGGACTTGAGGCGCATGGGGATTTCCTTATCTATAGCTGGCCAGAGAAGGCTTTTTGACTGAGAGATGAAAACAACATTTCAAAGTCGCCAGCTTGCTTTGATAAATGAGTCTTACTTTTCGAGTGCCTCTGGCAAAAAACGATAAACTCATTCTGAAGTTCAATTGGCGGCAAAGGAATTAATATAGAAGCCGCTTGCTTAGCATTTATATTGAATTGAACTGCAGTTTCCCCACCTGCCTTTTGCAGTAACGACTTTCCACCATCAGAGGAGACAAATCGATAAAACCACTCGGGATTACACATCTTGACGTTTGGCCTCAGCCTCATTACATGAGAATCTATATAAACGTCCTCTGAATATCCTGAGAAAAACGAAGCCTTACCTAGTTGCTTCTTCGACCCAATAGCTCTTGCCAGCACAGTATCGCCAGAGCGGAGAATAAACCTCTCAAGCTCGGAATCTTTTAGTTGAGCACGCCCGCACTTACTAAAGTTAATATCTAGCTTTCCAATTTCGCCTACACGGACGACCAAATAACCCTGACCATCGGCAGGCGTAGTTGTTCCTATTCTTGGTGGCACACTGAAGAGCTCGCCACTCGGTCTTACCTCCCACCCCTTCGGATTGGTCACCGGGTCGCCGAACATGTCCAGAAACAGGGCACGGAGGAAGTCGTCGGCGAGCTGGATGGCTTGCTGGCGTTTGCGGCGGATAGCGTCGGCCTTGTCGAGGATGGCTGCGATGCGCTTTTGTTCGGGCAGGGGTGGGAGAGGTATTTCCAACCTCATGACATCTTTCGGATAAAGATGAATCCCTTTTACCAATTGCTTGATCTGAAATCGAGCCTGCGGCGACTGCAACCAATAGTTGAGAAACCTTGGATTTAGCTTTTCTGTATTCGCCCGAGCAATTAACCATTCACCGGTAGGCAAAGACCCAACGACTGCCTGTTCAGCACGATACTGTTTACTGCCAACATAATCCGAATTATGTGCTGCATTCAAAATTAACGAGTCATCAAGCTCAAGATGTTTATCTGAGAACTTGTCGGCCAGTCCGGGATCAACAAAAGACTCGAACGGACCTTTAAAAGATCCATTTTCGCCAACATCCTTGATCTTAAGAACTGGATGGCCAACACCCCTTTGATCACCCTTAGAAGGAGTTTTACCATTGAAGACATCTGACACATCAGCCAGCGCTACACTTTTCCAACTCACAGCATCCCCTCCAACTCATCCAGATCCGCCAGAATCTCCTGCTCCAGCCCTTTCAGCCGTTGCAGAATCACCTTCGGGTCTTCGTACTGCTCCTGCTGGTACTCCACTTCCTTGTAGCGATTGATGGAGAGGTCGTACTTATTGGCAGCGATGTCCTCAGCCGGCACGACAAAGGCCTTTTTGCGCTTGTCGCCAAACAGTGTGTTGATGGTGCTGGCGCTGAAATTGGCCTCGACCATCTGCCGGTATTTGTGCCACTGGGCAATGGCATCGGGCAGGTCGTTGCTGCCCTCGCCTTTCAGCTCGGTGCGCTTGTCGTCCAGCGAGTAGCCGTCGGCCTGCAGGTCGTAGAACCATACGTGCTCGGTGCTGCCACCCTTGGTGAAAATCAGGATGGCGGTGCTGACGCCGGCGTAGGGTTTGAACACGCCACTGGGCAGGCTGACGATGCCTTCCAGTTGGTTGTTGTCGAGCAGCTCCTGGCGCAGCTGCTGGTGGGCCTTGGATGAGCCGAACAGCACACCGTCCGGCACGATCACGGCGGCACGGCCGCCGAGCTTGAGCGAGCGGAGGATATGGGCGACGAACAGCAACTCGGTCTTCTTGGTTTTCACCAGGCCGAGCACGTCGGGGTTGGTGTTGGTTTCGTCCAGACTGCCTTTGAACGGCGGGTTGGCCAGCACCACGTCGAAGAAGTCCTGCTCCTGGCACGGGTAGTGCTCCTTGATGGATTTGCTCAGGGAGTCCTGGTAGCGGATGTTCGCGCCGTTCACGCCGTGGAGCATCATATTCATGCTGGAGACGCGCAGCATGGTGGTGTCGAAGTCGAAGCCCCAGAACATCTGGCTGTTGATGTGCTGGCGGTAGGGTTCGAGCAGGTCGCCTGAGTAATGCAGGTTGCCGTCTTCGTCGGTGAAGGTACCTTCCGGGCTGGAATGCACGCGGTTGAGGTATTCCATGGTGCGGGCGAGGAAGCCGGCAGTGCCACAGGCCGGGTCGCAGATCACATCGGTCGGTAGCGGAGCAATCAGCTCGATCATCGCGTCGATGATATGGCGCGGCGTGCGGAACTGGCCGTTGATGCCGGCGGTGGTGAGCTTGCTCAGCAGGTATTCGTAGATATCGCCCTTCACGTCGCTCTGGGTCAGCGGCAGGTCGTTGACCATTTCCACGGCGGAGGTGAGTACGGACTCGTTCTTGATCTCCAGATCGGCGTCCTGCATGTACTCGCTGATATGGCCGAGGCCTTCACGCTCGCCACCCTCGCCCTCGGCGCTGCCGAGTTGGGCGAAGAACGGATAGACCTTCTGCTTGAGGTGGCTGTGGAGCTCCTTGCCGCTCATGTTGCGGAAGTTCTTCCAGCGCAGCAGTTGGCCGTCCGGGGTATTGGGGAACAGGCGGTCGAAGGCTTTGCCGGTGCGGTTGGCTTTGCGCTCGGCCACGTCCTCCTGCATGTCGAGCATGCGGGCGAACATCAGGTAGCTGATCTGCTCGATCACGGTCAGCGGGTTAGTGATGCCGCCGGTCCAGAACTTTTCCCAGAGCTTGTCGATATCGTTGCGGATTTTGCCGGTGAGCATGCGAGGTACTTCTCTCGTAAAAAAATGGGGGATTAGACCTGCGGCAGCGCTTCGCTGTCGTGACCGTTGTGATTTATCTGCTGTGGCAGCTCTGCGGCGGAGTCATCCACTTCGTCCAGCGCCTCGACGATCAGCGAGAGTCGCTCGCTTTCGAAATCCATATGGGTTGGCTCCAGCGCCGGCAGCGTCTTGCTGACCTTGGCCGACAACTTGTTGAAGCGCTCCACCTTGCCGTACAGGCCTTGCTTGCCCGCCAGTGCCTTGACAGTGTCGTTGTAGTGGTTGCTCACGGTATTGAGGGTGCCTCCCAGCTTACCGAGGCGCTCGGCCACGGTGCAGACCTGGTTGTAGATCTCGCCGGCCTTCTCGCTGATCTCGCGCGCTTCGGCATTGCTGCGCTCGATCATCCACAGGTTGGAAACGGTGCGCAGGATCGGGATCAGGGTGGTGTGGGAAACCAGGACGATGCCCTTCTTGTAGCCGTACTCGAACAGATCCTTGTTGTGTTTCATGGCCTCGATGTAGGCCGGCTCGATGGGCATGAACATCAGCACGAAGCTGGGGCTGCGCATCCCAACGAGGTTGGTGTAATCCTTGGAAGCCAGGTCATCGATGTGCCGGCGAACCGCTTTGACGTGCTCAACCATGGCCTGTTGAGACTCACTGCTGGTCTCCGCGGAAACAGCACGGTCGTAGGCAACCAGTGAGACCTTGCTATCGATGATGATGTGTTTGCCATCGGGCAGCTTGATCAGGTAATCGGTCTGCTTGCTCTTACCTTCGGCATCCTTGAAGGCGCTCTGCACTTCGTAGTGTGCCTCTTCGATCAGGCCACTCATTTCCAGCGTGCGGCGCAGTTGCGCCTCGCCCCAGGCGCCGCGCTGCTGGGAGTCGCCCTTGAGCGCGGAGGTGAGGTTGTTGGCCTCTTTGCTCATCTGCAGGCCGATTTCCAACACCTTTTTGATTTCAGAGTTGAGACTGGTGTTGCCCTGCAGGGACGCATCGTGAACTTCGTTGATGCGCTTCTGGAAGCCTTCGATCTGCTCGCGGAACGGCTTGAGCATCCCGTCGATACTGGTCTGACTGGTCTGGGTGAAGGTCTTGCCCTTCTCCTCGAAAATCTTGTTGGCCAGGTTCTCGAACTCCTGAGTCAGCGACTTGCGCGCATCGGCCAGTTGCGTCATCTGCTCCTGGAAGTTCTCCTCGCGCTGGCTCAGCGTGGTTTTGAGCTCGGTGTGCTCGGATGACAGCGTGTTGAAACGCCCCTGAAGTTCGCCGAACGCTTTTACCTGCTCAGTCAGGTGCTGCTTGGTTTCAGTCAACTGCCCGCGTGCATCGCGCTCGGAGGTCTCCAGCGACTTGGCGCGCTTGCCCTCGGTGGCCAGCTCATCCTTCAGGCGATCACGATCTGCATGCAGCTGCTCGTTAGTGGTCTGGGACTGGGCCAGACGGTCTCGCAACTCAGCTACCAGTTCCTCACGCTTCTGTAGAGACGTTTTGAGCTCGGCATGTTGATTACTGAGCGGCTGATAACGCCCCAGCAGCTCGTTGTAGTCCTGAGCCTGAGTGGCCATCTTCTGGCGAGTTTCAGCCAGTTGCTCACGGGCCTCTCGCTCGCCCGTTGCGGCCACCTTGGCGCTGGCATCCAGATTTGCCAGCTCGTCCTTGAGGGTGTCGCGCTCACTTTGCAGCGAGGTGCTGATCGATTGCGCAGCAGCCAAGCGATCTCGTAGATCATTGGTTTGCTCTTGCAGAGCGCGGCCTTCGGCTTGGGCTGTTTCTAGGCGCTTGGCAGCTTCGTGATGCTGCCTGCTCGTATCGTCCAGCTTCACCTGTAATGCAGTGCGAGCATCTTTGCTCTCTTGCTGCTCCTTATTCAGGCGTGCCTCATTGTCGAAGGCGGCCTGCAGCTTGGCTTTCAGGGTGCTTTCTGCGACCTGCAGCTCATGGGTGCGCGCTTCTGCGGCCTTGAGCTGATTACTTAGCGCAACACTGTCTGCGGCTGCAGTCGCTTGAGCCTGCTGAGCCCGCTCAAGCTGGGCCGCCAGCAGACTGAGTTGCCGGCCCTGACGCAATGCCGAGAAGAAATAACCCAGCAACGTACAAGCCAGTGCGAGTACAGCTGTGATAACGAAGATATCGGTAGTCCATTGACTGGCTTGCATGTGCACTCCTAGTGACTGGTGGGCGGGGTTTCCCCGCGCAAGAAGGGCTTGAGCACGGCCACCAGCTCACCCACATCGGCAGGGCTAAACACACCGTCGATGCCTTCGTGGGAAATGCTGGAGAATGGAGCGTCGTAGAGCTTTTCGATGACGATGCTGCCGTGCTGGGCGATGTAGCTTTTCAGCAGGTTCATAAAGCGCACCTGCTGGGCCGTGAGGCTGGGGTGGGTATGCAGGAACTGGGCGAAATGCTGCTCGATGGCCTGTACATCCAGGCCGATCAGCTCGCGCACGGTCAACTGCAGCTCGCTGGCGGTGCGGCCATAGAACTCGTTGAGCACCTGCAGGCTGACGCCGGGGTGGCTGGTGAGGATGGTCGAGGTCAGCGAGTTCAACTCCTGTTCGGCAATCGGCTCGCCCTTGTGGATTTTCTGCAGGGTCGGGTTGGCGGTCAGCATGCCGTCGAGGATGTCCTTGAGGCGGCGACGGTAAGCCAGCGCCTCGTTGGCGCCGGCAATGGTGACCTTGCGCTCATTAGCCTCTACGCCGGTATCACGGGTACCTGTGCTGGGCATGGCATAACCGTCCGTGCCACCGGTTTGGCGGTATTTCATGATGCCCCGCAGCTCCTGCCGGGCGCGCTCCAGCTTGCCCACGTTGGCGTTGAGCCAGAAGTCCGCGCTGCGAACCTCCGCGATCAGGGCATCCTTCTGGCGCACGGCCTGGATGTTGATGGCGAGCTTGTCGATCTCTTCCAGCAGGGTGATCTTGCCATCCTCGAAACAGCTTGCCTGTTCCACCAGGCAGCGCTCGATACCGGCGATGAGTTTGTCGAGCGCGGTGGCATGTTTGTCGCGCAGCACACGAGCCGACATCAGCGGAGCGATGGTGGTCGCCAGCAGGTGCTGGATCTTGGCGTCGAACTTTTGCAGCTGGTCGCCCTGCTGCAACTGGTGCACGGCACGCAGCTCGCGTTTGACGGCAACGCTGCTCTCCGGCAGGTCGTTGATGTCGGCACGCAGCAGCTCGATAGCGACATCGAAGGCAGCAGCATGGTTGTGCTTGAGAGCGGCCTGCGCCAGCTCCAGGCGCGCTTCGAAGGTGGTCTGCAGGAGCGACTTGCCGCCCTGGTCGTCCGGCTCTTCGTACTCCTGCTCGAAGAAGTCGAAGTTGCCGTAATGATCGAAGATGAGGAACTCGGTCTTGTGCTTGCCCTGACCAAACAGGTTGGGGCGCAGGCGTGTGCCGCGACCGATCATCTGCCAGAACTTCACCCAGGATTTGACCGGTTTGGCGAAGACCAGGTTGACCACTTCGGGCACGTCGATGCCGGTGTCGAGCATGTCCACCGAGATGGCGATGCGGAAGTCGTTGTCCGGCTTTTTGAATTCCTTGATCAGGGTATCCACGTGCGGGATTTGGTTGTGGATGACCTTGCAGACCTTGCTGCCGTGCTGCGGGTAGAGCTTGCAGAAGAGCTTTTCCAGGTGCTCGGCATGGTCCTGACGCTGGGCGAAGACGATGGTCTTGCCGACCAGTGAGCCGGTCTCGTCCTTGATGCCGTTGTTGATCAGGTTTTCCAGGATGATGCGGTCGGTGTCTTCGCTGAAGATCTTGCGACCGATGTCCTTGCCGGCGATGGTGGTGCGTTTGGCCTCCTCCTCGCCGAGGTCTTCTTCGAGCTGGCGCTGCTGTTCCTCGCTCAGGTCGTTGTAGTGGATGCCATCGCGCAGGAAGTCGGTGGTGAGGTCTTTGACGCGGAACGGCACCAGGTAAGGCGGATCGTTGTTGATGGCGGCATCGAGGCCGAACTCGAAGGTCGGGTCGGTGGTCTCGCAGTCGAACATGTCGAAGGTGTTGCGGCTGATGAACTTCACCGGGGTGGCGGTGAGGCCTACCTGCAAAGCATCGAAGTAGTCGAACAGGTCGCGGTACTTGTTGTAGATGCTGCGGTGGCTCTCGTCGGCGATGATCAGGTCGAAGAAGCCCACATCGAGCTGGGCGAAGCGGTTCATCATGCCCGGGTAGGTGGCGATGTAGACACGTGCGGTCTGATCGACCTTGTTGGTTTCACCGATCACGCAGCGCGGCTCGCTGGGCAGGTTCTGCTTAAAGGCCTCATCGGCCTGCACGCGCAGCTCCTTGCGGTCACACAGGAACAGCACGCGCTTGGCCCAACCGGTGCGTAGCAGCAGTTCGGCCAGCGCAATGGCCACGCGGGTCTTGCCGGTGCCGGTGGCCTGGATGATCAGCGCGCGGCGACGTTGCTGTTGGAAGTGAGCGGCGACCGTTTTGATCGCTTCGATCTGATAGGGACGGTCAGCGATGTTCAGATCAGGGTTGTGGCGTTCCAGCTCCGGTTTGCGGTATTGGCGCTGGTAGATCAGGTATTCGAGGCTGTCTTTGCTGTAGAGGCCATACACCGGGCGATAGGTGTTGTACTGCGCGTCGTCCCAGATGAAGGTTTCGTAGCCATTGCTGTAGAAAATCACCGGGCGCTGCATGCCCATACGCTCAAAGCCGTCGGCATACATGCGAGCCTGCTCTCGCCCGGCCTGCAGGCTGACATTGCCGGATTTCTTGGCCTCGATCACGGCCAGCGGTTGGCCGTTGTCGCCCCATAGCACGTAGTCCGCACGACCCTTGCCGGAAACGTTATCGGGAAAGTCGACCTCCACTTCCTGACCGACCTGCGAGGGGTTGCTGATATCCCAGCCCGCCTGCACCAGCATGGCGTCGATCAGCAGGGCGCGGGTCTTGGCCTCGTTCCACTGCAGGCTGTCGGCTACCTTCTGGCTCTGCTGCTGACGTTTCTGCTGGTCAGGCTTGGCTGGCGGTTCCAGTTTGTCGAGATGGCGGGTGCGCTCCTGCTCCAGCTTCTCCATGACGCGTTGCAGCTCTTCCTGCTGCTGATTGAGTTCCTTCTCGTAGCTGGAGACGGTTTTCTGCAGGCTGGCGAGGGTCGCGGTTGGATCCTGCACCTCGGCAAAGGGCGGAATATCGGCCTGCGAGGTGCCGTAGTACTTGATGGCCATGTACATGGCCAGTTGATGGGCGGTCTTCAGCGCCAGCTGTGCGTTGCGCAGGTCACCTTCCGCACCGTGTGCCGTGTCATTACCCTGGATACGCAGGAAGTTGATCTGGTGAACAAGTGGCTTGCTGACGCAATCGACGAACACCGGGTTTTTTACCAGGTCGTAGAAAGTCGACTGCGGCATACGCGGCAGCAGCTCTTCCTTGTAGATGGCTTTGGTCAGCTCTTCGGCGAAGCTGCGCAGGCGAGTGAGCGCGCTGCCCGGATCAATATGCAGAACGGCTTCGGCGAGGCCAGCGAGGTTCGCCAGCAGTTCGTTGCCGATGCGGAGAAACTCGAAGTTAAATGATTTCATGTAGGCGATTCTGTCCATGAGGGTCCTAGAGCGAGGACCGTGCCAAGTTTTATTCGATGCCGTACTTTTCCATCCAGTTGCTCAGCGTCTGCTGGCTTTTGAGGCCTAGAAGGCTGGCCGCACGGGTCTTATTTTTGCCGGTGAGCTTCAGAGCCTGACGTAAATAATGCCCAGCAACCTCAGAGATTATCTCTTGTAAATCAATGCCTTGAGAGACATCTTGAGACATGGGGCTCTTCTGCTCACGAGGCAGTTGGAACATTGCCTGCTCAATATCCGCAGCGCCAATCACATCACCCGGGCACCAGAGGGCGGCGCGCAACAAGGTGGACTGCAACTCCCGCACATTGCCTCTCCACGGGTGGCTGAGGATAAGGTTTTTTGCCTCTGCGGAAATTTTCTTACCCTTTAGCGATGCATCCCCTGCAGCAATTGCCCCCAACAGAGAGTCGGCCAGCAACAGCAGGTCGCCCTCGCGCTCGCGTAATGGCGGTAGATGCAGGACTCCGATGGCAACACGATAGAAAAGGTCTTCCCGGAAGCCACCTTCTGCCACGGCTTGCATCAGGTTGCGGTGAGTCGCAGTGACCAATCGCACATTCACTCTGACTTCCTGGCTGCCCCCAACCGGAGTCACCACCCCCTCTTGCAGCACCCGCAGCAGACGCACCTGGGCATCGGGAGTCAGTTCACCGAACTCGTCCAGGAACAGGGTTCCACCATCGGCCTGCTGGAAAACACCGGCGCGGCTCTCAACAGCGCCCGTGAACGCGCCTTTGCGATGACCAAACAATGTGGAGTCAATCAGCTCCGGCGGGATAGCGCCGCAGTTGACCGCAACGAATGGCCCCGATGAACGGGGACTGGCATTGTGAATCGCTCTGGCGAATAGCTCCTTGCCAGTACCCGTTTCGCCATAGATCAGAACAGGCACCTGCTTTTGAGCAAGAACCTGCGCCTGCGCCTTGAGCCTGAGCATGCGTTCACTCTGCGTAACGATGCTGTCAAAGGCCGCATTGACAGGAGCCTGGCCGTCAGCAAGCTGAAGCAGCTTGTCGCCCGTAATGGCGTTGGCTGCCGGGACATATTCCACTGCGATCTCGAATGGCACCTCGACCTTCTGCACACCCTGCTCTAACGAGGACTGGTAGAAGGTGACTGGATAGCGAGTTTTGCCGAGCAGAATCCACACAGCCTGCATGGCCGGAGTGCCAGGACTGAGCAAAATGGATAGCTGTAAGCCAGGGGCCTGTAGCCGCTTTAGGTGGGCATTGGCAGCCTGGTAGATATCTCCGAAATGCACCGGAGACGAAAGCGACTCATAGCCGATATTGATCGGCGCACCGACTTGTTCACGCAGCCAAGCCAGGTAGGGCTCGACCTGCGCAGCCGGGTAAGAAGAAAGCAGTTCAACCTGGTCGAAAGTCTCCGCTCTCAGCGTCGAAAGCACAGGCCCTGCATCACTTCCTGATAGTGCCTTGAGGTCGTTGCCACCTACCCAGCAGAGCAGCACATTCTGCTTTTTAGCCACGCTACCTAACCCTCTGTTTTTACTCGCTTCCAAATGCGCGAATCACCCAGCACCGTGCTTTGCCTCACAGTTTCGGGATAGTAAACCATCCGGTTAGGTTCGGGCGGAGTGAGGTGATAGCGTTCGAAAGGGAGGCTCGGGACTCAGAAATTACACTTCCATGGCAGCATCGCATTCGGAAAA
Source organism: Pseudomonas benzenivorans (assembly GCF_033547155.1). GTDB lineage: Bacteria > Pseudomonadota > Gammaproteobacteria > Pseudomonadales > Pseudomonadaceae > Aquipseudomonas > Aquipseudomonas benzenivorans_B. The sequence goes on from NZ_CP137892.1 coordinate 3,974,069, forward strand.
CAGCAGCCCGGCCTGCGCGCCAGCACCACTTTTCCTCATCGACTCCTTCATGGATTTCAGGAATTTTTCGTCTTTGATCGACTCGTAGGTAACAGCTTTGTAGATGCAACGCACCTCAGGGGCAAAAACTCCGCTAACCCCCCCCACCACGCCATTAAGCTCCTGAACCAACACGGACCTGATGTCGTCATCCGACGGCTCGACGTGCATGAACTTGGTCAGACGCTTGGGCAGCTGTTCCTTTATGCGAGGCAGTAACACGTCAACCAGCTCAGCAATCGCCTTCTCCAGCGATTGCCCCATGCTTTTCTCCACTGCTTCACGATAGGCCGCCACCTGCGCTTTAAAGCAAGCGAGACGACTCTCGAAGCTTTGCAGCTGGCGGCACATGATGACCCAGCCGAAACGAGGGACGTTGATCAGAAAGTCCTCATAGAGTTTCTTCCGCGCGCTTTCTAGCGCCGTCTCGTCCCACTCCTCGGTCAAAATTTTTCCGTCGAGTGTCACACATGGCTCCGCGGTTTCTGGATCGAATGTTGAGATATGCACTTTGGGTGCACTGCCACCGGCCAGCAGTTGGAAGCTGTTCTTGAGCTTCTCGTTGAGTGCCTTATCGTCACCCACCAGCAAATCATTGGGGATAGTGATCTTTTTGGAAGACAACCGGTAACCGGTCACCTCAAGCTCCACGAACTGGATTTTCGAGTGATAAACCCTCTCGACGCGGGCAATATCGAACTTCTTGGGTGGCTCATTCCTCAGTGACTGCAAAGCCTGCTCTACCTCCACAGGGATGGCGGCCTGCAGACCGATCTCACCCTCTGCATCAGGATTACAGGCTTTCGACAAAGACTTCGGCATATCCTGGCCAACCCACACTGCATTGGGTTTATCCTGAGAGGTAGAGCCAGCCTCGATCAGCAGCGGCGTTGGTGAATACACCAGAGTCCGCCCATCACAAATAAGCAGCCCAATACGTAAACCCGCCTGCTTACGCAGTTCGAGATGACTCTCCTTAACCAGAGCTTGCAATGCCTGTAAACCCTCCATCGTACCGTAGCCAAGTCGGTACACCTCCGGATCAATATCTACGATCAGTGTTACTTGCAGGCTCAAGGAACGCGCCAATTGCTGCTGCATAGCCTCAACGACCGGCCGAGTGATACCGGGCGCCACGTAAACAAGCTGCTGCTGGCACTGCTCAATGGCATCGCACAGGGTGTCATCGTTGACGATGGTGAAAGTGGTCATGCCTTGCCTCTCCATTGCAAAAACTCCCGCGCCAGCCCCTCTCAAGTTAATGACTTAGAGGGGCCTAGTCTGAAGGCTGCAGGGTTCCTGACGCACACTGCTCGCGATGCTTGCGTACTAGTGGCTTCTGTTCAACGTCCGGATAGGGCCAGATCTGAATCGCAGACTTCGCCAGCACCGTACCCCTGGCGAGAATCTCCTGCTCCGACCACTCTTCATGGTCATGCAAGTCACGACTGAGATTCAGCTTGCTCCACTTCAAGAGCTCCGGCTTCTTGGCTGCCCAAGCGGAGTTGGACAATGCAGGGTTCAGGCTACTGGTCACCAGTGTCAGATTGCCTAGCGTGTGCTTGATCCGATCACGACGCTGACTGAATTCCAGCTTCGCCTGGGGATCATTGTGCACCTCAGCGGGCAGCGGCCAGTGCTCCTGCCACTTCACTGGCAGAATATGCTCGATGGTCAACCCCGCCGGCAGGCTCACGGCCTCGCTCTTAGCATGCGCCAGCGCCCGCTCCAGGGCCTTGAGTACCGCCCGCACACGGTACTGCGGCCACCACTGGTAAAGCGGGTAGTCGAGTAGCGCACTGCTCAGCTCGCCGTCTTTCGGGAAGCGCACACTTTCCCCTTCGCTGGAGAGTAGGAACGCACCGACCAGCTGGGCCGTAATCTGCTTTTCCCGTTCAAGATGACGGATCAGGTCGAGGAATAGTCGGTTGTAGTTCTTGGTGGTCAGGCCACAGATCATCCGACGGAACAGATAGGACTCGAGTACCGTCAGGATCACCTCGAACTCATCTTGATGCTGCGGACGCAATCGCTGGCTACACAGCAGCAACAACGGATACACCGTCGACGTATCGATCACCACGAGGCGATCCAGAAAACGGGCCAGACGAGATCCTGCCGCAGGTGTAGAGAACTGGCGGAAATGCTCGGCATAGGTCTTGAGCAGAGCCATATGCTCACTGGCAGAATTGGCCGGATCGATGAAGCAGGAGCCCCAGTCGGCGGTGTACTGCACGTAGTTCTTGTATTCGTTGAAGATGTGCCCGACACGAATATCACGGCGCATCGCCAGGGTCAGGAAATGGCGGATGAAGATATCAATGCGCGGACGGTTTTCCCGCCCCTGCTTGACCTCCTCACGCCAAAACTCGCCATCGAACTCCGCCCAATGCTCTTCGTACAGGGAATCGATATCACCACCCTCGCTTAGGGCGCGACGGAACAGAAAGTTCTTGATCAGGTCGGCCGGCAGCAACTGCGTGCCACGTGCGTTGAGCGTCTCAAAGATCACTTGCGATTCGTCGTCTTCGCCGAGATCAATCACCACCAACTGCAAGCCGTTGCGAACCACGACCCAAAGCGCATCCAGCTGTTTCTCCGGCGACTCTTCGGCTTCTGTAGCCTCCGGCCGCAGCCACTCCTCGAACTGCCCATAGAAGTACAGGTAGGCGCCGACGATGCCCTGATCGTAGCTGAAGTCCACGCCCTTCTTGCGCGCCTGCTGCAGCAACGCATCCGGGCTGCCTGCGCCATGCACCAAGGCAAACGCATGACGATCGGCATTGGTTGGCAACAGTTTGGGCACCTCTGACGGGTCATCGACCATCGTGTCACTGTTTGAGACCATCGACTCGAAGCGGCCGGCAAAGCGCTCGCTGCCCCGGCTGCGGCACAGGTCGCGGGCGGCGATCAGAAGCAGTTGCAGGGTGGTGAAGCGCTGCTGCCCATCAATGACCTGACGGCCCTGCACCGAACCGGTGTCATTGCGCAGTTGCTCAAGCACCACGGCACCGAGGAAGTGCGGGCGCAACTTCTCGCCAGACAGCACCACGCCGAGCAGGCGCTCGAAGTCTTCCCAGAGCGGCTGCCAGTTATCCTCACGTTTCCAGACGTAGGGCCGCTGGAACAGCGGAATCTGGTAGCACACCGTGGGTTCGAAGATTCGCAGCAGAGGACGGCTATTGGCTTCCATCTTTCAATCAATCCTTGGTTATCAACTAACGCGCAGCCGACTCATCACCAGCCGCTGTCTCGCACGCGTACACCCTACATACAACCGGTTTCGGAATACCGGCTGGCCAAGGTCGTACTGGTCAACCATTGGCAACAGCACGACATCGAACTCAAGCCCCTTCACATGCAGCACCGACGTAAAGTGCACCAGATACTTCTTCGAAAGATCAATTTGCTCCGACACGCTCATCTTGCGGAAGCTACCCTCCAGCACCTGCGCACATAAATAATGCAGGGCCCGGGCGGTTTTCTGGTCAGGCAACACGACAGCAACCGACTTATTTTCAGGGATAGCGGCAATCAACTCGCACAGATACTTGTACTCTTCGTCACGTAGGGCAAAGCCTCGCAACGTGTAGGCGCCCTGCTCGCTTACCTGATCATGCACAAGGGCAGCGTCCAGCTGCTGTACATCTGTATCGGCCCCGCGCTTAAACAACTGCCGCAATACCGCACTTAGCGCGGCCAGATCCGGCTGCCCTTTCTGCCGCAGGTTCTCATCCAGCACCACTAACTCCGGGCGCGTGCCAATCGGGAAGCAATTCGCGATGTGCATCTCCTCGTTGCGCAGTAGCTGCTGCGAACGGTCTCCCACCACGGTGATAGCGCTGTACCGCGGATCAGCCTGGGAGGTCATCAGGTAGATCTGCTGCTCGCTGAAGTCCTGCACCTCATCGACAAACACGCTCTGATAGAAGGGTGCCTCGCGCAGGCTGGCGGGGAGCTTTGCTGTTACTCCGGCGCTCAGGTCGTGAGCCAGACACAGCAGCAAGTCGATATCCGAATCACTCAGGCGCTGCTCTTCAAGACGCTCCAGCACCTGCCATGCAATGGCCGCATCAGGGAAGCTGTCGGCGTATTCATACAACGCCTTTGCATAAAGCCCCGCGAAGTTCTTCAGCGGCTTGGCCAAACGGTCCAATGCCACCTGCTGGAAGATCTTTCGCACCGAAGTACGCGCCTGTTCGTCCTCATCAGACAGCACCTGGCTACCGACACCACTGCCGACCTTCAGCCACTTCAGTGCACCGCCTTCCAGATAGAGCAAGGACCTGGGCGTACCAAGTGGAATGAATAGCTCATTGACCGGCATGAATCTGGCCTCATACCCGTCACCACTCGCTAACGATGGCAAAAGCACCCGGACGCTCGCCCCCTCAAGAGAGGCCTGCAAGGCAGCATTGAAAGACAGAGGTTGGTTATCAGCCGATAGGAACTGGTAACGACTGCTCGACACACAGGGCAATGCCTCGCCCCCCTCAGCAGCACCCGCCCTGTACAGCACAAAAACCTGATTGGGTTGCTGGAACAAATCGACTGGTAACTCTGCCAGCCTCTGTGCCAGCTCCGGAACGCCCTCGCCATAGGCAATGTGCCCCCCCAGATGAATACTCAGGGTTACTGGGCCCAGAATGCGCTGTGCCAGCGACTGAATCTTCTCCAACAATCTGGCGGCGAGCCGATACAAGGATCGCTCCGCTGCCAAGGGCGAGAGCAGCTCTTGCGCCAGCTCATCAACACCAGCTTCAAGCCCTTGGCGGGCAGCGGCAAACAGACTGCGCTGGTGGGCAGTGAACCGTTGCAGATGCTCGCTTTCGACCTCAACCAGCCGCTCCCGCAAGTCGACGGCAATCACCCGCGCCAGCGCAAGCCGAGCGGCATTGAGCCAGGCCAGCGTGGTGGTCAGCGAATGCCCCTCGTCGCTACTGTGCTTGAAGCGCTTACCAGAACTACCCGAAGATTCCAGATGGCGATAGCTGCGCAGCCTGGAGCGCAACTCGTGATACTCAAGCACCGGCAAACCGGGCATGCCAAGACGGCTGCAGGTTTCCTTGAGGTACTGGATCAGCTCGGCCGTGCGGACGAAGCCGACGCTGCCATCCTGAGAAAACTTGCCGGCAAACTCGCCTTCCCAGTAGTCGAAGTCGTCGCCGAGAATGGACCGAAACGTCTCACGATCCGTCACCTCATTCGAATTGAAGTCACAGAGCATCTTGGTCCGCCCGAGTGCGGCCGAGGTCTTACCTGAGCCCGCAACGCCCTCGACCCACATCGGCCCAACCGGTGCCCGGGAAATGATCTTGTCCTGATTCAGGGTTCGATTCAGGAAAAAGTGCTCATCAAGGCTCATCCGCTCTGTGAGTTCGCCGCCAACGTCATCATCCAGATCATCGACATCGGCAATCGGCAGTGAGGAACCCTCTTCCTCATCGTCATCGAGAATCTGCAGCACCGGTGCGGCAGGTACCGAGGATGACTCTAACGGTTCGTTCGACGCAGGAGCACTCTCAGATAGAGTGTTGCCTGTGGAAACCTCAATCCCTAGCGAGATTTCCGGTATTTTCGCTTCGCCGTTCGCCGGCGCTGTTGGGTCGACCTTAACTCTGCCGACTGGCGCTACAGTGGCAACCGGTTTCTGCACTTCCTCCGACCTTGAAGGTTGTTTGCTCGATACGGCAGGTGACTTGCGGACAACCTGATCCGCCGCCGCGATGACCTTCCCTAAAAATGCACGTAGATCCATCACGTTGCCCTGCCCACCGGCGTTCTCCACGCCCATAGCCAGAAAATTGCGTGCATGCTGCTCAAGCTCTTCGAAATTGTGTCGACGAAACTGGCGAGCCTCAGTGACCTGGTAGTCGCCCCACGCTTTGGAATACCCCTCGAACCCCATACCGGCCACAGCGCAAAGACGGCCAACCGGTGAGTGGGGAGTGGCATAGCCCGAGCTCGCTTTGGGGTACACCAGCGGATCCATACCTAGGCGGAATGTTGCGCCCCCCCCGTTCTCTCGTTCGATCACCAGCGCCTTACCATAGGCATTACGCTTCATACCCCGGTAAGCCAGATCACCCTCACGGATCATCCGCTCGGCGTAGTTGATCATCCCCTCAAGGATCTCCAGCTCTTCACGGGCAACCTTACGCAGGCATGCTTCACTGATCTGCTTTGTCATACCTGTCACTCCTTATACTTGGCAAGAAACGTCCACACCCCGCGGCAATCCTCTTCCCAATCCGACTTGAAGAAGGGTGTGCGGTAGTCCATGGTGGCTTCGCAGGTCAGCAGTTTGCCGCACTCAGGGGTCATGTCTAAGCGTTTGAAATGCCATTCGGCAGCACGGGTATCGAGGCACACACCGAGGGAGAAGTGGTTGCTCATGGTCTTGGGCTCTTGCGCAGGCACGCGCGGACAACAGCGCGCCGGGGCAGCTGGTGGACGTGGTTTGAGGGTAAAACGAGGGGGTACTGCATGGGCGATCCCTGCCTAAACAACTTCTGAAGGCTGCTTCCGTAAAAGTGCTCTCGGCAACTCTTGCTAGGTGTACGCAGACTGAAGGCATTTTGCCTTATGGCCTTGTCCCATGAAATACAGAACAACGCTTTGTCGTTCTTGCGATCCATTGCCTGTGCCGGACTCTTACCAATCAGAGGTAGGCCAGTCTTGCGTCGGCGCATGGGCCAATTCGGCACCAGCGCCAACAGCAAAAGACTGTAGGACTGAAAATCCTACGCTCCAGGTAGGTAAAAAAATGCCGATCAATCGACCGGCCTCTTCTCTATCTCGCTGCCGCTGCGCTTGCTATCCAATCGTCGACCTCATGCTGAAGCCAGCGACTAGCTCGACCTATTTTCACTTGCCTAGGGAAGTCGCCCACCCGGATCCGGCAGTAGATGGTCTTGCGGCTCAGACCGACTTTGCGGCTGACGGCATTGAAATCTAGGAGAACCATCTCAGACATAGGTCACCTCCAGAATCGAGGTGACCGCAAGGAGATGTGAGTGCAGCTGTAGTGATGTTTTCCTCATGATGAACTACTCAGGCGGATCGTGCCTTCGAGGCATTAGATCTACTTTTCCATTTCCGCAGCGCATCAAGTAGACAACGACACAGCGGCAAACCATGGAGCTCCGCACAACCCCAATAACTGTATATTTACACAGTCACTCATGCCAAGCAATAAAACACTTGACTTCCCATAAATTATCCAGCTTCGAACAAATCCAACTGCTCAGCTTGATGCTCATCCTCCTCTTCACCATCGAGCAGGCAGCCCAGCGCAGCATCAAATGCCTCCATGGTCGGGCGCATCTGGGGTAATTTCGCTTCAGGGTTATTGCGGTAGTGCATCTCGACAACACCTGTTTGCCCGTGTGACTGCAACGCGTCACTATCGAAATCCTTGATACCGTTGCGCTGCATGAACTGCGTGCATGTGCGCCGGATATCACGCGGGGTAAATTTTGGCACGGGCTGGCCATCCAGCTTGGCATGCTCAGTCGCAAACCACTCGCTCACCGCATGAGACAAACTGGACGGGTGAATCGGCGTTTGCCCATCAATGCTCCATGGATATACAGCCCCTTGCGGCTGTAAGGCACGAACCTGCTCTAGCACCTGCAGTGCTCTGGCGCTTAAGGGAACAAAGTGAGGACGCTTTTTACCGCCTCGCCCTTTGCTATCGATGATCTTCAAGTACTTGCCTTGAAGGTTGTAGCTGGACCAGGGCTCACGGATGAACTGGAGAGGTCGCTGCCCTGCAGTAGCAAAAGCAAAGTGAAAAACACGAGCCATGATCGGCCCTACTGCCGCCCCAACCTGCGTTATGGTCTGCCAAAAATGCTTCAGCTCCTTATCAGTCAGAGCACGTTCGCCAGGCGTTGAGGAATTCGGGACAGTCACTGGGTCCGCAGGGTTCATCTGGAGTCCGTAGCTTTTATTACTGCTTCGGTCGATATGATGCTCCGCTCTCAGGCCAAAGTTGAAAGCCGCTACGAGAAACGAACGAACCTTACCAGTCTGACGCTCCGCTCCTCGCTCCCAGATTGGTTTCAGCAGCAGATTCACATGCTCTGGCCTGACATCCTTAGCTTTCATAGCCATGACATTGATTCTCTGTTCTTGGCCATCGTCGGCCACGGAGAACACCTTTTCACCCTCTAAATCGTTACGCAGCACGCGCTCAAACTCATCGAGTTGCTGGACTGAAACACCGTTGCGCCTCCGATCTTCAATGTAGTCCCGAAATAGCTCAGAAAGAGTGCCTTTTGATGCTTCGATCTCGGCGAGACGCTGCTGCTCGTGCAGCTGGCGTTGGTGCTCAGCCTGCCGGGCCTCTTCTTCAGCGACACACTTGGCTTGATAGGCTTTGATGTCACCATGCTCTGCCGCAATCTTTGCAAACCGGACAGCTTGCTCGCGAATCTCAGTAAGAGATAGACCAGGGCTCTTCGGTGTTTTCTTGAAGACACCTACCTTGACCTTCTGCCCACCTTCACCACGGCGGCGGTAGTAGGCTTCAATGACCCCTGAGGCACGGCACTCGAACAAGATTGATCCGCTACCACGGCCTGGTAGCGAATCGGTGGCAGTCTGACCAGGCCTAAGCGCCTTCAGCTCCACATCTGTCAGAAATTTCCTACTACTCGCCTTGCCCGATGCCTCTGCCATTTTTGCGTACCGTTTTGCGTACCGTTTTTAAGGGCATGACCCGCCACACCCGGAACCAAGGGGAAACACCTAACCCCTTGATTTCAGGATAACGCGCTAAATCGGCTTTTTTCGGGAGACGGCGGGAAACGACCAGAAACGTGCTTTTTACTGCCTCATAATCCTTTGGTCCACGGTTCGAGTCCGTGTGGGCCCACCATCCAACGCAAAGATGCAGGCCGGCCTCCACGCCGGCCTTTTTCTTTTCTGCGGGAAAGTTCGGGCCGGCTCGCGCCGCCTTGCCGCTGGGACCGGACGCCGCCCATAATCGTTCGCTTCTCCCTGCCGGACTTCCCAGCCATGGCGATCTCCCGCGACGATCTCGACCAGCACGGCCTGATCATCGGCGCCTCCCCGGAGCGTTTCCGCGCCCTGGCCATGCCGCTGCTGTTCGATCACCTGAACGCCCAGTGCGAGGGCACCATCGCGGTCAATCGCCAGGCGCGCATCGTCTGGATCAACGACAAGTACGCGGAAAAGATCGGCATCGACGACCCGCGCAGCGTGCTGGGCAAGGAGGTCGAGCAGGTGCTGCCGGCCAGTCGCCTGCGCGAGGTGGTGGAAGGCGGCCTGCCGAGCATGCTCGACCTGATGGCCTTCGGCGACGAGCACTTCGTGGTCACCCGCATCCCCCTGCGCGACGCGGACGGCACCCTGGTCGGCGCCCTGGGCTTCGTGCTGTTCGACCGGGCGCGCCACCTCAAGCCGCTGATGGCCAAGTACAACGGCCTGCAGAGTCAGCTGCTGGCGACCCAGCAGGAGCTGGCCAAGGCGCGCCGCGCCCGCTACACCATCGCCGGTTTCATCGGCGCCAGCGCGGCGGCCGCCGAGGTCAAGCGCCAGGCCCGGCGCGCCGCGCAGCTGGACGCCACTGTGCTGCTGCGCGGCGAGACCGGCACCGGCAAGGAACTGCTGGCCCAGGGCATCCACAACCTGTCGCCGCGGGCCAACGGCCCCTTCGTCGCGGTCAACGTCGCCGCCATTCCCGAGACCCTGGTGGAGGCCGAGCTGTTCGGCACCGCGCCGGGCGCCTTCACCGGCGCCGAGCGCAAGGCGCGCCAGGGCAAGTTCGAGCTGGCCAACGGCGGCACCCTGTTCCTCGACGAGATCGGCGACCTGCCGCTGCCGCTGCAGGCCAAGCTGCTGCGGGTGCTGCAGGAACAGGAGATCGAGCCGCTGGGCTCCAACCAGGTCAAGGCGCTGAACGTGCGGGTGATCGCCGCCACCCATATCGACCTGGAGGCGCGGGTCGCCGCCGGCCAGTTCCGCGACGACCTCTACTACCGCCTCAACGTCCTGGCCCTGCGCCTGCCGCCGCTGCGCGAGCGCCGCGAGGACATCCCGGCGCTGGTCGAGCACCTGCTCGACGACATCGCCAACCGCTCCGGCCAGGCGCCCATGGAACTCGCCGCGGACGCCCTGGCCCTGCTCGCGGCCCAGCCCTGGAGCGGCAACGTGCGTGAGCTGCGCAACCTGCTCGAGCGGGTCCAACTCGACGCCGAGGACGGCCTGCTCGATGCGGCGCGCCTGGGTGCCCTGCTGGGGCAGCCACGGGTCGCCGCCCCGCCTGCCCCGACGAGCGCGCCGCCCCCGGCCGCCGAGATCGAGACGCTGGCACAGAGCCTGGCCGCCGCAGAGCGCAGCGCCATCGAACGCGCCCTGAGCGCCAGCGGCGGCAACCGCCAGCTGGCGGCCGCGCGCCTGGGCATTTCCCGCGCCGGCCTGTACACCAAGCTGGCGCAGCATGGGCTAGGCCGGCACGGTTGAGGCCCGGGTTGCGGCTCGCCGCCTGGCGGCACCCAACCCAGGGCCGCAGAACGCCGCACGGCCCAACCCTGGGAGTCCAGAACCCTGGAATCCATCGTCGGGCATCGCTCCAGAATCCTGGACACATTCCAGAACTCTGGACAGCGCGGCACCCGAACGCGCCGCCCAAAGGACTCCGTCAATCCCGCCGAGAGGGCCATTGCAGAGCGGCTCGGCGGCATTCGACGCGAGCCGCCATCGCACCTGGCACGACTCTGGCTCTATACCCGACAAAGGCGCACTGCCCCGTATCGCGCCTTGCCACGTAACGGCCACGAGCCGCTAGAACAACAACAAAAGGAATCACCCATGGGAACCCTAGGTATCCTCATTTCCCTCGCCCTGCTGATGTACTTGGCCTACCGCGGCCTCAACGTGCTGATCCTCGCCCCGCTGCTGGCGCTGCTGGCCCTGCTGTTCGCCGGCGACATCGCCCTGTTACTGCCCACCTACACCCAGGTGTTCATGAAGGCCATGGGCGGCTACGTCATCCAGTTCTTCCCGCTGTTCCTGCTCGGCGCGCTGTTCGGCAAGCTGATGGACGACTCCGGCTCGGCCCGCGCCATCGCCCACGGCATAGTCGCCAAGGTCGGCAGCCAGCGGGCCATCCTCGCCATAGTGCTGGCCTGCGGCATCCTCACCTACGGCGGGGTGTCGCTGTTCGTGGTGGCCTTCGCCGTGTACCCGATCGGCGCCGCGCTGTTCCGCGAGGCGGGCATCCCCAAGCGCCTGATCCCCGGCGCCATCGCCCTGGGTTCCTTCACCTTCACCATGACCGCGCTGCCCGGCACCCCGGCGATCCAGAACGCCATCCCCAACCCCTTCTTCGGCACCGACGCCTTCGCCGCGCCGGGCCTGGGGCTGATCGCCGGACTGATCATGTTCGCCCTCGGCAGCTGGTGGCTGAGCGCCCAGGCGCGCAAGCTGATGGCCGCCGGCGAGGGCTACGGCGCGCACGCCGACGAAGCCGTGACGCAGGACAGGGGCGACATCCCCGGCTTCTGGCTGGCGCTGCTGCCGATCCTGCTGGTGATAGCCCTGAACTTCGTCATGGCCAAGCAGGTGCTGCCCGGCATCGACGCCAGCTTCCTGGCCAGGCCGGAGTACGGCGGCCTGCAGGACGCCAAGTCGCTGATCGGCATCTGGTCGATCATCGTCGCCCTCGGCGCCGCCATCCTGCTGCTGGTGGCACTGCACTGGCGGCGCTGGCTGGACCTGCGGCAGAGCGTCAACGACGGCGCCTTCGGTTCCATGCTGCCGATCCTCAACACCGCCGCCGAGGTGGGCTACGGCACGGTGATCGCCTCGCTGGCCGGCTTCGTGGTGATCCGCGACCTGGTCCTGGGGGTGTCGAGCAACCCGCTGGTGTCCGAGGCGGTGGCGGTGAACATCCTCGCCGGCATCACCGGCTCGGCCTCCGGCGGCATGTCCATCGCCCTGAAGACCCTCGGCGAGCAGTACCTGACCCTGGCCACCGCCGCCGGCATCAGCCCTGAGCTGCTGCACCGGGTCGCCGCCATGGCCTCGGGCTGCATGGACACCCTGCCGCACAACGGCGCGGTGATCTCCTTGCTGGCGATCTGCAAGCTCAGCCACCGCGAGTCCTACAGGTTCATCTTCGTCAACACCGTGGCCTTCCCCATGGTCGCCCTGGTGGTGGTCATCACCCTGGGCACCCTGTTCGGCAGTTTCTGAGGTTCGTGCAATGAGCAAGATCATGAGCGCCGCCGAGGCGGTGGCGCGCATCCCCGACCAGGCCAACCTGGCCACCGGCGGCTTCGTCGGTATCGGCTTCGCCGAGCAGGTCGCCATCGCCCTGGAGCGGCGTTTCCTGGCCGAGCAGGCGCCGCGCGACCTCACCCTGGTGTATGCCGCCGGCCAGGGCGACGGCCGCGGCCGCGGCCTCGACCACCTGGCCCACGAGGGCCTGGTACGGCGGGTGATCGGCGGCCACTGGGGGCTGGTGCCGGGGCTGCAGAAGCTGGCGGTGGACAACCGCATCGAAGCCTACAACCTGCCCCAGGGGGTGATCTCCCAGCTGTTTCGCGACATCGCCGCGGGCAAACCGGGGCAGCTGTCGCGGGTCGGCCTGGGCACCTTCGTCGACCCGCAGTTCGGCGGCGGCAAGCTCAATGCTTGCACCACCGCGGACCTGGTGCGGCGCCTACCGATCGACGGCGAGGACTACCTGTTCTACCAGGCCTTCCCCATCGATGTCGCCATCATCCGCGCCACCAGCAGCGACCCCGACGGCAACCTCAGCTTCGAGCGCGAGGCGCTGACCATCGAGAGCCTGGCCATCGCCATGGCCGCGCACAACAGCGGCGGCCTGGTGATCGCCCAGGTCGAACGCCTGGTCGAGCGCGGCTCGCTGAACGCCCGTGCGGTGAAGGTGCCCGGCATCCTGGTCGACTGCCTGGTGCTGGCCGAACCGAAGAACCATCAGCAGACCTTCGCCACCGCCTACAACCCGGCCTTCGCCGCCGAGACCCGGGTGCCCATGGACAGCCTGGCGCCGCTGCCGCTGGACGTGCGCAAGCTGATCGCCCGCCGCGCCGCCCAGGAGCTGACGGCCGGCGCCGTGGTCAACCTCGGCATCGGCATGCCCGAGGGCGTGGCGGCGGTGGCCGCCGAGGAAGGGGTGATCGAGCGCCTGACCCTGACCGCCGAACCCGGGGTGATAGGCGGCGTGCCGGCCTCCGGGCTGGACTTCGGCGCGGCCAGCAACCACAGCGCACTGATCGACCAGCCCTACCAGTTCGACTTCTACGACGGCGGCGGCCTCGACCTGGCGGTGCTCGGCCTGGCCCAGGCCGACGCCGCCGGCAACCTCAACGTGTCCCGGTTCGGTTCGCGCCTGGCCGGCGCCGGCGGCTTCATCAATATCAGCCAGAACGCCAAGCGCGTGGTGTTCGTCGGCACCTTCAGCGCCGGCCCCCAGGACATCCGCGTCGAGGACGGCCGCCTGCGCATCGTCGAGGACGGCCGGCTGCGCAAGTTCGTCGCCGCGGTGGAACACCGCACCTTCGCCGGCCGCCTCGCCGCCGAGCGCGGCCAGGCGGTGCTCTACGTCACCGAGCGCTGCGTGTTCGCCCTGACCCGCGACGGCCTGGAGCTGGTCGAGATCGCCCCCGGCGTGGACCTGGAGCGCGACATCCTCGCCCGCATGGACTTCCCCCCCATAGTGCGGGCGCCCAGGTCGATGGACCCGCGGCTGTTCCAGCCCGGGCGCCTGGGCCTGGAGCAGAGCCTGTAAGCCTTGAGCGAAAGCGCGGGTCCGCCCCTTGGGCCCGCGCTCTTTTTCCGCTTTCCCGGCTTGCCTCCGCCACGGCGCGGCGCCAATGGCCGCAGAGGCAGGCGAGGCCATGCCCTCAGCGCCCGACGGCCTGCAGCAGGAAGTCGATGAACACCCGCACCCGCAGCGGCAGATGGCGGCCGCTGGGATAGATCAGGGAAAACGGCCGGCTGCAGCCGCCATGGTCCTGCAGCACCTGCTGCAGGCGCCCGGCGCGCAGGTCGTCCTCGACGATGAAGCGCATCAGCTGGGCCAGCCCGGCGCCGCTGCGGGCCAGGGTGGCGCAGGCGAGGATGTCCTGGGCGCAGCAGTAGTCGCCCTGGGTGTAGCGCTCGACCTCGCGGCCCTGCTCGCGGAACAGCCAGGGCACCGGTCGACCGCTGCTGGGCAGGCGGAACTGGATGCACTGGTGCCCGTCCAGATCGGCCGGGCTCTGCGGCGTACCGGCCTGGCGCAGGTAGTCCGGGTTGGCCACCACCACCAGCGGCGCGTCTTCCAGGGGCCGGGCGATCAGGCTGGAATCGGCCTGGGCGCGGGCGCGGATGGCCAGGTCGAAGGCTTCGCTGGTGAAGTCGACGTTGCGGTTGCTCAGCTCCACTTCGACGCGCACCTGCGGGTAGCGGGCGCGGAAGGCCGGCAGCAGCGGCAGCACCCGGTAGTGGCCGTAGGTGGTGGGCAGGCTGATGCGCAGCAGGCCGGCCGGCTCGCTCTGCCGGCCGCTGACCAGGCGCTCGGCCTCGCCGAGCTGGGCCAGGGCCTGGCGGCACTGCTGGAAATAGTCGCTGCCGGCCTCGGTCAGGCTGACCCGGCGGGTGGTGCGGGTGAACAGGCGCACCCCCAGCCGCGCCTCCAGCCGCGCCACCGAGCGGCTGACCGCCGCCGGGGTGATCCCGGCCGCCTGGGCGGCGGCGGTGAAGCTGCCCAGCTCGGCCGCCAGGCAGAACAGCTCCATGCTGCCGAGCAGTACCCCGCCGAATTGTCGCTGCATGATTGATTACATCCTGTATCAGGTGAAATGCCAGGCCCGGTATTTATCGGATAGGCCGTCACAAATAACCTGAATCCGCTGTGTTTATCCACCCCTGCGGAGAATCGTCATGAAGCTGTTCTACACCCCCGGCACCTGCTCCCTGGTCGCCCACATCCTGCTGCACGAAACCGGCCTGCCCTGCACCCTGGAGCGGGTCGACCTGGCCAGCCACCGCACCGCCGCGGGCGAGGACTTCCGCGCCCTCAACCCCAAGGGCTATGTGCCGCTGCTGCAGCTGGACGACGGCCAGCTGCTCAGCGAGGGACCGGTGATTGCCCAGTATCTCTGCGAACGGGCCGGCCGCCACGACCTGCTGCCGGCGAGCGGCGATCCGGCGCGCTACCGGGTGCTGGAGTGGCAGGCCTATATCAGCAGCGAGCTGCACAAGTCCTTCTCGCCGCTGTTCAATCCGGCCCTGGACGAGAGCGCCAAGGCGCTGCTGCGCACGGCCCTGCTGCACAAGTTCGCCTGGCTGGCCGAGCGTCTGGGCGAGCGCGCCTACCTGTGCGGCGAGCGCTTCACCCTGGCCGACGCCTACCTGTTCACCGTGGCCCGCTGGGGCGCCCTGGTCGGCCTCGACCTGAGCGGTCTGGCGCCGCTGCAGCGCTACCTGGCCGGCATCGGCGAACTGCCGTCGGTACGCGCGGCCCTGGCGGCCGAAGGCCTGCAACCCTGATGCGCGAGGTAGCCCAGATGTGGCGCGATACCGAAGTTTCCCGGCGCCTGCAGCTGGCGGCGCCGATCATCCAGGGGCCGTTCGGCAGCGGCCTGTCCTCGGTGGCACTGACCGCGGCGGTGAGCGAGGCCGGCGGCCTCGGCTCGTTCGGCGTGCACCACCTGGACGGCGCGGCCATCGGGCAGACCGCGGCGGCCATCCGCGCGCGCACGGCCAAGCCCTTCGCCCTCAACCTCTGGCTGCCCCACCCCAGCGAGCAGCACGAGCTGGAGGCGGACGAATTCGACGCCGCCTTGGCGCCGTTTCGCCCCTACTTCGCCGAGCTGGGCCTGGAGCCGCCGCCCCCCGCGGCGGCCCCCTGGCCGAGCTACGAGGAGCAGCTGGAGGCCGTGCTGCAGGCGCGCCCGGCGGTGTTCAGCTTCGTCTACGGGGTGCCGAGCGCCGAGGCACTGGAGCAGTGCCGCCGCCTCGGCATCCTGACCCTGGGCACGGCCACCACGGTGGCCGAGGCCCAGGCCCTGGAGGCGGCCGGGGTGGACATGCTGGTGGCCAGCGGCTGCGAGGCTGGCGGCCACCGGGTGGCCTTCCTGCGCCCGCCCGAGGACGGCCTGATCGGCGGCCTGGCGCTGATCCCCCAGGTGGTGGACGCGGTGCGCATCCCGGTGATCGCCGCCGGCGGCATCGCCGATGGCCGCGGCATCGCCGCCGCCCTGTGCCTGGGTGCCCAGGGCGTGCAGATCGGCACCGCCTTCCTCGCCTGCCGCGAGTCCGGCGCCAGCGAGCTGCACCGCCAGGCCCTGTTCACCCCCCAGGCCGCCGACACGGCGCTGACCCGCGCCTTCAGCGGGCGTCTGGCCCGGGGCCTGCGCAACCGCCTGCTGACGGAGCTGGCCACGCACCAGGCGCGCCTGCCCGGCTACCCGGTCCAGGGCCAGTTCGCCGCGGCGCTCAAGCCGGCGGCCCTGGCCCAGGGCCGCGACGACCTGCTGGCGCTCTGGTGCGGCCAGGCCGCCGCCCTGCTCGAACAGCGCGACGCCGGCGCCCTGTGGCACAGCCTGCTGGCCCAGACCGACCGCCTGCTGGGCCGCTGAGGGCGGCGCCTAGCGCTCGCCGCGCTTATGCCGGGCGGCGTACAGGCAGATCATCTCCATGGCCAGGGTGGCGCCGGCCAGGGCGGTGACCTCGGCGTTGTCGTAGGGCGGCGCCACCTCCACCACGTCCATGCCCACCAGGTTGATGCCGCGCAGGCCGCGCAGTATCTCCAGCGCCTGGTGGCTGGACAGGCCGCCGCACACCGGGGTGCCGGTGCCGGGGGCGAAGGCCGGGTCGAGGCAGTCGATGTCGAAGGTCAGGTACACCGGCTGCTCGCCGACCCGGGCGCGGATGCGCTCGGCGATCTGCGCCGGCGTGCTGCGATGTACTTCGCGGGCATCCAGCACCTGGAAGCCCATGACGTCGTCGTTGGTGGTGCGCAGGCCGACCTGCACCGAGTGCGCCGGGTCCACCAGGCCCTCGCGGGCGGCGTGGTAGAACATGGTGCCGTGGTCGATGCGCGCACCCTCCTCGTCCGGCCAGGTGTCGCTGTGGGCGTCGAAGTGGATCAGTGCCAGGGGCCCGTGCTGCTTGGCGTGGGCCTTGAGCAGCGGGTAGCTGATAAAGTGGTCGCCGCCCAGGGTCAGCAGCGCGCAACCGGCCTCGAGTATCTGCTCGGCATGGGCCTGGATCGCCGCCGGCACCGCCTCGGGGCGGCCGTGGTCGAAGTAGCAGTCGCCGTAGTCGACGCAGGCCAGCAGGTCGAAGGGGTCGAACTCCCAGGGGAAATGCCGGGCCCAGGCCGACTGCACCGAGGCGGCGCGGATCGCCCGCGGGCCGAAGCGGCAGCCGGGCCGGTTGGTGGTGGCGGTGTCGAAGGGCACCCCGCTGATGGCCAGATCCACCCCACGCAAATCCCGCGTATAACGGCGGCGCATGAAGCTGGTGATGCCGGCGTAGGTCGGCTCGGCGGCGGTGCCGTAGAGGCTGTCGCGGGTGATGGCCTGGTCGTTGTCGAAGCTGTGATCCATGGTCTGGGTCTCCTCAATACTGGGTGCGGAAGGCGGTCCACAGGCGGGTGCGCTGGCGCTGCTGCTTGAGCGGCTGGATCTGCTCCGGGAACAACTTGGCGCGCACCGCGGCCGGCGGGTAGATGTCCGGGTCGCCGCGCACCGCCTCGTCCAGCAGGGGCGTGGCGGCGGCATTGGCGTTGGCGAAATACAACTCGTTGGTCAGCTCGGCGATGGCCTCGGGCTGCAACATGAAGTCGATGAAGGCGCGGGCCGCCTCGGGATGGGGCGCATCCACCGGTATGGCCATGGTGTCGAACCAGATCAGCGTGCCCTCCCGGGGAATGCGGAACAGCACCTCGAACGGCTGCTGCGCCTCGGCGGCGCGGGCCGCGGCCATGCCGGCATCGCCGGTGTAGGTCAGTGCCAGGCAGATCTCGCCCTTGGCCAGGTCGTCGATATGCCGGCCGCTGCCGACGTAGCGCAGGTTCGGCTGCAACCGGGCGAGCAGCTGCTGCACCGCCTCGAGGTCGGCGGCGGCGTTGCTGTAGGGGGCCCGGCCCAGGTAGTTGAGGGCGATGGCGACCACCTCCTGGGGCGAGTCCAGCACGGCGATGCCGCAGTCCTTGAGCTTGCCGGCGAATTCGGGCTTGAACAGCAGGTCGAGGCTGTCCAGCGCCACGCCGGGCAGCCGCCGCTCCACCGCCTGGCGGTTGAGGCCCAGGCCTACGGTGCCCCAGGTGTAGGGCACGCCGTAGCGGTTGCCCGGGTCGACCCGGGCCAGCTTGGCCAGCAGCTCGGGGTCGAGGTTGCCGGCATTGCGCAGCGTGCCGAGCGGCTGCAGCGCCTTGGCCTTAATCGCCCGCGCCAGGCCGCTGGACGGCGGGAACACCACGTCGTAGCCGCTGCCGCCAGTGAGCAGCTTGCTGTCGAGCACCTCGGTGCTGTCGAAGGTGTCGTACTTGACGCGGATGCCGCTCTCGCGCTGGAAGCGCTCGAGCGCCTGGGGCGCCACATAGTCGGCCCAGTTGTAGATATTCAGCACCCGCTCCTCGGCCTGCAGCGGCAGGGCACAGACCAGGAGCAACACGCTCGCAGCTAGACGCATGGCGATCACCTCGTTCGGATTGGCTCGGTAGGCCCATCCTGCGCCGGCGCTTGCTTCGAATAAATACGAAGTGATCTACTCTGACATCGACAGCCATCAATGCGTGAAGGCCATGCTCAGCCAAGTCCGCGACCTCGACCTGCAACTGCTGCGCCTGTTCCTCACCGTGGTGGAGAGCGGCGGCTTCAGCGCCGCCCAGGGCGAGCTGGGCATCGGCCAGTCGACCATCAGCACGCAGATGGCCAAGCTGGAGACGCGCCTGGGTTTTCGCCTGTGCGAACGGGGCAAGTCGGGCTTTCGCCTGACCCCCAAGGGCGAGCAGGTGCTGCTCGCCGCGCGCAAGCTGTTCGCCGCCCTCGAGACCTTCAGGGGCGAGGCCCAGGGCATGGCCGACAAGCTGCTCGGCTCGCTCAGCATCGGCCTGTCCGAGGCCCTCGACGACGACGTGCTGGCGCGGGTCGGCGCCGCCATCGGCGCCTTTCGCCGGCGCAACCAGGAGGTGCAGATCGAGCTGATCAGCGCCATGCCCGCCGAACTGGAGCGGCGCCTGCTGCAGGACCAGCTGCAGCTGGCCATCGGCTACTTCTCCGGCGCCCAGGCCGCGCTGGACTACCGCCTGCTGTTCGAGGAGCGCCAGGCCCTGTACTGCGCCGCCGAGCACCCCCTGTTCGTCCGGGCCGAGGTCAGGCCCGAGCAGCTGCGGGACGCCGACGGCGTGCACCACCCCTACCGCTACATCCTCCCCGACGAGCCCTGGCAGGCCGCCGCCAGCAGCGCGCGCAGCGAACAGGTCGAGGGCACCTTGGCCTTCGTCCTGTCCGGCGCCCATATCGGCTACCTGCCCCGGCACATCGCCGCCCCCTGGGAGGCCCGGGGCCGACTGCGTGCCCTGCTGCCCGAGGAATTCGGCTTCAGCGTGCAGTTCCGCCTGGCCAGCCACCGCGGGCGGCAGCCGAGCGAGGCGCAGCTAGCCTTCGTCGACGACCTGCTGGGCGCCTTCGCTCCTAGGTTCTGTACGAAAAGTCGGTGCAGGTAGAATCATCGCCATGATTGGCTGGAGGCCCACATGGCAAGGCGCTACGAACTCCCGGATGCGGCCTGGGAGTTGATCAAGGATCTGGTTTCCCCGGAACAGAAGATGGGCCGGCCTCGCAGTGATGATCGGCTGGTGCTCAACGGCATCTTCTGGATCCTCTGCTCGGGAGCCGCCTGGCGTGATCTGCCGGAACGTTTCGGCCCGTGGTCAACGGTGTATCAACGGTTCCGTGACTGGCGAGACGATGGCACGTTTGAGCGAGTACTTGAGCGATTGCACGTCCGGTTGAATCAGGAAGGCCTGATTGATTTGGATACGTGGATGATCGACTCCACCGCGGTGCGCGCAACCCGAGCCTCTTCTGGCGCCGGGAAAAAGGGGGGCCAGAAGAACCGGTAGACCATGCCTTGGGACGTAGCCGAGGCGGCCTGACTACCAAGATTCACCTGATCTGCGATGCCAATGGGATACCTCTTCGCTTCATGCTGACACCGGGGCAAGCCAGCGACATTGCACATGCTCAGCCGCTCTTGGAGCAGGTGCGTATCCCCGGAAAGTCGGGACGGCCTCGCAAGCGTTGTCGTTGGTTACTGGCCGACAAAGGTTACGACGCCGAGCATCTGCGCCAGTACTGCGACCGCTACCGCATGCAGCCAGTGATTCCGCAGCGCACCATGAAGCGCAAACCCAAGCCAGGACTACCTCGGCTATTTGATCGCCCGAAATACCGGCAACGGAACATCATCGAGCGGATGTTTGGCTGGCTGAAAGAGAGCCGGAGAATCGGCACCCGCTACGACAAGCTCGCCAGAAGTTTTGGCGCGATGGTCACGCTGGCTTGCACGCTGCGATGCCTACGGCAGTACTTTTCGTACAGAACCTAGGGCTTGAAGTTGCGCGCATCCCGGGCCCAGGCGTCCAGGGCCGGGCGGATGTCCTCCAGGCGCAGCTGGGTCTGGTCGTTCTCCAGCGGCAGGCCATGGCCCTTGCGCACCACCTGGGCGACCACGCGGCTGTCGCCGCCATCCCGCGCCTCCAGCTCGACGAAGATCTCGCTGTCCAGGTCTCGCGTGCCGGCGGCCGTGCTGGCGGCGGCGGCGACCAGGGCGATGGGTACCACCTCGTACGCCTTGAGGCCTTCGGGCGAGAGGTGGATGGCGCTGATCGCCGAGCGCAGCACCAGGGTATCGGGACCCGCCCGGGTGACGATGCGCAGGCGCCCGGCCAGCTCCCGCTGCAGCGCCAGCTGCAGATAGCTGGCGATCTCATCCAGCGTCTGCTGGCTGACCTGCGGGCTGGGTTGTGGACTGGGGTAGAACTGCGGTTTCTCCACCAGGACCGCGGCATAGCGCTGCGGGTCGAAATCCGCCGCCACCCAGCGCATGACCTTGGCGCCGCTGGCGGACTGCGCCGGCCGGAGTTTCGCGTAGTCGCCGAGAAATCCCGAATACTGCGCGGGCTGGGGGGTGTCGCTGGCGCACCCTGCGAGCAGGGCTGCGGCCAGGCCGGTTACCACTAGGGCTTTCATCTGCATCGCGGCAAGCTCCGTTGGCCTAAGCTCGCTTGACTCTAGACCAGGCCGACGCTGCCTGCGCCGGCGCAAGAGCAGACCGACAGCGCCCGCGGAGCGTCTACGCTGAAATGCAGCGGCAGTGCCGGGCGACAGGCCGGCAACCGCCCCCTCCCCACCGCGCAAGGAGCGATCGCCATGCTGGACTACTTCGCCCTCGGCCTGCTGGTTTTCGTCGGCCTGGTATTGTTCTACGGCATCATCGTCATCCACGACATCCCCTACGAGATCGCAGCCAGGCGCCAGCATCCCCACCAGGATGCGATCCACGTGGCCGGCTGGGTCAGCCTGTTCACCCTGCACCTGATCTGGCCCTTCCTGTGGATCTGGGCCACGCTGTATCGCCAGGACCGCGGCTGGGGCTTCGCCCAGACGCCGGCGGAGGGGGAACGGCTCGGCCAACTCGAGGCCCAACTGGCCGAGCTGCGCCAGCGGGTCAGCGCCTTGGAACAGCCTGCTGCCAGCGGCGCTGCCAGCCCCGACGAGCCGGAGGCCTGAGCCATGGACCTGTTGCTGATCCTGACCTATGCGGCGCTGTGCACCGCGATCTTCAAGCTCTTCCGCATCCCGCTGAACAAGTGGAGCGTACCCACCGCGTTCCTCGGCGGGGTGGTGCTGATCGGGACGCTGATCTTCCTGATGAACTACAACCATCCCTACTCGGAAACCAGCCGCCTGTATTTCGTCTCGACGCCGGTGATTCCGGTGGTCAGCGGCCAGGTGGTGGAAGTGCCGGTGCAGCCCAACCAACCGCTGGAAAAGGGCGACGTGCTGTTCCGCATCGACCCGCTGCCCTTCGACAATCGGGTGAAATCCCTCAAGGCCCAGGTCACCGCGGCCAAGGCCGATCTCTACCGAGCCAGCACCCTGGCCAAGCGCGGCATGGGCAACCGCCGCGACGTCGACGTGCTGAGCGCCCGGGTCAACGACCTGCAGGCGCAGCTCGGCATTGCTCAGTACGAGCTCGAGCACAGCGTGGTGCGAGCGCCGAGCCGCGGCTTCGTCACTCACGTCTCGCTGCGCCCGGGCATGTATGCGGCCAGGCTGCCGCTGCGCCCGTCCATGGTCTTCATCCCGGCCGAGGGTCACTACTACACGGCCTGGATGCGCCAGAACAGCCTGCTACGCCTGCGCGTCGGAGACGAGGCGGAGGTGGCCTTCGATGGCATCCCCGGCAAGGTCTTCTCCGCCAGGGTGAAACAGGTGCTCACGGTGATCGCCGAGGGGCAGGTTCAGCCCTCGGGTAACCTGACCGGCTTCAACGGTGCGCAGCCGCCGGGGCGGGTGCCGGTCAACATCGAGATCACCGATCCGCAGTTCGCCGCCTACAGCGCCGCCATACCGGGCGGCGCCTATGCGCAAACGGCGATCTACAGCCAGCACTTCCAGCACGTGGCGGTGATGCGCAAGATACTCCTGCGCATGTCGGCCTGGATGAACTACATCTTCCCCTTCCACTGACCGGCAGGGCATTCGGATACGGCCTCAGCGACCGCCAGCCGGGCGCCTGCGCGGCCAGACGCCGAGGGCGCCGGGCGGCGGTCTATAGTTTCAGTTCAGGCCCATTGCGTTGGCCCCCACAGACAGGAGCGAGGAGTCGTCATGAGCAAGGTCCATCACGTCGCCGTGCTGGTCGGCAGCCTGCGCAAGGCCTCGATCAACCGCAAGCTGGCCCTGGCGCTGGCCGAACTGGCGCCGGCCTCGTTGCAGCTGGAAATCGTCGAGATCGGCGACCTGCCGCTGTACAACGAGGACATCGACGGCGCGCGGCCGCCCGAGGCCTACACCGCCTTTCGCGGCAAGCTCAAGGCAGCCGATGCCCTGCTGTTCGTCACCCCCGAATACAACCGTTCGGTGCCGGCGCCGATGAAGAACGCCATAGACGTCGGCTCGCGCCCCTATGGCCAGAGCGCCTTCAGCGGCAAACCGGGGGCCGTGCTGAGCGCCTCGCCGGGGGCCATCGGCGGCTTCGGCGCCAACCAGCACCTGCGCCAGTCCATGGTCTTTCTCGACGTGCCGATGATGCAGCAGCCCGAGGCCTACCTGGGCGGCGCCGGCAGCTTCTTCGAGGAGGCCGGCATGCTCGGCGACGGCATCAAGCCGTTCCTGCAGAAGTTCATCGATGCCTATGCGCAGTGGGTGGAGCAGCACGCCAAGGGATGATCCCCGCTCGCGGCAGGGCGATCCGGAGGGCGACAGATGGCCGCCATGCACCAGGAGGAAAGCTTCTGGCTGGACGCCACCCTGGACAAGCGCGAATACGGCGACCTCTGCGCCGCCCTGGAACTGCGGGCGCGCAGCGGTCGGCCGATGCCGGGCTTCCAGCTCAAGGGCGCCGAGCTGAACGGTGTCAACCTGGTCAACCACGGCGGCCACCACGGCTACATCCTGCACCAGGCCGACCTGTACCGCGCCAACCTGCAGAACGCCCACCTGTTCGCCCTCGACCTGCGCGGCAGCTCGCTGATGAAGGCCGACCTGCGCCACGCCAACCTGCACTGCGCCGACCTGCGCGACTGCAACCTGCTGGGCGTGCGCCTGGACGGCGCGCGGCTGGACAACGTCATCTGGGACCGCCAGCTGCTGCAGGAACGCAAGGGCCGCGAACTGGCCCAGCGCGGCAACCCGGCCGCCGCCCTGCAGTACTTCCAGGAAGCCGAGGAAACCTACCGCAACCTGCGCCTGCACCTGGAGCGGGCCGGGCTGTTCGAGCAGGCCGGGCTGTTCTTCCACCGCGAGATGGTGGTGCGGCGCCTGCAACTGCCGCGCTATTCGGCGCAGCGCCTGCTGTCCTGGCTGGTCGACCTGTTCAGCGGCTACGGCGAGAAACCGCTCAACGTCGTGCTGTTCTCCCTGGGGCTGATCGGCCTCTGCGGCCTGCTGTACTTCCTGGTCGGGGTCGAGCAGGGGGGCCAGCGCCTGGGGCTGGATCTGGGCCAGGGGCTGCTGGCCAACCTCATGGACCTGCTCGACTGCCTCTATTTCAGCGTGGTCACCTTCACCACCCTGGGCTACGGCGACATCAGCCCCCACGGCCTGGCCCGGCCGCTCGCCGCCTTCGAGGCCTTCGTCGGCAGCTTCACCATGGCCCTGTTCGTGGTGGTGTTCGTCAAGAAGATGACCCGCTGAGCCACGCCGCCCTCAGCCCGCGAGCGGCACCCAGACCTCCACCCGACCGGTGCCGGCCAACGGATCGAAGTCGGCGCTGTAGCGCTCGAACTCCGGCGCATCCGCCACCTCCAGGCCGCTGGCCGGCAGCCAGCGCTGGAAGATCGCGGCGAAGGTCTCGTGGATGGTGGAGATGTGCCCGCGGTGGAGAAACACCGCATAACGCCGCGCCGGCAGCTGCAGGCTGCTGAAGCCCGGCGGCAACCTGTCGAGGCGGCCCACCCGGACCCCGGCGATATACTCGAAGCCGCCGTCCTCGTCCGGGTTGCAGCACAGGCCGAAGGTCTCCCCGCCCAGCTGCCCCGGCACCCTGCCGATATGCGGCACGAAACGCTGCCACAGCGCGGCGATGCCCTGACTCTGGTCGACGCTGAAGCGCTCGCCGAGCCCGGCGACCAGCAAGGGGCCCTCCTCCACGAAGCGCGGTTCGGAGAGTTCGAAAGTCGTTGTCGCCGGCATGCGCATGGCCTCCTGCAAAGCGATTGCACCGAGATTGCCGCTGGCCCGCAACGCCTCGGGGGTCAGCCCGAACTGTTCGCGGAACGCGCGGGTGAACGCCTCATGCGAGCCATAGCCGACCTCCAGGGCCAGCGCGAGGATATCCGTCGCCCCCGCCGCCAGCCGATGCGCCGCCCGGCTCAGGCGCCGCACCCGCACATAACGCATCACCGGCCAGCCGGTGGCCCGGGCGAAGGTCCGCGCCAGGACGAAGCGCGACAGGCCGCAGACCTCGGCGACGCGCTGCAGGTCGAGGGGTTGATCCAGTTCGGTTTCGATCAGCCAGAGGGCTTTGCCAACAGGGTCCATAGGTGGCTCTCACAGAAGCTGGGGCCAGTATCCGGGCCGGGCGCGGGCGCCGCTTGATCGCCCTTGCAGCACGCCCCGGTGCCCCTGATCCACGACCATACAGCGGATGAATGATAAGGAAACCTCTTGCCGGCACTAGACCGACTGGTCTATATATTTCCCCATGACCAAGACCACGACCCGCGACAAACTGATTCAGGCCATGGCCGACGCCCTGCAACGCAAGGGCCTGCATGGTGTCGGCCTGAACGAACTGCTGAAGACCGCCGGTGCGCCCAAGGGCAGCCTGTACCACCACTTCCCGGGCGGCAAGAGCGAACTGGCGGTGGCGGCCATCGAGCATATCGGCCGGCGCATCGACGAGTTCGTCGCCCGCCTGTTCGCCCAGCAGCCCGATCCGCTGCAGGCCCTGCACAGCTGGCTGCAGGGCGCCCTGCAGCAACTGCAGAGCAGCCAGTTCGAGCGCGGCTGCCCGCTGGCCACGGTGGCGCTGGAAAGCGGCCCGGAAGACCTCGAGATTCGCGCCGCCCTGGAACACTGCTTCGCCACCCTGCGCCAGGCGCTGGCCCGGCAGCTGCACCGGCACGGCCACGCGCGCGAGCAGGCCGACAACCTGGCCGCGCTGTTCGTCGCCCTGTACGAAGGCGGCCTGCTCCAGGCCCGCGTGGCCGGCAGCACCGAACCGCTCAGGCGCGCCGCCGACGCCCTGTTCAACCTGGCCCGACAACAACCTCCGGGAGGAGACGCAGCATGAACGCCGACAACCCGAGCATCCTCAGCGAGAGCCTGCGCCTGCCGGCCCGGGACGGCTATTCCCTGGGCGCCACCCGCTACCATGCCCCCCGGCCGGTGGCGCAGCTGCTGGTGGCCGGCGCCACCGGCGTGCCCCAGGGCTTCTACCGGCGCTTCGCCGAACACGCCGCCCGCCGCGGCTTCGAGACCCTGACCCTGGACTACCGCGGCGTCGGCCAGTCCAAGCCGGACAGCCTGCGCGGCTTCGAGATGGACTACCTGGATTGGGCCCATCTCGACCTGGCCGCCGCCGTCGACCTGCACCTCGACGGGCAGCGGCCGCTGTTCATGGTCGGCCACTCCTTCGGTGGCCATGCCTTCGGCCTGCTGCCCAACCACGAGCGGGTGGCCGGCTTCTACACCTTCGGCACCGGCGCCGGCTGGCACGGCTGGATGCCCAGGCTGGAGCAGGTCCGGGTGCTGGCCATGTGGCGGCTGATCGGCCCGCTGATGACCCGTTACAAGGGCTACCTGGCCTGGAGCAAGCTGGGTATGGGCGAGGACCTGCCCATGGGGGTGTACCGCAAGTGGAAGCGCTGGTGCGGCTACCCGCGCTATTTCTTCGAGGACCCGCAACTGCCGGACCTGGCCGCGCGCTTCGCCGAGGTCGACACCCCCATAGTGGCAGCCAACGCCCTGGACGACCTGTGGGCGCCGCCGCGCTCGCGCGATGCCTTCATGGCGGCCTACAGCAACGCGCCCTACCAGGCGCGGGACATCCAGGTGCAGGACGGCCGCCTCGGCCCCATCGGCCATATGGGCTACTTCCGCCCTGCCGCCCAGGTGTTGTGGGACGAGGCCCTGGACTGGTTCGCCGAGCTGCAGGCGCGGCAACAGGCGGCCTGAGCACAGACCGTCGCGCGTTGCGTGGCAAGGGCAGAGGAGCTGGGCGAGCGCCCAAAAAAGAAAACCCCGCTTGAGCGGGGCCTTTTGCAGACTGTTTCCTGACATCCGTGATCGGCGCACCATCCTGGCGGCAATCCAGCGTGTCCCTGTGATTTGATTTGCGCTTCCTGCGCGACGTCCATGGGGTGCAGATTACGCCGCGCCGCGCTGGCCCAATAGTGGCGATCTGCGGCACGTGCTGTAAGCCAAGGCTTACAGCACGGCCAGGCCCCGCGGATACCGACTGCGGCCTAGAGCAGGCCGAGCTCCATGGCGGTGCGATCCACCGCCAACTTGGTCTTGGCCACCAGCTCGTCGAGCTCGTCGCGGCTCGCCACCAGGGCCGGCGCCATGATCATGCGCCCGCCGGTGGCGCGGATGATCAGCCCCTCCTCGAAGCCGATGCTGCGGCAACGCCAGGTGATGTCCGTCTCGTTGGCGAAGCGCTTGCGGCTGGCCTTGTCCTGGCTGAACTGCAGGGCGGCGACCAAGCCGGTGCCCTGGATCTCGCCGACCAGCGGATGATCGGCGAACACCTGGCGCAGGCACTGCTGCAGGTAGGGGCCGGTGTCGGCCTTGACCCGCTCGACCACGCCCTCGTCACGCAGCGCCTTGATGTTGGCGATGGCCACCGCCGCCGCCACCGGGTGGCCGGAGTAGGTCAGGCCATGGGCATAGACCCCGCCCTGCTCCACCAGCACCTCGGCGATGCGCTTGCTCAGCACCAGCCCGCCCATGGGGATATAGCCACTGGTCAGACCCTTGGCGATCGACAGGGTGTCCGGCTCGAAGCCGAAGTGCTGGTGGGCGAACCATTCGCCGGTGCGGCCGAAACCGCCGATCACTTCGTCGGCGCACAGCAGCACGTCGTACTGGCGGCAGATGCGCTGGATCTCCGGCCAGTAGCTCTGCGGCGGGAAGATCATGCCGCCGGCGCCCTGGAAGGGTTCGGCGACGAAGGCGGCGACGTTCTCCGCGCCCAGCTCGAGGATCTTCTCCTCCAGCTGCAGGGCGCAGCGGCGACCGAACTCGGCCGGGCTCAACTCGCCGCCGGCAACGTACCAGTAGGGCTCGTCGATATGGGCGAAATCCGGCAGCATGCCGCCCATCTCGTGCATGAAGCCCATGCCGCCGAGGGCGGTGCTGGCCAGGGTCGAGCCGTGATAACCGTTCCAGCGGCCGATCATCACCTTCTTCTGCGGCTGGCCGAGTATCTGCCAATAGCGGCGTACGGTGCGGATCAGCACCTCGTTGGCCTCCGAACCGGAGTTGGTGTACACGGCGTGGCTGTAGTGGCCGGGCAGCAGGCTGAACAGCTGCTCGGACAGCTCCACCACCGCCGGGTGGGTGGTGTGGAAGAACATGTTGTAGTAGGGCAGCTGCTCCAGCTGGCGGCTGGCGGCGGCGGTCAGGTCCTGGCGGCCGTAGCCGAGGTTGGTGCACCACAGGCCGGACATGCCGTCCAGGTAGCGCTTGCCGTCGCTGTCCCACAGGTGCAGGCCCTCGCCGCGGACGATCACCCGCGGGCCTTCGGCATTCAGCGCCTTCTGATCGACGAAGGCATGGATGTGGTGGGCCGCGTCCAGTTCCTGGTAGTCACGGGTGGAGCGGGTGGGGGTTTGCAAGACTGTCATGGCAGCGACCTCGCCTGTCTGGGGTTATCGAAGGCCGGGGCCGTGCCCCGGCGGGAAATCATTTGCGCGCCAGCACCTGGTCCAGCGGCTCCGGGGTGAACAGCGGCTTGCGCATCACCAGCTTGATCCACAGCACCGCGATCAGCGCCACCAGGCCCAGCACCAGGCCGGCGCTGGTGAAGATCGACGCGGTCATCTCCGGCGCCGGCGACACGTAGTAGATCGACACCAGCATGCCGGCGATGCCGAGCAACTGCGGCAGCGGGTAGAAGGGCGTCTTGAACGGCCGCGTCAGCTCGGGATAGCGCCGGCGCAGGGCGATCACGTCCAGGTGGCAGATGATGTAGGCCAGCAGCCAGGCGATCGCCGCGGCCAGCAGCAGCAGGTTGATCGCGTCCGGCCGGTCGCCCATCAGCAGCACCGGCGCGCCGGTGATCAGGGCGACGAACAGCACCGCCACCCAGGGCGTGTTGGTGCGCTGGCTGAGGCGCTTGAACTGCGGGAAAGCCTGGCCGTTGACCGCCATGCCGTAGAGCATGCGCGGGATCGCCGCCAGGGAGGTGTTCAGGGTGCTGCAGGTGGCGGCGGTCGCGGCGATCACCAGAAAGACCTTGCCGCCCTCGCCGAGCAGGGCGGTGGCGAACAGGTAGTGCGGCAGCGCCGCGCCGGCCAGCTCGTCCTGCGGCACGTAGAACAGCGCGCCGATGGCATACAGGGCGATGGTGATGAAGATCACCCCGGCGCCGAGCATCATCGACCAGGGAATGCTGCGCTCCGGCTCGCGCGCCTCCTCCACCAGCGGGCAGACGAACTCGGCGCCGACGAAGCCCCAGATGGCCAAGGCCACCAGGGTCAGCACCCCGGCACCGAGCGGGTTCCAGTCGTGGGTCAGGGCCTGGGTCAGCGCCGGCTGGCTGCCGCTCTCGGTCATGGCGGTCAGGCCCAGGGCCAGCAGCACCACCACCATCACCAGGGCCAGCACCGATTGCAGGCGGGCGAATATGTCGATGCCCAGCAGGTTGAGCAGGGTGAACAGGACCAGCACGCCGAAGGCCACGCTCATCGGCGGCAGCAGCCCCGGGTAGACCTCGCCGACGATCAGGTCGAGCAGCAGCAGCTCGGCGGACAGGGCGAACATCGCCACCACCACGTAGCCGGAGAAGGTGGCGAGGATCGCCGGGAAGTGCCCCAGGGCCACCTCGGTGTAGCTGCTCAGGCTGCCGGCGCGGGGGATCATCAGCGCCAGCTCGGAGAAGGAACAGATATAGGTCAGCGCCAGCAGGAAGGCCAGCGCCAGCGGGATGAGGAAGCCCAGGCCGGCGATGCCGGCGCCCTGCAGCATCAGCACCATGACGCCCTGGGACACCACCAGGCCGATGGCCACGGCGAGCAGGGCCCCCAGGCCCAGGCTGGGTTTGCGCCGGGTGGCGAGCGGAGCGCCGTCGGCGAGCGGTGGGGAGAGGCTGATATCGGGATCGTACATGGGGAGTTCTCCTGCGATCTTGTTGTTGTGCCAGGGGGAACGTGAAGGGCCCGCGCGGCTCAGCCGCGCAGCTGGACCCAGGTGGTTTTCAGGTGGCTGTACTTGTCGAAGGCCTGCAGCGACAGGTCGCGGCCGAAGCCGGACTGCTTGCAGCCGCCGAACGGCACGCAGACGTCGAGGGCGTCCACCGTGTTCACCGACACGGTGCCGACCCGCAGGCGCCGGGCCACGCGGTGGGCGCGGTTGAGGTCATCCGTCCACAGCGAGGCGGCCAGGCCGTAGACGCAGTCGTTGGCCAGGCGCACGGCCTCCTCCTCGCTGTCGAAGGCGCTGACCGCCAGCACCGGGCCGAACACCTCCTCGCGGGCGAGCTGCATGTCCGCGCGCACGCCGGTGAAGAGGGTCGGCTGGATGAAGTTGTCCGAGCCGCCCACGCTCAGGCGCTGGCCGCCGCAGGCCAGGCGCGCGCCCTCTCCCTGGGCGCGGTCGATGGCGGCCATGATCCGTTCGCTCTGCCGCGCCTCGACGATGGCGCCCATGCGGCTGGCCGGGTCCAGTGGGTCTCCCGGCTGCCAGTCGCGGGCCTTGGCCAGCAGGCGCTCGACGAACGCGTCGTGGATCGAGCGCTCGACCAGCAGCCGCGAGTTGGCCGAGCAGACCTCGCCTTGGTTGAAGAAGATGGCGAAGGCGGCCTTCTCCGCCGCCAGGTCCAGGTCCTGGCAGTCGGCGAACACCAGGTTGGGGCTCTTGCCGCCGCACTCCAGCCACACCTGCTTCAAGTTTGATTGAGCGGCATAGGCCATAAAGTACTTGCCCACCTCGGTGGAACCGGTGAAGGCCAGGCAGTCGACGTCCATGTGCAGGCCCAGGGCCTTGCCGGCAGTCTCGCCCAGGCCCGGCACCACGTTCAGCACGCCTTCCGGCAGCCCGGCCTCCAGGGCCAGCTGGCCCAGGCGCAGGGCGGAGAACGGCGACTGCTCGGCCGGCTTGAGCACCACGCTGTTGCCCGCCGCCAGGGCCGGCGCCAGCTTCCAGGCGGCCAGGTCCAGGGGGAAGTTCCAGGGCACCACCGCGCCGATCACCCCCAGGGGCTCGCGGCGGATGGTCGCCAGGGCGCTGTCGGCGGTGGGCGCCACCTGGTCGTAAAGCTTGTCCAGGCTCTCGGCGTACCAGGCGAACACCTGGGCCGCGCCGGGCACGTCGAGGTCGTAGGCGTCGCGCACCGGCTTGCCCATATTCAGCGAGTCGAGCAGGGCCAGCTCCTCGCGGTGGGCCAGGATCAGTTCGGCCAGGCGCAGCAGCACCGCCTTGCGCTCGCGCGGCGCCATGCGCGGCCAGGGGCCCTGCTCGAAGGCGCGGCGGGCGCTGCGCACCGCGGCGTCGATTTCGAGCCCGCCACAGGCGGCCACCTCGGCCAGGCGCCGGTTGGTGGCCGGATCGATCGCGGCGAAGGTGACGCCGGAGGCCGCCGGGCGCAGCTGGCCGTCGATCAGTGCCTGGGTGATAAAGCCTTGTTGGGCAGCCCGCTGCTGCCAGTCGCTCAGTTGCAACATCGTTCCTCGTCCCGACCGACGCGGCGGTCTCAGTGGTGGTCGAGGTCGATGGTGGCCCAGCATCGGGTTCAGGAAAATTAGTAAATATATGCTCGCAGGCCATGAAAAAACTGGGCAGCCCCACAGCCGGCCTGGGGTATGTTGGGGCCTCGGACTCCATGACAAGACGGCTTTGCAGAGCCGCGACCAGAGGTAGCCATGGCGACCTATACCCTGCGCCAGCTCAAGTATTTCGTGACCACGGTGGAGTGCGGCAGCGTGGCCGAGGCCTCGCGCAAGCTGTACATCGCCCAGCCGTCGATCTCCACGGCGATCAAGGGCCTGGAGGAAAGCTTCGGCGTGCAGCTGTTTATCCGCCACCACGCTCAAGGGGTGTCGCTAACCCCCGGCGGCGCACGCTTCTACCGCAAGGCCCAGGAGCTGCTGCGCATGGCCCACGAGTTCGAGCAGAACGCCCTGGCCGACAACGACGTGGTGGCCGGGCAGATCGACATCGGCTGCTTCGAGACCGTCGCCCCGCTCTACCTGCCGCGGCTGATCGCCGGCTTCAACGCCCTGTATCCCGGGGTGGAGATCCGCCTGCGCGACGGCGAGCAGCAGGAACTGGTGCAGGGCCTGACCGCCGGGCGCTTCGACCTGGCGATCCTCTACGCCCACGACCTCGACGGCACCATCGAGTGCGAGCCGCTGATGACGCCGGCCAAGCCCTATGCCCTGCTGCCCGAGGGCCACCGTTTCACCGGCCAGGCCCAGGTATCGCTGCGCGACCTGTGCCTGGAACCGATGATCCTGCTCGACGTGCTGCCGAGCCGCACCTACTTCGTCAGCCTGTTCGAGGAGCTGGGCCTGACGCCGAACATCGTCTTCAGCTCGCCGTCCATCGAGATGGTGCGCGGCATGGTCGGCCAGGGTTTCGGCTTCTCCCTGCTGGTGACCCGCCCGCACTCGGAATGCACTTACGACGGCAAGAAGGTGGTGGCGGTGGAAGTCGCCGAAGAGGTCACCGGCTCCGGCCTGGTGGCCGCCTGGCTCAAGCGCGCCCAGCTGACCAAGCCGGCGCAGCTGTTCGTCGAGTTCTGCAAGGAGCAGCTGGCACCGGCAGGCGCGGGCGGGGCATAGGCGCTGGGGTCAGGCCGCTCCGCTTTCGCCATCGCGCCCGTACAAAGCCGTTCCGCCCGAGCGGGCTGCCCTCGGCGACTGGCGGAAATGCCCCCAAAGCTGCCGGTGTCAGGATAGTTGTCGCCTGGTCGGATTCATCACTGGGCCGGATCGAGGCCAATGGCTGTTACCCAGGCGTTGACGATTCGAGCGTATTGCCGAGTGGCTCCACGCCCCCTTGCGCCCCCCGCTCACAAGGCATTCATTTCAGCAATATCACGCACCACCTGATCTGCAGAGCGGTCGAACATCGCCTGCTCCTGCGCATCCAGAGGCAACTCGATCACCCGCGCCACCCCCTCCTCTGCCAGCACACAGGGGACACCCATGGCAATGCCTGTTCGCCCGTACTCGCCCTCGAGAATCGCGACCGCCGGCAGAATGCGGTTTCGCCCATTGGCGATAGCATCCACCATCTGCGCGATGGCCACGCCCGGCGCATCGCAGGCGCTCCCCAGCTTCTTCAAACCCAGAATCTCGCCGCCACCCTGGCGGGTGCGCTGCACAATTTGCTCTATCTGCTGACTGGACAGGAAGTGCGACAGCGGCACCGAACCGACCGTGCAGTAGCGCATCAGCGGCACCATGCTATCGCCATGCCCGCCCAGCACCAGCGCCGTGATATCCCGAGCCGAAAACCCCGTCGCCTCGGCAATAAAAGTCTTCATGCGCGCTGTATCCAGCACCCCCGCCTGCCCGAACACCTTGTCGCGTCCCAGCCCGCTGAGAGACCACGCCCGATAGGTCAGCACGTCGACCGGGTTCGACACCACCAGCACCGTCGCCGCCGGAGCATGCCGCTTAATATTCAGCACGATGCCATCGAGAATTGGCAGATTGGTGCTCAATACATCCTGGCGCGACTGACCGGGCTTGCGCGGCACACCCGCCGTGATCACCACCAGGTCGGAATCTTTCAGCAATTCGGCATTGGCCCCACCGTACACCCGGGTATCAGAGCCTGACTCAACTGCCGCCTGCCAGACGTCCAGCGCCTTGCCCTGGGCCAACTCACCCTGCACATCGATCAACGTCAACTCACGGCAGAACTCTTCCCGGGCGATGATCTGAGCCGCCGCCTCACCCACCATGCCGGCACCCACAATCGATAGCTTGTTCATTAGCACCTCCCGCGGGCACGCCACCAGCACCGCGACAACCTATAAAGAGAAGTATTACCCGCTAAAGCAAAAAGGCCACCCGAAGGTGACCTGTAGTTATTCTCAGCCTGTGCCTGAGCGACGTCGTTCGACTCCCGATGCCTTTGATGCTGGCGGTTTCTGTCTTCGCCCGCTGTTCATTTTCGTCTTCGTTCAGGACGGCGGCCAGGGCTTCGATAGCCTCCGCGAGGCCTTGGACCATGCTCTTCTTCGGGCCCGGGCCGTGTAAAAACCTTGGCATCGACCTTGCTGTGATTTGATGGATTCGAGATCCGCGGGGGCGCCCATGAAGCGCTCTATCCAGGAAGAGCGCCGCGGCCAAGGCGCGCTGCTTCCCGAGAGCCAGGATGACTCGTGGCGGACACCAACCCGGTGCCTGTGGTCGATGTCTTCGTCGACGAACTCGACCTTGGCCGGCCGGGCTCCGACGGTGTCGTCCCAGGCGAAACCGGCAGGCCGGCCTAGCTGTTGAGGGCTATCAAGGACTCAAGCCCGATAGCGACAGGGGGCAGACCGCCCTCTCCTGAGTCGGGTCTGCCCCCTTTCCCTGGTTTAAGCGCGGGCGCCTGGGGTGCCGCGCGCGTTCTTCTTCTGCAGGATCATCGACGCTTCGTTGTAGGCAGTCTGGAAGGCGTCGCCGCCTATCCATTCCACTGCCGTGTCTTCGTCTTCATCGTGGAAGATCCCCCGATAGGTGATCAGCAGGCCCATCATGAAGTCGATCGCCGCGTCCTCCTCCTCCTCGGCGACCACCAACTCCAGCACCGGGTATTGCAGGAACACCAGGCACATCGCCAGCAGGCTGATGCCCTCGCCGACTTTCATCGCCCGGAACAGGTCGTCGAAGTCCGCCGGGTCGAAACCGTTCTCTTCGATGTCTTGGAAGTCGAAGGTGCTCAGGTCGATTGCGACATCGTCGAACGGCTCGTCGATCAGCGGATTGGCCAGCAGCGGATGGATGACATTGGCCTTGGACTTGCCCGAACGGTTCTGCTTGGCCTTGGCTTTGGCCCGCTGGGCGCGTTTTCGCTGTTTATCTGGGGAGGCCATGGCGGCGGGTTCCTTGTCCGGTGCGGCCATATGTAATGGCCCAGGATGATGGGATGGCCATTGTATCCAGGCTGCCTTGCTACGACGGCAAGAAAGTGATGGCGCTGACGATCGCCGACGAGGTCGCCGGCTCCGGCCTGGTGGCCCCCTGACTCAAGCGCGCCCAGCTGACCAAGCCGGCGCCGCTGTTCGTCGAGTTCTGCAAGACGCAACTGGGGCAGCAGCGCCGCCTGAGTCCGGTCGAAAGAAACACGGCCGGGGCGAGCGCTGCTCAGCCGGGGCGCGGCATCACCAGCAGGCGCAGCGCCAGGCCGCCGAGGACGCCCGCCAGCCCCCAGCGCTGCAGGCTCCGGGCCCGACGCCAACCGCCGAGGGCGCGACCGACGGTGCCGCCGAGCAGGCCCAGGCCCAGGTGAAAGAGCAGGGCCAGCAGCGTCAACAGACCGCCCAGCAACAGGAGTTGTGCGGCCAGCGCTGCGTTTGCCGGGACCACGAACTGCGGGAGGAACAGGATGAAGAACAGCAGCGCCTTGGGATTGAGCAGGCTGTTGAGCATGGCGCGCAGCATCACCGCCTGCAGAGGCACCCGGTCACCGGCCTGCCCTGCTCCCGCCCCCTCGCTACGCAGGGCCCGGTAGGCCATCCATAACAAGTAGGCGGCGCCGCAGTAGCGGATCAGGTCGAAGGATGGCGGCCAGGCCGCCACCATTCCGGTCACGCCCGCGGCGGTGAGCAGCGTGAGGATCAGGTCGGCCAGGGCGATGCCCAACGCGGCCGCCACTCCGCCACGCCAGCCGTAGTGCAGGCCGTGGCTCATGACGAACAACATGTTGGGCCCCGGCACCAGCAACAGCAGGGTCACCGCCCCAACGAACAGCCCCAGTGTGTGCGCTTCCGGCATCGTCCTGTGCTCCCGTCGCTCACCGCCAGCCACCGTGGCTGCGCGTCGAATTCGACACTAGCCAATCGAGCGGGTCTTGGGCCCGCTACAGCTGGGTTGTTTTACGTCGGCACACTTTGCCGCCCGTACAAATCCCTCCTGGCCGAAACCGCTGGAAAACGCTTTGCGGTTTTCCACCCTACGCCTATTGGCGTAGCGCTATAGGGCGACCGTGGTTCAGCGCTGCAACCACTCGGCCAGCCGCACCAGCAGGGCGTCGCAGCCATCCAGCTGGGCCTGAGTGACGAACTCGTCCGCCTTGTGGCCCTGTTCCATACTGCCGGGGCCGCAGACCACGGTGGGAATGCCGGCCTCGGCGAACAGCCCGCCCTCGGTGCCGAAGGCCACGGTGCCGAAGTCGCGGCGGCCGCTGAGCAGCGCCAGCAGCTCGGCCGCCTCGCTGCGCGGGTCGGTGGCCAGGCCCGGGTAGGCGGACAGCGGCTGCAGGTCGATGGCGCTGGTCGCGCTGCGCGCACGCATCTGCGGCAGCAGCTCGGTCTCGGCGTAGTCGCGTAGCGCGTCGGCGACCTGCTGCGGGTCGTCCGCCGGCAGGGCGCGCACCTCGAAGTCGAACTGGCAGTCGGCCGGCACTATGTTCAGCGCCCGGCCGCCCTGGATCAGCCCGGTCTGCACGGTCGAGAACGGCGGGTCGAAGCGCGCATCCTGACGCTCGGGGGCGGCCAGGCGCTGGCCGATCTCGCCCAGCTTGCCGATCAGCCGGGCGGCGTACTCGATGGCGTTGACCCCCAGGGGGGCGTAGGCCGAATGGCAGGCGGCGCCGCGCACCTGGCAGCGCATGGCCAGCTTGCCCTTGTGGCCGAGCACGGGGCGCAGCTCGGTGGGCTCGCCGATCAGGCACAACGCCGGCTTGTCCGGCCGCGCGGCCAGCGCCGCGACCAGGCTGCGCACGCCCAGGCAGCCGACCTCCTCGTCGTAGGAGATGGCGATATGCAGCGGCCGGCGCAATGGCCGGGCGAGAAAGCGCGGCAGGCTGGCCAGCACGCAGGCGATGAAGCCCTTCATGTCCGCCGTGCCGCGGCCGTACAGGCGGCCGGCGCGCTCGCTCAGGCGGAACGGCTTGACCGTCCAGGCCTGGCCGTCCACCGGCACCACGTCGCTGTGGCCGGACACCATGACCCCGCCCGGGCCGTCCGGGCCGAGGCGCGCATAGAGGTTGGCCTTGCTGCGCTCGACGTTGTAGTCCAGCTCGCAGGCCAGCCCCAGGCCCTCGAGGTAGGCGCGGATGAAGGCGATCAACGCCAGGTTGGAGTCGCGGCTGACCGTGGGGAAGGCCACCAGCTCGGCCAGCAGCTCGCGGCTGCTCAGCTCACTCATCCCCGGGCACCCCGTAGCTCGGCGCGCGGGTCGGGTCCAGGGCGCGGGTCACGTAGTCGCGCATCTGCGGCCGGTAGGCGCGCCACAGGTGCTCCAGCTCGCCGATGGGGTCCTGCTCGGCCCAGTCCACCCGCAGGTCGACCAGCGGCCAGGTCAGGTCGTCGACCACCTGCAGCGCCGCCGAGTGCACCGGGCCGGCCTCGCCGCCGGCGGCCATGGCCGCCTGCAGGGCGGCCAGCAGGCGCTCGGCCAGCGGCCCGGAGCCCTGTTCGAAGGCGTGCACCATGGCCTCGACCACCCCGCGCTCGGCCAGCAGGTTGCCGGCGGCCACGCACTGCTCGCCGGCCTGGGCGTTGTGCACGCCCAGGGCCTGGCTGCCGGTGAACAAGGCGCTGCGACCCTGGCTGTCGAGCAGCGCCACCTGGCGGTACTGGCTGTAGCCGTTGCGGGTCAGCGCCTGGTCCAGAGCCGTCGCCGGTTCCAGGCCGCTCTCCAGCGCATCGAGGATCTGCGGACCGAGGGCCGGCAGGGTGATGTTCTGGCTGGCCACCGCGCCGACCCCGGCGCGCAGCCATGGGCAGCGCGCCCCCACGGCGATGCTCGAGGAGCTGATGGCGATGCCCAGCTGGCCGGTCTCGGCGCAGCGGCCGACGATGGAGAAGGTCATGGCGCGCGCCTCACTGTTGCCAGTGGTCGGGAATGACGGCGATCACGTCGATCTCCATCAGCCACTGCGGCTGGCCCAGGGCGCTGACCACCAGGCCGGTGGAGATGGGGAACACGCCCTTGAGCCACTTGCCGACCTCCTGGTAGACCGGCTCGCGGTAGCGCGGGTCGATCAGGTAGGTGGTGGTCTTGACGATGTGCGACAGGTCGCTGCCGGCCTCCTCCAGCAGCTGCTTGACGTTCTTCATCGCCTGCTCGGCCTGGGCCCGGGCATCGCCGAGGCCGACCAGGCGCCCGTCGAAGTCGGTGCCCACCTGGCCGCGCACATAGACGGTGTTGCCGGCGCGCACCGCCTGGCACAGGTCGTTGTCCAGGCTCTGGTTGGGGTAGGTGTCTTGGGTGTTGAACATGCGGATGCGGGTATGGGTCGGCATGGCGGTGCGTCCTTCAATCTGTGGGTGGAGTCAGGCGTTCTGGCGCTGCTCGGCATCGCGGTAGGCGAGGTAGCTGCGCTGCGTGGCGATATGCCCGGCGATGTGCTTGGCGTCGTGCCACACGCCCCAGATGAACGAGGAACCGCGGCGCGACAACCAGGGTAGACCGAGGAAGTACACCCCCGGCTCGCGGGACACGCCGCGCTGGTGCTGGGGCTTGCCCTGGGCGTCGAAGGCGTCGACCTGCAGCCAGCCGAAGTCCACGGCATAGCCGGTGGCCCAGATGATCGAGCGGATGCCGGCCTCGGCCAGGTGCAACTGGCGAATCGGATGGCGCACGCATTCGGCATCCGGGTAGCGGCGGCGCGCCTCCGGCTCCTCCGGCAGGTCCAGGCCGTTGCGGGCGACATAGGCGTCGGCCGCATCCAGCAGGGCCAGGTAGTTCGCGTCGCCCGCGGCCAGGTTGCCGACCAGGTCGTCGCGGAAGGTCACCACGCCGCCCTCGAAGGACTGGGTCAGGCCGACCAGGGTCATGCCCTCGCCCGCCAGGCGGCGGAAGTCGATGGTCTCGCCGCCGCGGGCGCCGCTGACGGCGATGGTCACGTGCTCGCGGCCCGGCTGCACTTCCTCGGCGTCCCACAGGCCGAGCACGCCCAGCCACCAGCAGAAATCGCGGCCCCGGTAGGTGCGCGGCGGGCGGTCGTGGGGGCCGACCGAGAGATAGACCCGGCGTCCGGCCCGCATCAGCTCGTCGGCGATCTGCACGCCCGAGGAGCCGGCCCCGACCACCAGCACCGCGCCCTCGGGCAGTTGCTGCGGGTTGAAGTAG
This sequence comes from Pseudomonas benzenivorans, assembly GCF_033547155.1. GTDB lineage: Bacteria > Pseudomonadota > Gammaproteobacteria > Pseudomonadales > Pseudomonadaceae > Aquipseudomonas > Aquipseudomonas benzenivorans_B. The sequence continues at coordinate 4,013,289 of NZ_CP137892.1, forward strand.
GCGGCGGAGTGGATCTGGTACAGCCCCTCGTCCCGGGGTGCGATGGCCGGAATAACCGGGCGCTGGAAGGGGCCGGTGGCGGCGACCACCCGCTGGGCGCGGATCACGCCCTGGGAGGTCTCGATGGTGAAACCCGGGCGATCGGCATTGCGCACCACCCTCCTCACCTCGACGCCGGTGCGGATGGGCGCGGCGAACTTCTCGGCATAGGCCTCGAAATAGGCCGCCACGCGCTCCTTGGAGGCGAAGGCATCGGGGTCGAGATCGTCGAACTCCAGCCCCGGGAAGCGGTCGTGCCAGGCCGGGCCGTTGGCCACCAGCGAGTCCCAGCGCCCGGTGCGCCAGGCCTCGGCGATGCGTTTCCTCTCCAGCACCAGATGGGGCACGCCGAGCGCACTGAGGTGCTCGCTCATGGCCACGCCGGCCTGGCCGGCGCCGACCACCAGGGTGTCGATTTCCAGGGTTTCCAGGGCCTGGCCGGCGCACGGCGGCCAGGCTTGGTTGAGATCGGTCATGGCTTGCTTCCTCTGATCCTGATCGGTTGCGGCTGTCTGTGGGTGTTGGCCGCATTCTGGTCAGGCTCAGGGATTCGCGAAATTATGATTTTTGTCGTCGCTGGCGAGGAAAAAGCTGCCCGCCCGGCAAGCCCGGGGCCTGCGGGGCAGAAGACAGTGGCTATAGGTTTTTTAGTCTCAGGGGGGATGATTAAACGAGCTTCGCCGACGGCGCGTCGGGCGCTGAGCCTGGAAAACAAAAAAGCCCCGGCACGGGGCCGGGGCTTTCGTGTTGCCGAAGACCGCTTAGAACTGCGACGCGTCCAGCAGGTACAGGCTCTCGCTGCCGGCCTTGACCGAGGCGCTGAGCGAGTGGATGCGCGGCAGGATGCGGGCGAAGTAGAAGCGCGCGGTGCCGAGCTTGCTGGCGTAGAAGTCGTCCTGGTCTTCCTTGCCCAGGGCGGCTCTCGCCATCAGCGCCCACATGTAGGCGTAGGCGGTGTAGCCGAACAGGTGCAGGTATTCGACCGAGGCGGCGCCGATCTCGTTGGGGTTGGATTTGGCCCGCTCCAGCAGCTCGGCGGTCACCTGCTCCAGGTTGGCGATGACGGCCTTCAGCGGCTCGGTGAACTCGGCCAGGCTGCTGTCGGCCGAGTCGGTGAAGGCCTTGATCTCTTCGGCGAAGTGCTTGTAGAAGGCGCCGCCGCTGCCGATCACCTTGCGCCCGACCAGATCGAGGGCCTGGATGCCGTTGGTGCCCTCGTAGATCTGGGTGATGCGGCAGTCGCGCACCAACTGCTCCTGGCCCCACTCGCGGATGAAGCCGTGGCCGCCGAACACCTGCTGGCCGTGGAGGGTGGTTTCCAGGCCCATGTCGGTGAGGAAGGCCTTGGCCACCGGGGTCAGCAGCGCCACCAGCTCCTCGGCGCGCTTGCGCGTGGCCGGGTCCTCGCTGAACTTGGCGGTGTCCAGTTGCATGGCCACGTAGCTGGAAAAGGCGCGACCGCCCTCGTTCAGCGCCTTCATGGTCAGCAGCATGCGCCGTACGTCCGGATGGACGATGATCGGGTCGGCGGCCTTGTCCTTGGCCTGGGGGCCGGTCGGCGCGCGGCTCTGGATGCGCTCGCGGGCGTACTCGATGGCGCTCTGGTAGGAACGCTCGCCGGTGGCCAGGCCCTGGATGCCGACGCCCAGGCGCTCGTAGTTCATCATGGTGAACATGGCCGCCAGGCCCTTGTTCGGCGCATCGACTATCCAGCCGGTGGCGCCGTCGAAGTTCATCACGCAGGTGGCCGAGGCCTTGATGCCCATCTTGTGCTCGATGGAGCCGCAGGACAGGCTGTTGTGCTCGCCCAGGCTGCCGTCGGCGTTGACCATGAACTTGGGCACCAGGAACAGCGAGATGCCCTTGGGCCCGGCCGGGGCGTCCGGCAGCTTGGCCAGCACCAGGTGGATGATGTTCTCGGTCAGGTCGTGCTCGCCGCCGGTGATGAAGATCTTGGTGCCGCTGATCTTGTAGCTGCCGTCGGCCTGGGGCTCGGCCTTGGTGCGGATGATGCCCAGGTCGGTGCCGGCGTGCGGCTCGGTCAGGCACATGGAACCCGCCCAGGTGCCGGCGTACATCTGCGGCAGGTACTTGTCCTTGAGCTCTTCGCTGGCGTGGGCGTTGAGCGACAGGCAGGCGCCGGCCGTCAGCATCGGGTAGAGGCCGAAGGACAGGTTGGCCGAGTTGACCATCTCCTCGACCTGGGCCGAGATCACCTTGGGCATGCCCATGCCGCCGAAGCGCGGATCGCCGCCGACGCCGACCCAGCCGCCCTCGGCGTAGGTCTGGTAGGCCTCGGGGAAGCCGGCCGGGGTCTTCACCACACCGTTGTCCCAGCTGCAGCCTTCCTCGTCGCCGCTACGGTTGAGCGGTGCGATCACCCCGGCGGTGACCTTGCCGGCTTCCTCGAGGATGGCATTGGCGGTGTCTTCGTCCACCACTTCGGCCAGGGCCGGCAGCTCGGCCCATAGCTTGGAAACTTCGAACACTTCGTTGAGCACGAAGCGCATGTCGCGCAGGGGAGCTTGGTAGTCAGCCATGGGGCAATCCTCGAACGAACCAACGGGCTTGAATCAGGCCTCGGAGTTTACCCCAGCAACAAAAGCGATACATAGGGTCACGTGGTGACCACATATTCACAACCAGTTCCATCATGTCACCTCTCCCTGCGCCAGCCCCGCCCAGGCCATCTCTCGGCACCGACGCACCGAGCCGTCTCGCGCCCACACAACTTTGCCCCCGTTCACATTACCCGCAACCCGCTGCCCGGACTCAACTTAAGTCAGGGGCGCACTTGGTCTATACCAGGCGACCATCCGACCGACCCGTCCCATGGTGACTCAAGCTCCACGACAAGGAAGTTCGCATGCGGCCATTTCTCTGCCGGCCACTCTGCCGCTCGCGCCCAGTGCTGCTGGCGGCCTGCCTCGGTCTGTCCCTCGGCGCCCCGCTGCTGGCCGCACAACCGCAGGCCCCGACGACCGAGAACCTGCGCCAACAGCAGCAACAGCAGCGCGATCTGCAACAACTGCAGCTGGAGCAACGTCAGCGCCAGCTCGAACGCGGAGCGTTCGGCAGCGCCGCTGAGACGGTCGAGCCCGTCACGCCTGCCCGGGACGACCAGTGCTGGCCGTTGCGCGGCACCCGCATCGGCGGCGTGACCCTGCTCGACAACGCCATCCTGCAGGCTCAGCTGCGGCCACTGATCGCCCCCTGCATGGGCGTGAACCAGATCAATCGACTGCTCGGGACCATCACCCGCCTCTACGTCGAAGCCGGCTACATCGCCAGCCGCCCCTACCTGAGCAGCCCGCCCGCCGCCGGTCAGTCGCTAGACATTCTGATCGAGGAAGGGTTCGTCGAGTCCATCGAACTGGCCGACCAGAGCCTGCCCCTGTCATTGCGCGGCGCCTTCCCCGGCATGCTCGGCAAGCCGCTGAACCTGCGCGACCTGGAACAGGGCCTGGACCAGCTCAATCGCCTGCGCGCCTTCGACCTCACCGCCGACATCGCCCCCGGCAGCCTGCCCGGCGGCTCGCGGATCATCATCCGCCCCCGCGCCCTGGTGAAACGCTGGGGCCTGGAGCTGGGCCTGGACAACCTCGGCAGCGCCAGTACCGGGCGCGATCGCACCACGCTCAGCCTGGGCCTGGACAGTCCGCTGGGGCTCAACGATTACCTCAACCTGAGCCTGAGCGACACGCTCAACGGCGACGCCCGCTTCAGCCGCAGCCAGAGCCTCTACTACGGCGTGCCCTACGGCTACTGGAGCCTGGCCCTGTTCGCCAGCCGAGCCGAGTACTGGGCGCCGGTGCGCCTGAGCCAGCGGACCGTCGACAGCGAGGGCCGCACCGACCAGCTCAGCCTACGCCTGGACCGCGTGCTGTGGCGCGGCCAGCGCCATCAGCTGAGCGGCAACCTGCAGCTGGCGCACAAGCGCGTCGAGAGCCTGTTCCTCAACCAGCGCCTGGAGATCCAGAGCCCGACCCTGACCGTGGCCGAAGCCGGCATCAGCCTGTTCTGGCTGGACAGCGCCACCTGGAGTGTCGACCTGGGATACGCCCAGGGCCTGACCTGGTTCGGCGCCGACCGCGACGACGAGCGCCGGTTCGACGACCTGCCTCGGCCGCAGTTTCGCAAGTGGCGCGCCGGCCTCGGGCAATGGCGCAACGGCCTGTTCGGCGCCCAGCCCTGGCAGTGGCACAGCCAGTTGTCGCTGCAGTACAGCCCCGACCCGCTGCCGGCCATCGAGCAGGTCCTCGCCAGCGACGACTCGGCGGTCCGCGGCTTTCGTCGCAACGCCGCGTCCGGCGCCAGCGCGGCGATCTGGCGCAACACCCTGCGGCTGCCACAGCCGCTCGAGCACGGCCTGCTGCTGACACCGCGCCTGGGCCTGGATGGCGGCTGGGTCAAGGCCGACCACGGCAGCGCAGCCCAGCGGCTGGCCGGCGCCAGTACGGGCCTGAGCCTGAACTGGCGGGCCCTGCAATTGGATCTGGACTACCAACGCAGCCTGCACAGCCCGCGAACCTTCATCCATGAGCCGGAGATCTGGCTGATGCGCCTGAGCCTGTCGCTCTAGCCCATCGACCAACAGAGCCGCCGGTCGACGCGCGACGCCTGCGGCCCACGACAACGCGCACTCCTTATCCCTCTCTACAACCTGAAGGTGTTTATGCGAAACGACACTGCCGCATTCCCGCTCTCCCCGCGAGGCAAACTGCGCTGGGCCATCGCCAGCCTGGCACTCCTGCAACCGCTGCAAGCGGCCTTCGCCGCCGGCCTGACCGCGGCCAACGGCCCCGGCGGCACGCCGCAGATCCACAACCAGCAGGGCGTACCGGTGATCGACATCGTCGCGCCCAATGGTGCGGGGCTGTCGCACAACCAGTTCCTCGACTACAACGTCGATCGCCAGGGCCTGGTGCTGAACAACGCCCTGCAGGGTGGCCAGTCGGCCCTGGCCGGCCAGCTGGGCGCCAACCCGCAGCTGCAGAGCCAGGCCGCCAGCGTGATTCTCAACGAGGTGATCAGCCGCAACGCCTCGCAGATCAACGGCGCCCAGGAGATCTTCGGCCGTCCCGCCGACTATGTGCTGGCCAACCCCAACGGCATCAGCGTCAACGGCGCCAGCTTTATCAACGCCCCCCGTGCCAGCCTGGTGGTGGGCAAGCCCGAACTGCAGGACGGCCAGCTGCAAGGGCTGAACACGCAGCGCGCCAACGGCAAGCTGAGCGTCCAGGCGCAGGGCCTGCGCAACGACGGCGGCCGCCTCGACCTGCTGGCCCCGCAGATCGACAGCCAGGGACAGATCCGCGCCCGGGACGAGCTGAACCTGATCGCCGGACGCAACCAGGTCGGCTACGCCGATGGCCAGGTGCACGCCAGCGCCCCGGCCACTTCCGCCGACGGCCAGCGCATCGACGCCAGCCTGTTCGGCGCCATGCAGGCCGGACGGATCAATATCGTCAGCACCGCCGAGGGTGCCGGGGTCAAGGTCGGCCCGACCCAGCTCGACGGCGGCGACGGCGTCAGCATCGCCTCCGCCGGCGGCCTGACCATCAGCGGCCAGGCGGCCCAGGACAACAGCCTCGATGGCCGCATGGCCAACGTACGCAGCAGCCAGGGCGACGTGACCCTCAAGGCCGCCACCGACCTCGGCCTCGCCGCCACCGAGGTCAGCGGGCGCGACGTGCAACTCAGCACCGGGCGCAACCTGACCCTGGGCAGCCTGGAGAGCAAGCAGCTACGCGAGTCGCGCAACAACTGGAAGAAGAAGTTCTGGGGCATCACCTACGAGACCTTTGAGCAGACCCTCACCGATCGCGACTCCCGCCAGCACGGCAGCACCATCAAGGCCAGTCGCGATGCCAGCCTGCAGGCCGGCGCCGACAGCCGCCTGCAAGGCGCCAGCGTCACGGCCGGCCAGCAACTCAAGGTCGACAGCGGCGGCGACCTGACGCTCGCCGCGACCACCGAGGTCAGCGAACACCGCGATCGTGGCAACCATCGCAAACACCTGTGGAAGGCCAACTGGGACAACAGCTCCCGTAGCGAGCGCAGCATCGCCAGCCAGCTCAAAGCCGGCGGCGACGCGGCGGTGCAGAGCGGCGCCGACCTGCGCCTGGAAGGGGCCGTGGTGCAGAGCGGCGGCGACCTGATCCTCGGCGGCAAGCAGAAGGTCGAGATCGACACGGCCAAGCGCAGCCAGAGCAACAGCAACAGCCGCTACTCCGGCGACCTCGTCGGCGGCAGCTTCTTCGGCAAGAACGGCAGCGGCGACAAGGCCCAGACCCTCAACCAGCGCAGCGAGGTCAATGCCCAGGGCAAGCTGCTGATCGCCGCCGACGACGTGCGCATCAGCGGCAGCCAGGTGCGCGGCAAGACCGACGCCAGCGTGATCAGCCAGCGCGGCAGCCTGACCATCGACGGCGTGCAGGACAGCTCCCTGAGCAATCAGCATGACAAGGACAGCAAGCTGTTCGGCCTGGTCAAGGACGAGCAACGCAGCCGCGTCGCCAGCAGCACGGTGGTGCGCAGCGAGCTGCGCTCGGACAGCAACCTGCAGCTCAAGAGCGCCTCGGACCTGTCCGTGGTCGGCGCCCTGGTCGAGGCCGCCGACAAGCTCAAGCTCGACGCGGTGGGCAACATCGACGTGCTGGCGGCGAAGAACACCGAACAGACCAGCGTCACCACCGACAGCCATGGCTTCTCCGCCTATGCCAAGGAAACCCAGGCCGCGACCGACACGCAGAAGGGCTCGCGACAGTATCGCGCCGGCATCCGCTACGAGCAGGTCGAGGAAACCCGCACCAGCGACACCACAACCCATCAGGGCAGCGAACTCAAGGGCGGCACGGTAGCGCTGGCCAGCCAGGCCGAGCTGACCCTGCAGGGCTCGAAGCTCGACGCCGGCTCAGGCGGCGCCAGCCTGGCCGCTCAGGACGTCAAGCTGCTCGCGGCCCAGGACAGCCACCACAGCGACAGCAGCCAGACCACCACCGGCGTGGGCTTCTATTACACCGGCGGCCTGGACCGTGCCGGCAGCGGCTGGGAAGGCGGGCAGCAGACCCTCGACACCACGAGCGACAGCAGCAAGGCCAAGGTCAGCACGCTCAATTCCGCCGGGACACTCGCCATCGACAGCGGCACGGGCACCCTGACCAGCCAGGGCGCGCAACTCAATGCCAGCGGCGCCCTGCAGGTCAGCGCCGGCCAGGTGGACAACCAGGCGGCCAGCGACACCCAGAGCGGCACCCGCAAGGAGCAGGGCTGGAGCGTCGATATCGGCGCCAATGTCGAGTACCGGGGCATCGCCCGGCCGATCGAGAAGGCGGTGGAGGGCATCGCCCAGCGCAACTTCTATCAACCCGGCCTGCTGGACGCCTTCGAGCAGCCCAACCTGGGCCTCGACCTGGAGGGCGGTTATCAGGAGAAGAACAGCCGGCAACAGAGCAGCAGCGCCCAGGTCAGCCAGTTCCATGGCGGCCAGGTGCAAGTGGTCGTCGCCGGCCAGTTGCAGGACCAAGGCACCCAGTACCGCGCCGATCAGGGCCAGGTGCAGATCACGGCCGACAGCCACCGCCTGAACGCCGCCAGCGATAGCAGCAGCGCCAGTGCCGAGAGCCTCGATGCCAAGGCCAACCTGCGTGTCTACACCACCACCGGCAAGGACATCAACGGCCGCCTGAGCGGCATCGGCGGTTCCGCCGAGACCAGCGCCAGCAGCAGTCGCGCGGTGGTCGGCAGCCTCAGTGGCAGTCAGGGCATCCAGATCCAGCTGGGCACCGACGGCGCCTACGAGGGCAGCCGTTTCGACGGCGGCCAGGGCGGCGTACAGCTGCAGGCTGGCGGCAACATAGAGCTGAACCAGGCCAACGACCGGCAAACCAACAGCAACCACAGCCTGAAGGGCGACGCCAGCCTGCAGGTCGGCATGAGCAAGGGTTCGGGCGGTAAGGGCGGCAACGGTTCGGCCAACTTCCTGGTCAACGACCAACGCCTGAGCAGCCAGGACAGCCAGGCCCGAGTCGCCACGCTCGCCGGTAACGGCGCCATCGTTATCAGCAGCGGCGGCAACCTGAGCTTACAAGGTAGCCAGATCGGCAGCGCCGAGCAGCCGGTGGCTGACGTGACCCTGAAGGCCGGCGGCAGCCTGGACTTCCAGGCGGCCACGGGCAGCCACAAGGCCGAGGGCAGCAACCTCGGCGGCGGTCTGAGTCTCGGCGCGAGCAAGACCAAGGGCGCCGAAACCAGCAACTCCGGCGCCAGCGCCGGCGGTCAGTTCGCCATCGGCCGGGTGCAGGAGAACAGCCTGACGTCCAGCGGCGGCACGCTGCACAGCCAGGGTCGGGTCGAGCTGAGCGCGGCGGCCGCAGACGCCCAGGCGCTGCACCTGCAAGGCACCCGGATCGACGCCCAGAGCGTCGCGCTGGAGGCCCGCCAGGGCGGCATCCTGCAGGAGTCGGCGCAGTCCACCGAGCACAAGAACAACTGGGGGCTGGGCCTAGGCGTCGGCGGGAGCGGCGGCAAGACCTACCTCAATCAAGGCGCCAGCAAGGACACCGACCAGGACAACTACGGCGTCTACGGCCGGGTCAAGATCGATGTCGACCGGCTCGACAGCACCACCCAGCACAACAGCCAGATCCAGGCCGAGCGGGTGTGGCTGAACAGCCAGGGCGATACCCGCCTGGCCGGTGCGAGCATCGAGGCGGAGCGGGTCGAGGGCCGGATCGGCGGCGACCTGAGCGTCGAGAGCCGCAAGGACAGCGAGCAGCGCCTCAAGCTGGGCATCGACCTGCGCCTGGCCGGCGAGAAGAACCAGCCCGGCCTGGTGGAGAAGCTCGGCAAGCACACCGGCCCTGCGGCCGACCCGCTCAAGGAGAAGAGCCAGGCCGCCTTCGACAAGCAGCGCGGCAAGCTGGAGAACGGCGTGGACAAGGTCGCCGGCAAACTGGGTGAGGCCAAGGACAGCCTGGTCAGCCAGGCCGGCATCGCCAAGGACAAGTTGACCGACAAGCTCTCGCGCAGCGGCAGCTACGACGTCAACCCCGAACCCCGCGGCGCCCTGGGCAGCAAGCTGGACCAGGCCAAGGGCTACCTGGCCGACAAGGCCAGCGCCGCCGCCGACGGCTTGGGCCAGCTCAAGGACAAGCTCGGCAGCAGCAAGGAAGGCAGCTACGCGGTGAACGACAAGACCGGCGCCGGCAAGACCGTGGCGGACAAGGTGGGCAACCTGCTGTTCGGCGACAAGAGCAACACGGCCGCGCTGACCCCGACCCTGTACCTGGACGTCAGCCATGTCGACAAGGACGCCGTCACCTCGGCCTCGGGCATCGGCGCCAGCCAAGGCATCGACCTGCAGGTCGGCGGCGCGACCCAACTGACCGGCGCGACCCTCAAGGCCGGCAACGGCACGGTCGACCTGGGCGGCTCGGCTGTCAGCAGCCGCACCCTCGACAGCAAGGACTACCGCGCCGACCTCGGCCTCAACCTGTCCAAGTCGCCGGTGGACCTGCTGTTCGGCATCAAGGACGAGCTGACCCAGCAGCAGGATGCCGCCCCCCAGAAGGACCAGCTGTTCAATCTCGGCGTGCTGCGCGTAGGCGGTCACAATGACCGCCACCTGGTCCAGGCCGGCATAGAGCAGAAGCCCTAAGCGGCTAGCCGAAGCGCTGGGGACTAGGACCGCCCCAGCGCTCCACTGCACGCCGGCGAGGCTGCCGGCGTTGCACCGCTAAACGGCGGTGCGCGCAATACCCTGCAGGTGCGCCTTGAGCAGCGTGACGAAGTGGCGCAGGTGCGCCGGCAGGTTCGCCGCATCGGTCGCGGCTGTGCCATCCACTCCGGCAACAGGCGCTGCAAACGCCCCTGTTGCAACGACGGCTGGGCCACCAGCAGCGGCAACAACGCCCCCCAGGCCCTACTCCGCCATGGCCAGCACCGCCCGCAGGCTCGATGCGTCGGCCGGCTCAATCGAGCCTGGGGGTTACCCGCACGGCACCGCGACGGACCTTGCCGTGTCGGGAAACCCGGTTGCGTCCGGCACTCTTCGCCGCATACAGGGCCTGGTCGGCGGCCTTGATCACCTGCTCGGGCGTGCGCGATGCCTCATCGCGCTCGGCCACGCCCATGCTCACCGTCACCGACACCTCGGCGGCCGCGGCACCGCCACGACGCTGACGCCCCTGCTGGTCGTCCTTGGGTCGTTGCTGCTTGTCGCGCAGCTGCAGGCGGTAGGCCTCCACCGCCTGGCGCACCGCCTCCAGGTGCGGCAGGCACTCGTCCAGGGTTCGGCCGGGAAACACCAGGGCGAACTCCTCGCCACCGTAGCGGTAGGCCTTGCCCCCGCCACCGACCTTGCGCAGCCGGCTGGCGACCAGGCGCAACACCTGATCGCCGACATCGTGGCCGTGGCTGTCGTTGAATCTCTTGAAGTGATCGACGTCCGCCATGGCGATCACATAGGTACGGCCCAGACGCTGCAGGCGTTCGTTCAGGGCGCGGCGCCCCGGCAGGCCGGTCAGCTCGTCGCGGAAGGCCATCTGATAGGCCTCGTGAGCGACCGCCGCGACCAGCATCAGCATGACCTGGCTGCTCATCACATTGAGGGCATGGGGCAGGCTGAAGATCTTCGGCAGCATCCACAGCAGACCGCCCAGCCCCAGCAACTGCGCCGCATGCAGAGGCCGCGGCGCGCGCAGATACTGCACCAGCAGGAGGACGAAACCGAGCAGGAACAGCGGATAGGCGAGCTGCACCAGGCTCATCCACTCCCCATGCCAGGAAGGCCAGCGAATCAGCGCCAGCCAGTGCAGCAAGGCCTCCGGGTAGCGCTGCGCCAGCGCCAGGGCGACACCGCCCACCGCCAGCAGCACCGCGATGCGGGCGACCAGATCCTGCAACAGGTGGGTGCGCTCCTGCCACGCCGCGTACAGGCCGTAGAGCAGCGGCAGCAACAGGCTGCACAGGTGGAAGACCAGCGCCGCATCGTCGCGCACCCGGCCCTCGGCGCGGTAATGATCGAGCTGGACATCCAGGAGGAAATAACCGAGGTACAGCACCAGCAGCAGGAACAGCTCACGCTGGCGGCCATAGACCAGGCAGAAACTGCCGCCGAGCAGCAGCAGCAGGGTCGGCAGCACGTTGAACAGCGAGGTGAAGAACTCGCTCAGGCTCGGCAGCGCGGCCGCCAGCAGGCCACCGGCGAGCAACAGCAGCGACGGCAGGAAGTGGCTGAAACGTACGGCGGCTAAGCGCGACAAGACAGGCTCCACAGGCACGCTCGGATCATGGCGAAAGCAGGCATTTGGCCTTCGCCCCTAATAACCAGCCAGCATAGCCGGTATTTCGAGCGCCCTGGGCGGCAGCCGGTCGCAAAACCGGCGGACATGCAAAAGCCGCTGCCGGTAAGGGCAGCGGCTTTTCGACAGAACTCGCGCCGCGGCTTAGTAGCCCAGGGCGAAGTCCTCTTCACTCATGTCCATCAGGTTGCCGGCACCGGACAGCATGGTTTCGACATGGGCACGGGTACGCGGCAGGATGCGCTGGAAGTAGAAGCGCGCGGTCTGCAGCTTGGCCTTGTAGAAGGCGGCATCGCCTTCGCCGGCCGCCAGCTTCTCGGCGGCCAGGCGCGCCATGTCGGCCCAGAAGTAGGCCAGGCAGGCGTAGCCGGAGTACATCAGGTAGTCCACCGAGGCGGCACCGACTTCCTCGCGGTCCTTCATCGCGGCCATGCCGACCTTCATGGTCAGCTCGCCCCACTCCTTGTTCAGCTTGGCCAGGGGCTCGACGAACTCCTTGACCGAGTCGTTGCCTTCGTTGGCCTGGCAGAACTTGTGCACGATCTTGGTGAAGCCCTTCAGCGCCTCGCCCTGGGTCATCAGGATCTTGCGGCCGAGCAGGTCGAGGGCCTGCACGCCGGTGGTGCCTTCGTACATCATGGAGATGCGGCAGTCGCGCAGGTTCTGCTCCATGCCCCACTCGCTGATGAAGCCGTGGCCACCGTAGATCTGCATGCCGTGGGAGGCGGACTCGAAGCCCACCTCGGTCATGAAGGCCTTGGCGATCGGGGTCAGGAAGGCCAGCAGGGCATCGGCCTGCTTCTTCTCTTCTTCGTCCTGGCTGTACTTGACGATGTCGACCTGCTTGGCGGTGAAGTACACCATGGCGCGGTTGCCTTCGGCGAACGCCTTCATGGTCAGCAGCATGCGCCGCACGTCGGGGTGGACGATGATCGGGTCGGCGGCCTTGTCCGGCGCCTTCGGGCCGGTCAGGGAACGCATCTGCAGGCGCTCGCGGGCGTACTTCAGGCCACCCTGGAAGGCCATCTCGGCGTGGGCCACGCCTTGCAGCGCGGTGCCCAGGCGAGCGGTGTTCATGAAGGTGAACATGCAGTTCAGGCCCTTGTTGGCCGGGCCGATCAGGAAGCCGGTAGCGCCGTCGAAGTTCATCACGCAGGTGGCGTTGCCGTGGATGCCCATCTTGTGCTCGATCGAACCACAGGTGACCGCATTGCGCTCGCCCACACCGCCTTCGGCGTTGGGCAGGAACTTCGGCACGATGAACAGCGAGATGCCCTTGGTGCCGGCCGGGGCGTCGGGCAGGCGGGCCAGGACGATATGGACGATGTTGTCGGCCATGTCGTGTTCACCGGCGGAGATGAAGATCTTGGTGCCGGAAACCTTGTAGCTGCCGTCGGCCTGCGGCTCGGCCTTGGTGCGCAGCATGCCCAGGTCGGTGCCGCAGTGCGGCTCGGTCAGGCACATGGTGCCGGTCCACTCGCCGGAGACCAGCTTGGTCAGGTAGGTGTGCTTCTGCTCGTCGGTGCCGTGGGCATCCAGGGTGTTCATCGCACCGTGGGACAGGCCCGGGTACATGCCCCAGGACCAGTTGGCGGTACCGACCATCTCGCTGATGACCAGGCCCAGGGACTCCGGCAGGCCCTGGCCACCGTGGTCGACGTCATGGGCCAGGCTCGGCCAGCCGCCTTCGACGAACTGCTTGTAGGCTTCCTTGAAGCCGGTCGGCGTCTTAACGCCGGACTCGCTCCAGGTGCAGCCCTCGACGTCGCCCACACGGTTCAGCGGAGACAGCACCTGCTCACAGAACTTGGCGCCCTCTTCGAGGATGGCATCGACCATGTCCGGAGTAGCGTCTTGGCAGCCAGGCAGGCTCTGATAGTGCGCCTCGTAGCCGAGCAGCTCATCGCGAACGAAACGGATATCACGCAAGGGGGCCTTGTAATCAGGCATAGCGGTTAACCTCTGCGGTGGACTCTGAGTGTGTGGGCGACCAAAAGTACGGTCGGTTGCGGGTCATTCCCGACTGCTCGCACGGCAGGTTGGCCGACAAGCAATCAAACGCATGTTTGAAACATACGTTTACGCCCTCCCCTTGTCAAGCATCCCCGGCTGCCAGGCTAGACCCTGAGGTCGACGAGAGTGCCAGGGGGCGATGGCCGGTCCTGCTCAAGGTAGTGCTGCACATTGACGGATGACTGGGCGCTTGCCTGGGCGGGCTGCGGCGCCCCCTCGCCGCGCTGCAGCTCGGCACGGGCCTGGACCATCTGCGCCTGGGCTTGCGCCGCCACCCGCAGGTCCTGTGCGGAAGGCTCGGCCGGGGCCAGGGCGGCACGCACGACCACGTCCATCTTGCGCACAGTGGCTGCGGGGTCATTGGCTACGACGGCGAGATCGATGGCGACCTCACCGGCAGTGGCATAAAGCCGGCCGTCCGGGCCGCGGCTGTAGCTGTAACCCGGCGCACCGGCATAGGGGCCGCCGACTGCGGCATGGGCCTGCTCGTGGGCACGTACGTCCCGGTCGCGGCTGGCCAGTTCGGCGAGCCGCTGCTGGTCCTGGCGCTGTTGCCGGGCATCACGCCCCGAGGAGTCCGGCGTGGCGGACGCAGGGGCCTGGGCAGGTTCACGAGCGCTAGAGGAGGGTTCAAGTGAGACGTAGGATGGAAATGACGAGGCCAAACGCGGGGCGGCTTCCTGCATGGGGAAAGCGCTAACACCGCCGATCTGCATCGCTCCCTCCTGGATGGGCGCCGATCTTAGGGCCTGGGTCTTCGAAGAGTGGAAAAGCGTCCGACTTGAAGCCCTACCGTGCCTGCGGACAAATGCTTAGGCCTGGGTGTCGAGCAGAGTCCCCAGCACTTCATCGGCGGTCTTGACCAGGCGTGCGCCGAGCTGTGCCTCATGCTGGCCGACCCGCAAGGCCACCAGGCTTTCTGCCAGGTCGGCAGGAGCACGGGCGCCAGCCTCGGACGTGGCGTCGACTCGATCCTGCTGCGGCTGCGACGTGGCGAGCGAGGCTTCGGCGATCTGCGTGGCCGCCTGGTCGACGCGCCGCTGCCCGGCTTGGATAGTACCGATGCCTGCGCTGAAGGCGTTGTGAGCGGAGATTTCCATGGATTAGCTCCCGCTGAGAAAGACCCTGTGACAGTGCATTGAAGCAGAAAAAACCCGACCGCCCCACTCTCGGTTGGCAATGGCAGAAGGCCGGCTTATAACGTCAGACCGAGGGCTGCCAGGTCCAGGTACTCGGCCACCGCCGCCGGCAGTGGTTGGGCCAGGCGTGGCACCTGTCCCAGGCAAGGCGCCGGCAGGCGCTCGGCCAGGGTCGCCAGGTTGTCTTCCAGGCGCGAGGTCTGCGGGTCGACCAGATTACCCACCCAGCCGGCCAGTTGCAGGCCGTCGCGGGCGATCGCCTCCGCCGTCAGCACCGCCTGGTTGATGCAGCCCAGGCGCACGCCGACCACCAGGATCACCGGCAGGCGCAAGGCGATCACCAAGTCCGATAGTGTCTCGCGACCGGCCAGGGGCACCCGCCAGCCGCCGGCCCCCTCGACCAGGGTGAAGTCGGCACCCTTGCCGAGGATCGCCTGCACCGGTGCGCGCAGCGCCGCCACGTCGAGCCGCACGCCGGCCTCACGGGCCGCCAGGTGGGGGGCGATGGCCGGCTCGAAGGCCAGCGGATTGACCTCCTCGTAACCCAAGGCGAGGCTGCACTCGCCGAGCAGGGCCAGGGCATCCTCGTTGCGCAAACCCTGTTCGCTCCGCACGCAGCCGGAGGCCACCGGCTTGGCTGCCGCCGTACTCAGGCCGGCATTGCGCGCGGCATGCAGCAGGCCGGCGGCGACGGTGGTCTTGCCGATCTCTGTGTCGGTGCCGGTGACGAAATAGGCCCGAGTCATATCAACACCCTCCAACTGCTGGTCTTGCCGATTCTCTAGCAAACAACACGGTGTCGGCTCCGGTGACGAAGTAGACCCTGGCCATCTCAATAAGGCTCCTTGCGCAACACGCCATAGACCACCTGGTAGGTGGCCGGCAGGCCCTGGGGCTGGCGGAAGCCCTCGTAGGCCTCGCGTAGCGCCAGGATGCGTGCCCGCCCGGTGAGGCCGCCGGGGCGGCCGGGGTTGAGGTTGTGGGCACCCAGGGCTTTCAACTCATGGGTCAGGCTGCGCAGGTCGGCAAAGTGCAGCACCTCGGCCCGGCTCTCCAGGCTCAGCAGCCCCAGACCGCTGGCGCCGCATAGCTGCCGATAATCGGCGAAACGGCGGAAGCGGTTGACGTGGACGAAGCCGTCCACCGCCTGCCAGCTGTCGCGCAGCTCCTGCAGGGTGCCGACGCACAGGCTGCTGAACCCCAGCACGCCACCGGGGCGCAACACCCGACGGGCCTCGCGCAGCACCGCCTGGAAGTCCCCGCACCACTGCAGCGCCAGGCTGGAATAGAGCAAATCACAGGACTCGTCGCGCAGCGGCAGGCACTCGGCATCACCGGCGATGAACTGCCGCGCCCCGCCCAGGGGCCGGGCGTGGCGCAGCATGCCCTCGGCGATATCCAGGCCCACGCCCTCGGCTGCCGGGAAGCGCTCGCCCAGGGCCCGGCTGAAATGCCCGGTGCCGCAGCCCAGGTCGAGCCAGCGCCGGGGCGCGAGCCCGGTAGGCAGACGCGCCAGCAACTGTGCACCGACGCTGCGCTGCAGCGCGGCGACGCTGTCGTAGCTGTCCGCCGCCCGGGAGAAGGACGCGGCGACCTGGCGCTTGTCCGGCAGCCCCGCCTGGGCCTGATCAGCCATCGCCGGCCTCGTGCAGGAAGGCCTGGATCGCCGCCGCCACCTCGTGGGGGCGCTCCAGCAGGAAGGCATGGCTGGCCGTGTCGATCAGGCCGATCTCGACATCCGGCAGCAACTCCAGCAGGGCCGCCGCCGCACCGGCCGGCACCAGCGCGTCGCCGCCGGCGAACAGGTGCAGTTGCGGGCCGACGAAGTCCTGCAGCGCGGCGCGGCCGTCCAACGCGGCGAGCAGGTCGAGGCCGGCCAGCAAGGTGTCGCTGCTGTCGTGAGGCGCCGCGCCGAGCAGCAGGCGCGACAGCCCGCGGGCATCGCCCGCGCCCTGGGCGCAGAGCAGGGCGAAGCGTTTCAGCGTCGCCCGTCCATCCTCGGCGCAGCCCTGGCGGAAGGCGGCAAAGGTGTTCGCCGGCATCGCCGCCGGCCACTGCGCCTCGGCGACGAAGCGCGGATTGCTGGCCAGGCACAGCAGGCCGCGGCAATGCGCACCGCGACGCGCGGCGAGCTGGGCGGCGAGCATGCCGCCGAGGGACCAGCCGCCCAGCCAGCAGTCCTGGGGCAGGTTGGCGTCCAGTTCGTCGAGCCAGTCCTCGGGGGTACCGCTATCGAGCGACGGTAACGGCTCGATCTCGACCCGCAGGTGAGGATCGAGCCCGTGCAGGGCCTCGGCCAGGGGCTGCAGCGGCGCCGTGCCCAGGCCCCAGCCGGGCAGCAGAGTCAGCCGCTCACGCATGGCGCGCCTCCTCGTCCCCGGCCGCCACCTGCGGCCAGCACTCGGCCAGGGCCTCCAGCAGCAGCTCCAGCTGCTCCAGGCTGTGGGCCGCCGACAGAGTCACGCGCAGGCGCGCGCTGCCGGCCGGCACGGTCGGCGGGCGGATCGCGGTCACCAGCAGGCCGCGCTCGCGCAGCAACTGGGACAGGCGCAGGGCGCGGCCGCTGTCGCCGACCAGGATCGGCTGGATCGGCGTGGCGCTGTCCATCAGCTGCAAACCGATCTCGCTGGCGCCCTCGCGGAAGCGCGCGATCAGCGCATTGAGGTGCTCGCGGCGCCAGTGCTCGCCACGCAGCAACTCCAGGCTCTTGAGGGTGGCGCAGGCCAGCGCCGGTGGCTGGCTGGTGGTGTAGATATAGGGGCGGGCGAACTGCACCAGGGTCTCGACCAGTTCCTCGCTGCCGGCGACGAAGGCGCCGGCGGTGCCGAAGCTCTTGCCCAGGGTGCCGACCAGCACCTGCACCTCGTCCACGCCCAGGCCGAAGTGCTCGGCGATGCCACCGCCGTTGGCGCCGAGCGGGCCGAAGCCGTGGGCGTCGTCGACCATCACCCAGGCGTTCCGCTTCTTCGCCTCGGCGCAGAGCGTCGGCAGGTCGGCCAGGTCGCCGTCCATGCTGAACACCCCGTCGGTCACCACCAGGCAGTTGCCGCTCGCCTTCTCCAGGCGGCCGGCCAGGCTGGCGGCATCGTTGTGCAGGTAGCGCGAGAAGCGGGCGCCGGACAGCAGCCCGGCGTCCAGCAGGGAGGCATGGTTGAGGCGGTCTTCCAGCACCGTGTCGCCCTGACCGAGCAGCGCGGTGACCGCGCCGAGGTTGGCCATGTAGCCGGTGGAGAACAACAACGCCCGCGGCCGGCCGCTGAATTCGGCCAGCGCCTCCTCCAGATCGTGGTGCGGCGTGCTGTGGCCGACCACCAGGTGCGAGGCGCCGCCACCGACGCCCCAGCGCCGGGCACCGGCCTGCCAGGCCTCGATCACCTGGGGATGATTGGCCAGGCCGAGGTAGTCGTTGGAACAGAAGGCCAGCAGCTCGCGGCCGTCGACCCTGACCTGCGGGCCTTGCGGCGAATCGAGCAGCGGCCGCTGACGGTAGAGATTGGCCGCCCGGCGTTCGGCGAGGCGTGAGGCGAGATCGAAGCTCATGGCAAGACCCGGTGGATACCCGCAGGCGGGTTATCCACCCTGCAGAGGACTACGTAGGGTGGATGGGTGGCGCGCCATCCACCGCGCGACTTCAGCTTGCGGCGTTGTAAAACAGCTCGGAATCACGCTGCTCCACCAGGGCCTGCTCGATGGCGGCCTGGTGCACCTCGTCGGCATGCTCCTCGCGCTCCTCGGGCTTGATGCCGAGGCGGGCGAACAGCTGCATGTCCTTGTCCGCCTGGGGGTTGGCGGTGGTCAGCAGCTTCTCGCCGTAGAAGATCGAGTTGGCGCCGGCGAAGAAGGCCAGGGCCTGCATCTGCTCGTTCATCTGCTCGCGGCCGGCGGACAGGCGCACGTGGGACTTGGGCATCATGATCCGCGCCACGGCGAGCATGCGGATGAAGTCGAAGGGGTCGACGTCCTGCTCCTCGGCCAGCGGCGTGCCCTGGACCTTGACCAGCATGTTGATCGGCACCGACTCCGGGTGCTCCGGCAGGTTGGCCAACTGGATCAGCAGGCCGGCGCGGTCGTCCAGCGACTCGCCCATGCCGAGGATGCCGCCCGAGCAGATCTTCATCCCCGACTCGCGCACGTGGGCCAGGGTCTCCAGCCGTTCCGAGTAGGTCCGCGTGGTGATGATATTGCCGTAGAACTCCGGCGAGGTGTCCAGGTTGTGGTTGTAGTAGTCGAGGCCGGCCTCGGCCAGGGCCTGGGTCTGCTCCTTGCTCAGCTTGCCCAGGGTCATGCAGGTCTCCAGGCCCAGGGCCTTGACCCCTTCGACCATCTTCAGCACATAGGGCATGTCCTTGGCCGAGGGATGCTTCCAGGCCGCGCCCATGCAGAAACGGGTGGAACCGATGGCCTTGGCCTCGGCCGCCGCCTCCAGCACCTTCTGCACCTCCATCAACTTTTCCTTGTCCAGCCCGGTGTTGTAGTGGCCGGACTGCGGGCAGTACTTGCAGTCTTCCGGGCAGGCGCCGGTCTTGATCGACAGCAGCGTGGAGACCTGCACGCGGTTGGCGTCGAAGTGCGCGCGGTGCACCGTCTGCGCCTGGAACAGCAGGTCGTTGAAGGGTTGCTGGAAGAGCGCCTTGACCTCGGCTGGGGTCCAATCGTGACGCAGGTGGGCGGCGGTGGTAGCGCTCATGGATGATTCCTTGTTGGGGGTAACGGCCTGCTAGAGTCAGCAGGCACGACACGGATGTTCGGCATCTTTATGGAAGGCCCATGCACTGTCAACCTGGCAAGGTGCTATCGGTTTACCGATGGTTAAAAAGCAAACAGTATTGCACGCTGTGCGATGAGCCCGCGGACCTGGCCCAGGCTCTGTGCAGCAGCTGCGAGGGCGAGCTGCCCTGGCTGGGCGAGCACTGCCAGGTCTGCGCTCTGCCGTTGCCAAGTGCCGGACTGATCTGCGGCGCCTGCCAGCGCCGGCCGCCGAGTTTTGATCGGGTGACGGCGCCCTGGCGCTATGCCTTCCCGGTGGACAGCCTGATCACCCGTTTCAAACACCAGGCGCAGTGGCCATTGGGACGTCTGCTCGGTGAGCTTTTGTCACATCATCTGCGTCACGCCTTCGCTGAAGGCCTACCTCGCCCCGACCTGCTGCTGCCGGTGCCCCTGGCCAACGCGCGGCAGCGTCGACGCGGCTTCAACCAGGCGCAGCTGCTCGCCCAGTGGCTGAGCGAATATCTGCGACTGCCCCAGCAGACGCACTGGTTGCAGCGCATCGGCGATACCCCGGCGCAGCAACAGCTGAACGCCGCCGCGCGCCGGCGCAACCTGCGCCGGGCCTTCGCCCTGGCGGCCGAGAGCCGGGTCGCCGGGCTGCACCTGGCCCTGGTCGACGATGTACTGACCACCGGCGCCACCGCAGAGAGCCTGGCGCGCCTGCTGAAGAAAGCCGGTGCGGCGCGGGTCGATGTCTACTGCCTGGCCCGCACGCCCAAGCCCGGGGACGGCTGAACGGGCATCCCCTGCGCGCTGGGGGTACACTGGGCGATCCCCGCTCCGGAGCCGACCATGTCCCACCCCTTCGACGCCCTCACCCCCGACCTGGTCCTGGATGCCGTGGAGAGCCTCGGCTACCTCAGCGACGCCCGGATCCTGGCGCTGAACAGCTACGAGAACCGCGTCTACCAGGTGGGCATCGAGGACCAGGCGCCGCTGATCGCCAAGTTCTACCGCCCGCAGCGCTGGAGCGACGCGGCGATCCGCGAGGAACACGGCTTCAGCTTCGAACTGGCCGAGTGCGAGGTGCCGGTGGTGGCACCGCTCATGCGCGACGGCGAGACCCTGTTCGAGCACGCCGGCTTCCGCTTCGCCCTGTTCCCCCGTCGTGGCGGCCGCGCCCCGGAGCCGGGCAATCTGGATCAGCTGTATCGCCTCGGCCAGCTGCTCGGCCGCCTGCACGCGGTCGGTTCGACCCGGCCGTTCAGCCACCGCGAACACCTCGGCGTGGACAACTACGGCCACGCCTCGCTGGCCACCCTGCTCGACGGCGGCTTCATTCCGCGCAGCCTGCTGCCGGCCTACGAGTCGGTGGCCCGGGATCTGCTCAAGCGGCTCGACGGCCTGTTCGCCAACACCCCGGTGCAGGCGGTCCGCCTGCACGGCGACTGCCACCCCGGCAACCTGCTGTGCCGCGACGAAACCTTCCACATGGTCGACCTCGACGACTGCCGCATGGGCCCTGCCGTGCAGGACCTGTGGATGATGCTGGCAGGCCCGCGCCACGAGCGCCTCGGCCAACTGTCCGAGCTGATGGACGGCTACCAGGAGTTCCACGACTTCGACCCCCGCGAGCTGCCGCTGATCGAAGGCCTGCGCGCCTTGCGCCTGATGCATTACAGCGCCTGGCTGGCCCGGCGCTGGGACGACCCGGCCTTCCCCCACAGCTTCCCCTGGTTCGGCACGGAGCGTTACTGGGGCGAGCAGGTGCTGATGCTGCGCGAGCAGCTGGCGGCGCTGGACGAGGAGCCGCTGAGACTGTTCTGAAACAGGCCGCCGAGGCTGTAACGAGGACTTTACAAGCGGCGCGCTTGGCCCTGGAAGAAAAGCGCCGCCGCCACAGACAGCCGGTGAATGACCCGACTAGAATCCAAGGCTTTGTTAGCTGCCTAAGCAAGGACTCTGCATGGCCACCGCCAACCCGCGCCGCGGGTACATTCTCGGCCTCACCGCCTACATCATCTGGGGCCTGTTCCCCCTCTACTTCAAAGCCATCCAGAGCGTTCCGGCCCTGGAGATCGTCGTGCATCGCGCGCTCTGGTCCGCGCTGTTCGGCGCGGCCCTGCTGCTGCTGTGGAAACACCCGGGCTGGCTGCGCGAGCTGCGCGACAACCCCCGGCGTCTGGTCGTGCTGGCGGCCTGCGGCGTGCTGATCGCCAGCAACTGGCTGATCTACGTCTGGGCGGTGAACAACGAGCGCATGCTCGAGGCCAGCCTGGGCTACTACATCAACCCGCTGGTCAACGTACTGCTCGGCCTGCTGCTGCTCGGCGAGCGCCTGCGCCGCCTGCAGTGGCTGGCCGTGGGCCTGGCCGCCCTGGGCGTGGCACAGCAGGTGTGGCAGGTCGGCAGCCTGCCCTGGGTGTCCCTGGCCCTGGCCCTGACCTTCGGCTTCTACGGGCTGATCCGCAAGCAGGCGCCGGTCGCCGCCCTGCCCGGCCTGGTGGTGGAAACCTGGCTGCTGCTGCCGCTGGCCCTCGGCTGGCTGCTGCTGCATCCCGCGGCGATGAGCAGCCAGGCGCCCTTCTGGAGCACCTCGGAGGCGCTCTGGTTGATCGCCGCCGGGCCCATCACCCTGGTGCCGCTGGTGTGCTTCAACGCCGCCGCGCGCCACCTGCCCTACACCACCCTGGGCTTCCTGCAGTACATCGCCCCGACCCTGGTGCTGCTGCTGGCGGTGTGGGTGTTCGGCGAGCACTTCGACCCGAGCCGGCTGCTGGCCTTCATCTGCATCTGGGCCGGCCTGGCGCTGTACAGCCTGGACGCCTGGCTGACCCTGAGACGTCGGGGCCGGGCTTGATCCCAGGGCACCGCACCCCGGACGCCGAGGCCACCGATGTTCGCCAGGCCGCCCATGCGGGACATGGCGCCTGATCAAAAAACACCCAGCCGGGCCCAGGCCGCGCCCGGCCTGGGCCCGGGCTAGTCATCCCGTGCTTATCCACAGAACAATCCCCGGCCTTTGTGAACAAGCCGTTGAAATTGCTGGTTTTTTAATCGACTCACGGTACGCCACGGGGCACTAGCGCCGGCGTCGGTGCTCCCCAGGTTATCCACAGCGCTGCCCACCGTGGTCGTGGATATCGTGGCCTCCTAGGCTTCGGCGCGCAGGTTGAGCTCGACCATCAGATCGTCGGCCAGGGTCTCCAGCTTGGCCTGCAACGCCTCCAGGGACAGCCCCTGCGGCACCGCCAGCAGTGCCTCGGCATGGAACAGCGGCTCGCTGCTCATGGGCGCCGGCATCACCTCGGTGACCAGGCTCTCCAGGTTGACCCCCTGCTCGGTGAGCAGCCGGGTGATATCGCGGATGATCCCCGGCCGGTCGTTGCCGACCAGGTCGAGGTGGATGGGTTTCCAGCCGCCCGACGGCTCGCTGCCGCTCTCCGCCAGCAGCACGCGGATCCCCTGGGCGGCCAGCCCCTGCAGTTCATCGACCAGTTCGGCGCGGGCCTCGCTCGGCACGGCGACGCGCAGTATCCCGGCGAACTGCCCGGCCATACGCGACATGCGGCTCTCCAGCCAGTTGCCGCCATGCGTGTTCACGCATTGGGCGACCCGCTCGACCACGCCCGGTTGATCCTGGGCGATGACGGTAAGTACCAGATGATCCATGGAAAGCCCCCTCGTCTTGATCGGGCGCCGGCAGCGCCCGCGGCATCAGCCACCTCGCTCGGGCAGGCCTAGCCAATAGGTATAGAACATTTCGTCCCGCACATAGCCCAGGCGCTCGTACAGTGCCTGCCCGGCCAGATTGCCCTTCGCCGTCTCCAGTTGCAAACCGCAGGCGCCGGACGCCTCGGCATGACCGCGGGCAGCATTCATCAGGGCCTCGCCGACGCCACGCCGGCGCGCCGCCGGGGCCACGTAGAGGTCGCTCAGCAGCCAGGCCGGGCGCAGCGCCAGGGAAGCGCTGAACGGATAGAGCTGGACGAACCCCAGCGCCCCACCGGCCGGATCGCGCCCCAGCAGCAGCGCCGAATCGCCACGCTCCAGGCGCTCGGCCAGGAAACTGCGTACCGCAGACAGCGGCTTGTCCACCTCGTAGAACTGCAGATAGGCGGCGAACAGCCCGCTCAGCTCGTCGAGGTCGTCCATGGTGGCCAGCTGTATATGCATCGCTCAACTCCGTGCAATAAGCCCGCAGTATAGGCCCCAGCGACCCGCCGCCGACTCCGGCAATTATCCGTGTACCGTTCCAACATTTTTATGAAACAATAATCACAAATCTTGCGCACAAAAAACCCATGACGTGACTGCACGGCACTTTCCGGTCGCGGAGCGACGCGCACCCGCTGATTTTCCCGATATCTTGATGTAGTATGCCGCGCCACGGACTACAAGACGTAAACCCCAGGTTCCAAGCGGCTATTGAGTAAAGCTGAAGAGCTGAGCAGAGTGAGGCAAGTGATGACTGAACGCGTTCAAGTCGGTGGCCTGCAGGTCGCCAAAGTGCTGTTCGACTTCGTGAACAACGAAGCCATCCCCGGGACCGGCATCGCCGCCGACGCCTTCTGGAACGGCGTCGAAGCCGTGATCAACGAGCTGGCGCCGAAGAACCGCGCCCTGCTGGCCAAGCGCGACCAGATCCAGGCGCAGATCGACGCCTGGCACCAGGCCCGCGCCGGCCAGGCCCACGACGCCGCGGCCTACAAGGCCTTCCTCGAGGAGATCGGCTACCTGCTTCCGGAGCCTGCCGACTTCAAGGTCAGCACGCAGAACGTCGACGAGGAAATCGCCCGCCTGGCCGGTCCGCAGCTGGTGGTGCCGGTGATGAACGCGCGCTTCGCCCTGAACGCCTCCAACGCCCGCTGGGGTTCGCTGTACGACGCGCTGTACGGCACCGATGTGATCGGCGAGGAAGGCGGCGCCGAGAAGGGCAAGGGCTACAACAAGGTCCGCGGCGACAAGGTCATCGCCTTCGCCCGCGCCTTCCTCGACCAGGCCGCGCCGCTGGGCGCCGGCTCCCACGCCGACGCCATCGGCTACCGCATCGAAGGCGGCCGCCTGCTGGTCAGCCTCAAGGGCGGCAGCAACAGCGGCCTGCGCGACGATGCCCAGCTGGTCGGCTTCCAGGGCGACGCCCATGCGCCCTTCGCCATCCTGCTCAAGCACAACGGCCTGCACTTCGAGATCCAGATCGACGCCAACAGCCCGATCGGCAGCACCGATGCCGCCGGCGTCAAGGATGTGCTGATGGAAGCCGCGCTGACCACCATCATGGACTGCGAGGACTCGGTCGCCGCGGTCGATGCCGACGACAAGGTGGTGGTCTACCGCAACTGGCTGGGCCTGATGAAGGGCGACCTGAGCGAACAGGTATCCAAGGGCGGCCAGACCTTCACCCGCACCATGAACCCGGACCGGGTCTATACCCAGCCGGACGGCGGCGAGCTGACCCTGCACGGCCGCTCCCTGCTGTTCGTGCGCAACGTCGGCCACCTGATGACCATCGACGCCATCGTCGACGGTCAGGGCTTCGAGGTGCCGGAAGGCATCATGGACGGCCTGGTCACCAGCCTGATCGCCATCCACAACCTCAACGGCAACACCAGCCGCCACAACACCCGCACCGGCAGCGTGTACATCGTCAAGCCGAAGATGCACGGCCCGGAAGAAGTCGCCTTCACCAACGAGCTGTTCGGTCGCGTCGAGGACATCCTCGGCCTGCCACGCCACACCCTCAAGGTCGGCATCATGGACGAGGAGCGCCGCACCACGGTCAACCTCAAGGCCTGCATCCAGGCGGCCAGCGAGCGCGTGGTGTTCATCAACACCGGCTTCCTCGACCGCACCGGCGACGAGATCCACACCTCCATGGAGGCCGGCGCCATGGTGCGCAAGGCGGCGATGAAGGGCGAGAAGTGGATCGGCGCCTACGAGAACAACAACGTCGACGTCGGCCTGGCCTGCGGCCTGCAGGGCCGCGCGCAGATCGGCAAGGGCATGTGGGCCATGCCCGACCTGATGGCGGCGATGGTCGAGCAGAAGGTCGCCCATCCGCTGGCCGGCGCCAACACCGCCTGGGTGCCGTCGCCGACCGCCGCCACCCTGCACGCCCTGCACTACCACCAGGTCGACGTGTTCGCCCGCCAGGCCGAACTGGCCCAGCGCACCCCGGCCTCGGTCGACGACATCCTGAGCATCCCCCTGGCCGCCGACACCCACTGGTCCGTCGAGGAAATCCAGAACGAGCTGGACAACAACGCCCAGGGCATCCTCGGCTACGTGGTGCGCTGGATCGACCAGGGCGTCGGCTGCTCCAAGGTGCCGGACATCAACGACGTCGGCCTGATGGAAGACCGCGCCACCCTGCGCATCTCCAGCCAGCTGCTGGCCAACTGGCTGCGCCACGGCATCGCCAGCGAGGCGCAGATCGTCGAGAGCCTCAAGCGCATGGCCCCGGTGGTCGACCGGCAGAACGCGGGCGACCCGCTGTACCGGCCGATGGCGCCGGACTTCGACAACAACATCGCCTTCCAGGCCGCCCTGGAGCTGGTGATCGAGGGCGCCAAGCAGCCCAACGGCTACACCGAGCCGGTGCTGCACCGCCGGCGCCGCGAGTTCAAGGCGAAGAACGGCCTGTAACCTGCACCTGCTGCGATCAAGAGCCGCCCTCCGGGGCGGTTTTTTTATGGCGCTAGACTTAGGTCCAATGGGCAGCCGGCCGGGCAGCGCCGACCATAGCCCCCTCAGTGACCCCTCGAGAGCGCCCATGAGCACAGCGGATGACTTCGCCCAGGCGGGCAAGGCCGCGGTGATGCAGAACATCCACGGCACCATGGAGTTCCTGCAGAAATTCCCGCCCTTCAACCAGATGGACACGGCCCACCTGGCCTACCTGGTGGAGCGCTGCCAGCTGCGCTTCTATGGCGAGGGCGAAACCATCATCAAGCCGGCCGACGGCCCGGTGGAACACTTCTATATCGTCAAGCAGGGCCGGGTGCACGGCGAGCGGCCGCACTCGGCACGCCGCGGCACCGAGACCACCTTCGAGATCACCAGCGGCGAGTGCTTCCCCCTGGCCGCATTGATCGGCGAGCGCGCCACCCGCACCGAGCACCTGGCCGCCGAAGACTGCTTCTGCCTGCTGCTGCCCAAGGCCGCCTTCGTCAAGCTGTTCGCGGTATCCAACCCGCTGCGCGACTTCGCCCTGCGCGGGGTCAGCAGCCTGCTCGACCAGGTCAACCAGCAGGTGCAGCTGCGCGCGGTAGAGACCCTCGGCGCGCAGTATTCGCTGGATACCCGCCTGGGCGAGCTGGCCATGCGCCAGCCGATCGGCTGCACGCCGGATACGCCGCTGCGCGAGGCGGTCAAGCAGATGCACGAACAGCACGTCGGCAGCATCGTCGTACTCGACCCGGCCCACAGGCCCCTGGGCATCTTCACCCTGCGCGACCTGCGCCGGGTGATCGCCGCCGGCGAGTCGCTGGAACAGCCGATCGAGCGCCTGATGACCGCCGAGCCCTTCCACCTGCCGCCGGATGCCAGCGCCTTCGACGCGGCCATCGCCATGACCGAGCGGCACATCGCCCACGTCTGCCTGGTCGAACACGAGAGGCTCTGCGGCGTGGTCTCCGAGCGCGACCTGTTCTCCCTGCAGCGGGTCGACCTGGTGCACCTGGCGCGCACCATCCGCCATGCCGGGCGGGTCGAGACCCTGACCGCCCTGCGCGACGACATCCGCCTGCTGGTCGACCGCATGCTGGCCCACGGCGCCAGCTCGACCCAGATCACCCATATCATCACCCTGCTCAACGACCATACGGTGTGCCGGGTGATCGAGCTGACCCTCGAGGACCTGGGCGATCCCGGCGTGCCCTTCACCTGGCTGTGCTTCGGCAGCGAGGGGCGCCGCGAACAGACCCTGCACACCGACCAGGACAACGGCATCCTGTTCGAGGCCGCGGACAAGACCGAGGCCGCCGAGATGCGCCGACGCCTGTTGCCCTTGGCCGCCGAGATCAACCAGCGCCTGGCACAGTGCGGCTTCACCCTGTGCAAGGGCAACATCATGGCCGGCAACCCCGAGCTGTGCCTGTCGCGCCAGGAATGGTCGCGGCGCTTCGCCGGCTTCATCGACGAAGCCACGCCGGAGAACCTGCTGGCCTCGAGCATCTACTTCGACATGCGCGTGGTCTGGGGCCCACCGGAAGGCTGCGCGCAGGTGCGTGAGGAACTGCTGCGGCGCATCCACGGCCACAGCCTGTTCCAGCGCATGATGGCCGAAAACGCCCTGCGCCAGCGCCCGCCCATTGGCCGCTTCCGCGACTTCGTGGTGGCGCGCAAGGGCGCCGAGAAGGACACCCTCGACCTCAAGGTGCAAGGCCTGACGCCCTTCGTCGACGGCGCCCGGCTGCTCGCCCTGGCCCACGGCATCGAGAGCTGCAACACCCTGGAACGCCTGCGCGAACTGATCGCCAAGAAGGTCATCGAACGACTCGACGGCGCGGCCTTCGAGGAGGCCTATCACTTCATCCAGCAGACCCGCATGCAGCAGCACCAGCTGCAGGCCCGCGAGCACCAGCCCTACTCCAACCGCCTCGACCCGGACAGCCTCAACCACCTGGACCGGCGCATCCTGCGCGAATCCTTCCGCCAGGCCCAGCGCCTGCAGAGCAGCCTGGCCCTGAGGTATCAGCTATGAGCCAGTTCCGCTGGCTGACCGGTCGCGGTCCGGCCCTGCGCGCAGAGCATCTGGAGCGTCGTGCGCGGCTGGCGCCCCCGGCGCCGCTGGACGCACGGCCGCTGGCCGAGCAACGCCTGGTGGTGCTGGATCTGGAGACCAGCGGCCTGGACACCAAGCGCGATCAGGTGCTGTCGATCGGCGCGGTACTGATCGAGAGCGGCGCCATCGACCTGGCCCGGCAGTTCGAGTGCACCCTGAGCTGCGACCAGCCTTTGGGCGCCAGCGTGCTGATCCACGGCCTGACGCCCAGCAGCATCGCCGCCGGCAGCGAACCGGCCGAGGCGCTGCTGGCCTTCATGGAATTCGCAGGCAGCAGCCCGCTGCTGGCCTTCCACGCCGCCTTCGACCAGCGCATGCTGGCCCGCGCCCTCAAGCAGAGCCTCGGCTACCGCCTGACCCACCCCTTTTTCGACGTGGCCGAGCTGGCGCCGCTGCTCTGTCCCCAGGCGACTATCCGCCGCGGCGGCCTGGACGACTGGGCGCGCCACTTCGGCCTGCAGGTGCACCAGCGCCACCATGCCAGCGCCGACGCCCTGGTCACCGCCGAGCTGGCGCTGATCCTGTTCAGCCAGGCGCGGCGCCAGCGACTGGACAGCCTGCAGGCACTGCAACAACGCCTGGCCGGCTGGCGCCGGCGTCGACGCGCCCATCAGCTGGCGCTCTAGCCCGGCGCCCCTGGCCGACCTAGACAGTTTTCGCACTAGGGCGCCGCCGCCGGCCAGGAAAAGGCATTAAAAACATTTTCACCCTTCTAAATCAGCCAGTTACAAATCTATACAACCCACAACCGGATACTCGCCAGCGAATTGACAGGCCCGAGGCCCCTGGCTTTAGTTAGAGGGCTAGCACGTGTTGGTTGTCCCCACGCGCCATGCTGGAGGGGCCGCTGCGCAGTTTCGTCTCACCGCCGTTCTCCATGAGTCGAATGAGAGGATTTTCGTCGGGTTCCCGGCGGAAACGGGGAGAGCCGTGATGAACGAGAAGCGCACGAACACCGACCGCGCCCCTGCCGACGACTCGGCCGAGGGGCCTTCCAGGCGCCGCTTCCTCAAGCTGTCGGCGGCGGCCATGGCAACGCCGCTGCTGCTGCGCCCACGCCACGGCCAGGCCGCGCTGTGGGTGACCACGCCGCAGCCGGTGTTTCCGCCCAGCCCGCGGACCCGGCCCTGGCTGGAAGAACTGCCCAGGGCGATAGTCCCGGTGCGGCCCGCCGACGTCCTGGTCCCGGCCGCCGAGGCCGAGCCGAAATACGACGACGAGGAGGCCGGGCGCGAATCCCACCAGCGCTTCGACGAGCTCGTCTCCGTCCTGGGTGCCCCGACCCTCTATGAGCTGAGGGCCAAGGCCGTGCCCTGGCGCTTTCACCCGGACCTGCCCACCCAGACCGCCTGGACCTACGTCAGCGCGGGCGACGAGGCGACCTTGCCGTCCACCATCCTGGCCCGCTACGGCAAGCCGGTGGTCTGCCGCTTCCATAACGAGCTGCCCAAGGATCACGTGGGCTTCGGCAGCCCGGAGATCTCCACCCACCTGCACAACCTGCACATGTCCTCCGGCTGCGACGGCTACCCGGGCGACTACTACCGCGAGGACAAGGCCGGGCCGACCCTCAAGGAAACCGGGCCCAACGGCGGCAAGGGGCGCTTCAAGGACCACTTCTACCCCAACGTCTATGCCGGCTACGACGACTGGCGGGCCAAGCACGGCGGGGGCATCGGCGACCCCAACGAGGCCCTCGGCACCCTCTGGTTCCATGACCACACCGAGGACTTCACCGCGCCGAACGTCTACCGCGGCCTGGCGGGTTTCTACCTGCTGTTCGACCCTATCGACTCGGGCGACGAGAGCGATCCGAGCACGACGGCCCTGCGCCTGCCCAGCGGCCGCTACGACTACCCCCTGGCCTTCGGCGACAAGCGCTTCGACCCGCAGGGCTATCTGTTCTGGGACGAGTTCCACGTCGAGGGCGTACTGGGCGACAAGGTGACGGTCAATGGCAAGATCGAGCCGGTGCTGCGCGTGGATGCGCGCAAGTACCGCCTGCGCCTGCTCAACAGCGGGCCCAGCCGCTTCTACGAGTTCTACCTGGTCGACGCCCGGGACAGGCCGCAGCGCTTCACCTACATCGCCAACGACGGCAACCTGCTGCCGGCGCCGCTGCTCGACCAGCGCAGCGTGCGCCTGGCCGTGGCCGAGCGCGCCGACATCGTGGTGGACTTCTCCCGCTACCCGATCGGCACCGAGCTCTACCTGGTCAACCGCCTGCGCCAGGAGAGCACGCGCAAGCCCAAGGACGTCAGGGCGCCGGGCACCCGGGTGCTGAAGTTCATCGTCGACGCCTACCCCGCGCAGCAGGACCTGAGCCAGGTGCCGGCCAGGCTGCGGCCACTGCCGGAGCTGCCCAGCGCCGAGGAGCTCGCCAAGCTCAAGGTGCGGCGCTGGGAGTTCGATCGCAAGAGCGGCCTGTGGACGGTCAATGGCCGACTGTTCGACGTGCACAACCCCAGGGCCAAGATCAAGAAGGGCAGTGCGGAGATCTGGGAGCTGGTGGGCGAGTCCGGCGGCTGGTCGCACCCCATCCACCTGCACCTGGAGGAAGGGCGCATCCTCAGCAAGAGCGAGGATGACGTCGAGATCCCGATACCGCCCCATGAACGCGGGCGCAAGGACGTGTTCGAACTCGACCAGACCATGACCATAAGGGTGCTGGTGCGTTTCCGCGACTTCACCGGCAAGTACGTCATGCACTGCCACAACGTGATCCACGAGGACCACGCGATGATGGTGCGCTGGGACGTCGAGGGCGACGACGCGGACGACGCCTGACCGGCGCCTGGGCCCAATGCACGAGGTGCAAGGCAGATGAACACACGCAGAGACTTATTGCTGGGCATGGGCGCCCTGGGTGTCGCCGCGCTCGGCCTGCACACCGCAGGCCGCACCAGGACCGGCGACCGGCGCCTGCCCAATACCCTGCTGCAGACCCACACGGGCCAGACGGTGCGTTTCTACGACGACCTGGTGCGCGACAAGGTAGTCGCCATCAACATGATGTACGTCGCCTGCACCGGTATCTGCCCCACCGCCACGGCCAACCTGCGCCAGGTGTACAGGCTGCTGGGCGAGCGGGTCGGGCGCGACGTGTTTCTCTACTCGCTGAGCCTGCAGCCGGAACTGGACAGTCCGGAGGTGCTCAGGGACTACGCCGCGCAGCAAGGCATAGGCCCCGGCTGGCTGTTGCTCACCGGCGCCCCCGAGGAGCTCGAGCAGCTACGCTACAGCCTCGGCTTCTACGACCCCGACCCGCTGCTCGACGCCGACAAGAACAACCACACCGGCATGCTGCGCATCGGCAACGACCGCTACCGGCGCTGGACCATGGCCGCCGCCCTGGCCAGCCCGCGGCAGATATTGGGCACCATCGAGCATGTCGAGGCCTAGCCGGCGCGTTACCCACAGCGGCGGTGGATAGCGCTGTGGACAGCCTCTGGACAAGCTGTAGCGACAGGCCTGCGGGCCAGGCGCCGCAAGGGTTCCCGCAATCTGGTCATTTATTGAGCCAATTCAACGAGATAGCTCGGCAGTTAGACACAGTATCTGTGCATCGCCCTGTGGATAAGCTGTGCCCTCGGCGGCGCAGGCCAGGGCCGACCGGGCCTGCGGCCCGCCGCTCGTTTTTCGTACAGCGCCGCGCCGCGGCGGCCAGAAAAGACAACGCCCCGTTTCCGGGGCGTTGTAGGTTGCGGAGCAGCGCGCTGGCTTAGTGGTCGATCGCGGCACCGGCACCACGGGGGATGCGGATGTCCTCGATGATGTGCTGGATGTGCTCCGGCGGCGCCGAGGTCAGCTTGGCCACGATGATCGACACCACGAAGTTGAAGATCATGCCCAGGGTACCGATGCCCTCGGGGGAGATGCCGAACCACCACTCGTTCGGGCCCGCGCTCGGGTTGATGAACTTGTAGTAGACGATGTAGCTGAAGGTGAAGGCCAGGCCCACCACCATGCCGGCGATCGCCCCTTCCTTGTTCATCTTCTTGGAGAAGATGCCCATGACGATGGCCGGGAAGAACGAGGCCGCCGCCAGGCCGAAGGCGAACGCCACCACCTGCGCCACGAAGGCCGGCGGGTAGATGCCGAACAGGCCGGCCACCACCACCGCCACACCGGCGGCGATACGGGCGGCGAGCAGCTCACCCTTCTCGCTGATGTTCGGCATGATGTTGCTCTTGAGCAGGTCGTGGGAAATCGAGGTGGAGATCACCAGCAGCAGGCCGGCGGCGGTGGACAGCGCGGCGGCCAGGCCACCGGCGGCGATCAGGGCGATCACCCAGCCCGGCAGGTTGGCGATTTCCGGGTTGGCCAGGACCATGATGTCGCGGTCCACGTACAGCTCGGTGGCCGCCTCGGTCGGGGCGTTGGTCACCAGACGCTGGCCATGCTCGCCACGCTCCTCGGCGAAGCTCGGGTTGCCGACGAAGGGTGCGCCCGGGCCGTACTGGATCTTGCCGTCGCCGTTCTTGTCCAGCCAGGCGATCAGACCGGATTTCTCCCAGTTGCTGATCCACTGCGGCGCCTCTTCGTAGCTGATCCCCGGAATGGTGGTCAGCAGGTTGGTGCGGGCGAACGCGGCCACGGCCGGGGCGGTGGTGTAGAGGATGGCGATGAACAGCAGCGCATAACCGGCCGACTTGCGCGCATCGCGCACGGTCGGAGTGGTGAAGAAGCGCACGATCACGTGGGGCAGGCCGGCGGTGCCGACCATCAGCGCCATGGTGATGAAGAACACGTCGATGGTCGACTTGCTGCCGTCGGTGTAGGTGCCGAAGCCCAGCTCGGTGCCCAGGCCGTTGAGGCGCTCGAGCACGGACTGGCCGGTGCCCACCACCTCGCTGCCGAAGCCCAGCTGCGGGATGGGGTTGCCGGTGATCAGCATGGAGATGTAAATCGCCGGCACCATGTAGGCGAAGATCATCACGCAGTACTGCGCCACCTGGGTGTAGGTGATGCCCTTCATGCCGCCGAGCACGGAATAGAAGAACACGATGCACATGCCGATGATCACGCCGGTGTTGATGTCCACTTCCAGGTAGCGGGAGAAGACGATGCCGACGCCGCGCATCTGCCCGGCCACGTAGGTGAAGGAGATGAAGATCACGCACACCACCGCCACCAGGCGCGCGGTCTGCGAGTAGTAGCGCTCGCCGATGAAGTCCGGCACGGTGAACTTGCCGAACTTGCGCAGGTAGGGCGCCAGGCACATGGCCAGGAGCACATAGCCGCCGGTCCAGCCCATCAGGTAGACGCTGCCGTCGAGACCGACGAAGGAGATGATCCCGGCCATGGAGATGAACGAGGCCGCGCTCATCCAGTCGGCGCCGGTGGCCATGCCGTTGAGCACCGGGTGCACGCCCTTGCTGGCGACGTAGTACTCGCTGGTGGAGCCGGCACGGGTCCACAGGGCGATGCCGATGTACAGCGCGAAGGTCGCGCCGACGAACAGGTAGATCAGGGTTTGGGTATCCATGTTCGGCGCCTTCAGTCTTCGTGGACGTCGTGTTTGCGGTCGTACTGATTCATCTTCCACACGTAGAAGAAGATCATCGCCACGAACACGTAGATGGAACCCTGCTGGGCGAACCAGAAGCCCAGGGGAAAGCCGAAGAACTGGATCTGGTTGAGCTGCTCGACGAACAGGATCCCGCAGCCGAACGACACCGTGAACCAGATGGCCAGCAGTATCAGCATCAACCGCAGGTTGTCCTTCCAGTAGGCCGTCGCGGCCTCTTGCTTGCTAGCGGACATGAGGGACTCCTCGAGGGTTTTTGTTGTTTTGACACTTGCAACTTAGCAGCCCCCTGGGCAAACGGCTGTGAGACTTTGGTCGAGTGCGGCGGCGCCCAGGCCCACGCCAGGCGGCGCCTGGGGCCTTGCGCCCCTTCCCCGGCGAGGCCGTTCGACCAAAGTCGCATGCGCCGCCGCGAGGCGGTTAGGCGGCTAGTGCTGGCGCCGGGGCACTGCTACTCTGCCGACAACCCCGATCGAGGAGTGCCCATGTCCAGCCCCAGCATGACCCTGCTCTACTCACCCGCCTCGCCCTTCGTGCGCAAGGCCCTGGTGCTGCTGCACGAGACCGGCCAGCTCGACCGGGTCGCCCTGCAGGAGGTGCAACTGAGCCCGACCGCCCCCAGCGCGGCGGTCAACGCGCAGAACCCGGCCGGCAAGATCCCCGCCCTGCGCCTGGCCGACGGCAACGTGCTGGTCGACAGCCGGGTGATCCTCGAATACCTCGACCAGCAGCATGTCGGCGAGCCGCTGATCCCCCCCGGCGGCAGCGCCCGCTGGCGCCGCCTGAGCCTGGCCGCGCTGGCCGATGCCATCCTCGACGCCGCGGTGCTGATGCGCTACGAGACCTTCCTGCGCCCGGCGGACAAGCGCTGGCCCGAGTGGCTGGACGGTCAGCGGGCGAAGATCGAGCAGAGCCTGCAGCACTTCGAGAACGAGGCGATCGCCGAGTTGAGCAGCCGCTTCGACATCGCCGCCATCGGCCTGGCCTGCGCCATCGGCTACCTGGACCTGCGCCAGCCCGAACTGGGCTGGCGCCAGCGCTGCCCGCAGCTGGCGGCCTGGTATGCCGAGGTCAGCCGGCGGCCGTCGTTGCAGGCGACTCAGCCGAAGTAGCCGAAGACAACCAGCCCCTCGCGCGGCAATAACAGCAGGGCGCCCTCGTCCTTCTGGCTGTAGTAGCCCCCCGCCTCCTGGCTGGCCCTGCTGATTCGCGCCGTCAGTTCGTCATCGGCATCGGCGCACTGCAGCCCAAGCATAATGGGCGAAAGCCCCTCCGCAGCGCCCTTGGCCGGCGTGGTCTGCCAGGCCTGGTAGTGGTAGTAGTCCCTTTCCGGGTAGCCGCGCGCCTGGCGCGCCTCCTGCAGCGCCGCAAGGCCCTCGCGCTGCAGGCGCACACGCATGGCGGACGACAGGCGCAACACCGCCACACCACAGCCCTCGCGAATACCACTCTCGCCGCCGATCAGTACCACGCCCTCCACCTCCAGCTGCGCCGGCAACGCATCGATTGCCTGGCCACGCTCGGCCAGCTTGAACCCCAGGTAGAACAGCAGCAGCAACCACAGCCAGAGCATGAGCGCGCGGTACAGCAGCCTGCCGATCAGCCACAGCCCAGCCGTCACTTGATTCATGTCGGCCATCCGTAGCGGTAGAACAGCCAGACCAGCGCCAGCACAGCGGCGCCCAGAGAGGCGCCCTGGCACCAACGGGCTCCGCAAGGCTCAATCGGGCGCCACAGGTGAGGTGCCTGCAGAGCCAGGCCCAGTGCGGCCAGCGGCGTGAAGAAGGCATTGAACGGCCAGGACGGCATCAGCAAGCCCAGCAGCACGGCCAGCAGATAAGCCAGGGTGCTACCGGCCATCAGTCCCGCCATGAAGTGCCACGCCGCACGCGGTTTCAGCGACATGGCGGGCTCTCCCTCCGCGGTGCCCGCGCGGGCTTGCCGTCCGGCATGAACAAGCGGGCGATGCGCCGCGCCAGCAGATGCCCCAGGCGCGCCTCCTCGCGCAAGCCGACATGACCGCTCATGCCCGGTACCACAGGCGCATGAAGCCCAGCGCCAGCAGCATGCCGACCTGGCCCAGGGCCGCGCAGAGCGCCAGAAAGGACTGTACCGAGGGGTTGCGCGGGGCGTCCGCCACCCCGCTCAAGCCGACCCAGAACGGCTCGGGCAGCACGGCCAGGCTCAGTTGCGCCAGCGGCTTGCCGGTGAACAGCAGGCCGTCGATCAGGCCGAACTGGCCGCAGAACATCAGGCCGATCAACAGCAGCGCGGCGACCACCACGCCGAGGGCGAGGCAGGCGGAAAATTGCAGGAACAGGCGCATCGTCAGGGTCTCCCGAGAGGGCGCGGCCAGGGCCGCGCCGAACATGGATCAAAGGGTGCTGGCCGGCGCGCTGGCGCCGCTCTTGCCGACGCCATACCAGTCCAGGTTGCGGGTCAGCACCATGACGCAACCGAGTACCCCGAACACCAGCAGCGAGCCCATCAGCAGGGCGTAGTCCTCGGCGCTGAGCAGGCCGTAGAGCAGCCCGTACAAGGCGGCCAGGAGCAGGCCGAAGGCGCCGCCGCGCAACCGGCCGTGCAGCACGTGGCTGACATAGAAGGCGTTCAGCGCCACGCAGGCCGAGGCCGAGAGGCCATAGGCCAGGGCGAAGCCCAGGTGCTCGGACAGCGACAGCAACAGCAGGTAGAACAGCGCCAGGGACAGGCCGACCAGGGCGTACTGCAGCGGGTGCACGGCCAGGCGCTTGAGCACCTCGAAGAGGAAGAACACGGCGAAGGTCAGGCTGATGAACAGCAGGGCGTACTTGATCGCCCGGTCGCTCTTCAGGTACTGGTCCACCGGGTCGACGAAGCTGACCCCGAAGCGCCGGCCGAACAGTTCCTGGCAATTGTCCTTGCGCACGCAGGCCTGCAGGCTCTGCTCCAGGTTGGTGGCGAAGAAGCTGGTCTGCCACTGCGCCGTGAAACCCTGGTCGCTCACCTCGCGCTGGTTCGGCAGGTACTCGCCGACGAAGCTCGGGTGTGGCCAGTCGGCCTGCAGCCTGACCCGGCTGTCGCGCCCGACCGGCACCACGCTGAGCTGCTCGGTGCCCTGCAGCTTGAGGTCGAAGGCGAACTCCAGGCGCTGCCCGCCCTGGCTGTCCAGTGCCGGCAACGGCACATGCACCCCGGCGCCGAGGCGCTCGTCGCCGCTGCCCGGCTGGAAATCCAGGCTGGCGCCGTTCAGGCGCAACTGCAGGGCGTTGCCGATGCCGCGGATATCGCTGATGCCCACCGCCAGGAACGGCCTCTCGAACTGGTACAGGCCCAGGTCATCGCCCAGCCCCAGGCGCGCCGGCAGCTTGAACAGGCCGCTGACCTGGTTGTCGCTGTGGTACAGGCGCGCCTGGTAGATGCCGCGCGCACGCAGTTCGGTAACCACCTGGCCATTGAGCTCGAAGCGCTCCGGCAGGAAGTATAGGCGCCCGCGTACCTGACGCTCCTCCAGATAGCGCTCGCCGGTCTTGGCCTGGGTTTTCCACTCGTGCAGCACCTTGGTGTAGGGCAGCACCAGGATCGGCCCGGTGAGTTGCTGGCGATAACTGGAACTGCGGGCGATGTCCTGCAAGACGGCATCGCGCTGCAGCTGACGCTCGGAGACCAGGCCGCCGATCATCGACAGGGGGATCAGCAACAGCAGGATCAACAGGGCGATGGCGCCCAGCTTGAAGGCCAGGGGTCGGTTCATGGTACGGCTCTCCGCAATGACTAGGGTGGGGAGAGTCTGGCCAGGCCATGGGGCGGTTTTATGCCGCAACGGTGGAGATTGTGTGGAGACTCGGGGGAGGCGCCCGGCCACCGCCTGCAACCGGGCGCCTCGCGAAAACCGCGGGCGGCTACTCGCCGCGGATGTACTGCTCCAACTGCTGGATCAGGCGGGCCTGTTCGGCGATGGTCTCCTTGACCAGGTCACCGATCGACAGCAGACCGATCAACTCGCCCTCGGCCATCACCGGCAGGTGGCGCAGGTGGCGGTCGGTCATCAACTGCATGCACTCCTGGGCCGACTGGCTGGGACCGACGGTGACCACCTCGGCGGTCATGATCTCGCTGACCTGGGCGGAGAAGGCCGAACGCTCCAGCAGGGCCACCTTGCGGGCGTAATCGCGCTCGCTGACGATACCCGCCAGGCGCCCGTTCTGTAACACCACCAGGGCGCCGATGCCCTTCTCGGCCATCAGCTTGATGGCATCGAGCACCGACGTCTCGGGGCTTACGCTATAGACCGCGGCGTGCAGCTTGCTGCGGAGAATCTCGGCGACTGTCTTCATACAAGGCTTCCCGGAGTGGAGGGGTAGGCGTCGCGGCCGGCGAGCCGCAGCGACTTCAATAATAGCCAACTTGCTCGACGAAGCCGCCGCCCCCTGCCCGGGCCTGCCGTTCGCCGTCGGCGCCGGGCAGGACGGAGTGCCTGGCCAACCGGCCCGGAGACCTTGTTCGCCTCGTGCAAACCTCTGTAGTCTCGCCGCGCGGCCAGGATGCGACGCCGCAAACGCTCCGCCTCGCCATCCAGCGCCGTAGCTGGGCCATACTCCCTACTGCGACAATGTCCTGCGCCAGTGACACCCTGCCACCCTTTGCCCGGCCTTGGCCCCTATGACGAGCACCGACCCCGAGGCGCGCCACGTTAAAGACGCAGCGAGCCGCAGCGACAGCGAACAGATCATCCAGGCCCTCGACGCCGGGAAGAACAAGCGCGTGCGCAAGCTGCTGGGGCGCATGCATCCGGCCAAGGTCGCCGCCATGCTCGAACTGCTCGAGGTCGAGCAGCGCCTGGCGCTGTGGCAGCAGATCGACCCGGCGCGCGAGGGACGCGTCCTGCCGCACCTGAGCATCAAGTTGCGCCGGCAGCTGGCCGGGGAGTCGGCCGATGCGCCGCAGGCCAACCAGGACTCGACGCTGGACAGCGGCAAGAGCGAGATCAACCATCTGGAGGCCATCCGCGACGCCCTGGGCCTGAAGAAGCTCAAGCGGGTCGGCAAGATTCTCCATCGCATGCACCCGGCCAAGGTCGCCGGCCTGCTCGAGGCGCTGCCGCCGGAGGAGCGCCGCAGCGTCTGGAGCATGGTCGAGACCGAACGGGCCGGCAAGGTGCTGATCTACCTGCACGACGAGATCCGCGTCGCCCTGGCCCTGGAACTCGACCTCGACGACCTGATCGCCTCGGCCGCCCATCTGGAACTCGACGACCGGGTCGACCTGATCCAGACCCTGCCCGGCGAGCTGGGCACCAAGCTGTTGCGCGCCAGCAGCGCCAGCCAGCGCAGCCAGCTGGAGTCGATGCTGGCCTATCCCGAAGACTCGGCCGGCGGCCTGATGAACGCCGACGTGATCCAGATCCGCGCCGACGTCAAGGTCAGCACCGTGCTGCGCTACCTGCGCCTGCTGGAGACGCTGCCGCCGCAGACCGACCTGCTGATGGTGGTCGACCGCAAGGGTCACTACCGGGGCGGGCTGCGCCTGAGCGCGCTGGTCACCGCCGACCTCGACCGCCCCGTCGCCGAGCTGCTCGACAGCGCCATCGTCGGCATCGCCGCCAGCGCCAGCGGCAGCGAGGTCGACCAGCGGTTCAAGGAGCTCGACCTGCTGTCCGCGCCGGTGGTGGACGAGGATAACCGGGTGATCGGCCGCATCACCCTGGACGACGTGGCCGACCTGATGCGCGAAGACTCCGAGCGCACCCTGATGCAGATGGCCGGTCTCGACGACGAGGCGGACATCTTCGCCCCGGTGCTGGTCAGCTCGCGCCGCCGCGCGGTGTGGCTGGGCATTAACCTGATCACCGCCTTCAGCGCCGCCTGGGTGATCGGCCTGTTCCAGGCCACCCTCGAGCAGCTGGTGGCGCTGGCCGTGCTCATGCCCATAGTGGCGAGCATGGGCGGCATCGCCGGCAGCCAGACCCTGACCCTGGTGATCCGCGGCCTGGCCCTGGGCCAGGTGCAGAAAGGCAACCTGCGCATCCTGCTCAACCGCGAGCTGGGCATCTCGGTGCTCAATGGCGTGCTCTGGGCGGCGGTCATCGCCCTGCTGGCCGTGCTCTGGTTCGGCAACTGGGGGCTGGGGGCGGTCCTGGGCAGCGCCATCCTGATCAACCTGCTGTGCGCGGCGCTGGCCGGCTGGGGCCTGCCCCTGCTGCTCGAGCGCATGGGCATCGACCCGGCACTGGCCGGCAGCGTGATTCTCACCACGGTCACCGACATAGTCGGCTTCTTCGCCTTCCTCGGCCTGGCCAGCGTATTGCTGCTGTAGCGCCCGGGACTCAGGCGCGGGGCAGACTCAAGACGACCTCGACCCCGCCTGCGACATTGCCGATGCGCAGCGCGCCGCCGTGCAGCTGCGCCACCTCCTCGACGAAATTCAGCCCCAGGCCGCTGCTCTTGCGCCCGCCACCGGGGCGCGGCAGGGAGTAGAAGCGCTCGCTCAGCCGCGCCAGGGCGTAGTCGGGAATGGCCTCGGCCTGGTTGAACAGGCGCAGCTCGACCCGCTCGCCGCAGGCTTCGGCGCTGCAGGCGATCAGCCCGCCGGCCGGGGTGAAGTCCAGGGCGTTGTCCAGCAGGTTGGCCAGGGCCTGGCGCAGCAGGAAGCGCTCGCCGCGCACCGCCAGCTCGGCGGGGAGGCGGTTGTCGATGCGCAGTGCGCCGCGCTGGATGCGGGCCTGCTGGGCCTGCAGCAGCGCGGCGAACAGCTCCTGCAGCGGCACCCGGACCCGCTCCTCCAGCCCCTGGCGCTGCTCCACCTGGGCCAGGTGCAGCAGGCGTTCGATCAGCTGCTGCATGCGCCCGGCCTCCTGGTCGATATTGCCGACGAAGCGCCGGCGCTGCTCGGCCGCCATGTCCCCGTCCAGCAGCTCGGTGGCACCGCGGATGGCCGCCAGGGGGCTCTTCAGCTCGTGGGTCAGGGTGTGTACATAGCGCTCGACGTAGGCCTTGCCCTCCAACTCGGTGCGCATGCGCTCGACCGCCTCGGCCAGTTGCGCCAGCTCGCCGCCGTGCAGGCTGGGCAACTCGGCGCGCTGCCCGGCGCTGACGGCCTGGGCATAGCGGGTCAGCCGGCGCAGCGAGGCGCTCAGCCACCAGGACAGCAGCGCGCCGATCAGCAGGCCGAGGCCGATCAGTCCGGCGCCGAGCCAGCCCAGGCGCTGCTGGGAACGCTCGATATAGGGCTGCAGGGTGCGATTGGGCTTGGCCACCGAGACCACGCCGATGATCCGTTCGCCGTCCTTGATCGGCGCCGCCACATACATCACCGAGGAGTCCGGGTCATGCGGGTCCTCGCGGCTGGAGCGGGCGCCGTACTGGCCCTTGAGGGTGAGGAACACGTCGTTCCAGCGCGAGTAGTCCTGCCCCACCGCGGCTCCGCTGGAATCGAGCAGGACGATGCCGGCGGCGTCGGTGACATAGATGCGGTGGTTGACCCGGCTCTTCTCCACGCCCCAGATCTGCGCCCCGGGCCGGCGCTGGCCATAGGCCTGGAGCAGCTCGGGCAGGCGACTGTGGGCCAGGCGGCCGGCCTTGACCTCCTCGCGCAGGATCTCCGCCAGCAGGTTGGCGGTGTCGACCAGGGTCTCCTCGGTGGACTGGCGCACCCCGGGACGTATCTCGTCCATCACCGTGCTCAACACGAACCAGCCGGCCAGGCCGACGAACAGGAAGTAGACCAGGAAGATGCGTACGCCCAGGGGCATCTCAGCGCTCCGGACTGCAGCTGTAGCCCAGACCGCGGTGGGTCTGGATCGGCTCGCGGTCGGCGGCGACCCGGCGCAGCTTGGCGCGCAGGCTCTTGATATGGCTGTCGATGCTGCGCTCGTAGCCGACATCGCGGGCCACGCCCAGGGCGTCGAGCAGCTGCTCGCGGGAAAACACCCGCTCGGGCTGTGCCAGCAGGGCTTGCAGCAGGCGGAACTCGTGGCGGGTCAGGGTCAGCGCCTGGCCCAGGTAGTGGATCTGAAAGCGCTGGGTATCGACCCGAAAGGCCCCCTCTGCGAGCGCCGCGGGCCCGGCCGGGCGCGGCTCGGCCGAACCCGGCCCGACCGAATGCGGCCCAACCGATCGCGGCCCGACCCGCTTGAGGATGGCCCTGACCCGCGCGGCCACTTCCCGCGGGCTGAAGGGCTTGACCACATAGTCGTCGGCGCCGATTTCCAGGCCCACCACCCGGTCGATCTCGGCATCCCGGGCGGTGAGGAAGATCACCGGCACCTCGGAGAAGCGCCGCAGGCGCCGGCAGGCCTCGAAGCCGCTGATGTCCGGCAGGCCGACATCGAGAATCAGCAGGTCGAAGGGCTCGCTTGCCAAACGCTCCAGCGCCTCGCCCGCCAGGCTCAGCCAGGTGGTGGCGAAGCCCTCGGCCTGCAGGGCGTAGACCAGGGTGTCGGCAATCGCGGCTTCGTCTTCGACTATCAGAATGTGCGGCATGGGCGTCCTGCGGCGCGGCGGTCTCGGCCGGCAGACTGCGCCAGCGGCGCCGCACGCGTCAAGCGGGGCGCCGCGCGGCTCAATCCAACTGGAACCGCCCGGTGTTCTGCGCCAGGCCGTCGCTGCCACGGCGCAGCTGCTCGGCGACGCCGCTGACCGCCTGAGCGCCGTCGAGCAGGGCGCTGGCCCCCTGGTCGACCTGCTGGATATTGCCGCTGACCTCATCGGCGGTGGCCGCCTGCTGCTCGGCGGCGGTGGCAATCTGCGCCAGGCGGTCACTGACCCGCTGCACCGACTCGACGATGCCGGCCAGGTCCTCGCCCATGGCCAGCACGCTGCCGACGTCGCCTTCGGCCTGGCGTACGGCCTCCTCCATCAGGGTCACCGATTGACCGACCACCTTGTGCAGGTTGGCCACGGTCTCGGCGATTTCGGCGGTGGAGTTCTGCGTGCGCTGGGACAGCGAGCGCACTTCGTCGGCGACCACGGCGAAGCCGCGACCCTGGTCACCGGCCCGCGCCGCCTCGATCGCGGCATTGAGCGCCAACAGGTTGGTCTGCTCGGCGATGCCCTTGATCACGTCGACCACCCGGGTGATCTGCTCGGTCTGCTCGCGCAGCTGCTGCAGGGTCGCCGCACTGCTGCCCAGGCTGCTGCTCAGCTGGCGCATGCTGGCGCTGGTGCGCACGCTGCGCTGGTTGCTCTGGTTGGCGATGTCGCGGGTGTGCCCGACCTCGGCCGCCGCCGCTTCGCAGCTCTGCGCCACGCTCTGGGCGGTGGCGGCCATCTGCGTGGCAGCCGCGGCGATCTGGCTCACCTGGCCGCGCTGCTGCTCGACCGCGGCCAGGGCATCCTGGGCCTGGCGGCTGAGCGACTGCACCGTGCCGCCGAGCTGCTGACTCTCCTGATCGACCCCCTGCAGCGAGCCGCGCAGCTGGTCCACCGCGGTGTTCAGGGCCAGGGCGATGTTCGCCAGCTCATCCGCGCCGTGCACCTGCATCTGCACGCGCAGGTCGCCAGCGCGCAGGCCCTGGGCCGCGTCGATGATCCCGGCGGTGCTGCGGCGGATCGAGGC
Source organism: Pseudomonas benzenivorans (assembly GCF_033547155.1). Lineage (GTDB taxonomy): Bacteria > Pseudomonadota > Gammaproteobacteria > Pseudomonadales > Pseudomonadaceae > Aquipseudomonas > Aquipseudomonas benzenivorans_B. The sequence goes on from NZ_CP137892.1 coordinate 4,056,345, forward strand.
GTTGAGGCACAGCAGCACATAGAGCGCCAGCGCCGTCAGCAGGCCGAACACGCCGATCGCCCGGAACATTTCCTGTTGGGCCTGCTGGCGGTAGTCGCCCAGGCTCGCGGCGAACTGCCGGTACAGCGCCTGCTGCAGGTCGACCAGCTGCACCTGCAGGGCGTCCACCCGCTGCACGAACTGGTCGGGACTCAGGGTCATGGGATTGGCCTCGAACATGCCACGATCGATCTCGGCGAGGAACGCCTGCAGGCCCTGCTCGGCGGCGGTGAAGGCCGTCAGCAGTGGCTCGGTGGCCGGCGTGCGCAACTGAGCGAGGGTCGTACGCGCCTTGACCAGTTGCGCGAGCGACTCGTCCAGGCCACGGCGCAAGTCGCGAACCAGCACCCGGCTCTGCAGGGTGAAATGCTGCGAGACCACCGCGCCATAGCCTTGGCTGGCGAAGCTGCCCAGGCTCTCCAGCAGGCGCGGCAGGGTGAAGGTCAGCTGCTCCATCATCAGGTAGCTGTCGAGCTGGGGGTCGAGAATCAGGCCACTGTCGGTGGCCAGCTGCTCGCGCAGGGTCGTCAGCTGCATCAGGGTGCTTTGGTAACGCTCCAGGGCGTCGGGTAGCGCCAGCTTTCCCACTTCGGCCACCGCCAGGCCCGCGCGCAGCTGTTGCAAGGCGGCCAATTGCTCACGGGCCTGGGCGCTCGAGGGCGCGCCTGCCCGCTGGCGCACGGCGTGCTGCAGGGCCTCGTCGAGGGCTCCGGCACGCTGTCGCAACAGCGCCTCGGCTGGCTGGTCGGTGCCCTTCCAGCGCGCCAGCAGGGTGCGCTGCTCGAGCAACGCCAGCTGCACCGCCCCCAGCGCCTGCACGCCCTGCATGCCCTCGAGCTCGCGGTCGAGCAGCGTCAGCCGCGCCAGATGGTCGCTGCTGATCACCCACAGCGCATAGCCCAACGGCAACACGAACAAGACAAACAACAGCTGGAATTTGCGCGCGAAGCTGAAGCGCTCCAACAGGCGAACGCCTGGCGTGAGTATTCCGGTCATAGCGACACCTCGTCGAGTCCCCCGCATCCCGACAGCGAATGCGTCAACGAACCCCTTGAAGCAAGAATCACGCCGCGCAACTGGCGTCAGTTCGCTGGCACCTGCCTGCAGCATAGGCCAGGCCATGTCGATGCGACGCTGGAGCATCGAGGATACTGCGCGGCAGGCCACGACCCATCGCGGAGCCGAACGCGGGAACCGAGGAGGAAGGCGCGGCCGGATCAGCCCTGCGGCAACCCCGTCCAGAGTTCATCGAGGTTGCGAAAGCCCCAGTCGGCGGCCGACTCGCGACCGACGATGCGCTCGCGGCCGACGAGCTTGCTCAGGTCGATGACCTCCTGGGGGATCGGCTGCTTGCTCTTGGCCGAGAAGAACACCTTGACCATCGGCGTCAGCAGCGACTGTTCGTGCTGCTCCAGCACCACACCCAGGCGCCCGCTCTGCAAACGCACCAGCGAGCCGGTGGGGTAGATGCCCACGGTTCTGACGAAGGCCTGAAACACCCGCTCGTCGAAGTGGCCCTTCCAGCCGGCCATCTTGCGGATCGACTCGGCGGGCTCCCAGCCGGCCTTGTAGGGGCGATCCGAGGTGACCGCGTCGTACACGTCGCAGACCGCCGCCATGCGCGCCAGCAGGCTGATCTGTTCGCCTGCCAGGCCATGGGGGTAACCGCTGCCGTCGACCTTCTCATGGTGATGCAGGCAGACGTCCAGCACCAACGCACTGACCTGCTGGCTGTCGACCAACAGGCGGGCGCCGGCCTCGGGGTGCTCACGCATGGTGGCGAACTCGCTGTCCGTGAGCTTGCCCGGCTTGTTCAGCACCGCCGGGGGGGTGCACATCTTGCCGATGTCGTGCAGCAGCCCGGCCATGCCGGCCTCGCGCACCAGCGCCTCGGACAGTTCGAGCTGCCGCGCCAGGGCGATCATCAGCGCACAGACCGCCACCGAGTGCATATAGGTGTACTCGTCGGCATGCTTGAGACGCGCCAGGCTGATCAGCGCATTGGGCTGGCGCAGGATGGAAGCGGAAATTTCATCGACCAGCTCCCCCGCCCGACCGACCTCGATGGCCCGGCCCATGCGCGCGTCGCCGAACATCGCCATCACCGCGCGCTTGGAGCTGTCGCACAGCCTGGCCGCCCGCTGGAGCTCATCCTCCAGGCCGCGCTGGGCGACCTTCCGCCCCCCCTCCGTGACCGCAGTCGGCGCGGCGGCGAGCAAGACCGCCTCGGTCTCGGCCTGGACCTGCTCGACCGTCTCGCCGCTCGGCAGGTCCAGCCCCTTGCCGGTGTCGATCCACACCTCGCGGATGCCGCTGTCGAGTATGCGTTGTCGGTCCTTGTCGCTGCCCAGGCGGAAACGGGTTTTCCAGAACGGGTGCTCCATCCAGGAGCCGCACAGTTCATGGATGTACATGCCTACGAGGAGTTCGGTGACGGGAATGCGTTTGAGCACGGCAACGACCACGGCGAGGACCAATGATCGGCATAAGCATAAGCCATTGCCGAGGATGGCACCGCCCAGGCCCGGGCTTTTGTCGCGCACAGCCGGTGCGGCGGCTTGGACGCCGCGACCGGCCTGCTTATCATGGCCGGACCCACGCCGCGCACCACAAGGAGTTGCCATGCGCCGCCTGCTGACCGGCCTCTGCGTCACCCTGCTGCTTCTGCTCAATACCCTGGTGCTGATCGGCCCGCTGCTGCTGATCGCCCTAGGCAAGTTCGCCCTGCCTGGCCGGGCCGCCAAGGCCGCCTGCTCGCGCGGGGTGATGTGGGTGGCCGAGACCTGGGCGGAACTGAACAAGCTGATCTTCGCCGCCCTGCTGCCGACCGAATGGGACATTCGCGGCGGCGCCGAGCTGCGCCAGGACACCTCCTACCTGGTGATCAGCAACCACCAGTCCTGGGTCGACATCCCGGCATTGGTCCAGGCGTTCAACCGCAAGACGCCCTACTTCAAGTTCTTCCTCAAACAGCAATTGATCTGGGTGCCCTTTCTCGGCCTGGCCTTCTGGGCGCTGGACTACCCCTTCATGAAGCGCCATTCCAAGGCCCTGCTGGCCAAGCACCCGGAGCTGGCGGGCCAGGACCTGGAGATCACCAAGCGCGCCTGCGAGAAGTTCCGGGACTTGCCGGTGACCGTGGTCAACTACCTGGAAGGCACCCGCTTCACCCCGACCAAGCATGCCGAGCAGGGCTCGCCCTATCGCTACCTGCTCAAGCCCAAGGCCGGCGGCGTGGCCTTCGTCCTGGCGGCCCTGGGCGAGCAGCTGGACGCGGTGCTGGACGTGACCCTGGTCTACCCGGGCACGCGGATTCCCGGGTTCTGGGCGCTGATCAGCGGCCAGGTGCCCAGGGTGGTGGTGGACATTCGCACCCACGCCCTCGACCCGGCGCTGTACCAGGGCGACTACCAGAACGACCCGGCGTTCCGGCGCCAGATGCAGGACTGGGTGACCCAGTTGTGGCGCGAGAAGGACGAGCGCATCGCCCGGTTACGCGAGGAGCTGCGCGGCGAGGCCGCCCCCCTGGGCGAAGCCCAGCGGATGGGCGAGTAGCCGGGCCGACTTTCGTTTCGGCATAAAAAAGGGCGGCCCAAAGGCCGCCCTTTCTTTCGCCCCTAGACTCAGGCGGCGCTGAACAGCTTGTGCGGATCCATGACGAATTTCTTCGGCACGCCGGCATCGAACTCGTGATAGCCCTTCGGCGCGTCGTCCAGGCTGATCACTTCGACACCGACCACTTCGGCGATGTTGATGCGGTCCCACATGATCGCCTGCATCAGTGCGCGGTTGTACTTCATCACCGGGGTCTGGCCGGTGTGGAAGCTGTGCGACTTGGCCCAGCCGAGGCCGAAGCGGATGCTCAGGGCACCCTTCTTGGCGGCGGCGTCGACTGCACCTGGATCGTCGGTGACGTACAGGCCGGGGATGCCGATGTTGCCGGCGACGCGGGTAACCTGCATCAGCGAGTTGAGCACGGTGGCCGGAGCCTCGTGCTGGGCGCCGTCATGGCCATGGCCGCGGGCCTCGAAGCCCACGCAGTCGATGGCGCAGTCGACTTCCGGCTCGCCCAGCAGGGCGGCGATCTGTTCGTGCAGCGGAATGTCCTGGGACAGGTCGGCGATCTCGAAGCCCTGGGCCTTGGCATGGATCAGGCGGACCGGGTTGACGTCACCGACGATGACCACGGCGGCGCCGAGCAGGCGTGCCGAGGCGGCGGCGGCCAGGCCAACCGGGCCGGCACCGGCGACATAGACGGTGCTGCCCGGGCCGACGCCGGCGGTGACGGCGCCGTGGTAGCCGGTCGGCAGGATGTCGGACAGGCAGGTCAGGTCGCGGATCTTCTCCATGGCCTTGTCGCGGTCCGGCAGCTTGAGCAGGTTGAAGTCGGCGTAGGGCACCATCACGTATTCGGCCTGGCCACCGGTCCAGTCGCCCATGTCGACATAGCCGTAGGCGCCGCCGGCGCGAGCCGGGTTGACGGTCAGGCAGACGCCGGTGTGCTGTTCCTTGCAGCTGCGGCAACGGCCGCAGGCGACGTTGAACGGCACCGACACCAGATCGCCGATCTGCAGGTGTTCGACGCCGGGCCCCTTCTCGATCACCTCGCCGGTGATTTCGTGGCCCAGCACCAGACCGACCTGAGCGGTGGTACGACCACGCACCATGTGCTGGTCGGAACCGCAGATGTTGGTGGATACCACCTTGAGGATTACAGCATGGTCGATGCGCTTGCCGCGCGGATCCTGCATTTTCGGATAGTCGATCTTCTGTACTTCGACCTTGCCTGCGCCGAGGTACACGACACCACGATTACCGGACATAGGGTGTTCTCCTTTGTTGTTGTGAATACAAAGGCGCGGTCATTGGCCGCGCGGCCTTGCACTGGAGCTTGGGTTTGTCGCCGGAGTGACCGCGTGAAGGCAGTGCGGTAATACCGCTCCGGTATTGCAATGGCGCTGGGTCATGCCGGCGTCCGGCAAACCCCGCGCACCTATTTACGCGTGCAGCACCACGGTGCGGTTGGCGTTGAGGAACACCCGCCGCTCGATGTGATAACCGATGGCCTTGGCCAGGGTCAGGCACTCGATGTCGCGGCCCTTGGCGATCAGGTCTTCCGGGTAGTGGGCGTGATCCACCGACTCGACGCCCTGGGCGATGATCGGCCCCTCGTCGAGGTCGTTGTTGATGTAGTGGGCGGTGGCGCCGACCATCTTCACGCCCTTCTGGTACGCCTGGTGATAGGGCTTGGCGCCCTTGAAGCCCGGCAGCAGCGAGTGGTGGATATTGATCGCCCAGCCGTCCAGCTTGCGGCACAGCTCCGGCGACAGCACCTGCATGTAGCGGGCGAGCACCACCAGTTCGGCGCCGGTGTCCTCGATCACCTGCAACACCTTGCGCTCCTGCGCCGGCTTGTCGTTGGGGTCGAGGGGGAAGTGGTAATAGGGGATGTCGTGCCAGCGCGCCAGGGGTTCCAGGTCCGGGTGGTTGGACACCACGGCGACCACGTCCATGGCCAAGTGGCCGATGCGCTGACGGTAGAGCAGGTCGTTGAGGCAGTGGTCGGCCTTGGAGACCATCAGCACCACCTTGGCCCGATAGCCCGGCGGCGTCAGCTCGGTGTGCATGTCGAAGGGCGCCAGACGCTCGTCGAGAGTCGCGCGGAAGGCCGTCTCGTCGAAGCCGGCCGGGGCGCGGAACTCGACGCGGATAAAGAAGTGTGCCGACAAGCGGTCATCGAACGAGTGATGCTCGGTGACGTAGCACTGCTGCTCATAGAGCAGTCGTGTCACCGCATCGACGGTGCCGAGCACGCTCGGACAGTGGGCGGTGAGAATCCAGGTATCAGGCGTGCGGCTCATATCGATCTCCAATGCACAGGGCAGCAGGGTGGCGTTGAGCGAAGCGATGGCCAGCGGCCGTCTCAGCCGATGTCAGGCGCGCAGCCGCGGGTACCGTCGCTGCGCGCCTCATCCCAACCTATTCCTTGATCGCCAGGCCGTACTCGGCGCTGGCATCCTGCAGCCACAACCAGACGTAGTCGGAGAAGCTGCGGCGCACCAGCAGTTCCCAGGTGTCTTCACCGGTATGGCGGATCACCAGCTGGCTCTTGGCGAAGGCGGTGCCGACCGCCTTGCCGACCGGGAAATTGCTCGGGTGCACGTCGTAGATGCTCGACTTCATCAGCACTTCGCGGGCCTTGGGGCCGGAAAGTTCCAGCACGGTCTGGCCGCCGCTGACGTTGACGATGGCGATGTGCTGGCCTTCGAGGGCCGCACGCAGTTTCTGCTCAGTGGCGAACTCCTCGCCGCTCGGCACGATCAGCAGCCACTCGTCGGGGGACAGCCACTGCAGCGAGATCTCGCCCTTGGCCACCAGGGTCAGGGCCACCGGCAGCTCCAGGCCCAGGGCCTTGTGCACGCCACCGGCGAACTGGGCATCGTCGGCGTCGCCGCGCAGGATCAGGTGGCCGAGCAGTTTCTTCTCGCGCAGGGTCACCCCGGCGTTGCTCTTGTTCTTGCCCTTGCGTGCCAGCTCGTCGAGACCGGCGTGGAACAGCGGGGATTCGGCCTGGCCGGCATCGGGGCGCTGCTTGTAGACGTTGATCGCGGTCATGTTGTTAACCTGTCGCTAAAGTCTGATTGACCTCTGGGACCGCCGAACGGCCCCAGGGTTGGGTACTGGAGACTCAGATGTTCTGCCGCTCGCCCTTCGGGTCGTAGAACACCGGGCTGCAGATCTCCGCCTCGATCACGCTGCCATCGACCAGCGGCGCGAATACCCGCTCGCCCATGCGCTTGAGACCGCCCTTGACCAGGGCCATGGCGAAGGAGTAACCCATCGCCGCGCTCATGTAGCTGGAGGTCACGTGACCGACCATGGTCATGGGGATCGACTGCTTCGGGTCGAATACCAGCTGCGCGCCTTCCGGCAGCACCTTGTTCGGGTCGACCGGCTTGAGGCCGACCAGCTGCTTGCGGTCTTCACGCAGGCAGTCTTCGCGGTTCATGCCGCGCCAGCCGATCCAGGAGAACGGCTTGTTGCGGCCGACGCACCAGCCCATGCCCAGGTCGTCCGGGGTCACCGAGCCGTCGGTGTCCTGACCGACGATGATGAAACCCTTCTCGGCGCGCAGCACGTGCATGGTCTCGGTGCCGTAGGGGGTCAGGTCGTACTTCTTACCCGCCTCGACGATCTTCTCCAGCACGCCCATGGCGTAGTCGGCCTGCACGTTGACCTCGTAGCTCAGCTCGCCGGTGAAGGAGATGCGGAACACCCGGGCCGGCACGCCGCCGACATTGCCTTCCTTCCAGGTCATGAAGGGGAAGGCGTCCTTGTCCAGGTCGATGTCGGTGACCTCGGCCAGCAGCTTGCGGCTGTTGGGGCCGGACAGGGTCAGGGTCGCCCAGTGGTCGGTGACCGAGGTGAAGTACACCTTCAGCTCCGGCCATTCGGTCTGGTGGTAGATCTCCAGCCATTCCATGATGCGTGCCGCGCCACCGGTGGTGGTGGTCATCAGGAAGTGGTTGTCGGCCAGACAGGCGGTGACGCCGTCGTCGGTGACCATGCCGTCTTCCTTGCACATCAGGCCGTAGCGGGCCTTGCCCACGTCCAGCTTGGTCCAGGCGTTGCTGTACACGCGGTTGAGGAACTCGCGCGCATCCGGACCCTGGATGTCGATCTTGCCCAGGGTCGAGGCGTCGAGCATGCCCACCGAGTTGCGCACGGCCAGGCACTCGCGGGCCACGGCGGCGTGCATGTCCTCGCCGTTCTTGGGGAAGTACCAGGGACGCTTCCACTGGCCGACGTCCTCGAACTCGGCGCCCTGGGCCAGGTGCCAGCGGTGCAGCGCGGTGTAGCGCTTGGGATCGAACAGCGGGCCGACGTTGCGTCCGGCTACGGCACCGAAGGTGATCGGCGTGTAGTTCGGGCGGAACATGGTGGTGCCCATCTGCGGGATGCTGATGCCCATGGAACGGGCGGCGATGGCCAGACCGTTGATGTTGCCCAGCTTGCCCTGGTCGGTACCGAAGCCCAGCGCGGTGTAGCGCTTGACGTGCTCGACCGACTCGAAGCCCTCGCGGGTGGCCAGCTCGATACCGGCCGCGGTGACGTCGTTCTGCAGGTCGACGAACTGCTTCGGCGCCCGTGCGGTGGACTTGTCGTGGGGCACCTGGAACAGCGCGACGGCCGGCTCCTCGGTACGCTTCTCGGTCTTCGGCAGCTTGCCTTCCACCGCCTTGAAGCCGGCCTCGGCCGCAGCCGAGGCGCCGGCCTCGAAGCCGTTGGCCAGGGCGTCGCCGAGGGCGAACACGCCGTTGACGGCGCCGGCGCACAGGCGCTTCTGGAAGCCTTCACCGGGGACGAAGGCGAGGATGTCTTCGCGCCACTCCGGACGACCGCCGAGGTGCGAGGCCAGGTGCACCACCGGGCTGTAGCCGCCGGAGCTGACGATCAGGTCGCAGTCGAGCATCTCGCCCGGGCTGGTGACCTTGTGCTTGTTCAGATCGATGGCGCAGACCCGCGCACCGGTGACCCGCTTGCTGCCGCGTGCCTCGACCACGGCACTGCCGGTGAGGACGCGCACGCCACGCTTGCGCGCCTCCTCGACCCAGGTACCGCGCGGATTGCTGCGCGCATCGGCGACGGCCACCACCTGCTGGCCGGCATCCAGCCAGTCCAGGACCACGCGGTAGGCGTAGTCGTTGTTGGTCGACAGCACCAGCTTGCGGCCCGGGGCCACGCCGTAACGGCGCACATAGGTGGACACCGCGTCGGCCAGCATGTTGCCGGGCACGTCGTTGTTGGCGTACACCAGCGGACGCTCGTGGGCGCCGGTGGCCAGGACCACGCGCTTGGCCCGCACGCGGTGCATGCGCTGACGCACCTGGCCCATGGGCGCGACTTCGCCGAGGTGATCGGTGAGGCGCTGGTGGATGGTGAGGAAGTTGTGGTCGTGGTAACCGTTGACCGTGGAGCGCGGCAACAGGGTGACTTCGCGCATGCCCTGCAGCTCGGCGATGGCCGCGGCAGCCCAGTCGGCGGCCGGCTTGCCGTCGAGGGTCTCGCGGGTGGCCAGCAGGCTGCCGCCGAATTCTTCCTGTTCGTCGGCGAGGATCACCCGCGCGCCGCTACGGCCGGCGGCCAGGGCCGCGGCCAGGCCGGCGGGGCCGGAGCCGACCACCAGCACGTCGCAGTGCTGGTTCATGTAGTCGTAGCTGTCCGGGTCGTTTTCCCGCGGCGAACGGCCGAGGCCGGCGGCCTTGCGGATGTACTTCTCGTAGGTCAGCCAGAGGTTCTGCGGGTACATGAAGGTCTTGTAGTAGAACCCGGGCGGCATCATCTTGCCGCCGACCTTGCCGAGGATACCCATCAGGTCGGTGTTGACGTTCGGCCAGCCGTTGGTGCTGGTCGCCACCAGGCCGTTGTACAGCGCCTGCTGGGTGGCCCGCACGTTGGGCACCTGCGCCGCCTCGGTGGAGCCGAGCTGCAGTACGGCGTTGGGCTCTTCGGCGCCGGCGGCGACGATGCCGCGCGGGCGCGAGTACTTGAAGCTGCGGCCGACGATGTCGACGCCGTTGGCCAGCAGTGCTGCGGCCAGGGTATCGCCGGCGAAGCCCTGGTAGCTCTGGCCGTTGAAGGTGAAGGTCAAGGGCTGGCTGCGGTCGATGCGCCCACCCTGGGAGAGACGATTGACCTGGCTCATGCGCTTACTCCTTGGCCGGCAGTCTTCTTCGCGGCAACGCTGGCCTCAGTCACGCTGGGACGCTCGCCGATCTTGTAGGTCTCGAGGATTTCGTAGCTCACCGTGTGGCGAGTGACGTTGAAGTACTTGCGGCAGCCGGCGGCGTGCACCCACAGCTCGTGGTGGATGCCACGCGGGTTGTCGCGGAAGAACAAGTACTCGCCCCACTCCTCGTCGGTGCAGGCATTGGGGTCCAACGGGCGCGCGATGTGCGCCTGGCCGCCGGCGTGATATTCCTCTTCGGAACGCAGCTCGCCACAGTGGGGGCAGAAGATATGCAGCATGGTCGGTACCTCCAGAAAACATTCCTCCCTCTCCCGTCGGGAGAGGGGGCCAATATCAGTGCGCCACCCCGGCCGCGCCGTGTTCGTCGATCAGCGCGCCGGTGTGGAAGCGCTCGATGGCGAACGGCTTGGCCAGCGGGTGCATCTCGCCCTTGGCCAGGCTCGCGGCGAAGACATGGCCGGATCCCGGGGTGGCCTTGAAGCCACCGGTGCCCCAACCGCAGTTGAAGAACAGGTTCTTCACCGGGGTCTTGGCGATGATCGGGCAGGCGTCAGGGGTGGTGTCGACGATGCCGCCCCACTGGCGGTTCATGCGTACCCGCGAGAGGATCGGGAACAGCTCGACGATGGCCTGCAGGGTGTGTTCGATGGTCGGGTAGGAGCCGCGCTGGCCGTAGCCGTTGTAGCCGTCGATGCCCGCGCCGATGACCAGGTCGCCCTTGTCCGACTGGCTGATGTAGCCGTGTACGGCGTTGGACATGATCACGCTGTCGATGATCGGCTTGATCGGCTCGGACACCAGGGCCTGCAGCGGGTGCGACTCCAGCGGCAGGCGGAAGCCGGCCAGTTTGGCCATGTGCCCGGAGTTACCGGCGGTGACCACGCCGACGCGCTTGCCGCCGATAAAACCACGGGTGGTCTCCACGCCGATGCAGGCGCCGTTTTCCTTGCGGAAGCCGATCACCTCGGTCTGCTGGATCAGGTCGACGCCCAGGGCGTCGGCGGCACGGGCATAGCCCCAGGCCACCGCGTCGTGACGGGCGACGCCGCCGCGGCGCTGCAGGGAGGCGCCCATCACCGGGTAACGGGTGTTCTTGCTGCAATCCATGAACGGGATCATTTCCTCGACCTGCTTGGCGTCGAGCACCTCGCCGTCGATGCCGTTGAGGCGGTTGGCGCTGACCCGGCGCTCGATGTCGCGCATGTCCTGCAGGGTGTGGCCGAGGTTGAACACGCCGCGCTGGGAGAACATGACGTTGTAGTTGAGGTCCTGGGACAGGCCTTCCCACAGCTTCATGGCGTGCTCGTACAGCAGCGCCGACTCGTCCCACAGGTAGTTGGAACGCACGATGGTGGTGTTGCGCGCGGTGTTACCGCCGCCCAGCCAGCCCTTCTCGATGACCGCGACGTTCTTCACGCCGAACTCTTTGGCCAGGTAGTAGGCAGTGGCCAGGCCGTGGCCGCCACCGCCGACGATGATCACATCGTAGACCGGCTTGGGCGTCGGGTTGCGCCACATGCGCTGCCAGTTCTCGTGGTGGCTGAAGGAATGCTTGAGCAGGCCGAAGCCGGAATAACGTTGCATAGGGATGCTCCTGAAATCTGTTCCCCGGGCCCGCCGCGAGGCGGGTTAGGGTTGAGGGAACGCTTGCGGGCCTTGGCGTGGCTACTGCCCGCCGCCTCCCTCATCCACCCGGCGGACTCGGCGCCCGCCGGGAAAGGAAAAACTCAACGATAGACCGGGTAGTCCGCGCACAGCCCAGCAGCCAGCTTAGCCACCTGGGCCTCGACGTCGGCATCGCCGAGGTGGTCGAGGACATCGCAGATCCAGCCGGCCAGGTCGACGCACTGGGTTTCCTTGAAGCCGCGGGTGGTGACCGCCGGGGTGCCGATGCGCAGGCCCGAGGTGACGAACGGCGACTGCGGGTCGTTCGGCACGGAGTTCTTGTTGACGGTGATACCGACGCGACCCAGGGCGGCGTCGGCGTCCTTGCCGGTGATGCCCTGCTTGATCAGGCTGACCAGGAACAGGTGGTTGTCGGTGCCGCCGGAGACCACGTCATAGCCGCGCTCGACGAACACCTTGGCCATGGCCTGGGCGTTCTTGATCACCTGGGCCTGGTACTCCTTGAACTCAGGCTCCAGGGCCTCCTTGAAGCACACCGCCTTGGCGGCGATCACGTGCATCAGCGGGCCGCCCTGGGCGCCGGGGAACACCGCGGCGTTGAGCTTCTTCTCGATCTCCGGGTTGGCCTTGGCCAGGATCAGGCCGCCACGCGGACCGCGCAGGGTCTTGTGGGTGGTGGTGGTGACCACGTCGGCGAACGGAATCGGGTTCGGGTACAGGCCGGCGGCGACCAGGCCGGCGACGTGGGCCATGTCGACGAACAGCAGCGCACCGACCTTGTCGGCGATGGCGCGGAAGCGCGGGAAGTCCAGGGTCTTGGAGTAGGCGCTGAAGCCGGCGACGATCATCTTCGGCTTGTGCTCGACGGCCAGGCGCTCGACTTCGTCGTAGTCGATCAGGCCGGTGGCGGTGTCCAGACCATACTGCACGGCGTTGTACAGCTTGCCGGAGGAGCTGACCTTGGAACCGTGGGTCAGGTGGCCGCCGTGGGCCAGGCTCATGCCCAGGATGGTGTCGCCGGCGTTGAGCAGGGCCAGGTAGACGGCGCTGTTGGCCGAGGAGCCGGAGTGCGGCTGGACGTTGGCGAAGTCGGCGCCGAACAGCTGCTTGGCGCGGTCGATGGCCAGCTGCTCGACCACGTCGACGTGCTCGCAGCCGCCGTAGTAGCGCTTGCCCGGGTAGCCTTCGGCGTACTTGTTGGTCAGGCCGCTGCCCTGGGCCTGCATGACGCGCTTGCTGGTGTAGTTTTCCGAGGCGATCAGCTCGATGTGATGCTCCTGACGCGCTTCTTCGGCGTTCATCGCCGCCAGCAGTTCGTCGTCGTAGCCCTGGATTTGGTCTTGTTTGCTGAACATCGCTGATCTCCTGCGGCGCCACGCTGTAGCGCATCGGTGTGGAAACGGGAAGGGGGACCCCTTGTGGAGCCGATGGTATGACTCACCCCAAACCTTAAGATGCCTATGTACGCCACAGGGGATTGCGTTTGCGACATGCCCCTGTCGGTCATGCGCATGCGCCGTCCCAGAGGCGTTCCCGGCCGCCCCCTGCGACAGCCCGTCGCAGGCTCTAGCGCAGGTATTCGCGCAGCATCGCCAAGGCCAGGAAATGGCCCGGATAGAAACCATAGGCCCAGCGTCGCACCGGCGCCACCGCGAACCCCAGAGGCCGACGCAGCAGGCAGATTCCGACCAACGGTGCCAGGGCGCAGGCCGCGACGACCGCCAGGGCGAAAACGTCGCCGCGCCACGCATCGCCATACAGCGGCGGCCAGTAGTTGGCCAGCAGGCACAGCAACGGCGGCCACGGCCAGGCATGCCGGGGCCGGCGCAGCGCCTGGACGAACGCCGCCGGCAGCAGGACTCCGGCGGCGCCGAACATCAGCCAGGGGTGGGCCAGCAGTGCCAGCAACAGCACGCCCAGGCCGGGCCAGCGCGGGCCGCGCGGCCGCTCCAGGGCATGGGCGAGCAGCAGCCCCAGCGCCAGGGTCGGCAGGATGTTCAGGGTCTGCGGCGCCGGCACCAGCAGCCGGTAGGGCCATTCGGACAGCAGGGCGAAGCCCAGCAGCAGGCCGAGATAGCGCAGCGGCAGCGGCTGACCGGGCGCCAGCCGGCGCAGGTTGACGGCGATGGCCAGGCAGAACAGCGGGAAGGCCAGACGCCCGGGCACATACAACCAGTACAGCTGCGGCCAGACGTAGCGCAGGTGATCGAGCAGCATGCTCAGCAGCGCCAGCCACTTGAGCAGGTCGAGGGCGGTATCCCGCGGGGAAGAGGACGGCATCGGCATGGGCAAGCGGGTCGCGCGGCGGGCCTGGGACGACCTTAGCCCAGGCCCGCCGGACATGCCGCCGAGCGTTCACCACGACACCCCATCGGCGGCTGCCGCTTCGGCGCCAGCCGGAGGTAGAGTAGCGACATACGCCGGCCCCCTCCGGCGCCTCGATAAGAAGGAACTTGCAATGCCCGATTCGTCCCAGCAATTCGCCAGCGACAACTACTCCGGCATCTGTCCGGAAGCCTGGGCCGCCATGGCCGAGGCCAACCACGGCCACGACCGCGCCTATGGCGACGACCAGTGGACCGTCCGCGCCGCCGACCACTTCCGCCGCCTGTTCGAAACCGACTGCGAGGTGTTCTTCGCCTTCAACGGCACCGCGGCCAACTCCCTGGCCCTGGCGGCCCTGTGCCAGAGCTACCACAGCGTGATCTGCTCGGAGACCGCCCACGTCGAGACCGACGAGTGCGGCGCCCCGGAGTTCTTCTCTAACGGCTCCAAGCTGCTGCTGGCCAAGACCGAGAACGGCAAGCTGACCCCCGCCGCCATTCGCGAGATCGCCCTCAAGCGCCAGGACATCCACTACCCCAAGCCGCGGGTGGTCAGCCTGACCCAGGCCACCGAGGTCGGCACCGCCTATCGCCCCGAGGAGATCCGCGCGATCAGCGCCACCTGCCGCGAGCTGGGCCTGAAGCTGCACATGGACGGCGCGCGCTTCGCCAACGCCTGCGCCTTCCTCGGCTGCTCGCCGGCCGAACTGACCTGGCAGGCCGGGGTCGACGTGCTGTGCTTCGGCGGCACCAAGAACGGCATGGCGGTGGGCGAGGCCATCCTGTTCTTCAACAAGGAGCTGGCCGAGGACTTCGACTACCGCTGCAAGCAGGCCGGCCAGCTGGCCTCGAAGATGCGCTACCTGTCGGCGCCCTGGGTCGGCCTGCTGCAGAACGACGCCTGGCTGCGCTACGCCGGCCACGCCAACCGCTGCGCACAGTTGCTGGCCGAACTGGTCGAGGACGTGCCGGGGGTCAGCCTGATGTTCCCGGTGGAGGCCAACGGGGTGTTCCTGCAGATGGCCGAGCGCGCCCTGGAGATCCTGCGCGCCAGGGGCTGGCGCTTCTACACCTTCATCGGCGCCGGCGGCGCACGCTTCATGTGTTCCTGGGACACCGACGAACAGCGGGTCAGGCAACTGGCTGCGGATATCCGCGCCGCCATGACCCCGGCCTGAGCCCCGCCACCGCCCGCTGCGGGTAACGGACGGCGCGCACGCCAGTTACCCACGGCGGCGGTGGATCAAGCTGTGGATAAGCTGTATGGCGAAGCCTGCAGGGCAGGCCCGCCGCGCGCCTCCGCACATCGATCATTTCATGAGCGATTTCAGCTACTTAGCCAATGGCTTACGCACAGATACTGTGCAGGGCTGGGTAGACAAGCTGTGGATAGATGAGCGCGAGCCGCGGCTGGCAAGGCCTGCGGAAGCCTGTACATTTTCCGACCAGCGGCACCGGGTCGAACCGCCACCGGCTTGCGCCACGCGTCCGCCGAACAGGCCGCTCCCTTTTGTCCACAACGGCTGTGGATGAAGCTGTGGGCAGACTGTATAGCGAAGCGCCCGGCCCAGCACCGTCGCGGGCTGCCGGGAATCGATCATTTTTTCAGCAAAATCAGAAACTTGGATCGTGACTTAAGCACAGAAACTGTGCACCGCCCTGTGCATAAGTTGTGCGTGCCTCGCCACGGGCCGCCACCCGCGGTGCCTGCGGCCGACTGATCAGGGATTGCCCAGCCCGTCTCGAGGCGTTCGGCCCGGCCCCAGGGGCGGCGGCTTGCGCCATGCCCGGCCGGCGCCAGGACGCCTTACCCACAGAGGCCGTGGATGCTTCTGTGGACAACCTGTCGAGACGCTGTACAGACAGGGCTGCAGCCCTGGCCACCCGCGGCCTGGCGCATTCCGCTCGTTTTTCGAACAACCCCAGCCGTTCCCCCACGAAGCGCCGCCAGAGACCAGGCCTGCGGCACACGACCGTCCTGGTGCAACACCTAGGGCTATGCTGGCTCTATCCAAACGGCGCCGCGCGCCTGGATAGTGGCCAGGGTGCGTCACCTCCTGTCGGGGCTGACGCGCCACTGGACCCGGGGTTCGCCGGAGCCAGGAGCCCTCCTGGACCGCGCGACTTGCCACTCGCCCGAACAAGGGAGAACGCAGATGAACGACACTTTCGATCCGCGCCGCCGCCAGGTGCTGCTGGGCAGCGCCGCGACGCTGGCCTCGACCGGCCTGCTCGGCCTAGCCCCGCTGGCCCTGGCCGCGGAAACGCCACTGCCGGATTACGTCAACTGGAAGACCCCGGAGGCGCTGGTGGTGCACAGCGCCCAGACCCTGGAGACCCGACGCGACGCCATCGGCACCAGCATAGTGACCTCCAACGAGCAACTGTTCATCCGCAACAACCTGCCGGCGCCGCCCTCTGCCATAGTCGCCGACCGCGATGCCTGGACGGTCGCCTTCGACGGCGTGAAGAACCCGCGCAGCCTGACCCTCGGCGAGCTCAAGACCCTCGGCGTCACGACTGTGGCCAGCGTGCTGCAGTGCTCGGGCAACGGCCGCGCCTTCTTCGATCACGAGACCAGCGGCACCCAGTGGCAGACCGGCGCCGCCGGCTGCGTGCTGTGGAGCGGCGTACCGCTGAAGGCCGTGGTCGAGGCCCTGGGCGGCGCGCTCGACGGTCGCCCCTATATCACCAGCACCGGCGGCGAGGAGCTGCCGGCCGGCCTCGACCCGAAGAGCCTGGTGGTCGAGCGCTCGGTGCCGGTGCGTGCGCTGGAACAGGCCCTGCTCGCCTGGGAGCTGAACGGCGAGCCCCTGCCCCTGGCCCATGGCGGCCCGCTGCGCCTGGTGGTGCCGGGCTACTACGGGGTGAACAACGTCAAGTACGTCAAGCAGGTGGCCTTCACCGCCGAGCAGACCGACGCCAAGATCCAGGCCTCCGGCTACCGCATCCGCCCGGTCGGCCAGGGCGGCGCGCCGGATCAGCCGTCGATGTGGGAGATGAACGTCAAGTCCTGGATCACCCAGCCGCTCGCAAAGGCCAAGGCCGGACGCGTCGCGATTCAGGGGGTGGCCTTCGGCGGCGCCAAGGCGGTGCAGGGCGTCGAGGTGTCGCTCGATGGCGGCAAGAGCTGGCAGGCCGCGCCCTTCGTCGGCCCGAACCTGGGTCCCTACGCCTGGCGCCCCTTCGTGCTGATCGTCGAGCTCAAGCCGGGCAATTACAGCCTCATGAGCCGGGCCACCGACGTCGAGGGCAACGTCCAGCCCGAGGATGAACTGGTGAATGAACGCGGCTACGGCCACAACGGTTGGAGGGATCATGGTGTCGAGATTGCGATTGTCTGAGGCGGTGGGACTGCTCCTGAGCCTGGCCCTGGGCGGCGCGCTCGGTCCGGCGCAGGCGGGCGAGGCGGACACGGATGACGCCCGCTTCACCCTGGGCCGCCAGGTGTTCACCGAACAGGCGCAACCGTCCTGCTCGCTGTGTCACAGCCTGCAGGACGCCGCTGCCGCCGGCGCCATAGGCCCCGATCTGGACCAGCTCAAACCCAGTGCCGAGCGGGTGATGGCCGCGGTGCGCGGCGGTGTCGGGGTGATGCCGGCCTTCGCCGCCTCGCTCAGCGCCGAGCAGATCGAGGCCGTGGCCCACTACGTGGCGCGGGTCACCCAGCCCTGAGGCCGGCTCGAACGCTCCTCGCCTCACCGAGGCGGGGAGCGATCCCCCCTTTCCCCGTCCCGGCCCCGGTCGCCCTGCCTATACTCAGGACACTCGGGATTGGGAGGCTGCCATGGCCAACTATACGGTCGACGCCATTCGCACTGTTGCCCTGGTCGGCCAGGCCGACAGCGGCAAGACCAGCCTGGTCGAGGCGCTGCTGCAGCGCAGCGGCGCCATCGCCAATCAGGGCACCCTGGAGCGCGGCGACACGGTCTGCGACTTCGACCCCCTGGAGCGCGAATACCGCCACTCCCTGGCCTCGGCGCTGGCCCACTGCAACCATGACGGCACCGAGATCAACCTGATCGACACCCCCGGCTACCCCGACTTCATCGGCCAGGCCATCGCCGCCCTGGCCGCGGTGGAAACCGCCCTGGTGGTGGTCAATGCCCAGAGCGGCATCGAGCTGAGCACCCGGCGGATGATGGACCTGGCCGGCGAGCGCGGCCTGTGCCGGATGCTGGTGGTGAACAAGATCGACGCCGAGCGGGTCGACCTGCCCGGGCTGCTCGAGGAACTGCGCGAAGCCTTCGGCAAGGAGGTGCTGCCGCTCAACCTGCCGGCCGACGGCGCCAGCCGGGTAGTCGACTGCTTCTTCAACCCGGAGGGCGCGGCCGACTTCTCCTCGGTGGCCGAGGTGCACCAGGCCCTGGTCGACCAGGTGGTGGAGGTCGACGAGGCGCTGATGGCGCGCTACCTGGAGCAGGGCGAGATCGCGCCGACGGAACTGCACGCGCCCTTCGAACAGGCCCTGCGCGAGGGCCACCTGATCCCCCTGTGCTTCGTCTCGGCGCGCAGCGGCGCCGGGGTCGGCGAGCTGCTGGACATCCTCGTGCGCCTGGCGCCCAACCCCGCCGAGGGCAACCCGCCGCTGTTCCTCAAGGGCGCTGGCGAGGCGGCCAAGCCCTTCCGCTCGCGGCCGGAGCCGCAGCGCCATGTGCTGGCCCATGTGTTCAAGGTGGTGATGGACCCCTTCGTCGGCAAGCTCGGCATCTTCCGCGTGCACCAGGGCACGCTGCAGCGCGACATGCAGCTGTTCATCGGCGAGGCCAAGAAAGCCTTCAAGGTCGGCCATCTGCTGCGCCTGCAGGGCAAGCGCTACGAGGAAGTGGTGCAACTGATACCCGGCGACTTCGGCGCGGTGAGCAAGGTCGAGGAGCTGGAGTTCGATGCCGTGCTGCACGACTCCCACGACGAGGACAGCATCCGCCTCAAGCCCCTGGCCTTCCCCGCGCCCATGCAGGGGCTGGCCATCGAGGCCAAGCGCCGTGGCGACGAACAGCGCATCGCCGAGGTGCTGCACCGCCTGCTCGCCGAAGACCCCTGCGTCAGACTCGACTACCACCCCAGCACCCAGGAAACCGTGCTGCGCGGCATGGGTGAGCTGCACCTGCGTTACCTGCTCGACCGCCTGACCAGCACCTACAAGCTCGAGGTGCAGACCCAGCCGCCCCGGGTGCCCTACCGCGAAACCATCACCCGCGCGGCCGAGGGCCATTGCCGGCACAAGAAGCAGACCGGCGGCGCCGGCCAGTTCGGCGAGGTGTTCCTGCGCGTCGAACCCCTGCCCCGGGGCGCCGGCTTCGAGTTCGTCGACACGGTCAAGGGCGGGGTGATTCCCGCGCAGTTCATTCCCTCGGTGGAGAAAGGCGTGCGCTCGGTGCTGGAGGCCGGACCGCTGGCCGGCTACCCGGTCGAGGACCTCAAGGTCACGGTCTACGACGGCAAGAGCCACGCCGTCGACTCCAAGGACATCGCCTTCCAGGCCGCCGGGCGCAAGGCCATGCTCGACGCCCTGCGCGCAGCCCGTTGCATCGCCCTGGAGCCCATCGCCAACATCGAGATCACCACCCCGGAGAGCAAGCTCGGCGACATCACCACCGACCTGGTCGGGCGCCGCGGTCAGGTGCTCGGTAGCGAAGCCCAGGCCCAAGGCCTGGCGCTGGTTCGCGGCCAGGTGCCGCTGGCCGAGCTGGACGGCTACGGCGGCCGGCTCAAGTCGATCACCGCCGGGCAAGGCGCCTACAGCCTGGAGCTGAGCCACTACAGCCCGGTGCCACAGGACGTGCAGCAGCGCCTGGCGGCCAGCCACAAGGCGACGGATCAGGAAGACGACTGAACCTTGGCGGTCGACTCGCCTCGACCGCCCAGCTATCCAGAAATCTGGTGGACGAGGCTGTGGATAAGCTGTGTGGACAAGCGTCCAGCGCAGTGCCACCGAGGGCTCCCGCCAATCGGACAATTTCTGAACGATTTCAATCAGCTAGCCATAGGCTTAAGCACAGATTCTGTGGGCCTTGCTGTGGATAAGCTGTGCCCAGGGCGGCGCGGCCCAGTGCCACCGCGGGCCGGCCTGCGCTGTACGTTTTTCGTTCGCTCCGCAACGGCCTCACGGGGGTGATGGAGAGGCCCTGGCAGGCTTAACGGGCCAGGTGCCAACGGTGCAGCATCCGATGCAACAGCGGACTGAGCAGGATACCCACGGCCACCAGGAACAGGGTGTCGGCGAACAGCCCGTAGCAGGCCGCGAACCAGGCCAGCGCCGGAGCGTCGCCAGCGCTGACCGGCCCCAGGCCGCCGAGGATCGACAGGGCATTGAGGCCGGCCTCGGTCAGGGGCAGACCGGCGACCAGGTGGAAGCCCAGGACCCCGGGCAACAGCGCCACCAGCAACACCCCGCTGGCATAGAGGAAGAAACGCAGCAGGCGCAGGCTGAATACCAGGCCGTGAGCCAGTTCCTCGTCGAATTTCTCGAAATGCTGCATGTCGTGCCGTCCCTTGCGCCTGTGCCGATTGAGTCCCGGTGGCGGGCCGGGACTGCCGCTGCCGGCGATTGTCCCAGAACGCCGGCGCTGCGACGAGTCGCGGCGGCGTCCCTCAGCCCAGGCGCCGGTAGCGGCTCTGCACCAGGCCGTTGGCGAAGGTGCGGGTGCCGAGATGGCGCCAGCGGATGTCCTGCTCCAGGGAGCCGAACAGCGCGACCCCCGCACCGATCAGGATCGGCACCCGGGTGATGATCAGCTGCTGGATCAGGCCGGCCCGCAGAAAGCCCTGGATGGTCTGTCCGCCATCGATATAGAGGTGCTTGGCCCCCCGCTCGGCCAGACGCTCGACCAGCTCCACCGGGGGACAGGCCATGACCTCGACGCGGCCGGCCAGGTGCTCGGGAATCTGCAGTGCCTGGCGGCTGAGCACCACCACCGGGGTCTCGCCATAGGGCCAGTCGTCGAAGGTCAGCACCTGCTCGTAGGTGCAGCGTCCCATCACCAGGATGTCGACCGTGTCCATGAAAGCCTGGTAGCCGTAATCCTCGCCATCCTCGGCGATGCCGTTGGCCGGCAGCCAGTCCAGCTCGCCATCGGAACGGGCGATGTAACCATCGAGGCTGGTGGCGATATAGACGGACGTTTTCATCCCTTCCTCCTCGCACCGGGGAACAGCGGGTGCCTGACTTCCGGAAGACTCCTGACGGTTGCACGCCGTACCAGGGGGCCAGCCCCTAATTTAGCAGCCTGCAGCGGCCCAGGCTCGGCGAGCCGCCCAGGGGCGCACCGGCACCGGACAAAGAAAAGCCGCGCCCGGAGGCGCGGCTTGGGCATGCGCCTCAGGCTACCTTGCGGGCCTGGGTCGGGACATTGTTGTAGTACTCGATGAGGCCGAAGTTCTGCCCGCTGGCCAGGACCGCCTGTACCTGGGCCGCGTTCATGCCGTACTCCAGCTGCGCGTTGTTGACCTGCAGGTCGAGCTGCAGCGAGCCGGCCTGGGCATAGGCGGCGTTCCATTCGGCGATGGCCTGGTTCAGGTCGTTGAGCACCGCGTCGAAGTTGCTGCCGCCGGCATCGGCGAGGGCGCTGCGGATATCGGTGATCGCGGCGTTGACGTCGCTCTCCAGGGTTTGCCACTCGGCCAGGATAGCCTGCAGGCTGGTCTCGATGGCCTCGCTCTGGCTGGCCAGATCGGCGAAGTTGCCCGCCAACACATGCAGGGTGGCGACATCGGCGGTGATACCGGTGATCTGCCCGAGCTTGGCCTGGATGCTCGCCTGGTCGGCCTTGATCTTCTCGGCATCGAGGGCGATGTAGGTGCTGGCCACCGCCACCGCCGGGCCCAGCACGAACCACACCGCGGCCCCCACCGGCCACAGGGCGATGGTGGCCGCGACCCCCAGGGTGATGGCCACGCCATCGGCGATGCCGAGGGCGACGATGGCGGCGGTCAGGCTCTTGATGTCGGCCTTGAGCTGGGCGATATCGGCGTTGAGCTGGTCGATCTGCGCCTGGTCGGCATTGGCGTCCTGGGTCGAGCGGTCGGCGATGCTCTGCAGCTGCCTGGCCATGTCCGGCAGGTTGTCGCGGCTCTGCTGCAGCGCGCTGATGGCCCCGGCGATGAAGCTGGTGACCAGGGCCAGCTGACTGCTCAGGGCATTGAGGTCCTGGTTGAGGGTAGCCAGCGCCGTGGGGTTCGAGGGTTGCTCGATCAGGGTCTGCGCCTGGGCCTTGGCGTCCTGCAGCACCTGGGTGATGACGCCGTTGTAGCCGAGCACTTCCTGGGGCACGTCGAGCAGCCGGGCCATGACGTTGTTGACCCAGTTCAGGGCGTCGCCATTGGCCTGCTCGTAGGCCGAGATGAATTCGTTCCAGTCGGGCGGGTTCTGGTTGAGGGTGGGCAGGCTGGAGGTCAGCACGCTGGTCATCAGCGTGTTGACCTCCACCACGTTCTGCTTGTAGCTGGCCTGGGCCTCGGCCAGGGAGCGGGCATTGCTGCGAATGGCATGGGCGAGCGAGTGCATGATGCGATCCTCCTTGAGGGTGTTGCGGCGTGTGTTCCATCACTGCCCTCAAGGGTAGATCAGTCTCTGGGCGGCAAAATACCGATTGGCGTTAAACATTGCCCCGGCAAATAGCGCGGGCAGCTATGCCCTGGCGACCGGCCCTCAGGCGGCCAGCCCTTCGGCCTTGAGTGCCGCCTGCACGGCCGGACGGGCGGCCAAGCGCACCAGGTAGCCATTCAGCTCGGGACAGTGACTGATGTCCAGACCGAGGTAGCCCGCCCAGCTGGCCACGGTGAACAGATAGGCGTCCGCCGCGCTGAAGGCATCGCCGGCCAGGTATGAACGCCCCTGCAACTGGGTCGACACCCACTGCAGGCGCCGGCGCAGGGTCTCCCCGATGGCCGCCTTGGCCGCCTCGTCCAGGGCCGGGTTGAACAGGCCGCCGAAGCCCTTGTGCAGCTCGCTGGTGATGAAACCCTGCCATTCCATGACCCGATAGCGAGCCATGCTGCCGGCGGCCGGCATCAGGTCGACGCGCCCGGCACGGTCGCACAGGTATTGATTGATCACCGGCCCTTCGCTCAGGTAGGAACCGTCGTCCAACTCCAGCAAGGGCACATAGCCCTTCGAGTTGAGGCGATAGTAGTCGTCGCCGTGCTCGGTCTTGTGGGTCGCCAGGTCGACCCGTTCGAGGCTGAAGGCCTGGCCGATCTCGCGCAGCACGATGTGCACGGCGAGCGAGCAGGCACCCGGGGAGTAGAAGAGTTTCATGCTGAAGGCTCCGCATCAGGACCGATGGGGCGCAGGTCAGGCAGTGGCATCCCAGCCGGGACCACCCACGTCGAGTACGACCGGGCCAACACATGGGGCGCGCTATGAGGCGGGCTGCTGGGAACCGATCATGTCCCTGTCAGGGCGCCAGGGTGGTGCCACAGAGAGCAGGACATGCATCAAGCATAGAGGCAATTGCCGGAACCGCTAGGTCCCGGCAATGCTGGGGGACAGGCTGGAGCCGGCTTAGAAGTCGATGACCACGTCACCCTGGGGCACGCTGCAGCAGGACAGGATGTAGCCTTCGGCGACGTCCTCGTCGGTGATC
Source organism: Pseudomonas benzenivorans (assembly GCF_033547155.1). Lineage (GTDB taxonomy): Bacteria > Pseudomonadota > Gammaproteobacteria > Pseudomonadales > Pseudomonadaceae > Aquipseudomonas > Aquipseudomonas benzenivorans_B. Next base: position 4,079,672 of record NZ_CP137892.1, read on the forward strand.
CCGCCGTTGTGCTCCATGGTCACGTCGCCAGCGGTCTTCATCACCTTGCAGGTGCCGCAGATGCCCATGCCGCAAGCCTTGGGAATGTGCAGGCCGAGCTTGGCGGCGGCGGCATGCACGGTCTCGCCCGGCTCGATGCGCACGCTCTTGCCGGTGCTGCTGAACTCCACCATGAGCTGCTCGGACAGCGGCACCGGTTCGGCCTCGGCGGCCTCGGCGGCCAGCTCCTTGACCTCCTCGCGCACGTCCGCCGGCGTGGCACCGAAGGATTCCTCGTGGTAGCGCGACATGTCGAAGCCGTTGGCCTCGAGCAGGCGCTTGACCGCGTGCATGTACGGCGTCGGCCCGCAGCAGAAGATTTCCCGCTCCTGGAAGTCCGGGGCGATCAATTCCAGCATCTTCTGGTTGAGATAGCCGCGGTAGCCGGCCCAGGCCTCGCCCAGACCATGCTTCTCGCAGATCACGTGCAGGCTGAAGTTGCTGATCCGCGCGGCCATGTGCTCCAGCTCGCGGTGGTAGATCACGTCCTTGGGCGTGCGCGCGCTGTGCACGAAGACCATGTCGACGTTGGCGTTGGTGTCGTAGAACCAGCGCGCCATGGACATCACCGGGGTGATGCCGACGCCGCCGCTGAGGTATAACACCTTCTCGGCGGGGAAGTCGATGGCGTTGAACAGGCCGACCGGGCCGTGCACCGGCAACTCGTCGCCTTCCTTGAGGTTGTCGTGCAGCCAGTTCGAAACCTTGCCGCCCGGCACCCGCTTGATGGTGATGGAGAAGCTGTAGGGCACCGAGGGCGAGCTGGAAATGGTGTAGGAGCGCATGATCGGCTGGCCGTCGATCTCCAGCTCCAGGGTCACGAACTGCCCGGGCTTGAAGAAGAACAGCACCGGCTGTTCGGCCATGAAGCAGAAGGTGCGCACGTCCCAGGTTTCCTGGATTACTTTGACGCAACGCACCAGGTGGCGGCCATTGCTCCAGGTCTGGGTGGTAACGGGATTGAGGAAGTCGTTCGTCGTCATGGACGTCTCTCCGCGCACGGCCGGACATCGGCCTAATATGGGGCGGATTGTGCGTAACGCCCGACCCCGCCACTTACCTGTCAGCGACATTCACATACTTATCGCGACCTGCCGCAGAACACGCGGTTTACAGCGTCGGAAACGGATGCCGCCATGTCGCCCATGGATAAGGTTAGCTCAGCGCCCCCAGACAAACTCAGCTCCAGCCGAAGCAAATGGAAAAGAGCGCACGCCCCCTGTTTTGCACGTAGCAAAACGCCATTCGGCAGGCGACAGATGAGGGGTGCCACGCCGCCTTGCGTAGCAACCGAAACAGCCACTTTATATGCGGTGGACGCACTGCGTGCCCCGCCACCGAGGAGTTACCGATGGACGTCACTTCCACTCTGAGCCTGGGCGATCCGCTGGAGCCCGCACGCAAGGCCACCGCCGAGATGCTGCAGACCCGCGAGCGCACCTTTTCGCTGCCGCAGCCGTTCTACAACGACGAACGCCTGTTCCAGATCGACATGCAGGAGATCTTCCACAAGGAATGGCTGATCGCCGGCATGACCTGCGAGATTCCGGCCAAGGGCAACTACCTGACCCTGCAGATCGGCGACAACCCGATCATCGTCATTCGCGGCGCCGAAGGCGTGGTGCATGCCTTCCACAACGTCTGCCGCCACCGCGGCTCGCGTCTGTGCACCAGCGACAAGGGCAAGGTAGCCAAGCTGGTCTGCCCCTACCACCAGTGGACCTACGAGCTCGACGGCCGCCTGCTGTTCGCCGGCACCGAGATGGGCGCCGACTTCGACATGAAGCAGTACGGCCTCAAGCCGGTGCACTGCAAGACCTCCGGCGGCTTCATCTTCATCTCCCTGGCGGACAACCCGCCGGCGATCGACGAGTTCCTCGCCGGTCTGGCTCACTACATGGAGCCCTACGACATGGAGAACGCCAAGGTCGCGGTGCAGAGCGTGATGTCCGAGAAGGCCAACTGGAAGCTGGTGCTGGAGAACAACCGCGAGTGCTACCACTGCAACGGTTCGCACCCGGAACTGCTCAACACCCTGCTGGAGTGGGACGACACCACCGACCCGCGCGCCGACCAGGCGTTCAAGGACCACGTGGCCGAGTCCGCCGCCCGGTGGGAAGCCGAAAAGATTCCTTACGCCCACGCCGGTTTCGGCCTGCGTAACCGCATCGTGCGCATGCCGCTGCTCAAGGGCACCGTGTCCATGACCATCGACGGCAAGCCGGGCTGCAACAAGCTGATGGGCCGCATCAAGGATCCGGACCTGGGCTCCATGCGCATCCTGCACCTGCCGCACTCCTGGAACCACTGCATGGGCGACCACCTGATCAACTTCACCGTGTGGCCGGTCAGCGCCCAGGAGTCGATCGTGATCACCAAGTGGCTGGTGCACAAGGATGCCGTGGAAGGCGTCGACTACGACGTCGAGCGCCTGCGCCAGGTCTGGGACGCCACCAACGACCAGGACCGTCGTCTGGGCGAAGAGAACCAGCGCGGCATCAACTCCACCGCCTACCAGCCGGGCCCCTACTCCAAGACCTACGAATTCGGCGTGGTCAACTTCATCGACTGGTACAGCGGTCAGATGCTGAAGAACCTCGGCGCCGAGCCGGCGCCCTACCTCAAAGGCGTCGCCACCGAGTAACACCGCGTGACCGGCGGGTTGGTCGCCCGCCGGAGATAGATCGCACACTGAGGCCCTGACGGGCATTTCCCAAACCTCCTGGCCTTCGGCCCGGAGGTTTTTTTTGGCATACCGCCAGCCCTGGCCCGCCACCTCGGTGTTACCCCACGCCCTGTCCGGTAACAAAATCGGGTAGGACTGCAACAGAACCGGGCATTGCCAGGTACGGCGCCCGCCAGCGACAAATCACTAAGTCATTGTTTTTTATGATATTTATTTTTCTGGCACGGCTTATGCTCTCTCTTCACGCACAAAAACAATAAAGCAAAAAGAAAAAGCGTCTCGACTCTGCCACAACAAAAACAACAGGACAGAAGAGTCGCAAACAGATTTTTTTGGAAAGCGTGTGCATTCCGGGGCCTGCCCCGCGACCAAGGCGATAAGAATAAAACTACCTCGAGGTAGCTCGCCGCTCTGGTCGGATCACCCAGTGACGAAGGCGCGGCCAGTACCCAAAAAAATACGTTTGCCCTTGATTCCATATGGGATCGGACAAGACGGCTTGGAACGCTAACAAAAACAACAAATCGTTCAATAACAAAAACAAAGCACGCATCAGTTTGAAGGGGAGCTCCGGCTCCCCTTCGTGCTTTGTGTCCCGCCTGACTGCCACGACCATCGCCCAGCCCCGAACACTGCCCCCCAACGCGCCTGCTCGGCGACCGTAAGGGCCCGACTCGTCCGCGTCCTGCTCGCCCCGTGCCCACAGGGCTACGCGGGGTACTCGACTAAAGCTATCCGCGAGTCCGAGCGCCCTCGATGCCCTGGACGAAGTCATCGCGGCCGCCCGGCCGTAACGCGGAAACGACACGGGCCGCCCAGAGGCGGCCCGTGCGATACGGCGTACAGCTGCGAGGGGTTAGACGTTATCCGCCGGTTGTCCGGCCAGGGCCGGCTCCTCAGGCACTTCGCTCGAGTCCATGACCAGCGACTTGAGCACGCCGAAGGTCATCAGCAGTATCACCACGCTGAGCGGCAGGGCGGCGGCGATATTGGCCGTCTGCAGCGCGTTGAGTCCGCCGGCGACCAGTAATACCCCGGCGACACAGCCGATCACCGAACCCCAGAAGATGCGGAACAACTTCGGCGGCTCCTGGTTGCCCAGCGACAGGATGGTGGTCAGCACCAGGGTGCCGGAGTCGGAGGAGGTGACGAACCAGCTGAGCAGCAGGAACACCAGCATGGCCGAGAGAATCCAGCCCATGGCGCCGGTACCGGCGATACCGTCGGCCGCACTGAACAGGGCCGCCGGCAGGTTCCAGGCATTGACCAGCTGGACCAGTTCGCCGCTGCCGGCGCCGCCTGCGGCATTCAGCTCCTGGTACAGCGCCGCGCCGCCGAAGATGCCCAGCCAGACGAAGATGATGAAGGTCGGTACGAACAGCACGCCGAGGACGAACTCGCGCAGGGTACGGCCACGGGAGATGCGCGCGATGAACAGGCCCACGAACGGCGCCCACGCCAGCCACCAGCCCCAGTAGAACACGGTCCAGCCGTTCTGCCAGGCCGCCGGCCCCTCTTCCTCGGGGAACCACAGGCCCATCTGCATGAAGTTGCCTAGGTAGCTGCCCACCGATTCGCCGAACATGCTCAGCAGCCAGGTGGTCGGCCCGCCGAACAGGAAGAAGGCCACCACCAGCGCGGAGATGACGATGTTCCACTCGGAGATGATCTTGATGCCGCGGCCCACGCCGGACAGCGCCGACAGGATCGAGACGATGGAGATCAGCGCGATCAGCACCAGCTGGGTGGTGGTGCCCGGGTCCACGCCGATCAGGCGCTCCAGGCCCACGGCCATCTGGCTGACGCCCAGGCCCAGGGAGGTGGCGATGCCGAACACGCAGCCGAGTACGCCGAACAGGTCGACCACATGGCCGATCGGCCCGTAGATGCGGTCGCCGATGAACGGATGCAGGGCCGAGCGCAGGGCCAGCGGCAGCTTCTTGCGGTAGGCGAAGTAGGCCAGGGCCATACCGACGATGGCGTACACCGCCCAGCCATGGAAGCCCCAGTGGAAGTAGGTCACCCGCAGGGCGTCCACCGCGCGGGCATGGTCGATGGCCGTGGCGCCGGCCATGTCGGCGTAGGGGTTGTTCGGGTAGCCGAAGGCGCCGCTGTTATCCAGGTAGAAGATCGGCTCGGCGACGCCGAAGAACAGGATGCCGATGCCGATACCGGCGGAGAACAGCATGGCGAACCAGGCGAAGTTGCTGAACTCGGGGCGGCTGTCGTCATCGCCCAGGCGCACGCCGCCGTAACGGGTGAAGACCAGCACGCAACAGACCAGGATGAAGAACACCATGGCCACCAGGTAGTACCAGCCGAATATCCCTTCGATCCAGTTGCGCGTCGCCCCGAACAGGCTGCCGGCCAGTTCCGAGTTGGTCCCGGCGAAGAGGACGAAGGCCAGGACCATGACTGCCGAGACAATGGTCATGCCCTTGTGCATGCCCTTGAAGAGGCCTGCCTGACACAGCAGCTCCTCCTTGAATACGGTCGTGCCAGGGGCACGTCCGGGTTGCTCTTTCACTGTCGACATCGTGTTGTTCTCCCACGTGAAGCTGAGCTAATTGTTGTAATTATCCGTGTGTCGCACTTCTTCAAACTAATGAAGAAACTTCCCGTCCTGACGCTGCTGCGCCAGGGACTCACTTCGTGCTCCTCCGTCGCTGGATTCCCGGCACACCGGGCGCCGGGCGGGTTGAACGTGGCGAGGCCGCCAACACGCGGATGGCGGGCCGCTGCAAGTGCGCGAGCGCCTTCGGCCTGCCGCTGACTACACCTCTCGCGGCGCCCCGGCGATCGCTCCGTTACTGCGCAATAACGATACGAACTGCATTGTTATGAAGATGAAAAATCATTAGAAGCAATATAAAGGCGGCCTTTGACCCCGTTTTGCTTATCCCGCTGCCCGGCCGCCCGCCCTAGCGCTGCAACACATGGATGCGCGACAGCAACTCGTCGCGGTCGACATAGCAGCCCTTGAAGTGCCGCGCGCCGCTGGCCGGGTCGAATTCGGTGCGCGCATGCAGGGTGCGGCGGTTGTCGAAGCACCACAGCTGTCCCGCCTCCAACCGGCGCTGCACCCGGAAGCGCGGCTCGCGGGTCATGCCGATGAAGCGCCGGTAGGCGCTGTAGAACGCCGGCATGCGCTCGGCCGGGGCATCGAAGGGGCCGCGCAGGAAGTTGCCCATGCGGATCTCGCTGACCGCCCCATGGGCATCCAGGGCGATGATCGGCGCCAGGCAACGGTAGTCGCTGTTGCGGCTCTTGTTGCGGAACTCCACCGGGGTCTCGCAGAGGAGATGGAACAGCTCCGGCGTCTCTTGATGCAGCGCCTCGGCGATGGCGAAGCCGTCGACGAACACGCTCTCGCCCCCCGTCGCCTCGTTGACCAGGCAGTGCAGGAACTGCAGCCCCGGCTGCAGCTCGCGGGTCGGCAGGTCGGTGTGCAACGGCAGGTTGAAGGCGGTGTAGGCGTTGCTGTCGGCATCGGCCTTGGACTGCACGTCGAACAGCACGCCGAAGTTGCTCTCGCGGATAAAGGAGATGCGCTTGGCCAGCCTCGGCAGGACGTCCTCGCGGGTCGGCACGTCGCGCAACTGGGTCAGGCCGATGTCGCGCACCGCCAGCAGCCAGTGCAGCAGGGCATCGTCCTGCTCCATCACCGCCTGGTAGTCGAACTGCGGCAGCTGCTCGCCCAGCTCGGCGCCCCACAGGCGACTCTGCGGGCGCTGCGCGCGGCGCTCGGCACGGGAGGCCTCGTCATAGGCATGGGCGCGCAGCCAGCCGGGGTGATAGCGGCTGCGATGGCCGTCCTGCCAATCGATCAGCAGATGGCCCTGCTCGTCGATGCGGGTGCGCTGCGGGTGCAGCTCCTCCGGCACGTCGACGATCTCGAACAGCTGCTCGCGGGTCACCCCGTACACGCACTGGTTGCAGGCGCAGTTGTCGCGCAGCCACTGATGGTGGAAGAGGCTGATCCGGCCGTCGCGCCACAGCGTATCCAGCGCCTGCTCCCGGGGTTTGACGTCGACCAGGTCGGCGACGATGGGGTAGGTGCGCCAATCGGCGATGAGCGAGGCTTCGAGCGAGGGGTCCACGGCGTTCATAGCGATCTCCTGGCGGGGACTTGCGGTTATTGTTGTGTTCACGCCCATTAGCGATAGCGGGGCCTGGGCGGCCTAGGCCCGGGCCGGCGGCAGGCCGATCACCCGGCCGACACAGGCCGGAGCCGGCAGTTCGCGGTGGGCCTCGCCCAGGGCCAGCACACGGGGCAGCACCTGCGCGTCGAACGGTGCCGAGCGCGACGTGGCGCTGTCGATGTTCATCAGCATCTGCTCGCTCTCGGCCAGGGCCGCGGCGGCGCCCGGCCGGTACAGGCCGTGGTGCACATGCAGGCGCTTGGCGTCGTGGGCCAGCAGCTGGGTGCGCACCTCCACCGCCTCGCCCAGCTTGACCTCGTCGAGGTAATTCAGGTGGCACTCCAGGGTGTACAGGGTGTGCCCGCTGCGCGCCCGCCCGGCCTCGTCCAGGCCGAGGTGATCCATCAGCGCGTCGGTGGCATAGCTGAAGATCAGCAGGTAGAAGGCGTCGCGCAGGTGGCCGTTGTAGTCCACCCACTCGGGCAGGATCTCGGTGCGGTAGCTGGTCAGGGGTTGGGCCATGGTCATCTCTGGGTTCCCGAAACGTTCGCGCGACGCAAGGCGATTGCGCGCACTGGAGCAAAAGGTCCGGCCGCCGCCCTAGGCATTGGCCAGTGTATGGGTGTCGCCGTCGACGCTCAGCGCCTGGCCGCTGATCCTGGCCCCGGCCCTGGAGGCGAGGAACAGGATCATCGCGGCGATGTCCTCGGGGTCGATAAAGGTCTTCAGCGAGCACTGGCCGAGGTAGGCGGCGCGCACCGCCTCCTCGCTCTTGCCGCTGGCCCTGGCCTCCCGCGCGATCACCCCGTCCATGCGCGCGCCGCTGATCGAGCCCGGGCAGATGGCGTTGACCCGGATGCCGTACTCGCCCACCTCCATGGCCAGCGACTTCGACAGGCCGGTGACCGCCCACTTCGCCGCCGCATAGGGCGTGCGCAGGGGATAGCCCATGATCCCGGCGGTGGAGGAGATGTTGACGATCGCGCCGCTGCGGGCCGCCTTCATCGGCCCCAGGGCCTGCTTGCAGCAGTAGTAGGTGGAGTGCAGGTTGACGTCGAAGGTGGCCCGCCAGGCCTGGCTGTCGAGCTCCTCCAGGTGTCCGGCCGGGCCGGCGATGCCGGCGTTGTTGACCAGTACGTCGAGGCCGCCGAGCTGCGCCTGGGCCTCGGCGAACCAGCGCTCGACTTGGCGCTCATCGCCGACATCGACCAGGGCGCCGGCGAGCGCCGGTTGCTCGCCGAGCAGGGCATCCAGGGCCCGCGTATCGACGTCGCAGATGTGCACCCGGGCGCCGGCGGCGAGAAAGGCCAGGGCCGTGGCCCGGCCTATGCCCGAGGCACCGGCGCTGATCATCACGCGCTGACCGTGCAGATCTGGATACATGCCGCCTCCCGCTGAATGTGGGTCCGCATACCGGGCCGGCCCGGCACCCTGCCGGGCGAGCCCGTGGGTGACTAGTCGGCGAAACCGAAGCCGTGCTTGGCCTTGGTCGCCTTGATCGCGTCCATCACCGCCATCAGGCAGTCGTCGCGGTAGCGCTCCAGCTCGGCGATGCTGCGCTCGCCCTGCTGCACCGCGGTGCCTTCGACCACGCTGTCGATCAGCCCCTCGGTCAGCTCCGGCGCCTCCAGGTAGGTCCAGGGCAGCTTCAGCGCCGGGCCGAACTGGGACATGAAGTGGCGCATGCCGGCATCGCCGCCGGCCAGGGTGTAGGTCAGGAAGCTGCCCATGAACGACCAGCGCAGGCCGGCGCCGAAGCGGATGGCGTCGTCGATCTCGCCGGTGGTGGCCACGCCGTCGTTGACCAGGTGCAGCGACTCGCGCCACAGCGCCTCGAGCAGGCGGTCGGCGATAAAGCCGGGGACTTCCTTGCGCACGTGCAGCGGGCGCATGCCCAGCGATGCGTAGACCCGGATCGCGGCCTGCACGGCCTCGGCCGAGGTCTTCTCGCCGCCGACCACCTCCACCAGCGGCAGCAGGTAGACCGGGTTGAACGGGTGGCCGACCACGCAACGCTCGGGGTGTACGGCACCTTCGTAGAACTCGCTGGGCAGCAAGCCCGAGGTGCTCGAGCCGATCAGCACGTTCGGCCGCGCGGCGGCGCTGATCTTGGCATGCAGCTCGCACTTGAGCTCGAGGCGCTCCGGCGCGCTCTCCTGGATGAAGTCGGCGTTCTTCACGCACTCCTCGATGGTGGCGACGAAGCGCAGCCGTTCCGGCGCGGCGCCGGGCGCCAGGCCCTGCTGCTTGAGGGCCGGCCAGGCGTTGGCGATACGCGCGCGCAGCGCCTGCTCGGCGCCGGGCGCCGGGTCCCAGGCCACCACGTCGAGGCCGTGAGCCAGGGCGCGGGCGATCCAGCCGGCGCCGATCACGCCGGTGCCGAGGGCGGCGAAGGTTTTCAGTTCGGTGACGAAGGCCATGATGATTCCTGCATGTGGCCCGGAGCAGGTCCGGGCGGGTCGTTCGGTCCGGCCCGGAGGTACTCCGGGCCGTTGCTTGAGAGGCGTGACTCAGCCGCGCGGCTTGAGGCCTATCTTGGCCCGGCCCTCGGCCGGGGTCAGGGCACGGCCGCCGAGGCGCTGGATGATCTCGATGGCGCGCTCGACCAGCTGGCCGTTGGTGGCGTAGACGCCCTTGTCCAGCCAGATGTTGTCTTCCAGGCCGACCCGTACGTGGCCGCCCAGCAGCATGGCCTGGGCGACCATCGGCATCTGCATGCGGCCGATGCCGAAGCCGGCCCAGTTGGCGCCTGCCGGCAGGTTGTCGACCATGGCCTTCATGCTGGTGGTGTCGGCTGGCGCGCCCCAGGGGATACCCAGGCACAGCTGGAACAGCGGGTCCTCCAGCAGGCCTTCCTTGAGCATCTGCTTGGCGAACCACAGGTGGCCGGTGTCGAAGATCTCCAGCTCGGCCTTCACCCCCAGCTCGGTGATGCGCTTGGCGCCGGCGCGCAGCTGGGCCGGGGTGGACACGTAGATGTAATCGCCGTCGCCGAAGTTCAGGGTGCCGCAGTCCAGGGTGCAGATCTCCGGACGCAGGGCCTCGATGTGGGCCAGGCGGGTCAGCGGGCCGACCAGGTCGGTGCCGGCGCCGAATTCCATCGGCTGCTCGCCCGGACCGATCTCCAGGTCGCCGCCCATGCCGGCGGTGAGGTTGATGATCACGTCGGTGTCGCTCTCGCGGATGCGCTCGACCACCTCGCGGTACAGCTCGACGTCGCGGCTCGGTTTGCCGGTCTTGGGGTCGCGCACATGGCAGTGGGCCACGGTGGCGCCGGCCCTGGCCGCCTCGATGGCGGCGTCGGCGATCTGCTTGGGGGTGACCGGGATGGCCGGGTGCTTGCCGACGGTGTCGCCGGCGCCGGTGACCGCACAGGTGACGATAACTTCGTAATTCATGGGGTTGGCATCCTTATTCGGGGCGAGTGGGGGCCGTACGCCCGGCGGGCGCACGGCACGGCGATTGTTCAGGAAGGTGGGCGCGAGCCCGTTTTACTCGAGTGCGGACTGCACGGCGGCGAGACCGTCCTGGCCATCGAAGGTGGTCACGCCGGCCAGCAGCCGGCTGAGCTCCTGCGGATTGTCCTTGAGCCATTTGCGCGCCACGGCCTTGGCATCCTCGCGGGCCATGATCGGCTCCATCAGCTGGCTCTCCTGGGCGGCGCTGAAGGTCAGGTTCTCCAGCAGGCGGCCGGCGTTGGGGCAGCGCTGCGGGTAGTCCGGGGCGACCACTGTCCACACCGTGGCCAGGCCCTCGTCGGCGCCGAACACGTCTTCGCTGCCGGTCAGGTAGGTCAGGTCCAGCTTGATGTTCATCGGGTGCGGCTTCCAGCCGAAGAACACCACCGGCTTGTTGTTCTTCACCGCCCGGCTGACCGCGGCGAGCATGGCCGCCTCGCTGGACTCGACCAGCTTGAAGCCGCCGAGGCCGAACTGATCGGTGTCGATCATCTTCTGGATGGTGGTGTTGGCGCCGGTGCCCGGGTCGATGCCGTAGATCTTGCCGTCCAGCTGCTCGCGGAACTTGGCGATGTCGGCATAGGTTTTCAGCCCCGCCTCGGCCAGGTAGGTCGGCACCGCCAGGCTGGAGATGCCGTCGGCCAGGCCCGGCTCGGCGAGCACCTTGACCTCGCCCTTGGCCAGGAACGGCTTGATGTTGTCGTCCATCAGCGGCTTCCAGTAGCCGAGGAAGAAGTCCACCTGCTGCTTGCCGATGCCGGAGAAGATGATCTGCTGCGAGGCTTGGGTCTGGGTGGTCTGATAACCCAGCTCCTCCAGCAGGGTTGCCGCCACGGCGGTGGTGGCCACCACGTCGGTCCAGCCGACCAGGCCGATGCGCGCCTTCTGGCAGCTGGCATCCTCGGCCGCCAGCAGCGACGAACTGAACAGGGTGACCAGGCAGCAGCCGGCGATTCGCTTGAGACCTTTCATTGTTGCGCCCTCATATGAGCTTTACGGTTTGTCCTTGTTCTTATGCACAAGCCCTGCGGCTTAGTCCCGTGCCGGGCAGTCGAGACCCGATGGCGTCACAGTACGCAGCCGCATACGGGGGAAATCGCACTAAAACGACCACCTGTTGAACCAAAGCGACGATCTTTATTGCACAGGCTGACGCATTGGCATTTAGTTGATCCCCTGCCTCGGCGAGACGCATTCATGCCCCAGACGTTCTGGTTCCTCCTGCTACCCGGCTTCTCCATGATGGGCCTGATGTCGGCCATCGAGCCGCTGCGGGTGGCCAACCGCTTCACCCCCACGCCCTACCGCTGGCGCCTGCTCAGCCCGGACGGCGAGGCGGTGCAGAGCAGCAATGGCATGTCGCTCAATGTCGACGGCGCCCTGGCGGTGCCCGGTGGCAGCGACAACCTGTTCGTGGTGGCCGGCTTCGACCCGCTGGCGCACTGCGACGCGCGCCTGATCGCCTGGCTACGCCGCGCCGACCACAGCGCGGCGCTGCTCGGCGGCATCGACACCGGCAGTTTCGTCCTGGCCGAGGCCCGGCTGTTCGAACAGCAGCGCCTGACCCTGCACTGGGAGGCGATCGAGGCCTTCAAGGAACGCTACCCGCGCCTGGCGGTGACCCAGGAGCTGTTCGAGATCGACGGCCGGCGCATCACCAGCGCCGGCGGCACCGCGACCCTAGACCTGATGCTCTCGCTGATCGGCCGCGACCACGGCGAGGAACTGGCCCTGCAGGTGTCCGAACAGTTCGTCCTGGGCCGCATCCGCACCCGTCAGGACCACCAGCGCATGCAGATCGCCAGCCGCTACGACCTGCACAACAAGAAGCTGGTGCAGGTGATCGGCGAGATGGAGCGCAACAGCGAACACCCCCTCGGCTCCCAGGCCCTGGCCGAGCTGGTCAACATCACCCCGCGCCAGCTCGAACGGCTGTTCCGCAAGCACCTGAACGAGACGCCCTCGACCTTCTACCTCAACCTGCGCCTGGACAAGGCCCGCCAGCTGCTGCGCCAGACCGACCTCAGCGTGCTGGAGGTCGGCCTGGCCTGCGGCTTCGAGTCGTCCTCCTACTTCTCGCGCTGCTACCGCGCGCGCTTCGCCAGCTGCCCCAGCCAGGATCGCCACGAGCATCCGCCGGCCTGAGCGCCCGCCCCGCCGGGAAAAAGGCCCCGGGCCAGCAGTCACGCGGGCTTCAGGCGACCCGCCGGCGGGACCGGGGCGCGGCCTTATCCGATCACGACAGGGCATTGACGCTTTCGGCAATACCCCAGTCGTTTTTGCATCGGGTCCCCCCGCCCCCAAGGAATATGCTGCCCCCAAAGCGCCAACAGCGGGTTTGGCGTCACGAACCAGAAGGGGACAGCCTGATGAGCCCAACCGAATTGCACGCCGACAGCATCGTCATCGACGGTCTGATCATCGCCAAGTGGAACCGCGAACTGTTCGAAGACATGCGCAAAGGCGGCCTGACCGCGGCCAACTGCACCGTATCGGTCTGGGAGGGCTTCCAAGCCACCGTCAACAGCATCGCCGCCAGCAACAAGCTGATCCGCGAGAACAGCGACCTGGTGGTCCCGGTGCGCACCACCGCCGACATCCATGCGGCCAAGGCCCAGGGCAAGACCGGCATCATCTACGGCTTCCAGAACGCCCACGCCTTCGAGGACCAGATCGGCTACGTCGAGGTGTTCAAGCAACTCGGCGTGGGCATCGTGCAGATGTGCTACAACACCCAGAACCTGATCGGCACCGGTTGCTACGAGCGCGACGGCGGCCTGTCCGGCTTCGGCCGTGAGATCGTCGCCGAGATGAACCGCGTCGGCATCATGTGCGACCTGTCCCACGTCGGTTCGAAGACCTCCGAGGAAGTCATCCTCGAGTCGCAGAAGCCGGTGTGCTACTCCCACTGCCTGCCGTCCGGCCTGAAAGAACACCCGCGCAACAAGTCCGACGAGGAACTGAAGTTCATCGCCGACCACGGCGGCTTCATCGGCGTGACCATGTTCGCGCCCTTCCTGAAGAACGGCATCGACTCGACCATCGACGACTACGCCGAGGCCATCGAGTACGTGATGAACATCGCCGGCGAGGATGCCATCGGCATCGGCACCGACTTCACCCAGGGCCACGGCAAGGAATTCTTCGAGTACCTGACCCACGACAAGGGCTACGCCCGCCGCCTGACCAACTTCGGCAAGATCGTCAACCCGCTGGGCATTCGCACCGTCGGCGAGTTCCCCAACCTGACCGAAACCCTGCTCAAGCGCGGCATGCCCGAGCGCACCGTGCGCAAGGTCATGGGCGAGAACTGGGTCCGCGTACTCAAGGACGTCTGGGGCGAGTAAGCCCTCCCCTACTACTTACCGCAGCCCTCTCCCCCAACGGGAGAGGGGCTAGACCACCGAATTCCGGAGTTTGAAGATCATGGCAAAACACGCCCCCGAAATGCCCATCGAAGTCGACAGCGAAACCGGCGTCTGGACCACCGACGCCCTGCCGATGCTCTACGTACCGCGGCATTTCTTCGTCAACAACCACATCGGCATCGAGGAAGTCCTCGGCGCCGAGGCCTATGCCGACATCCTCTACAAGGCCGGCTACAAGTCCGCCTGGCACTGGTGCGAGAAGGAAGCCGAATGCCATGGCCTGTCCGGCGTGGCGGTGTTCGAGCACTACATGAAGCGCCTGTCGCAGCGCGGCTGGGGCCTGTTCAAGATCCAGTCGATCGACCTCGACAAGGGCACCTGCGAGGTGCGCCTGGATCACTCCGCCTTCGTCTACGTGTACGGCAAGTGCGGCCGCAAGGTCGACTACATGTTCACCGGCTGGTTCGCCGGCGCCATGGACCAGATTCTGCAGGCCCAGGGCAGCAGCATCCGCACCCAAGCCGAGCAGGTCTACGGCGCTTCGGAAGAAGGCCACGACCACGGTCTCTTTGTCGTCAAGCCGCTCTAAGTCGAGGAACGAGTCATGGCCTTCGAAGCAATGTTCCAGCCGATCCAGATCGGCAAACTGACCATCCGTAACCGCGTGCTGTCCACCGCCCACGCCGAGGTCTACGCGACCGACGGCGGCATGACCACCGAGCGTTACGTCAAGTACTACGAAGAGAAGGCCAAGGGCGGCATCGGCCTGGCCATCTGCGGCGGCTCCTCGGTGGTGGCCATCGACAGCCCGCAGGAGTGGTGGAGCTCGGTGAACCTGTCCACCGACCGCATCATCCCGCACTTCCAGAACCTGGCCGACGCCATGCACAAGCATGGCGCCAAGATCATGATCCAGATTACCCACATGGGCCGTCGCTCGCGCTGGGACGGCTTCAACTGGCCGACCCTGATGTCGCCGTCCGGCATCCGCGAACCGGTGCACCGCGCCACCTGCAAGACCATCGAGGTCGAGGAGATCTGGCGGGTGATCGGCAACTACGCCCAGGCCGCGCGCCGCGCGAAGGAAGGCGGCCTGGACGGCATCGAGCTGTCGGCCGTGCACCAGCACATGATCGACCAGTTCTGGTCGCCGCGCGTCAACAAGCGTACCGACGAGTGGGGCGGCACCTTCGAGGGCCGCATGAAGTTCGGCCTGGAAGTGCTCAAGGCCGTGCGCAAGGAAGTCGGCGACGACTTCTGCGTGGGCATGCGCATCTGCGGTGACGAGTTCCACCCGGACGGCCTGTCCCACGAGGACATGAAGCAGATCGCCAAGTACTACGACGACACCGGCATGCTCGACTTCATCGGCGTGGTCGGTTCGGGTTGCGACACCCACAACACCCTGGCCAACGTCATCCCGAACATGAGCTTCCCGCCGGAGCCCTTCCTCCATCTGGCGGCCGGCATCAAGGAAGTGGTCAAGGTCCCGGTGCTGCACGCGCAGAACATCAAGGACCCGAACCAGGCCACGCGCATCCTGGAAGGCGGCTATGTCGACATGGTCGGCATGACCCGCGCGCACATCGCCGACCCGCACCTGATCGCCAAGATCAAGATGGGCCAGGTCGACCAGATCAAGCAGTGCGTCGGCGCCAACTACTGCATCGACCGCCAGTACCAGGGTCTGGACGTGCTGTGCATCCAGAACGCCGCGACCTCCCGTGAGTACATGGGCCTGCCGCACATCATCGAGAAGACCACCGGCGTCAAGCGCAAGGTGGTGGTGGTCGGCGGTGGCCCGGCCGGCATGGAGGCGGCCCGCGTCGCCGCCGAGCGTGGTCACGACGTCACCCTGTTCGAGAAGAAGGACCAGCTCGGCGGACAGATCACCACCGCCGCCAAGGCGCCGCAGCGCGACCAGATCGCCGGCATCACCCGCTGGTACCAGCTGGAGCTGGCCCGTCTGAACATCGACCTGCGCCTGGGCACCGGCGCCGACCCCGAGTCCATCATGGACCTGCGCCCGGATGTGGTGGTGCTGGCCAACGGCGGCCATCCGTTCCTCGAGCAGAACGAGCACTGGGGCGCCGCAGAAGGCCTGGTGGTCAGCAGCTGGGACATCCTCGACGGCAAGGTCGCCCCGGGCAAGAACGTGCTGGTGTACGACACCATCTGCGAGTTCGGCGGCATGTCGGCGGCGGACTTCCTCGCCGACAAGGGCAGCCAGGTGGAGATCGTCACCGACGACATCAAGCCGGGCGTGGCCATGGGCGGCACCTCCTTCCCCACGGCCTACCGCAGCGTGTACCCCAAGGAAGTGATCATGACCGGCGACATGATGCTGGAAAAGGTCTACCGCGAGGGCGACAAGCTGGTGGCGGTGCTGGAGAACGAATACACCGGCGCCAAGGAAGAGCGGGTGGTCGACCAGGTGGTGGTGGAGAACGGCGTGCGTCCGGACGAGACCCTCTACTACGCGCTGAAGGAAGGCTCGCGCAACAAGGGCCAGATCGATGTCGAGGCGCTGTTCGCGATCAAGCCGCAGCCTTGCCTGTCGGAAGCCGGCGACGGCTACCTGCTGTTCCGCATCGGCGACTGCGTGGCCCAGCGCAACACCCACGCGGCGATCTACGACGCCCTGCGTCTGTGCAAGGACTTCTAAAGCGGAAGTCGCTCCGTCGGGTGGGTTGGCCGCAGGCCAACCCACCACGATGCCGTCAGGCATCACCGTAACGCCGATCGATGGGTTGCGCCGCTACGCGGCCAGCCCATCCTACGGGCTCTGCGCTGATTTCTCGGTCCCTGCTGAGGAGACCCGATGATGTTGAACACCCTTCTCCCCATTCTGCTGTTCGCCGCCCTGGCGCTGGCCGTGCTCGGCGCCGCCAAGCGCTTCCTGATGTGGCGCCGCGGCAAGCCGGCCCAGGTCGACTGGATCGGCGGCCTGCTGGCCATGCCGCGCCGCTACCTGGTCGACCTGCACCACGTGGTCGAGCGCGACAAGTACATGTCCAAGACCCACGTGGCCACCGCCGGCGGCTTCGTCCTGGCCGCCGTGCTGGCGATCCTGGTGCACGGTTTCGGCCTGCACAACCGGATTCTCGGCTTCGCCCTGCTGGCCGCCACGGTGCTGATGTTCGTCGGTGCGCTGTTCGTCGCCAAGCGTCGCAAGAATCCCCCGGCGCGCCTGTCCAAGGGCCCATGGAACCGCCTGCCGAAGAGCCTGCTGATGTTCTCGGTGAGCTTCTTCATCGCCACCCTGCCGGTGGCCGGCATCCTCCCGGCCGACTTCGGCGGCTGGGTCCTCGCCGTGATTCTCGCGGTCGGCGTGGCCTGGGGCGTGTCCGAGCTGTTCTTCGGCATGACCTGGGGCGGGCCGATGAAGCACGCATTCGCCGGCGCCCTGCACCTGGCCTGGCACCGCCGCGCCGAGCGCTTCGGCGGCGGCCGTTCGAGCGGCCTCAAGGCGCTGAACCTGGACGACGTGTCCGCGCCTCTGGGCGTGGAGAAACCCACCGACTTCACCTGGAACCAGCTGCTCGGTTTCGACGCCTGCGTGCAGTGCGGCAAGTGCGAGGCCATGTGCCCGGCCTTCGCCGCCGGCCAGCCGCTGAACCCGAAGAAGCTGATCCAGGACATGGTCATCGGCCTGGCCGGCGGCAACGACGCCAAGTTCGCCGGCAGCCCCTACCCGGGCATCCCGCTGGGTGAGCACGGCGGCGGTCCGCACCAGCCGATCGTGGTCCAGGGCGGCAAGGGCCTGGTGGAGGCCGACACCCTGTGGTCCTGCACCACCTGCCGGGCCTGCGTCGAGGAGTGCCCGATGATGATCGAGCACGTCGACGCCATCGTCGACATGCGCCGCCACCTGACCCTGGAGAAGGGCGCGACCCCGAACAAGGGCGCCGAGGTGCTGGACAACCTGATCGCCACCGACAACCCCGGCGGCTTCGCCCCGGGCGGCCGCCTGAACTGGGCGGCGGACCTCAACCTGGCACTGATGAGCGAGAAGAAGGAAGCCGAGGTGCTGTTCTGGGTCGGTGATGGCGCCTTCGACATGCGCAACCAGCGCACTCTGCGCGCCTTCGTCAAGGTGCTCAAGGCCGCCGACGTCGACTTCGCCGTGCTCGGCCTGGAAGAGCGCGACAGCGGCGACGTGGCCCGCCGCCTGGGCGACGAGGCGACCTTCCAGACCCTGGCCAAGCGCAACATCGCCACCATGAGCCAGTACCGCTTCAAGAAGATCGTCACCTGCGACCCACACAGCTTCCACGTGTTGAAGAACGAGTACGGCGCCCTCGGCGGCCATTACGAAGTCCTGCACCACAGCACCTACATGGAAGAGCTGATCAGCGGGCAGAAACTCAGCCTCGGCCAGCACAAGGGCGGCAGCGTCACCTACCACGACCCCTGCTACCTGGGCCGCTACAACGGCGAGTACGAGGCGCCGCGCAGCGTACTCAAGGCCATCGGCATCGAGGTCAAGGAAATGGAACGCTCCGGCTTCCGCTCGCGTTGCTGCGGCGGCGGCGGCGGCGCGCCGATCACCGACATCCCCGGCAAGCAGCGGATTCCCGACATGCGCATGGTCGACATCAAGGAAACCGGCGCCGAACTGGTCGCCGTGGGCTGCCCGCAGTGCACCGCGATGCTCGAAGGCGTGGTCGCGCCGCGCCCGGAGATCAAGGACATCGCCGAACTGGTCGCCGACGTGCTGCTGGAGGCCCCCGCCCCGGCGAAGAAGCCGGCGCCCACCAAGCCTGAAGCCCTGGAGGTGCACTGATGAGCGACATTATCCGCCGCGATCCCCGCGCCGAATGGATCGCCCGCAACCGCCTGCACCCGCTGCACGCGGCCATGCAGGTGGCGCAGACCAGCTGGATGGGACCCAACGGCGTCATCCGCAAAAATCCGCATGCCATTGGCTTTATCGGCCCCAACGGCATCAAGCGCATCGACCGCTCCGGCGCCCAGCAGGGCGGCGGCCAGAAGCGCACGGCGGCCGCGGCCGCCGTGCAGCTGCCGTTGCACCTGGTCGAGCAGCCGGCGTTCTACATCGCCGTGGTCCCGGACATGGTCGGCGGCCGCCTGTCGGCCCACGACAAGGACCTGCTCGGCCTGGCCCACAAGCTGGCCGCCGACGGCGGTGCGGTGCTGGCCGTGGTGTTCGGCGAGCATAAGGAGAGCGCCTTCGACACCGCCGGCGTCGACCGCCTGCTGCAGATCGACGGCGAGGCCTTCGACGGCTACGCCCCGGAACAGCGCGTGCTGGCCCTCAGCGCCGTGGAAAGCCAGCTGGCGCCGCGCCACTGGCTGCTGCCCGACAGCCGCACCGGTGGCGGCGAGCTGGGTCGGCGCCTGGCCGCCAAGCTCGGCGAGCGTCCGGCCACGCGGGTCTGGCAGGTTGCCGACGGCCAGTGCATCGGCCGCGCCGGTGCCGGCCAGCAGGACCTGGCCCGCAAGGCCCCGCGGCTGATCCTGGCCGCCGCCGAATGTGCCGAGCCGGTCGGCGACACCCGCCACGAGGTGCGCCCGCTGGCGCTGGAAAGCCAGATCGCCCACAGCCTGCCGCGCATCGAGGACCTCGGCGCGGTGGCCGTGGACCCGGCCCTGATCCCCATGGCCGAGGCCGAGTTCATCCTCTCCGGCGGCAACGGGGTCAAGGACTGGCAGCAGTTCCACCAGGCCGCCCAGATCCTCGGCGCCACCGAGGGCGCCTCGCGGGTGGCGGTGGACGACGGCTTCATGCCGCGCGACCGCCAGGTCGGCGCCACCGGCACCTGGGTCACCGCACGGGTCTACCTGGCGGTCGGCATCTCCGGCGCCATCCAGCACCTGCAGGGCATCGGCGCCTGCGACAAGGTGGTGGCGGTGAACATGGACCCGGGCTGCGACATGATCAAGCGTGCCGACCTGTCGGTGATCGGCGACTCGGCGCAGATTCTCCAGGCACTGATGGACAAGGTCAGCGCCTATCGCCAGGGAGGTGCCCGTGATGCGGCCTGATGCTCTCGGCGCCC
Source organism: Pseudomonas benzenivorans (assembly GCF_033547155.1). GTDB lineage: Bacteria > Pseudomonadota > Gammaproteobacteria > Pseudomonadales > Pseudomonadaceae > Aquipseudomonas > Aquipseudomonas benzenivorans_B. Next base: position 4,099,388 of record NZ_CP137892.1, read on the forward strand.
GGATCGCTTCCGGGCCGTTCGCAACTTTTTCCCGGATGCATTCCGGGCTACGGGTGAGCCATGACTGACTTGAACATCATCACCCTGGTCTCGGTCGGCGCCCACCCGACCTCCGGCCGCGCCCGGCGCGCCGAACAGGATTCGCGCGCCGTCGAACTGGGCCTGCGCCTGGCCGGCGACAAGCTGCAGGTGCTGCACGCCGGCGATCCCCAGGAAGAGGCCCTGCGCGCCTACCTGGGCATGGGCCTGGCGGAGATGGCGGTACTCGAGCAACCCAAGCAGGCCGACGCCCTGCCGGCACTGACCCGCTACCTGCAGGAGGCCGGCGCCCAGCTGGTGCTGACCGGCAGCCAGGCGGAAACCGGCGAAGGTTCGGGCATGCTGCCCTTCCTCCTGGCCGAGCGCCTGGGCTGGCCCTTGGTGGTCGGCCTGGCCGAGGTGGAGAAGGTGGAGAACGGCGTGGCCCAGGTGCTGCAGGCCCTGCCCCGCGGCCAGCGCCGCCGCCTGCGGGTACGCCTGCCGTTCCTCGCCAGCGTCGACAATGCCGCGCCGACTGCTCGCCAGAGTGCCTTCGGCCCGGCTCGCCGCGGCCAACTGCGTGCCGAAGACGTGGCCGTGGTCGAGGATAAGCTGCTGGCCGAGGCCCAGCTGCAACCGGCCCGTCCGCGCCCCAAGCGCCTCAAGGTGATCAAGGCCAAGACCGGTGCCGAGCGGATGAAGGCGGCCACCGCCAAGGCCTCCGGCGGCGGCGGTCAGGTGCTCAAAGATGTCTCGCCACAGGAAGGCGCCGAGGCTATCTTCAAGCTACTGATCGAAGAGGGTGTGCTGCGCTAGTCTCAGCCACCGATGCGCAGGGGGCCATGCCGCGGCACGGCCCGTCCTGCGTCGCCAATTGAGGGAGAAACCGGACCATGATGCACGCCGACCTGATCGACCAAGAGGACTTCCGCGACCGCCTGGTGGCACTGGGCCTGTCCATTCCCCCCGGCGTCAGCGCCGAGCAGGCCTGCGAATACGCGGTGCAGGGCCTCAGCCCGGATCGCGCCCAGGCCCTGCGCCGACTGGTCGAGGAGCTGCTGGGCGGCAACGCCACCCTGCTGCCGACCGTGCGCGAGGCGATTTCCCGGCACCTGTTGCCGGCCCTGGCGCCGCGCGGATAGGCTTTTAACGGCAATGAAAAGGGGCGCTATAAGCGCCCCTTTTCATTGCCCGGTCACTGCTGGCGATGTGGATAGAGCTTGACGCTGGCGAAGGTCGACTCGCCCTGGGCGCGGCTCAACGCGGTCATCGCCGTGGACGTGGAGGTGGACGGCCGCAGCAGGTCTTCCGGCATCGGCACCAGGCCCACCACGCTGGTGGAGGTCTGCCCCGCGCGCTCATCGCGCGGCGGAATGCCGAAGTACTCGCGGTAGCACTTGGAGAAGTGCGGGGTGGAGACGAAGCCGCACACCGAGGCCACCTCGATGATCGACATCGAGGTCTGCTTGAGCAGCTGGCGCGCGCGGATCAGGCGCAATTTGAGGTAGTAGCGCGACGGCGAGCAGTGCAGGTACTTCTGGAACAGGCGCTCGAGCTGGCGGCGCGATACGTCGACGTAACAGGCCAGCTCGTCGAGGTCGATCGGCTCCTCCAGATTGGCCTCCATCAGCGCGACGATTTCCTGCAACTTCGGCTGGTTGGTGCCGAGCATGTGCTTGAGCGGCACGCGCTGATGATCCTGCTCGTTGCGGATACGCTCGTAGATGAACATCTCGGAGATCGCCGCCGCCAACTCGCGACCATGCTCGCGGCCGATCAGGTGCAACATCATGTCCATCGGCGCGGTGCCGCCGGAGGAGGTGTAGCGGCTGCGGTCGATGGAGAACAGGCGGGTGGTGATGGCCGCCCGGGGGAAGGCCTCCTGCATCGCCGCGAGGAATTCCCAGTGCACGCTGCAGTCGAAGCCGTCGAGCAGGCCGGCCTTGGCCAGCGCCCAGCTGCCGGTGCACACGCCGCCCAGCTGACGGCCATGGCGGGCCTGGACCTGCAGCCAGTGCAGGTGCTCGCGCGTGACGCTGTGCTGGATGTCGACGCCGCCGCAGACGATCACCGTATCCAGGGCCGGCGCATTGTCCAGGCCGGCATCGGGGGTGATCTGCAGGCCATCGCTGGCGCTCACCGGCAGGCCGCTCTGGGTCAGGGTGTACCAACGATACAGCTCATTGCCGGAGAGCTGGTTGGCCATGCGCAGAGGTTCCACGGCCGAAGCCAGGGAAATCAGGGTGAAGTTGTCCAGCAACAAGAAGCCAATGGACTGCGGAACACGGTTCTGGGGCTGGGCCCCTGGAGTGGACTGCGACATCAGTGAAACCCTCACGCTAAGCACGTAGTGGAGCCTTCGTGGCGAGGCTCTTCATCTTGTTCTTCCGGAAGTTAAGACAACCCCGGACCGGTTTGCATCACGAAGCAAACGCCGTGCCTAATCTAAATTGGCTGTCCAATTAAAAATGAAACATCCAATCTACGTGCCATGCGGCCGTCTCGGGAGCGACAGAACGATTCTATTTGCGACGTGAAACGCCACTTTTTCGGGCGTTTGAGCATTTCGGTAGCACCGTAGAAGCGGGAAGTTGTCACCCCAGCATCCGTGTGGGTAACACCGCTAACCGACCAGTGGCATGCCATCTGACCGATGGGTCAGACCCAGGGTGCCACCTGGCCGACCCGCGCCCCGCACCGCAGGAGTGCAGGGCACAGAGCCCGCCTGGCAAAAAAGGGACGGGCAGCATCGCTGCCACGTCCCCAAGTAAAGCTCAAGCCGGGATGGCCGGCACCTCAACACTCGACCGCGCTGACCGCCAGGCCACCGCGCGAGGTTTCCTTGTACTTGTCGTGCATGTCGGCACCGGTGTCGCGCATGGTGCGGATCACCCGGTCGAGGGAGATGAAATGCTCGCCGTCGCCGCGCAGGGCCATCTGCGCGGCGTTGATCGCCTTCACCGCGGCGATGGCGTTGCGCTCGATGCACGGCACCTGGACCAGGCCGCCGACCGGGTCGCAGGTCAGCCCCAGGTTGTGCTCCAGGCCGATCTCGGCGGCGTTCTCCAGCTGCTCCGGGGTGGCGCCGAGGATCTCCGCCAGGCCCGCGGCGGCCATGGCGCAGGCCGAACCGACCTCGCCCTGACAGCCGACTTCGGCACCGGAGATCGAGGCGTTCTTCTTGCACAGGATGCCCACGGCGGCGGCCGCCAGCAGGTAGTCGACCACGTCGGCCTCGGTCACCGCCGGGCTGAAGCGCACGTAGTAGTGCAGCACCGCCGGAATGATGCCGGCCGCGCCGTTGGTCGGCGCGGTCACCATGCGTCCGCCGGCGGCGTTTTCCTCGTTCACCGCCAGGGCGAACAGGTTGACCCACTCCATGCCGCTCAGGGTCGAGCCGATCACGTTGGGCTTGCTCATCTCCTGCAGGCTGCGGTGCAGCTTGGCGGCGCGGCGCTTGACGTTGAGGCCGCCGGGCAGGATGCCTTCCTGCTTCAGGCCGTTGTCCACGCAGTCGCGCATGGCCTGCCACAGGCGCATCAGGCCGGCGCGGATCTCCGCCTCGCTGCGCCAGGCCTTCTCGTTCTCCATCATCAGCTGCGACACGCGCAGGCCGTGCTGCTTGCACAGGCTCAGCAGCTCGGCGGCGCTGTTGAAATCGTAGGGCAGCTTGGTGCTGTCCTGGTCCAGCTGGCCGGCGGCGGCCTGCTCGGCGTCGACCACGAAGCCGCCGCCGATCGAGTAGTAGGTGTCGCTGTGCAGCTCGCGGCCTTCGCCGCAGAACGCCGTCAGCGTCATGGCATTGGGGTGGTACGGCAGGTTCTCCTCCAGCAGCAGCATGTCGCGCTGCCAGTCGAAGGCCACCGCCAGGCGCCCGTCCAGCTGCAGCTGGCCGCTGGCGCGCAGCGCCTCGATACGCGGGGCGATCTGGCTCGGGTCGATGCTGTCGGGCCATTCGCCCATCAGCCCCATGATCACCGCGGTGTCGCTGCCGTGACCGACGCCGGTGGCCGACAGCGAACCGTACAGGCGCACCTCGACACGGCCGACGCGCTCGAGCAGGCGACGATCGCGCAGGGCACCGACGAACAGCGCCGCGGCGCGCATGGGGCCGACGGTATGGGAGCTGGACGGCCCGATACCGATCTTGAACAGGTCGAACACACTAATAGCCACGACAATCTCCTGAACTGGGTCCTGCAATGGCGCCATCATCGAGATTTCCCGGGCAGGCCGGAGTCCCACACCGACTCGTCCATGTCCAAATCCGTCAGTGGGCGGCGCGTTCGTCGAACACCCCCACGGGCTTTCGTGACCCAGCTGACACTTTTTCCGCACAGGCGGCACGAAATGCGACAAAAGCGTTCCGTACGCGACCTCGCGCGTAGGCAATAGTCCGGCTCTGGCGCCATGATCCAGGCGCCCCCTGCGCCGGCCGCCTCGCCTCGCCCAGGGCCACACGCCCCGTGCCGGAGCGGCAGGGAGCCCGTCATCGGTTACTTGGAAGCGCCCATGAAACGCTACAGAAGCTATCTATTGGCAGCATTGCTGAGCACCCCATTGCTGGCCCAGGCGGCGGACCCCGCCGCCTGCGATCGTGTCCGCCTGGCCGACGTCGGCTGGACCGACCTGATCACCACCAACGCCGTCACCCGCCTGCTGCTCAGCGAACTGGGCTATCGCACCCAGGTCAAACGCCTGTCGGTGCCCGAGACCTACGACGCCCTGAGCAACAACGAACTGGACGTCTTTCTCGACCTGTGGATGCCCAGCTCGGAAAAGGGCATACGCCCCTATCTGGATGACGGCTCGATCGAGCTGATCGCGGTCAACCTGGAAGGCGCCAAGTACACCCTGGCGGTCAACCAGACCGGCTTCGACGCCGGGATCAGGAGCTTCGAGGACATCGCCAAGTTCAAGAAGGCCCTGGGCGGCAAGATCCACGGCATCGAGCCGGGCAACAGCGCCAACAAGACGATCCAGCAGATGATCGAGAAGAATGCCTTCGATCTCAGCGACTTCAAGCTGGTGGAGTCCAGCGAGTCGGACATGATCCTGCACGTCAAACGCGCCGACCACCTCGGCAAAGCGGCGGTGTTCCTCGGCTGGGAGCCGCACCCGATGAACAACCAGCTGAAGATGAACTACCTGCCCGGCGGCGACGACTACTTCGGCCCCAACCTGGGCGGTGCCACCGTCTATACCGCGGTGCGCAAGGGCTACGCCAGCCAGTGCCCGAACCTCGGCCGCCTGCTGAAGAACCTGCGTTTCAGCCTGCAGATGGAGAACGACCTGATGGAGGCCATCCTCAATCAGAACACCACCCCGAGGCGCGAAGCCAAGGCCTGGTTGAAAGCCAATCCGCAGACCCGCGCTCAGTGGCTGCAGGGCGTCACCAAGCGCGACGGCAGCCCGCTGGATAGCGGCCAAAGGCCATAAATTCCCCCTGCGGCGAATCCGCCGCAACCCCCGGCACACGTCCCCTGAACCCCTGCGCGAGGCTTTAGAACGAGCCTCGCGCGGCCGGCCGCCTTGGCCAAGGCGGCCTATAATCTGTTATGGTTTTTTTAGGTAGCCGCCATGTCGTCGCCCAGCACGTCGACGTCGTAAACCGACAATTGCGGCCTTTCGAAGCCTATATCGTTGAGTCAGCCGATCTCGTCGCTGCCGCCTCCTCCGGGAGTCGGTAGACCGGAGTCCCACAGCTCCGGACCGAAAACAGATAAGCGCTGGCTCCCCCACTTGGGCGCCAGCCCAACAAGAAAATTCGGACGTACGTACATCTCGATTAGAGGTGTGATCCCCAAAGGATTGGGCTTCGTAACACTGCCAGAGGGTTTGGAAAGCAGTTTGCAGCACGGCACAGCAAGGATCATTCATCGACACAGGCGATTAGCGCCCACGGCCGACATGGCAGGTGGCGCAGCACCCCGACTGTGTCCGAGTGTCCCCCGCGCCGCCCTGCAGAATGTTGCCCAAACCCGGAAATCATGACCACCCACACAGGCAAGAACAGTCGGCATCACCTGACGAATCGCCCGAGGGCGCTCATCGGGTTCCATGTAGCTGGTCTGGATGTCTACTGAAGGGGAAACCTCCCATGAAGTCTGGAAAGATCGTCGTCGAGAACCTGTACAAGGTCTTCGGCCAGCAACCCCAAGAAGCCATCGACCTGCTCAAGCAGGGCTGGAGCAAGGACAAGATACTCGCCGAAAAAGGCGCGGTGATCGGCGTCAGCGATGTGTCGTTCAGCGTCGAGGAGGGCGAGATCTTCGTCCTCATGGGCCTCTCCGGCTCGGGCAAGTCCACCCTGATCCGCCTGATCAACCGCCTCATCGAGCCCAGCGCCGGTGACGTCTACATCGACGGCCAGAACGTCGCCAAGATGGCCAAGTCCGAGCTGGTCGACCTGCGCCGCCGCGACATGAGCATGGTCTTCCAGTCCTTCGCCCTGATGCCCTCGCGCAGCGTGCTGGACAACGCCGCCTTCGGCCTGGAAGTGGCCGGAGTCGGCCGCAAGGAACGCGAGAAGCGCGCCATGGACGTGCTCGCCCAGGTCGGCCTGGACACCTTCGCCCACAAGTATCCCCACGAGCTGTCCGGCGGCATGCAGCAGCGCGTCGGCCTGGCCCGCGCCCTGGCCGTGGACCCCTCGATGATGATCATGGACGAGGCCTTCTCCGCCCTCGACCCGCTCAAGCGCCGCGAGATGCAGGACGTGCTGCTGGAGCTGCAGAAGACCCACCGCCGCACCATCATCTTCGTCTCCCACGACATCGAGGAGGCCATGCGCATCGGCTCGCGCATCGGCATCATGGAAGGCGGCAAGCTGATCCAGGTCGGCACCCCCCAGGAGCTGGTCGACAACCCGGCCAACGACTACGTGCGCAACTTCTTCGACACCGTCGACACCAACCGCTACCTCACCGCCGGCCAGCTCAAGGCCGACAGCGTGCCGCTCTACGTGCACAACGGCATCGCCCCCAGCGCCAACCAGGTGTGCCAGGAGCTGCAGGCCCAGGACAAGCACTACGCCTTCATCGTCGACGGCGAGAAGCGTTTCTGCGGCTCCATCAGCCTGGAGAAGATCGCCCTGATGGTCGACGGCAACAGCCAGTGCGACCTGGACCTGAACGTACTCAAGCGCATCGACCCGGTGCCGGAGGACATGCCCCTGGACCAGGTGATCGAGCGCCTGGTGGACAACGAGGGCCCCATTCCGGTGGTCGACGCCAACGGCTTCTACAGCGGCGCCATCAGCAAGGGCCGCCTGCTGAACCGCCTGCAGGGAGAATGACATGAGCGACAAGAAACTCGACCTGGGCAGCTGGGTCAACGACGTGGTCCAGCACCTGCTGGACAACTACAGCGGCGCCTTCGACAGCGTCGGCAGCGTGGTCAGCGGCTTCTCCGAGGGCATCGAGACCCTGCTGATGCTGCCCCCGGCCTGGCTGCTGATCGCCATCTTCGTCGCCCTCGGCCTGTGGCGCATCGGCGCCCGCTTCGCCGGCTTCACCGCCGTGTCCTTCATCCTCATCGTCATGACCGGCTTCTGGGAGCAGACCGTGGTCACCCTCGGCCTGACCTTCTCCTCGACCCTGATCAGCCTGCTGCTGGGCATCCCCCTGGGCATCTGGGCCGCCCGCAGCGAGCGCGTCGCCACCATCGTCCGGCCGATCCTCGACTTCATGCAGACCATGCCGGCCTTCGTCTACCTGATCCCCGCCGCCATGCTCTTCGGCCTCGGCCGCGTGCCCGGCATCATCGCCACGGTGATCTTCGCCATGCCGCCGGCCGTGCGCCTGACCAACCTGGGCATCCGCCAGGTCAACAAGGAGATCGTCGAGGCCGGCCAGTCCTTCGGCTGCACCGGTCGCCAGCTGCTGTTCAAGGTGCAGCTGCCCAACGCCATGCCCTCGATCATGGCCGGGGTCAACCAGACCATCATGATGGCCCTGTCCATGGTGATCATCGCCTCCATGGTCGGCGCCGGCGGCCTGGGCAACGACGTGCTGGCGAGCATCCAACGCCTGGATATCGGGCTAGGCTTCGAGAGCGGCATGGCCGTGGTGCTGCTGGCCATCATCCTCGACCGCATCACCGAGAGTTTCGGCACCAAGCAGACCGCGCCACGCAGCAGCCTGATCAGCTGGGTGAACGCGCGCTTCCAACGCCAGTGAGCGCCTCACCTTTTTCCATTCATACAGGGAGTCATTAATGAAGAAGTTGCAGAGCATCGCCGGCCTCGGCCTCCTCTCTTGCGTCCTGGCCCAAGCGGCCTGGGCCCAGGAGCCGGAAAGCTGCAAGCAGGTGCGCTTCGCCGAGATCGGCTGGGCCGACATCGCCGCCACCACCGGCGTGGCCATGACCCTGACCGAGGGACTGGGCTACAAGCCGCGCAAGATCATGGCCTCGGTGCCCATCGCCTTCACCGGGGTGAAGAACAGTCAGATCGACGTGTTCCTCGGCTACTGGGCCCCCTCGATGGATGCGGTGATCGAGCCCTTCACCAAGGACGGCGGCGTCAAGGTGCTGCCCACGCCCAACCTGGAAGGCGCCAAGTACACCCTGGCGGTACCGACCTACGCGGCCGAGGCCGGTCTCAAGAGCTTCCAGGACATCGCCAAGTTCAAGGACCAGCTCGGCGGCAAGATCTACGGCATCGAGCCGGGCAACGACGGCAACCTGCTGATCGAGCAGATGATCAAGGGCGACCAGTTCGGCCTCGGCGGCTTCCGCATGGTCGAGTCCAGCGAGGCCGGCATGCTGGTCCAGGTGCAGCGCGCGGTGAAGAAAAAGGAGCCGGTGGTGTTCCTCGGCTGGGCCCCGCACCCGATGAACACCCAGTACGACATCACCTATCTGTCCGGTGGCGATGAGGTGTTCGGCCCCGACTACGGCGCCGCCAAGGTCTACACCGTGGTACCGCCGGACTACGAGGCCCGCTGCGCCAACGTCGGCAAGCTGCTGAACAACCTGCAGTTCAGCGTCGAGATCGAGAGCCAGCTGATGGAGAAGGTGCTGGAGAAACAGGACCCGGCCGAAGTCGCGAAGAACTGGATCAAGGCCAACCCGCAGATGCTCGACAAGTGGCTGGCCGGGGTCACCACCTACGACGGCCAGGACGGCGTCGCCGCCGTGAAGAAACACGTCGGCCTCTAACCGGCCGAAGGAACCTGACCCGCTCGACCACCGGGCGGGCCAGGGCAAACCGCGGCGCCATCCGCCGCTTGCCTGCAACCCCCTAGAGCCAGCGATTCGCCTCGCGGCTCGCGTACCAGCCGTCCTGCCAGTGCAGTCCGGCCGGCGCAGTACCCGTACTCAGAACGAGCCAGTAACACCAACAAGAACTGCAACTCACCCTGACGGAGTTACACCTATGCGCAAACTCAAGACCCTTACCCAAGGCCTCGCCGCCGCCGCCCTGGCGCTCGGCATGACCACTGCCATGGCCGCGGACAAACCCACCCTGACCTTCGGTTTCGTCAACGGCTGGGACGATAGCGTCGCCACCAGCTACCTCGCCGCCGAAATCATAGAAAGCAAGCTCGGCTACGATGTCGAGCTCAAGCCCCTCGAGCCCGCCATCATGTGGCAGGGCGTCGGCCGCGGCGATATCGACGGTCTGCTCTCCGCCTGGCTCCCGGTGACCCATGGCGAGTACCTGACCAAGGTTCAAGACAAGATCGAGATCCTCGGCACCAACTACAACGATGCCAAGATCGGCCTGGTGGTACCCGACTACGTCGAAGCCAAGAGCATCGATGACCTGAACAAGACCAAGGACGCCTACGGCGGCAAGATCACCGGTATCGACGCCGGCGCCGGCGTGATGCGCCGCACCGAGGAAGCCGTCGAGAAGTACGGCCTCGACTTCAAGCTGATGCCCAGCTCCGGCCCGGCCATGGCCACCGCCCTGGCCCGCGCCATCAAGAAGAACGAAGCCATCGTGGTGCCCGGCTGGGTACCGCACTGGATGTTCGCCAAGTGGAAGCTGCGCTTCCTCGAAGACCCGAAAGGCGTCTATGGCGACGCCGAGCGCGTCGACACCGTGGTCCATCCCAGCCTGAACACCAAGGCTCCGGAAGCCGTGGCCTTCCTCAAGAAGTTCTCCTGGACCAGCGAGGAGATCGGCTCGGTGATGCTGGCCATCCGCGACGGCGCCAAGCCGGAAGACGCGGCCAAGGACTGGGTCGCCAAGAACCCCGAGCGGGTTGACAGCTGGCTGAAATAAGCCCTCTCCGGCACCAACAGAAAGCGGGCTACGGCCCGCTTTCTCGTGTCCGGGACCACGACCGAGCGCCGTCCCGGGCATGCCCCGCACCGACAACTCGCCGCGCGAACGGCATATTTGATTGATCGACCAATAAAAACCGCCCTAGACTGCGCCCAATCCCGGGAACCGCCAATCGTTGGAGACACCGATGCCCAAGGTTGGAATGCAGCCAATCCGTCGCTCGCAGCTGATCGCCGCCACCCTCGAAGCCGTCGACCAGGTCGGCATGAGCGAGGCCAGCATCGCCTATATCGCCCGCCTGGCCGGCGTATCGAACGGCATCATCAGCCACTACTTCCAAGACAAAAACGGCCTGCTCGCCGCGACCATGCGCCACCTGATGCAGGCCCTGAGCCAGGCCTCGCGCGCGCGCCGCGCGGCGCTCGAGGAAGACAGCCCGCGCGCCCAGCTGCGGGCGATCATCGACAGCAACTTCGACGACAGCCAGGTCAACGGCCCGGCCATGAAGACCTGGCTGGCCTTCTGGGCCGCCAGCATGCACCACCCCGCCCTGCGCCGCCTGCAGCGGATCAACGACCATCGCCTGTACTCCAACCTGTGCGGCCAGTTCCTGCGCGCCCTGCCGCAGCGACAGTCCCGTGCCGCCGCTCGCGGCCTGGCCGCGCTGATCGACGGCCTGTGGCTACGCGGCGCCCTGTCCGGCGGTGCCTTCGACACCCAGCAGGCCGTGCAGATCGCCTACGACTACCTCGACCTGCAACTGGCCAAGGCCGAGCGCACCACAGCCCCGCGCGAGCGCACCCTCGACTCCACCGCGCGCTGATCTCTCCAGCCCGTCCAGCACGGGCGTGCCGCCGCCAACCCGCCGCTCTTCGACCATAGAGATGACCTGCGTCGTCGCATTCGGCGCAGGCCTTGTCGTTCCCGAATATTTTTATTGATTGAACATTCAATAAAAATAACCTAGTCTGGCTTCCACCTTCACGACCGGCCCGAGCCACACGACCGGCCAAGCCGGTCAGGGCGCAGAAAGACCGCCCGCCTTGCGTAAACGATCATCAAAGAGGATTCCGCCATGGCCCGATTCGACGAACAGAAACTCTATATCGGAGGTCGCTACGTCGACTCGAGCAGCGGCACCCGCTTCGAAACCGTCAATCCGGCCAACGGCGAGGTGCTGGCCCAGGTCCAGCGCGCCGGCAAGGACGACGTCGAGCGCGCCGTCGCCAGTGCGACCGAGGGGCAGAAGGTCTGGGCGGCGATGACCGCCATGCAGCGCTCGCGCATCCTGCGCAAGGCGGTGGACATTCTCCGCGCGCGCAACGACGAGCTGGCCCTGCTGGAGACCCTCGACACCGGCAAGCCGCTGTCGGAGACCCAGGCGGTGGACATCGTCACCGGCGCCGACGTGCTGGAGTACTACGCCGGCCTGATCCCGGCCCTGGAGGGCCAGCAGATTCCGCTGCGCGAGTCGTCCTTCGTCTACACCCGCCGCGAGCCCCTGGGCGTGGTCGCCGGCATCGGCGCCTGGAACTACCCGATCCAGATCGCCCTGTGGAAATCCGCCCCGGCCCTGGCCGCCGGCAACGCCATGATCTTCAAGCCCAGCGAAGTGACCCCGCTGTCGGTGCTCAAGCTGGCCGAGATCTACACCGAGGCCGGCCTGCCGGACGGCGTGTTCAACGTGCTCACCGGCAGCGGCCGCGAAGTCGGCCAGTGGCTCACCGAGCACCCGGGCATCGCCAAGATCTCCTTCACCGGCGGCACCAGCACCGGCAAGAAGGTCATGGCCAGCGCCTCCGGTTCGACCCTCAAGGACGTGACCATGGAGCTGGGCGGCAAGTCGCCGCTGATCGTCTTCGACGACGCCGACCTCGACCGCGCCGCCGACATCGCCATGATGGCCAACTTCTACAGCTCCGGTCAGGTCTGCACCAACGGCACCCGGGTGTTCATCCCGCGCCAACTGCAGGCGAGTTTCGAGGCCAAGGTGCTGGAGCGGGTGCAGCGCATCCGCCTGGGCAACCCGGAGGATGCCGCCACCAACTTCGGCCCGCTGGTCAGCTTCGCCCACATGGAAAGCGTGCTCGGCTACATCGAAACCGGCCGCAAGGAAGGCGCCCGCCTGCTCTGCGGCGGCCAGCGGGTGACCGACGGCGCCTACGCCCAGGGCGCCTATGTCGCCCCCACGGTGTTCAGCGATTGCCGCGACGAGATGACCATCGTGCGCGAAGAGATCTTCGGCCCGGTCATGAGCATCCTCGCCTACGACAGCGAAGAGGAGGCTATCCGCCGCGCCAACGACACCGAGTACGGCCTGGCCGCCGGCCTGGTGACCCGCGACCTGGCCCGCGCCCACCGGGTCATCCACCAGCTGCAGGCCGGCATCTGCTGGATCAACGCCTGGGGCGAGTCGCCGGCGGAGATGCCGGTGGGCGGCTACAAGCAGTCGGGCGTCGGCCGCGAGAACGGCGTGGCGACCCTCGAGCACTACACCCAGGTCAAGTCGGTGCAGGTGGAGCTGGGCGACTACGCCTCGGTGTTCTGAACCCGTCGGGTGGACCGGCCGCGCAGCGGCCTGGTCCACCGCTCAACTGCAGATCCGCCCCGGTGGCTGAGGGCTTTGCCTGGTCCACCCTACGCAGGAAGGTTCCATGTCCCAAGAATTCGACTACATCATCATCGGCGCCGGCTCGGCCGGCAACGTACTGGCCACCCGCCTGACCGAGGATGCCGACGTCAGCGTACTGCTGCTGGAGGCCGGCGGCCCCGACCACCGCCTCGACTTTCGCACCCAGATGCCCGCCGCCCTGGCCTTTCCCCTGCAAGGCCGGCGCTACAACTGGGCCTACGAGACCGATCCCGAGCCGCACATGAACAACCGCCGCATGGAGTGTGGCCGCGGCAAGGGCCTGGGCGGCTCCTCGCTGATCAACGGCATGTGCTACATCCGCGGCAACGCCATGGACTACGACGGCTGGGCCAAGCTCGAGGGCCTGGAGGACTGGAGCTACCTGGACTGCCTGCCCTATTTCCGCAAGGCCGAGACCCGCGACATCGGGCCCAACGCCTACCACGGCGGCGACGGCCCTGTGTCGGTAACGACGCCTAAAAACGGCAACAACCCCCTGTTCCAAGCCATGATCGAGGCCGGCGTGCAGGCCGGCTACCCGCGCACCGACGACCTCAACGGCTACCAGCAGGAAGGCTTCGGTCCGATGGACCGCACCGTGACCCCCCGGGGCCGTCGCGCCAGCACCGCCCGCGGCTACCTGGATCAGGCCCGCGGCCGCCCCAACCTGACCATCGTCACCCATGCCCTCACCGATCGCATCCTGTTCAACGGCAAGCGCGCCATCGGCGTCGCCTACCTCAAGGGCAACAGCAACGCGCCGACCACCGTGCATGCCCGCCGCGAGGTGCTGCTGTGCAGCGGCGCCATCGCCTCGCCGCAGATCCTCCAGCGTTCCGGGGTCGGCCCCGGCGCCCTGCTGCGCGACCTGAGCATCCCCCTGGTGCACGAACTGCCCGGGGTCGGCCAGAACCTCCAGGACCACCTGGAGATGTACCTGCAGTACGCCTGCAAGCAGCCGGTTTCCCTGTACCCGGCGCTGCAGTGGTGGAACCAGCCGAAGATCGGCGCCGAGTGGATGTTCCTCGGCCGGGGCACCGGCGCCAGCAACCAGTTCGAGGCCGGCGGCTTCATCCGCACCCGCGAAGAATTCGAGTGGCCGAACATCCAGTACCACTTCCTGCCGGTGGCGATCAATTACAACGGCAGCAACGCGGTCAAGGAACACGGCTTCCAGGCCCACGTCGGCTCCATGCGCTCCCCCAGCCGCGGCCGCGTGCAGCTCAAGTCCCGGGACCCGCGCGAGCATCCGAGCATCCTGTTCAACTACATGTCCACCGAGCAGGACTGGCAGGAGTTCCGCGACGGCATCCGCATCACCCGCGAGATCATGGCGCAATCGGCCCTCGATCCCTACCGCGGCCGCGAGCTGAGCCCCGGCAAGGAGGTGCAGAGCGATGCCGAGCTGGATGCCTTCGTCCGCCAGCACGCCGAAACCGCCTTCCACCCCTCCTGCTCCTGCAAGATGGGCGAGGACGACATGGCGGTGGTCGACGGCCAGGGCCGGGTGCACGGCCTGGAAGGCCTGCGGGTGGTCGACGCCTCGATCATGCCGATCATCACCACCGGCAATCTCAACGCCCCGACCATCATGATGGCCGAGAAGATCGCCGACCGGATCCGCGGCCGCACGCCGCTGCCGCGCAGCACCGCCCCCTACTACGTGGCGGCCGGCGCCCCGGTGCGCCGCGTGGCGCAGCGCTAGCCCCCCAAGGGACACCCGTGGCGCTGCCGCCTCCCGAGAGGAGCGTGCAGCGCCGCCAGAACTCACAGTCACAGCAACCAACACAGGCACGCACTATCGATAGCACCTCACGGCCGCCACGCCTTGCGCGCCGGGTTACCACTAACTGAACTGGATTCTAATAAGAGAGGGCCCACCCCAAATGCAGTCAGGAAAGATCGTCGTCGAGAACCTGTACAAGGTCTTCGGCCAAAACCCAGAAGAAGCCATCGACCTGCTCAAGCAGGGCTGGAGCAAGGACAAGATCCTCGCCGAGAAAGGCGCGGTGATCGGCGTCAGCGATGTGTCGTTCAGCGTCGAGGAGGGCGAGATCTTCGTCCTCATGGGCCTCTCCGGCTCGGGCAAGTCCACCCTGATCCGCCTGATCAACCGGCTCATCGAACCGTCCGCCGGCAATGTCTACATCGACGGCCAGAACGTCGCCAAGATGGCCAAGTCCGAGCTGGTCGACCTGCGCCGCCGCGACATGAGCATGGTCTTCCAGTCCTTCGCCCTGATGCCCTCGCGCAGCGTGCTGGACAACGCCGCCTTCGGCCTGGAAGTGGCCGGGGTCGGGCGCAAGGAACGCGAGAAGCGCGCCATGGACGTGCTCGCCCAGGTCGGCCTGGACACCTTCGCCCACAAGTACCCCAACCAGCTCTCCGGTGGCATGCAGCAGCGCGTCGGCCTGGCCCGCGCCCTGGCCGTGGACCCCTCGATCATGATCATGGACGAGGCCTTCTCCGCCCTCGACCCGCTCAAGCGCCGCGAGATGCAGGACGTGCTGCTGGAGCTGCAGAAGACCCACCGCCGCACCATCATCTTCGTCTCCCACGACATCGAGGAGGCCATGCGCATCGGCTCGCGCATCGGCATCATGGAAGGCGGCAAGCTGATCCAGGTCGGCACCCCCCAGGAACTGGTCGACAACCCCGCCAACGACTACGTGCGCAACTTCTTCGACACCGTCGACACCAACCGCTACCTCACCGCCGGCCAGCTCAAGGCCGACAGCGTGCCGGTCTACGTGAACAACGGCGTGGCGCCCTGCGCCCTGACCGTGTGCCAGGAGTTGCAGGCCCAGGACAAGCACTACGCCTTCGTGGTCGATCAGGACAAGCGCTTCACCGGTTCCATCAGCCTGGAGAAGATCGCCCTGATGACCGAGGGTGGACACTCGATCAAGCTGAGCAAGGACGTGCTCAAGCCCATCGTCCCGGTGCCGGAGGACATGCCCCTGGACCAGGTGATCGAGCGCCTGGTGGACAACGAGGGCCCCATTCCGGTGGTCGACGCCAACGGCTTCTACAGCGGTGCCATCAGCAAGGGCCGCCTGCTGAACCGCCTGCAGGGAGAATGACATGAGCGACAAGAAACTCGATCTGGGCAGCTGGGTCAACGACGTGGTCCAGCACCTGCTGGACAACTACAGCGGCGCCTTCGACAGCGTCGGCAGCGTGGTCAGCGGCTTCTCCGAAGGCATCGAGACCCTGCTCATGCTGCCCCCGGCCTGGCTGCTGATCGCCATCTTCGTCGGCCTCGGCCTGTGGCGCATCGGCGCCCGCTTCGCCGGCTTCACCGCCGTGTCCTTCATCCTCATCGTCATGACCGGCTTCTGGGAGCAGACCGTGGTCACCCTCGGCCTGACCTTCTCCTCGACCCTGATCAGCCTGCTGCTGGGCATCCCCCTGGGCATCTGGGCTGCTCGCAGCGAGCGCGTCGCCACCATCGTCCGGCCGATCCTCGACTTCATGCAGACCATGCCGGCCTTCGTCTACCTGATCCCCGCCGCCATGCTCTTCGGCCTCGGCCGCGTGCCCGGCATCATCGCCACGGTGATCTTCGCCATGCCGCCGGCCGTGCGCCTGACCAACCTGGGCATCCGCCAGGTCAACAAGGAGATCGTCGAGGCCGGCCAGTCCTTCGGCTGCACCGGTCGCCAGCTGCTGTTCAAGGTGCAGCTGCCCAACGCCATGCCCTCGATCATGGCCGGGGTCAACCAGACCATCATGATGGCCCTGTCCATGGTGATCATCGCCTCCATGGTCGGCGCCGGCGGCCTGGGCAACGACGTGCTGGCGAGCATCCAACGCCTGGATATCGGGCTAGGCTTCGAGAGCGGCATGGCCGTGGTGCTGCTGGCCATCATCCTCGACCGCATCACCGAGAGTTTCGGCACCAAGCAGACCGCACCCCGTGGCGGCCTGATCAGCTGGGTGAACGCGCGCTTCCAGCGCCAGTGAACCTGAACCCACCATTCCAACGACACAGGGAGTCACCCATGAAGAAACTCAAGACAGCCGCAGGCATGGGCCTGCTGTCCTGCGCACTGCTCCAGGGCGCCTGGGCCCAGGAACCGGAAAGCTGCAAGCAGGTGCGCTTCGCCGAGATCGGCTGGGCCGACATCGCTGCCACCACCGGCGTGGCCATGACCCTGACCGAGGGCCTGGGCTACAAGCCGCGCAAGATCATGGCCTCGGTGCCGATCGCCTTCACCGGGGTGAAGAACAGTCAGATCGACGTGTTCCTCGGCTACTGGGCCCCCTCGATGGATGCGGTGATCGAGCCCTTCACCAAGGACGGCGGCGTCAAGGTGCTGCCCACGCCCAACCTGGAAGGCGCCAAGTACACCCTGGCGGTACCGACCTACGCCGCCGAAGCCGGCCTCAAGAGCTTCCAGGACATCGCCAAGTTCAAGGACCAGCTCGGCGGCAAGATCTACGGCATCGAGCCGGGCAACGACGGCAACCTGCTGATCGAGCAGATGATCAAGGGCGACCAGTTCGGCCTCGGCGGCTTCCGCATGGTCGAGTCCAGCGAGGCCGGCATGCTGGTCCAGGTGCAGCGCGCGGTGAAGAAGAAGGAGCCGGTGGTGTTCCTCGGCTGGGCCCCGCACCCGATGAACACCCAGTACGACATCACCTACCTGTCCGGTGGCGATGAGGTGTTCGGCCCCGACTTCGGCGCCGCCAAGGTCTACACCGTGGTACCGCCGGACTACGAGGCCCGCTGCGCCAACGTCGGCAAGCTGCTGAACAACCTGCAGTTCAGCGTCGAAGTCGAGAGCCAGCTGATGGAGAAGGTGCTGGAGAAACAGGACCCGGCCGAAGTCGCGAAGAACTGGATCAAGGCCAACCCGCAGATGCTCGACAAGTGGCTGGCCGGGGTCACCACCTACGACGGTCAGGACGGCGTCGCCGCCGTGAAGAAACACGTCGGCCTCTAAGGCGACGTCCCCGGAACGCCGCCCGAGCGGGCGGCGTTCTCGTTTCCGCGCAACAGCCCCTGCCCGTACGCCCGACGGCCCTTGCCCGTCCCCCCACCATCGGCAATGATGAACACCCTCCCGGGTCGTCTCTTCCCGCCACCACGCCCCCACGCCGGGCCACGTGAAAGGAACCGCCGCATGCACGAGGCCTTTGCCGCCCTCAAACGCCACTTCGCCGCCTTGCACTGCGACGCCGAGCACTGGTCGCTGCGTTACGTGCGCCAGGACCATCAGCAGCTGGCGGTACGCAAGCAGATCGCCGAGCCGCCGCGCTTCTGCCGCGACGAAGGGGCGATGCTCTGCGCACGGCTGGCCGGGGTCGAGGCCTATGCGGCGACCAGCGACCTCTCGCGCCCGGGGCTGCAGGCCGCCCTCGACCAGGCGACCGCGCTGGCCCGGCGCATCGCCCCTCTCGCCCTGCTCGACCAGCGCCCCCTGGCGCCCTCCGGCGCCCGCGGCGAGTACCGTTCGCCGGGCTTCGAGCGCCCCTTCCCCACACTCGCCGAGTGCTACCAGCTGCTGACCGCCGAATCGGCCGCGGTGCCCGCCGACCCGCGCCTGGTCAACTGGCGGGTCGGTCTGCACATCAGCGAGGTCGAGCAGCTCTACCTGAACAACGCCGGCGCCGAGCTGAGTTCGGCCCAGCGCTTCGTCTACCCGCACCTGGGCGTCACCGCCTACGACGGCCACGACAGCCAGACCCGCCACCTCGGCGGCGCCCACCTCGGCCAGCAGGGCGGCGCCGAGGTCATCGAGCGCCTCGGCCTGGTCGGCGCCGCCCCCCGGGTCGCCGAGCAGGCCCTGCAGCTGCTGCTGGCGCCCAACACCCCGACGGGGCCGCGCGACCTGCTGTTGCTGCCCGACCAGATGATTCTGCAGCTGCACGAGTCCATCGGCCACCCCCTGGAGCTGGACCGCATCCTCGGCGACGAACGCAACTTCGCCGGTACCAGCTTCGTCAGGCCCGAAGACTTCGGCCACCTGCAATACGGCTCGCCGCTGCTCAACGTGACCTTCGACCCCACGCTGCCCGAGGAGCTGGCCAGCTACGCCTTCGACGACGACGGCCGCCCGGCGCGCAAGGAGTACCTGATCCGCGACGGCCTGCTGCTGCGCCCCCTGGGCGGCGCCCTGTCGCAGCTGCGCAGCGGCCTGCCGGGGGTCGCCAATAGCCGTGCCAGCAGCTGGAACCGCCCGCCCATCGACCGCATGGCCAACCTCAATATTGAACCGGGCGAACACAGCCTGGCGCAGCTGATCGGCGGCATCGAGCACGGCATCCTGATGGCCAGCAACAGGTCCTGGTCCATCGACGACGCGCGCAACAAGTTCCAGTTCGGCTGCGAATGGGGCCAGCTGATCGAGCAGGGCGAGCTGCGCGGGGTGGTCAAGAACCCCAATTACCGCGGTATCTCCAGCCAGTTCTGGAAGTCCCTCACGGCCGTCGGCGACGCCAGCACCCGGGAGGTGCTCGGCACCCCGCACTGCGGCAAGGGCGAGCCGAACCAGGTGGTGCGCGTCGGCCATGCCACCCCCGCCTGCGTATTCGCCGCGGTCGACGTTTTCGGCGGGGCCGCCTGATGAACCAGGCCCTCGCGCAATTCCAGGCCCTGGCCCAGTGGCTGGGCGATGCCCTGGCGCCGGGCGAGGACTTCAGCCTCGGCTACGCCGCCGAGCAGTCCGATTTCGTCCGCTTCAACCAGGCCAGGGTGCGCCAGGCCGGCCAGGTGCGGCAGGCCAGCCTGGAGCTGCAACTGATCCAGGGCGGCCGCCATGCCGAACAGCAACTGACCCTGAGCGGCGTGCTGGCAGAGGACCGCCGCCGCCTGGCCGAAGCCCTGTCGCAACTGCGCGCTATCCTGCCGCTGCTGCCGCCCGATCCCTATCTGCAGTTCAACCGCGAGCCCTGGCAGAGCCATAGCCTGCAGCTCGAGGCGTTGCCGGACTGCGCCCAGGTGGTCGAGCAGGTCGCCCGCGAGGCGGCCGGCCTGGACCTGGTCGGTTTCTATGCCGCCGGGTCCATCAGCCGCGGCTTCGCCAGCTCCAGCGGCGCCTTCGGCTGGCACCAGGCGAGCAGCTTCAATCTCGACTGGAGCCTGTTCCACGGCAACGGCCAGGCGGTCAAGGCGCAGTACGCCGGTCAGCACTGGCAGGCCGAGGCCTTCGCCACACGCCTGGCCGAGGCCCGCGAGCAGCTGGCCTACCTGGGCCTGCCGGCTCGCAGCCTGGCGCCCGGCGACTACCGCGCCTACCTGGCGCCCGCCGCCCTGCAGGAGGTCCTGGAACTGCTCGGCTGGGGCGGTTTCTCCGCCCAGGCCCTGGCCGAAAAGGACAGCCCCTTGCAGCGCCTGCACAGCGGCGAGGCCCGGCTCAGCCCCCTGCTGCACCTGCAGGAGCAGGTCACCGGCTCGCTGCTGCCCGGCTTCTCCAGCGAAGGCTATCCGCGTCGCGACCTGCAGCTGATCCGCGCCGGGCAACCCGGGGAGCAGCTGGTCAGCGCCCGCAGCGCCGCCGAATACGGCCTGCCGGCCAATGGCGCCAGCCCTTGGGAGGCCCCCGCGGCCCTGGTGATGGCCGGAGGCGAGCTGGCCCAGGCGCAGGTTCTCGAGCGCCTCGACCGCGGCCTGTATATCGGCAACCTGTGGTACCTCAACTACTCCGACCGACCGGCCGCGCGCATCACCGGCATGACCCGCTTCGCCAGCTTCTGGGTCGAGGACGGGCGCATCCAGGCGCCGCTGGCCAGCATGCGTTTCGACGACAGCCTCTATCGCCTGCTCGGCAGCCGGCTCGAGGCACTGACCCGCGAGCGCGAGCTGAGCCTGGCCACCGGCACCTACCAGCAGCGCCACAACGGCTCGACCCTGCTGCCCGGCGCCCTGCTCGACGGCCTGACCCTGACCCTCTAGGGCCACCGCCGCGCCTAGCCGGCCGCGCCTGTTACACTGCGCGTCATTTCGCTCCTATCGGGTCTCTACCGTGACATCCACCGCCTTCAACGCCCTGCCACTGTCCGCCGCCATGCTGGCCAACCTCGAGTCCCTCGGTTACGCGCAGATGACGCCGATCCAGGCCCGCAGCCTGCCGGTGATGCTCAAGGGCCAGGACCTGATCGCCCAGGCCAAGACCGGCAGCGGCAAGACCGCGGCCTTCGGCATCGGCCTGCTGCATCCGCTCAATGCGCGCTATTTCGGTTGCCAGGCCCTGGTGCTGTGCCCGACCCGCGAGCTGGCCGACCAGGTGGCCAAGGAGATCCGCCGCCTGGCCCGCGCCGGCGACAACATCAAGGTCCTGACCCTGTGCGGCGGCGTGCCCCTGGGCCCGCAGATCGGCTCCCTGGAGCACGGCGCGCAGATCATCGTCGGCACCCCGGGACGGGTGCAGCAGCATCTGGACAAGGGCAGCCTGAAGCTCGACGGGCTCAACACCCTGGTCCTCGACGAGGCCGACCGCATGCTCGACATGGGCTTCTACGACAGCATCGCCGCGATCATCGAGCAGACCCCGAGTCGCCGCCAGACCCTGCTGTTCTCCGCCACCTACCCGGCCGGCATCGAACAGCTGGCCGCCCGCTTCATGCGCGCGCCGCAACGGGTCGAAGTGGAAGCCCTGCACGACGACAGCCAGATCGAACAGCGCTTCTACGAGATCGCCCCGGAGCAGCGCCTGGATGCGGTGGTCAGGCTGCTGGCCAGCCTGCGCCCGCAGTCCTGCGTGGCCTTCTGCTTCACCAAGCAGCAGTGCCAGGCGCTGGTCGAGCACCTGACGGCCAACGGCATCTGCGCCGCCGCGCTGCACGGCGACCTGGAGCAGCGCGAGCGCGACCAGGTGCTGGCGATGTTCGCCAACCGCAGCCTGTCGGTACTGGTGGCCACCGACGTGGCCGCCCGCGGCCTGGACGTCGAGGGCCTGGACCTGGTGATCAACGTCGAGCTGGCCCGCGACTCCGAGACCCATATCCACCGCGTCGGCCGCACCGGCCGCGCCGGCGCCAAGGGCCTGGCGGTGAGCCTGGTGGCCCCGGCCGAGGCGCACCGCGCGCGGGCCATCGAGGAGCTGCAGCAGGGCGCCCTGAGCTGGCAGCCGCTGGACAGCCTGAAGCCGCAAGCCGGCGAACCGCTGCAGCCGCCGATGGTCACCCTGTGCATCGCCGCCGGACGCAAGGACAAGCTGCGCCCCGGCGACATCCTCGGCGCTCTCACCGGCGAGGCCGGGATTCCCGGCGCCCAGGTCGGCAAGATCGCCATCTTCGACTTCCAGGCCCTGGTCGCGGTGGAGCGCGGCATCGCCAAGCAGGCGCTCAAGCGCCTGAACGAGGGCAAGGTCAAGGGCCGCTCCGTGCGCGTGCGCGTGCTCTGAGCCAGACCTTCAGGAGAACGAGACGGTGCGCAACATCCTGGTCATCGAAGACAGCCCCCTGGTGCTGAAGATTCTCGACCACCTGTTCCGCCAGGAGCCGGATCTGCAGCCGCTGTTCTGCGCCTCCCTGGCCGAGGCCGAGGTGATGCTGGAGGCCTCCGCCGAGCTGTTCTTCGCCGCCATCGTCGACCTGCACCTGCCCGATGCCCCCAACGGCGAGAGCGTCGACCTGGTGATGCGTCACCGTCTGCCGTGCATCGTCCTGAGCGGCTCCTACAACGAGCAGCGGCGCGACGAGCTGCTGCTCAAGGGCGTGGTCGACTAC
The DNA here is from genome assembly GCF_033547155.1 of Pseudomonas benzenivorans. Lineage (GTDB taxonomy): Bacteria > Pseudomonadota > Gammaproteobacteria > Pseudomonadales > Pseudomonadaceae > Aquipseudomonas > Aquipseudomonas benzenivorans_B. Next base: position 4,121,950 of record NZ_CP137892.1, read on the forward strand.
GTGCTCAAGGAGAGCCAGCACTCCTACGAATACGCCTTCCGCCTGCTGCACCGCCTGGAAAGCAACAGCCAGGTGAAGATCCTCATCGCCGAGGACTCCGATGCCACCCGCCACTACATCCGCCACGTGCTGACGCCCCATCGCTTCCAGCTGCTCGACGCCCGCGACGGCGACGAGACCCTGCGCATCCTCCAGGAGCAGCCGGACATCGACCTGCTGGTGGTCGACCACAGCATGCCCGGCCTCAGCGGCTTCGAGCTGGTCAAGCTGCTGCGGCAGAAGCTGAAGCGCCACGAGCTGATCATCATCGGCCTGTCCGCCGACGCCAAGGGCTCGCTCAGCGCCATGTTCATCAAGCACGGCGCCGACGACTTCCTGCGCAAGCCGTTCTGCCCGGAGGAGCTCAACTGCCGGGTCATCTCGACCCTGGAGCGCCGCGACCTGATGCGCGCCCTCAAGCAGGCCGCGCAGTACGATGCCCTGACCGGCCTGAACAACCGTCGCGCCTTCTACGAGCAGGGTCTCAAGCAGCTGCAGCAGGCCCAGCGCAGCAACCAGCCCCTGAGCGTGGCCATGCTCGACCTGGACTTCTTCAAGCGCATCAACGACGAGCACGGCCACGCCAGCGGCGACAGCGCCCTGGTGGTGTTCGCCAGAGCCCTGGCGGAGGCCTTTCCCGATGCCCTGCTCGGTCGTCTCGGCGGCGAGGAGTTCGCCCTGCTCGGCCCGCTCGAGGATGCCACCCTGGACCGCCTGCGCGAGTGCTGCGCCACTCTGCACTATGCCGCCGGCGCGCCGCCGCTGTCGTTCAGCGCCGGCGTGTACCAAGGCGAGCCGGAGGACCTGGAGACGCTGCTGCACCAGGCCGACCTGCGCCTGTACCAGGCCAAGCGCCAGGGCCGCGGCCTGAGCATCTGGCGCACCGCCGACTGACTAGAAACCGTGGCGCCGCAGGACGGCGGCGTAGCTGCCATCCTCGCGCATCGCCGCGATGGCCTGGTCGAAGACCTCGGCGATGCGCTGGTGGTCGGGGCGCTCGAGGCTGACCAGAATATGCAGGCCGTTCTCGCTCAGCGGCTGTGGCACGAACTCCAACCCATCGCGGATATCCTGCAGCGTGCGCCCGAGGTGCCAGCGCGCGACGAACTCGTCCTCCAGCATCAGGTCCACCCGCCCGGCGGAGACCATGCGGGCGCCGCTCTGGAAACTGCTGACGGTGACCTTGGTCAGCTGCCGGTCGTGATCGAACGCGTGGGAATAGGCATAGTCGCGCATGACCGCGATGCGGTAGGGATAGAGGTCGGCGAGCCGCCGAAACTCTAGCGCCTCGCCCTTGCGCCGCAGGAAACTGATGCGATTGACCAGGTAGGGACGGGAAAAATAGCCGAACCGGCTACGCTCATCGCTGTACCAGGCGTTGATCAGCACATCGTAACGACCCTGGCGCAGCCCCTTCACGGCCCTGGCCCAGGGCACCTCGGCGTAGTGCGTGGCATAACCGGCCTTGGCCAGCGCGGTACTGACCAGGTCCGACGCCAGGCCATTGTTGTGCAGACTGCTGTCATTGAACGGCGGCCAGGGGCTGGCCACCAGCCTAAGCGCCTCCGTGGCACCGGCCGGCCAGCACAGCAAGGCAAACGACAAACACCAGACACGCAACCCGGTCATGACAAGCCGCCCAGAGCAAAGGATTGATCAATACTAGTCGGCGTTCACCATCGCGCCTATCTCAGGGGAGTCGAGCGCTGCACCGACAGCGACCTCCTGACAGCAAATTCGAGGAATCGCCTATGAACACCCTAGGATCGCTGCTAGGCCTCGGCCTGCTGACCTTCGCCTCGCTCGTCCAGGCCGCGGACGGGCTGGTGGCGCTGAAAAGCCCCCACAGCGCAGACCAGACCATGAACCGACTGGTGCAACAGGTCGAACAGCGCGGCCTCCGCCAGTTCGCCCGCATCGACCACGCCGCCGGCGCCGCCAGCGTCGGCAAGCAGCTGCGCCCCACCGAACTGCTGATCTTCGGCACCCCCCAGGGCGGCACGCCGCTGCTGGAGTGCGCCCAGTCCGCCGGCATCGACCTGCCGCTCAAGGCGCTGGTCTGGGAGGATCAGGCGGCCCAGGTGTGGCTCGGCTACAACGACCCGGCCCATATCGCCGCGCGCCATGGTGTCGCCGAGTGCCCGGCGGCGGCGCAGTTGCAACAGACACTGGCGGCCATCGCCGCCGCGGTCGTCGCCCCCTGAGTTCGGGACCACGCCGGCCGGCCGCCATCGGGTAAGATGCGCGCTATTTGCTGCCGCGCGGGCGGCGCCTGTCGGCTTGTGAGGAAGTGGCTGTGCTTGTGACTGAAGTGGTGATAGTCGGCGCCGGTGCCGCCGGCTTGATGTGCGCCCTGACCGCCGCCGGGCGCGGGCGCCGGGTGCTGCTGCTGGACCACGCCAACAAGGCCGGCAAGAAGATCCTGATGTCCGGCGGCGGGCGCTGCAACTTCACCAATATGTACTGCGAGCCGGGCAACTTCCTCTCGGAGAACCCGCACTTCTGCAAGTCGGCCCTGGCCCGCTACAGCCAGTGGGACTTCATCGCCCTGGTGAGCAAGCACGGCGTGCCCTATCACGAGAAGAAGCTCGGCCAGCTGTTCTGCGACCACAAGTCCAGCGACATCCTCGAGATGCTGCTGGCCGAGTGCCGCGAGGCCGGCGTCGAGCTGCGCCTGAACACCTCGGTGGAGCAGATCGCCGCACTCGCCCCCGGCTACCGCCTGCACACCAGCGCCGGGCCGGTGAACTGCGAATCCCTGGTGATCGCCACCGGCGGCCTGTCGATTCCCACCCTGGGCGCCAGCGGCTTCGGCTACCAGGTGGCCCAGCAGTTCGGCCACCGCCTGCTGCCGACCCGCGCCGGCCTGGTGCCCTTCACCATCACCGAGCCGCAGCTCAAGGCCCTGTGCAGCGAGCTGTCCGGCACCTCGGTGGAGGACTGCCTGGTCAGCTGCAACGGCCAGAGCTTCCGCGAGAACATCCTGTTTACCCACCGCGGCCTGTCGGGCCCGGCGATCCTGCAGATCTCCTCCTACTGGCAGCCGGGCGACAGCATCGAGATCGATCTGCTGCCGCATCTCGACCTGCCCGACTGGCTGGCCAGCCAGCAGGCGGCGCGGCCGAACAGCGAGCTCAGGACCCTGCTCGCCGAGCTCTTCACCAAGAAGATGGCCGGCCTGCTGGCCGACAGCTGGTTCGTCTCCAAGCCGATGAAACAGTACAGCCCGGGCGAGCTCAGGACGATCGCCGACAGGCTCGGCCACTGGCGCCTGGTGCCGGCCGGCACCGAGGGCTACCGCACCGCCGAGGTGACCCTGGGCGGCGTCGACACCCGCGAGGTGTCGTCCAAGACCCTGGAGTCGCTGAAGAGTCCGGGGCTGTATTTCATCGGCGAGGTGCTCGACGTCACCGGCCACCTCGGCGGCTTCAATTTCCAGTGGGCCTGGGCCTCGGGCTACGCGGCGGCGCAGTATGTCTGAGCCGCGCCCACCCTGCCCCCCGTTCAAGGATCGACCCTGCGCATGACCCAAGACCAAGGCCTGATCTTCGCCATCCTCGCCGCCACCGTGGCGCTGTTCCTCTGGGGCCGCTGGCGCCACGATATAGTCGCCCTCGGCGCCCTGCTGGCCTGCGTGGTGACCGGCCTGGTGCCGGACCAGCAGGCCTTCGCCGGCTTCGGCCACCCGGCGGTGATCACCGTGGCCTGCGTGCTGGTGCTGAGCTACGGCCTGCAGAGCACCGGCGCGGTGGATGCCCTGGCCCACCGCCTGCTGCCGGCCAACGCCGGAGCCATGCTGTCGATCGCCGCGCTGACCGGCTTCGGCGCCCTGCTCTCGGCCTTCATGAACAACGTCGGCGCCCTCGCCCTGCTGATGCCCATCGCCCTGCGCATCGCCGGCAAGCAGGAGCTGCCCCCCGGCCGCGTGCTGATGCCGCTGGCCTTCGGCACCATCCTCGGCGGCATGACCACCCTGATCGGCACGCCGCCCAACCTGATCGTCTCCAGCTTCCGCACCCAGAGCGGCGCCGGCCCCTTCGCCATGTTCGACTTCAGCCCGGTGGGCGTCGCCGTGGCGCTGACCGGCGTGCTGTTCATCGCCCTGCTCGGCTGGCGCCTGGTGCCGCGCCGCGAGGTGGCCGGCGCCGCCAGCTTCGACACCGGCACCTACATCACCGAGGCACGGGTCGCCGAGGGCGCCAAGGCGGCGGGCAAGAGCCTGCGCGAAGTGGAGCAGCTGCTCGACGAGGCCGATGCCCAGGTGGTCGGCATGGTGCGCAACAAGCTGCGCCTGTCCGCCCCCAACCCCAGGCGCATCCTGCAGGTCGACGACGTGCTGATGATCGAGGCCGAGCCCGAGGCCCTCGGCGACGTGCTCGGCAAGCTCGGCCTGAAGCTGGAAGCCGCCAAGCCGCCCAAGGACGACAAGCATGCCGAGGACAAGGCCCATCCTGGCAGCAAGGACGACGCCAGGAAGGACAAGGCCAAGGGCAGCGACAAGAAGGACAGCAGCGGCGACGACAGGGTGCTGCAGGAGCTGCTGGTGCGCCCCGACTCCCAGCTGATTGGCCGCAGCGCCAGCGAAATCCACCTGCGCAGCCGCTACAGCATCAACCTGCTGGCGATCTCGCGACAGAGCCACCGCTCGATCAAGCGCCTGCGCTCGACCCTGATCGAGCGCGGCGACGTGCTGCTGATGCAGGGCATACCGGGGGACATCGCCGAGTTCGCCGGCGACTATGCCTGCGTGCCGCTGGCCGAGCGCGCCATCAGCATCCCCAACCCGGGTCAGGCCGGCCTGGCCCTGGGGGTGATGCTGCTGGCGGTGCTGGTCGCCGCCTTCGGCCTGCTGTCGGCGGCGGTGGCCTTCGCCGCCGGGGTGCTGGTGTTCATGGTGGCGCGGGTGGTGCCGCTGCGCCTGCTCTACCAGTCCATCGACTGGCCGGTGATCGTCCTGCTCGGCGCCCTGATCCCGGTGGCCGGGGCCATGTCCGCCACGGGCGCGGCCGACCTGCTGGCGCGCCTGCTGATGGAGCACCTGGCCCAGGGCAATCCGGTGCTGGTGCTGACCCTGCTGCTGGTGGTGACCATGACCCTCTCGGACTTCATGAACAACGCCGCCACCGCCGCGGTGATGTGCCAGATCGCCCTGAGCGCGGCCAGTCAGCTGGGGGTCAACCCCGACTCCCTGCTGATGGCGGTGGCAATCGGCGCCTCCTGTTCCTTCCTCACCCCCATAGGCCACCAGAACAACACCCTGATCCTCAGTCCCGGCGGCTTCCGCTTCGGCGACTACTGGCGCCTCGGCCTGCCGATGGAGATCATCGTGGTGCTGGTCAGCGTGCCCCTGCTGCTGCTGGTCTGGCCGCTGTAGCGCGGCGCCCCGCTCAGGACGTCGGGGTCAGGCCGAGGACGATGTCGAAGCGCGCCACCTGCTCGCGCGCCACCGCGCCGGCCACCGGCACGAAGGGCACGATCAGCAGCTCCCGTGCCTTGGGATCGCGGATGGCATTGAGGATGGCGTCGCGGGCGTTCAGGCGCTCGCCGCGGATGTAGCACTGGGTGGCGAAACGCGGCTGCCCGGGCAGGGTCACGGCGAAGTGGATATGCGGGGTGCGCCCAGGGTAGGGCACCGGGCGGATGGTGCGGAAGCGGTAGCGGCCGTCGCGGCCGGTGACAAAGCGCCCGTAGCCCTGAAAGTTGGCATCGCGCCGCGCGCGATCGCCGCCGCGGCTGTGCAGGTAGATGCCCCGGGCGTCGACCTGCCAGATCTCCACCAGGGCATCGGCCAGAGGCCGGCCGTTGGCATCGACGATGCGCCCGTGCAGGTGCACCACCGTGCCGCTGGCCGGGGTCAGCTGGTCGTCGACCAGCACCAGGTCATTGTCCCGATCCAGCGGCAACTGGTCGGGGTAGAAGGGCCCGAGGGTCTGCGCCGGGGTCAGCAGGCGCTCGGCGAAGGCCCCCGGGGCACTCAGCAGCCAGGCGCCGGCCCCCAGCCCGACCAGCAGCCGACGGCGGCTGATACGCGAATCGGTCATGCACTCCTCCGTGGATCGACGCGTCCTGCGATAAGACCGCAATCGGCCCGATGCGGCGCCCTCGCATCCGGACAAAGGGCGCTTGGCCGCCTGGCTACAGGTGCTCCAGCACGCTGGTCGCCGAATGATAAGGCAGGCCATGGGCCTCGGCCACGCTGCCGCAGGTGATCAGGCCCTTGGCCACGTTGAGGCCGTTGCACAGGTGCGGGTCCTCTTCCAGGGCCCGACGCGTGCCCTTCTCGGCGAGGGCGATGACGAACGGCAGGGTCGCGTTGTTCAGCGCCAGGGTCGAGGTGCGCGCCACCGCGCCAGGCATGTTGGCCACGCAGTAATGCACCACCTCATCGACCACATAGGTCGGCTCGGCATGGGTGGTGGCCCTGGACGTCTCGGCGCAGCCCCCCTGGTCGATGGCCACGTCCACCAGCACCGAACCCGGCTGCATCTGCCGGATCATCTCGGCGCTGATCAGCTTGGGCGCCGCCGCCCCGGGGATCAGCACGCCGCCTATCACCAGGTCGGCCGCCAGCACCTGCTCACGCAGCGCCGCGCGGGTCGAGTAGAGGGTGGTGATGCGGTTGCCGTATTGACTGTCCAGGCGGCGCAGGGCGTCGACGCTCTTGTCCAGCACGGTGACGTCCGCGCCCAGCCCCACGGCCATGGCCAGGGCATGGCTACCGACCACCCCGCCGCCGAGTATCACCACCTTGCCCGGCGCCACGCCCGGCACCCCGCCGAGCAGCACGCCACGCCCGCCGCGAGCCTTCTCCAGGCAGTTGGCGCCGGCCTGGATCGACATGCGCCCGGCCACCTCGGACATAGGCGCCAGCAGCGGCAGGCGGCCAGCCGCATCGGTGACTGTCTCGTAGGCGATGCAGGTGGCGCCGCCGGCCATCAGCTCGTCGGTCTGCGGCCGATCCGGGGCCAGGTGCAGGTAGGTGAACAGGGTGTGATGGGGGCGCAGGCGGGCACGCTCCACCGCCAGCGGCTCCTTGACCTTGACGATCATCTGCGCCTGGTTGAACACCTGGGCGGCATCCGCGGCGATCTGCGCGCCGGCGGCCTGATAGTCGGCATCGCTGAAGCCGATGGCACTGCCCGCCTGGGTCTCGATCAGCAGCTCATGCCCCAGGGCGGTCAGCTCGGCCACCGACTGCGGGGTCAGACCGACGCGATACTCGTGGTTCTTGATTTCCTTGGGAACGCCAATACGCATAGCAACCTCCAGGCAGAAAAGCCGGACATCCATGGAAAGAGTCTAGGCCCCCAGGGGCCCACCGCGAGCTCAGGCGAATCGTTAGGGAATCCTCCCGAACCGTCCTGGTCGATAACGACCAGGCGCGATCGCCCGCCCTATGACTTGGGTATCTTGATGCCCTGCAGCAGCTCGACCGGCAGCGGGAAGACGATGGTCGAGTTCTTGTCCCCGGCGATGTTGCTCAGCGTCTGCATGTAGCGCAGCTGCATGGCGCCGGACTGGCGGCCGAGCATCTCGGCGGCCTGCATCAGCTTCTCCGATGCCTGCAATTCGCCCTCGGCGTGGATCACCTTGGCCCGCCGCTCGCGCTCGGCCTCGGCCTGCTTGGCGATGGCGCGGATCATCGACTCGTCGAGGTCGACGTGCTTGATCTCGACGTTGGCCACCTTGATGCCCCAGGCGTCGGTCTGCGCATCGAGCACATGCTGGATATCGACGTTGAGCCGCTCGCGCTCGGCGAGCATCTCGTCCAGCTCGTGCTTGCCGAGCACCGCCCGCAGGGTGGTCTGGGCCAGCTGGCTGGTGGCCTTGAGGAAGTCCTCGACCTGGATGATCGCCTTCTGCGCGTCGAGCACGCGGAAGTACACCACCGCATTGACCTTGACCGAGACATTGTCGCGGGAGATCACGTCCTGGGTCGGCACGTCCAGGACTATGGTGCGCAGGTCCACGCGCACCATCTGCTGGATGCCCGGGATGATGATGATCAACCCGGGCCCCTTGACCCGCCAGAAGCGCCCAAGCTGGAACACCACGCCGCGCTCGTACTCGCGCAGGATGCGGAACGCCGAGATCAGCAGCGCCAGCAGCAGCACCGCCAGGGCGGAAAAGCTCAATTCGAAACCCATGACTAGTCTCCTTCAGACACCTCTTCGGCTGCGGCAACATCCAGCAGCAGGCCCTTGCGCGCCAGCACCCGCACCTGCTGGCCAGGGCGCAACGGCGCCTGGCTGACCACCTGCCACTGCTCGCCCTGCAGCTGCACCCAGCCGCCCTGCGGGTCGTCCGGCGCCACCGCACTGATCCGCACGAGGCTGCCGAGCAGTTCGCTGTCGCCGCCGACCAGGGCCCGCCGTCGGGCGCGTAGCGCCATGCTGAGGATGGCGAAGATCACCACGCCGCTGGTCAGCGCCAGGGTCAGGATCAGCGCCAGCGGAATGCCGAACCCCGGTACATCGGTGTCGATCAGGATCAGCGCGCCGAAGCAGAACGCCACGATCCCGCCGATGCCCAGCACGCCGAAGCTGGGCATGAAGGCCTCGGCTGCGATAAAGGCGATGCCGAGCAGGATCAGGGCCACTCCAGCGTAGTTCACCGGCAGCAATTGCAAGGAATACAGGGCGAGAATCAGGCAGATGCCGCCGAGCACGCCGCCGATCCCGGTGCCCGGGTTGGAAAACTCGAAGAACAGGCCGTACACGCCGATCATCATCAGCAGCAGCGCCACGCTGGGGTTGGTGATCACCGCCAGCAAGCGCGTGCGCCAGTCCGGCTCGTGGCTGATCAGCACCGCGCCCTCGGTGTCCAGGGCGACCTCGACCCCGGCGGCCGTGAAGGTCTTGCCGTGCAGCTGCCTGAGCAGATCGGCCAGGTCGAGGGCGACATAGTCGATCACCTTGAGCTTCAGCGCTTCCTCGGCAGCCAGGCTGACCGCCTCGCGCACGGCCTGCTCGGCCCACTCGGCATTGCGCCCGCGCAGCTGTGCCAGGCCACGGATATAGGCGGCGGCATCATTGATCTGCTTCTTGCTCAGGGCATCGCCCGGCGCGGCGGCCTTCTCGTCCTTGCCGCCCTTGTCGGCGGCCTGGTCGTTTTGTCCGTCTCCCTCGCCCGTGTCGGGCGCCTCGGGCTGCTTGGGCGGCGCGCCGGGCATGCCGCCGATCTGCACCGGCGTCGCCGCGCCTAGGTTGGTGCCCGGCGCCATCGCCGCGACATGGCTGGCATAGAGGATATAGGTACCGGCACTGGCCGCCCGGGCGCCGCTCGGGGCGACGAAGCTGGCCACCGGGATGGGGCTGGCGAGGATGGCCTTGATGATGTCGCGCATGGAGGTATCCAGGCCGCCCGGGGTGTCGATGCTCAGCACCACCAGCTGCGCGCCGTCCCCCACCGCCCGGCTCAGGCCGCGCACCACGTAGTCGGCGCTGGCCGGGCCGATCGCGCCCTCGACCCGCAGCGTCACCACGGTCGCCGGGGCGCCCAGCAGCCCGACCGGCCACAGCACGAGCAGCGCCAGCAGCACGGGACGCAGTAACGCAAGCTTCGCGGCAAGCTTCACGGGCTCTCCATGACAGCCGCCACGGATGAGTCGCCAGGAGCGGGCGCGGCTGCCTGCCTTAGAGGATAGTCCATGGGCGTGGCGCAGGTCGGCACCGCCCCGCGCCCCCGCTGGCAGGCGCGCCCGGCGGCGGAACGTGTCGCCGGTCCGGCTATTGCATTAATCTTCGCTCCAAGTCTCGCGAACAAGGCCGTTCTTCGATGTCGTCCACCGCTCTGCGCCACTCCCTGCGCCGCCTCTGGGCGCTGGACAAATTCGGCTACAGCCTGCGGGTGTTCATCGCCCTCGCCGGCAGCCTGGCGCTGTGCTGGGCGCAGGGCTGGATGCACGCGCTGATCCCGCTGTTCCTCGGGGTCGTCGCCAGCGCCCTGGCCGAGACCGACGACAGCTGGCAGGGCCGCCTCACCGCGCTGCTGGTGACCCTCGGCTGCTTCAGCGCGGCGGCCTATGCGGTCGAGCTGCTGTTCCCCTACCCCTGGCTGTTCGTCAGCGCCCTGGCCCTGTCGAGCTTCGCCCTGACCATGCTCGGCGCCCTCGGCGAGCGCTTCGCCACCCTGGGCTGGGCGACCCTGATCCTGGCGATCTACAGCATGATCGGCGTGGAGCAGCGCGGCGGCAGCGCCGGCCTCGGCCCCGAGCCGCTGCTGCTGGTGGCCGGCGCCGCCTGGTACGGCCTGCTCTCGGTGATCTGGAACGCCCTGTTCGCCCATCAGCCGGTGCAGCACAGCCTGGCCCGGCTGTTTCGCGAACTGGGCCGTTACCTCAAGCTCAAGGCCGCGCTGTTCGAGCCGCTGCGCCAGCTCGACGTGGAGCAGCGGCGCCTGGCCCTGGCCCGGCAGAACGGCCAGGTGGTGGCGGCGCTGAACGCCGCCAAGGAGATCATCCTGCACCGGGTCGGCCACGACCGGGCCAATCCCAAGGTCGGTCGTTACCTGAAGCTGTACTTCCTCGCCCAGGACATCCACGAGCGCGCCAGCTCTTCGCACTACCCCTACAACGAGCTGGCCGAGGCGTTCTTCCACAGCGACGTGCTGTTCCGCTGCCAGCGCCTGCTGCGCCTGCACGGCGAGGCCTGCCAGCGCCTGGCCGAGGCCATCGAGCTGCGCCAGCCCTTCGAATACCGCGAGCTGTGCAGCGAGGCCCTGGAGGACCTGCACGCCTCCCTCGACCATCTGCACCTGCAGAGCAACCCGGCCTGGCGCCACCTGCTGCGCTCGCTGCAGGCCCTGGCCGGCAACCTCGCCACCCTCGACCGGCTGCTCGGCAGCGCCAGCAACCCGGACGCCCTGGCCGATGAGCAGGACAGCAGCCTGCTGGACCGCGAACCCCAGTCGTTCAAGGACGTGGTCGAACGCCTGCGCCTGCAGCTCACGCCTACCTCGCTGCTGTTCCGCCACGCCCTGCGCCTGGCCATCGCCCTGGCCGCCGGCTACGGCCTGCTGCACTGGGTCCACCCGGCCCAGGGCTACTGGATATTGCTGACCACGGTGTTCGTCTGCCAGCCCAACTACGGTGCCACCCGGCGCAAACTGGTGCAGCGTATCGCCGGCACGGTGCTCGGCCTGGTGCTCGGCTGGGCGCTGTTCGACCTGTTCCCCAGCACCCTGATGCAGGCCTTCTTCGCCGTGGCCGCCGGGGTGGCCTTCTTCGCCACGCGCAGCAGCCGCTACACCCTGGCCACGGCGGCGATCACCCTGATGGTACTGTTCTGCTTCAATCAGGTCGGCGACGGCTACGGGCTGATCGTGCCGCGCCTGGTCGATACCCTGCTCGGCAGCCTGATCGCCGGGCTCGCGGTGTTCCTGATCCTGCCGGACTGGCAAGGCCGGCGCCTCGAACGCATGCTCGCCAACACCCTCAGCTGCAACAGCAGCTACCTGCGCCAGATCATCCGCCAGTACGCCAGCGGCAAGCGCGACGACCTGGCGTACCGCCTGGCCCGACGCAACGCGCACAATGCCGACGCGGCGCTGTCCTCCACCCTCGGCAACATGCTGATGGAGCCGGGGCACTTCCGTAAGCAGGCCGATATCGGCTTTCGCTTCCTGGTCCTCTCGCACACCCTGCTCAGTTACCTCTCCGGCCTCGGCGCCCACCGCGGCGAGGGGCTGCTGGGCGCCGACCAGGCCCAGCTGCTGGCCGATGCCGAGCGTATCGCCGGCAGCCTCGACGAGATCGCCGGCCAGCTCGGCGAACGGCATCCGGTGGCGATTCACAGCGACGCCGAGGAGCAGCTGGCCCTGGCACTGGAGCAGGTGCCCGAGGAGCTCGACGAGCAACAGCGCCTGGTGCAGACCCAACTGGCGCTGATCTGCCGCCAACTGGGGCCCCTGCGCACCCTGGCGGCCCATCTGCTCAGGGGCCAGGATCGCGCCGCTGCCAGGCCGGACACCCCTGGCCTCTCGTGAGCCGAGCCGGCCCTGCAGCAGCCCCCATGGTGCCGCAGCACGGCCGGCGTTAGGCTATGCCGACAGCAATCTGGAGAAACGCCATGGCCACCCCGTACCGCAGCTTGATCGGCCTCTTCTTGGCCTGCCTGCTGGGCGCGCAGAGCCAGGCCGAGTTGCGCCTGCTGACCGAGGATGCGCCGCCGATGAGCTTCATCCAGGACGGCCAGCTAACCGGCATGTCGGTGGACATCGTCGAGGCCCTGATCCAGCGCACCGGCCAGGCCGCCCAGGTCGATCTGGTGCCCTGGACCCGCGGCTACCAGATGGCCCAGCAACAGGCCAATACCGCCCTCTTCTCCACCGTGCGCACCCCCGAGCGCGAGGCGCTGTTCCAGTGGGTGGGGCCGTTGATCCGCGGCAAGACCCGCTTCTACTCGCTGCGCACCAGCGGCCTGCAGATCGACAGCCTGGAGCAGGCCGGGCGGAGCGGGCCGCTGGCCGTGCCCAAGCACTGGTACACCCACGAAACCCTGCTCGCCCGGGGCCTGCAGAACGTCTACGGCGTGCCCGGCCCCAAGCAGATGGTGACCATGCTCAAGCACGGCCGGGTCAAGCTGATCGCCACCGAGGACATCACCCTGCGCGATGAGCTGACCACCGGCGGCCTGACCCCGGAAGAGGTCCAGCCGCACATGGTGCTCATGCAGTCCGACTACTACATCGCCTTCTCCCCGCAAACCGATCCGCTCGTGGTCGACCAGTGGCAGCTGCAGCTCGAGGCCATGCGCCAGGACGGCAGCCTGCAGCGCATCGTCCGGCGCTGGCTGCCCCATGCCGAAGCGCCCTGACACCTTGCGCGGGCTGCGCACCGGCGTGGGCTAGCGCAGGGTCGCGGCCAGCGTCTGAATGTCGTCCCAGTGCTGCTCGACCAGGCACAGGCGACCGTCGAGCGCCAGTTCGTTGTAGGGGGCAATGAGCTTGGCATAGGCCGCCAGGCTCGCCAGCGGGGGCCGCTCGGCATCGCCGGCGAGGACGTGGTAGCGGCCGAGGTTGACCAGATCGAGCAGCTCCAGTTGCCGCACCCGCTGCAGGCTCCAGTTGTCCACCTCGCGCACGATCTGCACGTATTCCTCGTCCACCGCCCACTTCTTCAACAGAATCACCCCCAGCGAGCGGCCATAGGCGCGGCATAGCTCCGCGTAGCGCGTCGGACTGGGCGGCAGATGGCCATCCTTGAAGGCCGAGAGCACCGCCAAGTCCCCCACCTCGCTGAGCAGGCTGGCCAGCACCACATGGTCGGCGGGGATGCGCCCGACCTGACGCGCCAGGAAGGCGCAGATGCTGCCTTGCAGGGTCAGGCGGTGCCAGGCCGCCAGGAACAGTTGCTTGTGCCCGGCACTGTGCAGGGTGAACAGGCTCTTGATGCTGTGCATCATCACCACCCGGTCCACCTGCTGCATGCCCAGCACCCGCAGCACGTCCTCCAGCGTCTTGGGCGTGACCCGGGTGCGCAGCAACGGGCTGGAGGCGTATTTGACCAGCAGGGCACTGAGCGCCGGGTCCTGGCCGATCAGGCCGGCCAGGCGGGGGATGTTCACCTCCTCCGGCATGGCCAAAGCGCGGCGGATCTCCAGCGTCAGCGTCGGCAGGCTCGGCAGCTGCTCCTCGTCGCTCATCAGCTGGGAGACCAGCTGCCGGTAAATCGAATAGTCCGAGTCTGCCGCTTGCATCGCCATCTCCCACCGCCGGTCGCCAGCAGTGTAGCCAAGCTCGCCCTGCGCTGCGCACCAGCCAACCCGCGGTGTCCGGCCGCCTCAGGCCAGCCCGGTTTGACGCGCCTGGGCGCGGCGACGAATGCCCAGGTCGAGCTTCAGGCAGATCGCCGCCAGCAGCATGAAGCCGGCGCCGAGGTTGCCGCGACTGACCGGCACGCCGAACAGGTTGCCCAACCACTCGACGACCGGCCCCGGGTAGTTGGCCAGCAGGGCACCCAGCGGTACCAGTAGGAACAGGAAGAAGAATCCCAATGACCGCAGCATGTTCATCTCGCACCCTCGCTCTGATTGGCTCCTTGGGCAGCATGCCGCCAGGGGCGCCGGGGCGACACTAGACCTTGGTGCAAAGGCCGCGGCCGATCGCCGATAATTGCCCACCCTCCTCTACTTGGCGAGCCGACCTTGAACAAAGCCCAGCTGCAGCAGCTGCTCCTCGAGCGCCTCCAGGCCGACCTGGCCTCGGCCGAACGGGCGGCGCTGAGCGCCCACGAGGCGGCCACCCACGAAGAGAACATCGCCGAGAACAAGTACGACACCCTCGGCCTGGAAGCCGCCTACCTGGCGGCCGGGCAGGCACGGCGGGTGGAGGAAATTCGCCAGGCCCTGAGCGCCTGGCAACGGCTTACGCCGCGCCCCTACGAGGCGGGACAGGGCATCGGGCTCGGCACCCTGGTGTGGCTGGCCGATGCCCACGACAGGGTGCAATGCCTGCTGCTCGGCCCGGACAGCGCCGGCCTGAAGCTGCAGTGGCAGGACCAGGAGGTGCTGGTGATCAGCCCGCGGGCGCCCCTGGGCCAGCGCCTGCTCGGCAGCGACGTGGGCGACGAGGTGGAGATCCGGGTGGCCGGCGGACTGCAGCACTTCGAGGTGCTGCGGGCCCTCTGAGCCGATCGCCCCGTATCTGCGCTAGGCTGATAGAGGCAGCGCCGCGCGCCGGCCGGCGCCGTTTCAGCGCCCTGTTCACCGAGCAGAGGAACCCATCATGGAAACCCCCATCCACAGTCTCCCGGCCCTGTTCAAACAGCTCGGCCTGCCCGCCGACCAGGCCGGCATCGAGCGCTTCGTCCGCACCCATTCGCCCCTGGCGCCGACCTGCAAGCTGGCCGACGCGCCGTTCTGGAGCCCGGCCCAGGCGAGCTTCCTGCGCGAGGAAATCCTCGAGGACGCCGACTGGGCCGAGGTGGTCGACCAGCTCAACCTGATGCTGCGCGGCTAGCCCCGACTAAGCCGGGGACAGCTCGCGCCAGGTCAGGTACAGACGCAGGTCGAACTCCAGCTGCCGGTACCCGGGCAGCATGTGCTCGCATAACTGGTAGAAGGCCTTGTTGTGCTCGCTCTCCCTCAGGTGCGCCAGCTCGTGCACCACGATCATCTGCAGAAACTCCGGAGCCGCTTCCTTGAACAACGAAGCGACGCGGATCTCCTTCTTCGCCTTGAGCTTGCCGCCCTGCACCCGCGAGACCGCGGTGTGCAGGCCCAGGGCACGGTGGGTCAGGTCCAGGCGATTGTCGTACAGCACCTTGTCCAACGGCGGCGCCTTGCGCAGATGTTCCTGCTTGAGGGCCATGGCGTAGGCATACAGCGCCTTATCGCTCTGCACCTCATGCCGGCCGCCATAACGCCGGCCCAGGTAGTCGCCCAGGCGCCGCTCGGCGATCAGCCGGTGCACTTGGTCGAGCAGATGGGCGGGATAACCCTGGAGATATTTCAGTGGCGTCATGGCCGCAGCCTGGTCACTCACGAGCAAGAGTCGGGGCCGCGGAGTATGCCGCAACCCCCGGCGACACGCCTACCGCCGGTCGCCGAGTCCCGGCCGCCCCCCACTGACAACGGCTCTTTCGGCCAGGCAACCGCGCTAAAGAGTGCCGCAATTCACAGAGATGGTACGTGCGCTCCACATTCCGCAAACCCCGACTACGCTTCAGACTCGCGTCCGGATCGATGCAGTCAAGGACCAGTCGCCAGGGGCCACAAGCCGGCCTGGCAACGCGCTCTCCCTAAGGATTGGAGGAACCATGAACAAAACAGTTACCCACTGGCGTTTTCTCGGCGGGGCGCTTGCCCTCGCGCTTTCCACCGGCCTGCAGGCCGCCCCGCCGTCGCCCAGCGACCTGCTCAACGAATTCTGGAGCCCGGCCCGACCGACCTCGGCCGGCTGCAACTCGTTGCTGCTGAACAACAGCCCCCTGGGCCTGCCCCGCTGCATGCAGGCCAGCAAGACCCTGTATCACCTGCAGATGCTGCAGGACATCGCCGCGGCCAACGGCGGCACCCGCGCCGCGGGCCTGCCGGGCTACCAGGCCTCGGTGGACTACGTGAAACAGACCCTGGAGCAGGCCGGTTACCAGGTCACCTTGCAGCCCTTCCCCTTCACCGCGTTCTACCCCCAGGGCCCGGGCGAGCTGGCCATAGTGGCGCCCACGCCGACCAGTTATGAGTGGGAGAAGGACTTCACCTACCTGTCGCAGACCGAAGCCGGCAACCTCACCGCCAGCGTCGCCCCGGTAGACCTGGCCCTGGGCCCGGACAACGCCTCCACCAGTGGCTGCGAGGCCGAGGACTTCGCCGGCTTCCCCGCCGGCGCCATCGCCCTGATTCAGCGCGGCGCCTGCAGCTTCGAGCAGAAGGCGGAGAACGCCGCGGCGGCCGGTGCCGTCGGTGCGATCATCTTCAACCAGGGCAACAGCGAGGACCGCAAGGGCCTGCTCAACGCGACCCTGGGCGATGGTTACGCAGGCGGCATTCCGGTGCTGTTCGCCACCTATGACCTGGGGGCGGCCTGGGCGACCACCGCCGGCCTGCAACTGCGCCTGCTGGTCGACGTGGTGCGCGAGAAGACCGAGACCTTCAACATCATCGCCGAGACCCGTCGGGGCAACCCGGACAACGTGGTGATGGTCGGCGCCCACCTCGACTCGGTGTTCGAAGGCGGCGGCATCCAGGACAACGGCTCGGGCAGTGCCGCCGTGCTGGAAATGGCCCTGCAGATGCGCAAGGCCCGGCCGCGCAACAAGGTACGCTTCGCCTGGTGGGGCGCCGAAGAGTCCGGCCTGGTCGGCTCGACCCACTACGTGAAGACCCTCAGCGCCGAAGAGAAGGCCAAGGTCAAGGTCTACCTGAACTTCGACATGATCGCCTCGCCGAACTTCGCCTACTTCATCTACGACGGCGACGGCTCGGACTTCGGCCTCGAAGGCCCGCCCGGCTCGGCGGCGGTGGAGAAGCTGTTCGAGACTTACTACCGCCTGCGCGCCCTGCCGTCGGAAGGCGACGAGATCAGCTTCCGCTCCGACTATGCGCAGTTCTTCCTCGACGGCATCGCCTTCGGCGGCCTGTTCACCGGCGCCGAAGTGCTGAAGAGCGAGGAACAGGCGGCGAAGTACGGCGGCGACGCCGGGGTCGCCTTCGACCCCTGCTACCACCAGGCCTGCGACAACGTCCTCAACATCGACCGGCAGGCACTGGAGATCAACGGCGATGCCGCCGCCTTCGCCACCAGTTGGCTGTCGCTGTCGACCCAGATCATCGACGACGAAATCGCTGCAGCCCAGCAGAAGCCGAGCAGCCGCGCCTTCAGCGCCCAGAAGTCCGCGGCCTACGACATCACCCACTGGGGCAAGCACTGGGTCAAGTAACCCTGCGGCTTCACCTGCAAGCGCAACAAAAAAGCCCGCTCTAGAGCGGGCTTTTTTGCGACCTCAGGCTTAGTTGACCTTGGCGGCCAGCTCGCCCTTGGCGTAGCGCAGGTACATGGCTTCCAGGGACATCGGCTTGATCTTGGAGGCGTTGCCGGCGGTGCCGAAGGCCTCGTAGCGGGCGATGCAGATGTCGCGCATGGCCTCGACGGTCTTGGCGAAGAACTTGCGCGGGTCGAACTCGCTCGGGTGCTGGGCCATGAAGCGGCGCATGGCGCCGGTGGAGGCCAGGCGCAGGTCGGTGTCGATGTTGACCTTGCGCACGCCATGCTTGATGCCTTCGACGATCTCCTCGACCGGCACGCCGTAGGTTTCCTTGATGTCGCCGCCGAACTCGTTGATCACCGCCAGCCACTCCTGCGGCACGCTGCTCGAGCCGTGCATCACCAGGTGGGTGTCGGGGATGCGCGCATGGATCGCCTTGATGCGGTCGATGGCGAGGATGTCGCCGGTCGGCGGCTTGGTGAACTTGTAGGCGCCGTGGCTGGTGCCGATGGCAATCGCCAGGGCATCGACCTGGGTGCGCTTGACGAAGTCGGCGGCCTCTTCCGGGTCGGTGAGCATCTGGCTGTGGTCCAGGGTGCCCTCGGCGCCGATGCCGTCTTCCTCGCCGGCCTGGCCGGTTTCCAGGCTGCCCAGGCAGCCCAGCTCGCCTTCCACCGAGACGCCGCAGGCATGGGCCATGGCCACGGTCTCCTGGGTCACGCGCACGTTGTAGTCGTAGTCGGCCGGGGTCTTGCCGTCTTCCTTGAGCGAGCCGTCCATCATCACCGAGCTGAAGCCCAGCTGGATCGAGCGCTGACACACCGCCGGGCTGGTGCCGTGGTCCTGGTGCATGCACACCGGGATATGCGGGAACTCCTCGATGGCGGCGAGGATCAGGTGGCGCAGGAAGGGCGCGCCGGCGTACTTGCGGGCGCCGGCCGAGGCCTGGACGATCACCGGCGAGTCGGTCCGGTCGGCCGCTTCCATGATGGCGCGCATCTGCTCGAGGTTGTTGACGTTGAAGGCCGGCACGCCGTAGCCGAATTCGGCGGCGTGGTCGAGCATCTGGCGCATGCTGATGAGTGCCATGGTGTTCTTTCTCCCGGTGGGGGTCGTTAATCGGTGCAAGCCTGCCCCAGGGGCAGGCCGTGTTCAAGTCTCATGGGACCGGGGGTCGGCTCCCGGTCCGCGGCGAATCCGCCTCAGCCCCGGGCGCGCTCCTCGAGCACGGCCACGGCCGGCAGCACCTTGCCCTCGACGAACTCGAGGAAGGCGCCGCCGCCGGTGGAAATGTAGGAGATGCGCTCGGCCACGCCGTACTTGTCGATGGCCGCCAGGGTGTCGCCACCACCGGCGATGGAGAAGGCCGGGCTCTCGGCGATGGCTTCGGCCAGGGCCCTGGTGCCGTTGCCGAACTGGTCGAACTCGAAGACTCCGACCGGGCCGTTCCACAGGATGGTCTGGCAGGCCTTGAGCAACTCGGCGAACTGCGCGGCGGTCTGCGGGCCGATGTCGAGGATCATGTCGTCCGCGGCCACCTCGGCCACCGGTTTGACGGTCGCCTCGGCGTCTTCGGCGAAGGCCTTGGCCACCACCACGTCCACCGGCAGCGGCACGCTGACCTTGGCGGCGATGGCGCGGGCGGTCTCCACCAGGTCGGCCTCGTACAGCGACTTGCCCACCGGCAGGCCGGCGGCGGCGAGGAAGGTGTTGGCGATGCCGCCACCGACGATCAGCTGGTCGCAGACCTGGCTGAGGCTGTTGAGCACGTCCAGCTTGGTGGAGACCTTGGAGCCGGCGACGATCGCCGCCATGGGCTGGGCCGGATTACCCAGGGCCTTGCCCAGGGCGTCCAGCTCGGCGGCCAGCAGCGGGCCGGCGCAGGCCACCGGGGCGAACTTGGCCACGCCGTGGGTCGAGCCCTGGGCGCGGTGGGCGGTGCCGAAGGCGTCCATGACGAACACGTCGCACAGCGCGGCGTACTGCTGGGCCAACTCGTCGGTGTTCTTCTTCTCGCCCGGGTTGAAACGCACGTTCTCCAGCAGCACCAGCTCGCCGGGCTGCACCGCGACGCCGCCGAGGTAGTCCCTGACCAGCGGCACGTCGCGGCCCAGGGCCTTGGACAGGTAGTCGGCTACCGGCTGCAGGCTGTCGGCCGCGCTGAACACGCCCTCCTCCGGACGCCCCAGGTGCGAGCAGACCAGCACCGCCGCACCCTGCTCCAGGGCCAGCTTGAGGGTCGGCAGGGCCGCGAGGATGCGCGCGTCGCTCGTCACCACGCCGTCTTTCACCGGCACGTTGAGGTCTTCGCGGATCAGCACGCGCTTACCGGCGAGGTCGAGGTCGGTCATCTTCACAACGGTCATATATTCAGTCCTTCACGGGGGCTGGTGTTTCGGTGGATACAGCAAGAAAGTGTTCGGCCACATCGAGCATGCGGTTGGCGAAGCCCCATTCGTTGTCGAACCAGGCCAGCAGGTTGACCAGGCGCGGGCCGGAGACCCGGGTCTGGCTGCCATCGACCACCGCCGAATGGGGGTCGTGGTTGAAGTCGCAGCTGGCATGGGGCAGCTCGGTGTAGGCGATCAGGCCCTTGAGCGGCCCGCCTTCCGCGGCCTGACGCAGCACCCGGTTGATCTCGGCGGCGCTGGTGTCGCGGGCGGTCTGCAGGGTGATGTCCAGGCAGGAGACGTTGACCGTCGGCACGCGGATGGCCTTGGCCTGGATGCGCCCGGCCAGCTCCGGCAACAGGCGCTCGATGCCCTTGGCCAGGCCCGTGGAGACCGGGATCACCGACTGGAAGGCCGAGCGCGTGCGGCGCAGGTCCTCGTGGTGGTAGGCATCGATCACCGGCTGGTCGTTCATCGCCGAATGGATGGTGGTGATGGACACGTACTCCAGGCCCACGGCGTCGTTGAGCAGCTTGAGCAGCGGCACCCCGCAGTTGGTGGTGCAGCTGGCATTGGACACCAGGCGCTCGCGGCCGGTCAGGCGCTGCTGGTTGACCCCGTAGACGATGGTGGCGTCGATGTCCGCCTCACCGGCCATCGGCTGGGAGAACAGCACCCGCGGTGCACCGGCGGCCAGGAAGCGCTCGCCGTCGGCGCGGGTGGTGTACTGGCCGGAACACTCCAGCAGCAGGTCGATGTCCAGCGCCGCCCAGTCGATGCCCTCCGGCGCCTCCTCGCGCAACACCTTCACGCAGTCGCCGTTGATGTGCAGGCAGTCGCCCTCGACCCGCACTTCGCCGGGGAAGCGGCCATGGGTGGAGTCGAAGCGGGTCAGGTATTCCAGGCTGGCCTGGTCGGCCAGGTCGTTCAGCGCGACGATTTCCAACCGCGCACCGGCGCCACGTTCGTGCAGGGCGCGCAACACGCAGCGGCCGATACGGCCGTAGCCGTTGAGGGCAACTCGATAGGGACGATGGGACATGGCGATCTCGATGGCAAAACGACCGTAGGACGGGTTGAGCGCAGCGATACCCATGCTGCACCGCGATGGGTATCGGCGCTACGCGCCTCGACCCATCCTACGTGATCAGGCGTCCAGCAGCTCGGCGGCGGTTTCCAGGACGTTCTCCAGGGTGAAGCCGAAGTGCTCGAACAGCGCCGCCGCCGGCGCCGATTCTCCGAAGCTGGTCATTCCGATCACCCGACCCTCGAGGCCGACGTACTTGTACCAGAAGTCGGCGTGGGCGGCCTCGATGGCGATCCGCGCACCGACCTGCAGCGGCAGCACGGCCTGCTTGTAGCCGGCGTCCTGCTGGTCGAACACGCTGGTCGACGGCATCGACACCACGCGCACCTTGCGGCCCTGCTCGCTCAGCGCCTCGAAGGCCTGCACGGCCAGGCCGACTTCCGAGCCGGTGGCGATGAGGATCAGCTCCGGCTCGCCGGCGCAGTCCTTGAGCACGTAGCCGCCGCGGGCGATGTCGCCCAGCTGGGCGGCGTCGCGGCTCTGGTGCGCCAGGTTCTGGCGGCTGAAGATCAGTGCGCTGGGGCCGTCGTTGCGCTCGATGGCGCACTTCCAGGCCACCGCCGACTCCACCGCGTCGGCCGGACGCCAGGTGTTGAGGTTCGGCGTGCAGCGCAGGCTGGCCAGCTGCTCGATCGGCTGATGGGTCGGGCCGTCCTCGCCCAGGCCGATGGAGTCGTGGGTGTAGACGAACAGCACGCGCTGCTTCATCAGCGCGGCCATACGCACGGCATTGCAGGCGTATTCCATGAACACCAGGAAGGTCGCGCCGTAGGGAATGAAGCCACCGTGCAGGGCGATGCCGTTCATGATCGCGCTCATGCCGAACTCGCGCACGCCGTAGAACAGGTAGTTGCCCGAGGCGTCCTCGGCCGAGACCCCCTGGCAGCCCTTCCACAGGGTCAGGTTGGAACCGGCCAGGTCGGCGGAACCGCCGAGGAACTCCGGCAGCAGCGGGCCGAAGGCGTTCAGTGCGTTCTGGCTGGCCTTGCGGCTGGCGATGGTCTCGCCCTTGGCGGCGACCTCCTGGATATAGGCGGCGGCCTGCTCGGCGAAATCGGCCGGCAGTTCGCCCTTGATGCGCCGCTGGAACTCGGCGGCCAGTTCGGGATAGGCGGCGGCATAGGCGGCGAAGCGCTCGTTCCACTCGGCCTCGACGGCGGCGCCGGCCTGCTTGGCGTCCCACTCGGCGTAGATCTCCGCGGGGATCTCGAAGGGGCCGTGCTCCCAACCCAGGGTGGCGCGGGTCAGGGCGATCTCGTCGACGCCCAGCGGCGCGCCGTGGCAGTCTTCCTTGCCCTGCTTGTTCGGCGAGCCGAAGCCGATGGTGGTCTTGCAGCAGATCAGGGTCGGCTGCGCGCTCTTGCGCGCGGTGTCGATGGCCATCTTGATTTCTTCGGCGTCGTGGCCGTCGACGTTGCGGATCACCTGCCAGCCGTAGGCCTCGAAGCGGTTCGGCGTGTCGTCGGTGAACCAGCCCTCGACCTCGCCGTCGATGGAGATGCCGTTGTCGTCGTAGAAGGCGATCAGCTTGCCCAGGCCCAGGGTGCCGGCCAGGGAGCAGACCTCATGGCTGATGCCTTCCATCATGCAGCCGTCGCCGAGGAACACGTAGGTGTGGTGGTCGACGATGCCGTGGCCTTCGCGGTTGAACTGCGCGGCCAGGACCTTTTCGGCGATGGCCAGGCCCACGGCGTTGGCCAGGCCCTGGCCGAGCGGGCCGGTGGTGGTCTCCACGCCCGGGGTGTAGCCGTATTCCGGGTGACCCGGGGTGCGGCTGTCCATCTGGCGGAACTGTTTGAGGTCTTCGATCCCCAGGTCGTAGCCGGTCAGGTGCAGCAGCGAATAGATCAGCATCGAGCCGTGGCCGTTGGACAGCACGAAACGGTCGCGGTCGGCGAACTCGGGGTTGCTCGGGTTGTGCTTGAGGTAGTCGCGCCACAGAACCTCGGCGATATCCGCCATGCCCATCGGGGCACCGGGGTGGCCGCTGTTGGCTTTCTGCACGGCATCCATGCTCAGGGCACGAATGGCATTGGCACGCTCACGACGGCTGGGCATCGCTAATCTCCTACGGGGGCTGCTTCTTGATGAAAGGGCGAAAAAGGCGGCCATTTTCGCCCAGCCGGGCGCCGCGGGGCAATGACAGATGGTCGCGGGTCGCGGTTTTCTCGGCCTTGCTGCGACCTCCACGGGGCCAATCGCGCCACAACAGCAATATCAAAACTTTTTGATATTGCTGTTGCTGGATGAAAAATGACCGACTAGACTTCGCGCCCCATGAACATGCGCGTCCCCCAGCTGAGCTTCGAGCCCGCCGACGAACTGGCCGCCCTGTGCAAGGCCGGCGGCGACCCGCTGCGCCTGAACGTGCTGCGCGCCCTGGCCAACGACTCCTTCGGCGTGCTGGAACTGGCGCAGATCTTCGCCATCGGCCAGTCGGGCATGAGCCACCACCTCAAGGTGCTGGCCCAGGCCGGCCTGGTGGCCACCCGCCGCGAGGGCAACGCGATCTTCTATCGCCGCGCCCTGGCCCAGGGCGACGCCCTCGGCGGCACCCTGCACGCCGCGCTGCTCAGCGAAGCCGACGGCCTGGCGCTGCCGGCCGAGGCCCAGGCGCGCATCGCCGAAGTGCATGCCCGGCGGGCGGCGACCAGCCGGGACTTCTTCGCCCGCACGGCGGCCAGCTTCCAGGCCCAGCAGGACCTGATCGCCGGCCTGCCGCAGTACCGCGACAGCGTGCTGGCGCTGCTCGACGCCCTGGACCTGGCGCACGAGGCCACGGCCCTGGAGGTCGGCCCCGGCGACGGCAGTTTCCTGCCCGAGCTGGCGCGGCGCTTCAAGCGGGTCACCGCGCTGGACAACAGCGCGGCAATGCTCGAGCTGGCGCGCCAGCGCTGCGAGAAACATGGGCTGGGCAATGTCGAGCTGCGCCTGGCCGATGCGCTGAATGACGATTACCCGGGCGCCGATTGCCTGGTGCTGAACATGGTCCTGCACCATTTCGCCGCACCGGCCGAGGCGCTCAAGCAGCTGGCGCGGCGGGTAAACCACGGCGGCAGCCTGCTGATCAGCGAGTTGTGCAGCCACGACCAGAGTTGGGCCAGGCAGGCCTGCGGCGATCTCTGGCTGGGCTTCGAACAGGACGACCTGGCCCGCTGGGCCAGCGCCGCGGGGCTCATACCCGGCGATAGCCAGTACGTGGGCCTGCGCAATGGTTTCCAGATTCAGGTGCGGCATTTCGCCAAGCCGGATGAACACACCGGCCCACGGGCCACCCTCACCCACCGGTAATTAATTTAGGAAGACCGATAGATGAGCGACTACTCCCTGTTTACCTCCGAGTCCGTGTCCGAAGGCCATCCGGACAAGATCGCCGACCAGATCTCCGACGCGGTGCTCGATGCCATCATCGCCCAGGACAAGTATGCCCGCGTGGCCTGCGAGACCCTGGTCAAGACCGGCGTGGCGATCATCGCCGGCGAAGTCACCACCAGCGCCTGGGTCGACCTGGAAGAGCTGGTGCGCAAGGTGATCATCGACATCGGCTACGACAGCTCCGACGTCGGCTTCGACGGCGCCACCTGCGGCATCATCAACATCATCGGCAAGCAGTCCCCGGACATCAACCAGGGCGTCGACCGGGCCAAGCCGGAAGACCAGGGCGCCGGCGACCAGGGCCTGATGTTCGGCTACGCCAGCAACGAGACCGACGTGCTGATGCCGGCGCCGATCTGCTTCAGCCACCGCCTGGTCGAGCGCCAGGCCGAGGCACGCAAGTCCGGCCTGCTGCCCTGGCTGCGCCCGGACGCCAAGAGCCAGGTCACCTGCCGCTACGAGAACGGCAAGGTCACCGGCATCGACGCCGTGGTGCTGTCCACCCAGCACAATCCGGACGTCAGCTACAACGACCTGCGCGAAGGCGTGATGGAGCTGATCGTCAAGCACGTGCTGCCGGCCGAGCTGCTGCACAAGGACACCCAGTTCCACATCAACCCCACCGGCCAGTTCATCATCGGCGGCCCGGTGGGCGACTGCGGCCTGACCGGGCGCAAGATCATCGTCGACTCCTACGGCGGCATGGCCCGCCACGGCGGCGGCGCCTTCTCCGGCAAGGACCCGTCCAAGGTCGACCGCAGCGCCGCCTACGCCGGCCGCTACGTGGCCAAGAACATCGTCGCCGCGGGCCTGGCCGAGCGCTGCGAGATCCAGGTGTCCTACGCCATCGGCGTGGCCCAGCCGACCTCCATCTCGATCAACACCTTCGGCACCAACAAGGTCAGCGACGAGACCATCATCAAGCTGGTGCGCGAGGTCTTCGACCTGCGCCCCTACGCCATCACCAAGATGCTCGACCTGCTCCACCCGATGTACCAGCCGACCGCGGCCTACGGCCACTTCGGCCGCGAGCCGTTCGAGATGAGCTACGGCGACGACAGCTTCACCGCCTTCACCTGGGAGAAGACCGACAAGGCCGCCGAACTGCGCGCCGCCGCCGGCCTGTAAGCGCCTCCCGGCACCACGAAAAAGCCCCGCATCCGCGGGGCTTTTTATTAGTTGGACAACGGCACGAGGGTGCAGTCGCCCGCCCGCTCAGAACGCGCGAAACTCCTGATGACAGGCCTCGCAGCTCTCCTCGACGCGCTGCATGGCCGGCGCCAGTTCGCGCTCGCGCAGCGGCTTGGCGGTGGTGGCGGCAACCAGCGCGGCGGTGGCGCCTTCCAGCTCGCGGGCCAGCTGCTGGAAGCGCGCCTGGCGCTGCCACACCTCGTCCCTGGCCTGGGTGCCGTCCTCCTCCCGCACCTGGGGGAAGTGCTGCCAGGGTGCGTGGGCCAGCCGGTCCAGCTCGGCGGCGCCCTCGGTGAAGCGCTGCCCGTCGAAGGCCAGGCGCCCGCGCAGCATGCCGCCGAGGTCTTCGCTGGTCTTGAGCATCTGCTTGAAGATGGTCTGGCGCTGGCCCAGGGGCGAGTTCGGATCGACCTCGCCGCAAGCGACGAGGGCCAGGCTGGCGAGCAGGACGGGTAAGGCGATTTTCAATTTCATGGACCACGGATTCGGCGACGAAGGCGGGCCACAGTATCCCCACTCGCGGCGCCCCGGCCAAGCGCGGTGTTTTGCCGCAGCTGTCGGCCCGGCGGCGACGGAAAGCCTTGGGCTTGGCCGCAAGCCTGGCTATAATTCGCAGGTTTCACGCGACCGGCACCGCTCCGGTCGTGCCCGCCACCCGTCCGAGGGGCGCTGCAGCAAGCCTCATTCGCTGAGGATTTGTCAGGCTCGGATGGGGCGTTATCCATACGCATCAACGGCGCCCATTCGCAGACAACGAATGGAGAACTCAGTTATGAGCGCTGTACTGACGCCTGCCGGTTTCACCGACTACAAGGTCGCCGACATTTCCCTGGCCGCCTGGGGCCGCCGCGAGCTGATCATCGCCGAATCCGAGATGCCGGCACTGATGGGCCTGCGCCGCAAGTACGCTGCCGAGCAACCGCTCAAGGGCGCGAAGATCCTCGGCTGCATCCACATGACCATCCAGACCGGCGTGCTGATCGAGACCCTGATCGCCCTGGGCGCCGAGGTGCGCTGGTCGAGCTGCAACATCTTCTCCACCCAGGACCAGGCCGCCGCCGCCATCGCCGCCGCCGGCATCCCGGTGTTCGCCTGGAAGGGCGAGACCGAGGCCGAGTACGAGTGGTGCATCGAGCAGACCATCCTCAAGGACGGCCAGCCCTGGGACGCCAACATGGTCCTGGACGACGGCGGCGACCTGACCGAGATCCTGCACAAGAAATACCCGGCGATGCTGGAGAAGATCCACGGCATCACCGAGGAAACCACCACCGGCGTGCACCGCCTGCTCGACATGCTCAAGGCCGGCACCCTGAAAGTCCCGGCGGTCAACGTCAACGACTCGGTGACCAAGAGCAAGAACGACAACAAGTACGGCTGCCGCCACAGCCTCAACGACGCCATCAAGCGCGGCACCGACCACCTGCTGTCGGGCAAGCAGGCCCTGGTGATCGGCTACGGCGACGTGGGCAAGGGCTCGGCCCAGTCGCTGCGCCAGGAAGGCATGATCGTCAAGGTCAGCGAAGTCGACCCGATCTGCGCCATGCAGGCCTGCATGGACGGCTTCGAGCTGGTCTCCCCCTACAAGAACGGCCTCAACGACGGCACCGAGGCCAGCGTCGACGCCGAGCTGCTGGGCAAGATCGACCTGATCGTCACCACCACCGGTAACGTCAACGTCTGCGACGCCGGCATGCTCAAGGCGCTGAAGAAGCGCGCCGTGGTGTGCAACATCGGCCACTTCGACAACGAGATCGACACCGCCTTCATGCGCAAGCACTGGGCATGGGAAGAGGTCAAGCCGCAGGTGCACAAGGTTCACCGCACCGGCCTGGACCTCGACCCGCTCAACGACGACTACCTGATCCTCCTGGCCGAAGGCCGCCTGGTCAACCTGGGCAACGCCACCGGCCACCCGAGCCGGATCATGGACGGCTCCTTCGCCAACCAGGTGCTGGCGCAGATCTTCCTGTTCGGCCAGAAGTTCGCCGACCTGCCGGCGGCCGAGAAGGCCGCGCGCCTGTGCGTGGAAGTGCTGCCGAAGAAACTGGACGAGGAAGTGGCCCTGGAAATGGTCAAGGGCTTCGGTGGCGTGGTCACCCAGCTGACGCCGAAGCAGGCCGAGTACATCGGCGTGGCCGTGGAAGGCCCGTTCAAGCCGGACAGCTACCGCTACTAAGCCCCGGCCGCAGGCGCCCCGCGCAGCCCCCGGGCCGCCCGGGGCGCCCTGCCTCATCAGCCTCACGCCTGGAAATTTCTATGAGCCAAGAACGCAGCTTCAGCTTCGAGTTCTTCCCCGCGAAGACCGAAGCCGGGCATGAAAAACTACTGGACACCGCGCGCCAGCTGGCCGTCTACAAGCCTGATTTCTTCTCCTGCACTTACGGCGCCGGCGGCTCGACCCGCGGCCGTACCGTGCATACGGTGCTGCAGCTGAACGAGGAGGTAAAGGTCGCCACCGCGCCGCACCTGTCCTGCGTCGGCGACAGCAAGGCCGAACTGCGCGAGTTGCTGACCCTGTACAAGGATGCCGGGATCGAGCGCATCGTCGCCCTGCGCGGCGACCTGCCGTCCGGCATGGGCCTGGCCAGCGGCGAGCTGCGCTATGCCAACGAGCTGGTCGGCTTCATCCGCGAGGAAACCGGCGACCACTTCCATATCGAGATCGCCGCTTACCCGGAGATGCATCCCCAGGCGCGCAACTTCGAGGCCGATATCGCCAACTTCGTGCGCAAGGCCAAGGCCGGCGCCAGCAGCGCCATCACCCAGTACTTCTTCAACGTCGACAGCTACTTCTACTTCGTCGAACGGGTACGCAAGCTGGGCGTGGACATCCCGGTGGTGCCCGGCATCATGCCGATCACCAACTACAGCAAGCTGGCGCGCTTCTCCGATGCCTGCGGCGCGGAGATTCCACGCTGGGTGCGCAAGCAGCTGGAGGCCTACGGCGACGACAGCGACAGCATCCGCGCCTATGGCGAGCAGGTGGTCAGCGAGATGTGCGAGCGCCTGCTGCAAGGCGGCGCACCCGGGCTGCACTTCTACACCATGAATCTGGCGGGCCCCAGCCTGGCGATCTGGAACAACCTCAAGCTGTCCGGCTGAATCCAGCTGGCGCCTGGAGGCCGGGGAACGTCCGGCTTCCAGGCGCGGCCCGCGGCCGCCAAGCGGCGTCCCCGGCGCACTTTGCACGACCGTGTCAGCCGCGTATTCTGGCGCGATGACGGCATGCCAACGACTTCTCATCACCTTGTTGCTCGCGGGCCTGAGCCTGACCGCCCAGGGCCAGCCGCTGCGCATCGTCAGCGAAGCCTGGCCGCCCTACATCTACGAGGAAAATGGGCAGCTGCGCGGCCAGGACTACGAGGCGGCCGCCATCGTCCTGCAGCGCATGGGAGTCGAAGCCCATTGGCAGCTGATGCCCTGGAAGCGCTGCCTGGCAGCCTTCGGCCAGGGCCGGGTGGACGGCATCTTCGATGTCTTCCAGACCGGCGCCCGGCAAGCCACCATGCTGTTTCCCGACGAGCCGCTGTCGGAGATCGAATTCGTCCTGTTCCACAACACCGCACGCCCCCACCACTACCGCCGCCTGAGCGACCTCGATGGGCTGAAGGTCGGCGTCTCTGCCGGCTACTGGTATGCCAATCGCGAATTTCGCGAATCCGCACGCTTCCGCCGTGAGCCCGCGCCCAACCATGCGGCCAACTTCGGCAAGCTGATGCGCAACCGCGTGGACCTGGTGATCAACGACCACCGCGCCGGGCACTTCCTGCTGGACCAGATGAAGCTGAGCGAAGCGATCGGGCACAGCCCCCGAGTGGTCAGCCGTGACCGTCTGTACCTGGGCCTGCGCCGCGATGCCGGCCTGGAGGCGTTTGCCGAGCGCTTCGCCGAGGAGCTGCGGCGCTTCAAGGCCGAGCCGGCCTATGCCGCCCTGCTCGCCCGTTACGCACCGCTCCACGGGACCCATGCCACGCCCGTCGAAGTGCGGAGCCCTTGAAGCCCCGGCCGCCCCTCCCCTACGCCACCACCTTGTAGCTCGGCACATAGGCGCTTCCGCCCGGCAGCTTCATCCGCTGCTGGTCGACGAAGGCCTGCAGCAGGCGATCCAGCGGGCGCATGATGCTCTGGTCGCCGGTGATCTGATAGGGCCCGTACTGCTCGATCAGGCGAATGCCCTGGACCTTCACATTGCCGGCGACTATGCCCGAGAACGCCCGACGCAGCTGCGCCGCCAGCTCGTGCACCGGCTGGTCGCGGGTCAGCTTGAGGCCGGCCATGTTCTCGTGGGTGGGCTCGAACGGCCGCTGGAAGCTCTCGTCGATCTTCAGCAGCCAGTTGAAGTGGAAGGCGTCGTTGCGCTCGCGGCGGAACTGGGTGACCGCCTTGATGCCCCGGGCCATCTCCCGGGCCACCTGGGCCGGGTCCTCGACGATGATCTGATAACGCTGCTGCGCCTCCTCGCCCAGGGTGGCGCCGATGAACGCGTGCAGCTGCTGCAGGTAGGGTTCGGCGCTGCGCGGCCCGGTGAGGATCAGCGGGAAGGGCAGATCCTTGTTGTCCGGGTGCATCAGGATGCCGAGGAAATACAGGAACTCCTCGGCGGTACCCGCGCCGCCGGGGAAGATGATGATGCCGTGGCCCACCCGCACGAAGGCCTCCAGGCGCTTCTCGATATCCGGCAGGATCACCAGCTCGTTGACGATCGGATTGGGCGCCTCGGCGGCGATGATGCCCGGCTCGGTCAGGCCCAGGTAGCGGCCGGTGACGTTGCGCTGCTTGGCATGAGCGATGGTGGCGCCCTTCATCGGCCCCTTCATCACCCCGGGGCCGCAGCCGGTGCAGACATCGAGGCCGCGCAGACCCAGCTCGTGGCCGACGATCTTGGTGTACTTGTACTCCTCGCGATTGATCGAGTGGCCGCCCCAGCACACCACGATCTTCGGCTCCACGCCAGCCCGCAGGGTGCGCGCGTTGCGCAGCAGGTGGAAGACATAGTCGGTGATGCCCTGGGAGCTCTCGAAGTCGACCCGCTTGTTCTCCAGCTCGCTCTGGGTGTAGACGATGTCGCGCAGGGCGCTGAACAGCATCTCCCGGGTGCTGGCGATCATCTCGCCATCGACGAAGGCATCGGCCGGTGCGTTCAACAGCTCCAGGCGAATGCCGCGGTCCTGCTGGTGAATGCGCACCTCGAAGTCCGGGTAGGCTTCCAGAATGGTCTTGGCGTTGTCGCTGCTCGAACCGGTGTTGAGGATCGCCAGGGCGCACTGGCGAAACAGCGCGTAGACGCTGCCGCAGCCGGTCTCCCGCAGCTGCTGCACTTCACGCTGGGACAGGGTCTCCAGGCTGCCCTTGGGCGACACCGAAGCATTGGTGGTATTTCTCTTGGCCATTCAGGCGCTCCATCGTGACGAGGCCGACCCGGCCATGCGGGCCCGATCGCTCAATCGAGTTATAGCCCTGCGCCGACCTGGAGCGCGGCATCGCTCCATGGCGCAGGGCTGGATACGGGTGGTTCTTCGCCCCATTTTTCCGGATGGGGCCAGATGCACGCACAGCAGGCGCGAAAGCGGCCCGCCTGTCCGCGGCGATTGCTGAGCGCATGATCTCCGACGCGGCGCAACTTTGCACGCGGCACGCCCAATCGCGCCCCCCAACCGGGCGCACGAACCGTGCAGCCATCGCACATTTCGCGGCTTCGCGAGAAGGCCATACCACCGGGCGGTTCGCAGCCTCCCACAACGCGCCTGTTCTGTTATACTCGGGCCTCCCCGCCAGGCTTGCGCCCGGATGCTCGCCCCCAGTGGCCAGCAGTACCGGACGGGATTGCGCGCCTCACGCCGCGATTCAAGCCAGGCAATACACCCCATAGGGCCTCGCCCTCACTAGACAGGATTGCACATGTCCTTTGCCTCCCTCGGTCTCTCCGAGGCTTTAGTCCGTGCGGTCGAATCCGTCGGCTACACCCAGCCCACTCCGGTGCAACAGCGGGCCATCCCCGCCGTGTTGCAAGGTCGCGACCTGATGGTGGCGGCCCAGACGGGTACAGGTAAGACAGGCGGTTTTGCCCTGCCGATCCTCGAGCGACTGTTCCCCAACGGTCACCCGGATCGCGAACACCGCCACGGCCCCAAGCAGCCGCGCGTGCTGGTATTGACCCCCACCCGCGAACTGGCCGCCCAGGTCCATGACAGCTTCAAGGCCTACGCCCGCGATCTGAAATTCGTCAGCGCCTGCATCTTCGGCGGCGTCGGCATGAACCCCCAGGTGCAGGCCCTGGCCAAGGGCGTCGACGTCCTGGTGGCCTGCCCCGGCCGCCTGCTCGACCTGGCCAACCAGAAGGCCATCGACCTCTCCCACGTGGAAATCCTGGTCCTCGACGAAGCCGACCGCATGCTCGACATGGGCTTCATCCATGATGTGAAGAAGGTCCTCGCCAAGCTGCCCGCGCAGCGCCAGAACCTGCTGTTCTCGGCGACCTTCTCCAAGGACATCACCGACCTGGCCGGCAAGCTGCTGCACAACCCCGAACGCATCGAGGTGACGCCGCCGAACACCACGGTCGAGCGCATCGAGCAGCGCGTGTTCCGCCTGCAGGCCAGCCACAAGCGCGCCCTGCTCGCCCACCTGGTCACCGCCGGCGCCTGGGAGCAGGTGCTGGTCTTCACCCGCACCAAGCACGGCGCCAACCGCCTGGCCGAGTACCTCGACAAGCACGGCCTGCCGGCCGTGGCGATCCACGGTAACAAGAGCCAGAACGCCCGCACCAAGGCCCTGGCCGACTTCAAGGCGAACAAGGTGCGCATCCTGGTCGCCACCGACATCGCCGCCCGCGGCCTGGACATCGACCAGCTGCCCCACGTGGTCAACTTCGAGCTGCCCAACGTCGAGGAAGACTACGTGCACCGCATCGGCCGTACCGGCCGCGCCGGCCGCAGCGGCGAGGCGATCTCGCTGGTCGCCCCGGACGAAGAGAAGCTGCTGAAAAGCATCGAGCGGATGACCAAGCAGAGGATCCCCGACGGCGACCTGATGGGCTTCGACGCCAGCAAGGTCGAGGCCGAGCGGCCGGAAGTGCGCGAACCGCAGAAGCCCCGCCCGCCCCGCGGCGCCAATGCCGGCGGCGAGCGCCACGGCAGCGGGCGCAAGGACAAGGGCAAGGACGGCGGCAAGGCCAAGTCGCAGCCGGCTCGCGGCCAGCAACAGCCCCGCGCGGCGCGCCCGGTCGCGGCTGCCATCCCCGCCTTACCTCCCGACCGCGCACCGGACGAGTTCCGCGACGACGAGATCGACAACTTCGGCAACCGGGTCGACTACGTCAGCCCGCACCAGAACAAACAGCAGAATCGCGGTCGCCGTCCGGGCGCGGCGGCTGCCAGCACACCCGGCCAGGCGCCCCGCGGCCAGGGCAAGGGACCGCGCAACGGCGGCGGCCAGAGCCAGGGGCAGGGCAAGCGCCAGGGCGGCCAGGGCCGCAACGGCAACGGCCGCGCCCGCCCGCCCCGCGACAGCAGCATCGCCCTCAACCGCGACGAGCTGCCGCGCCAGGAGCCGGTGGTGAAGAGCGCACGCGACAAGCAACCGGTGATCGTGCACAAGAACTCGCGCAGCGAGCGCTTCCCCACACCCGAGCAGCTCGACGAACTGGCGAACAGCCGCCCACGCGGCGAGAAGCCGGCCCTGCTGACGCGCAACCGCGACAGCTAAGCCGCTCCGACACGAACAACGCCGGCCTCTGCCGGCGTTGTTCGTATCACAGCCAAGAAAAAGCCGACCCCAGGGTCGGCTTTTTCTATCCGGGTATACGGCTACTGGCGCACGCCTTCCACCGAGATGATCAGCTCGACTTCCTCGGAAGCCGGACCCAGATCCTTGGCGATGTCGAAATCCTTGAGCTTCAGCTTGGTCGAACCGGAGAAGCCGGCACGGTAGCCGCCCCAGGGGTCGTCACCCTGGCCGACGAAGGTGGCGGCGATCACCACCGGCTTGGTCACACCGTTGAGCGTCAGGTTGCCGCTGATATCGGCCGTGCCCTCGCCGGTGCTCTTCACCGCGGTGGACTCGAAGGTCGCGGTCGGGTGCTTGTCGACGTTGAGGAAATCGGCGCTGCGGATGTGCTTGTCACGCTCGGCGTGATTGGTGTCGACGCTGGCGGTGTCCAGGCTGACCTTGACCTTGCTGGCCTCGGGGTTCTTCTCGTCGTAGCTGAAGCCGCCTTCGAACTCCTTGAAGCTGCCGTACAGCCAGCTGTAACCCAGGTGGCTGATCTTGAAGTTGACGAAGGCGTGCTGGCCCTCGGTGTCGATCACATAATCGGCGGCCAGGGCCTGGCCGCCGCCGAGCACGGCAGAGCCGAGGACCAGTGCGGCGAGGGTCTTTTTCAACATATCGAGTCTCCTTGTGAGGGTGTGCTATTCACTGCATGAAGCTAACGGCCGCCGAACATCCGCATGAGCGTGGCGTCGCGGTCGATAAAGTGATGTTTCAGGGCGGCCAGCGCATGGACTGCGGCGAATATCACCAGAGCCCAGGCCAGGTATTCGTGCACCAGGCCGGCCAGATCCTCCTGGCGCGGAATCCCGGTAAGGGTCGCCGGCACCTCGAACAAGCCGAACACCGAGATGCCACGCCCTTCGGCGGTGGAGATCAGATAACCGGAGACCATCAGCACGAACAATCCGAAATAGAGGAAGGCGTGGCCAAGCCGGCTGCCCAGACGGGTCAAGCGGCCGTGGCTCGGCAGGCTCTGCGGTGGCGGACTGACCCGCCGCCACAGCATGCGCCCGAGCATCACCGCGAACAGCAGCAGACCGATGCTCTTGTGCAGTTCCGGCGCGGTCTTGTACCAGGCACTGTAATAGTCCAGTCCGACCATCCAGTACCCCAGGCCGAACAGGCCGAACACGGTCACGGCCACCAGCCAATGCAAGGAAATGCTGACCAGGCCGTAACGATCGGCAGAATTGCGCCACTGCATCGAGAAAAGCTCCGCAAAGAGGACTCGCACCGAGGGTGCGCGGAATAATATCGGGCAAGACTAACAACAAACCTATCGATGAAAAGCGAAAAAATTCGCTCTGAAACATCGAGAAATACGATGCTTTACGCGTACCCGACCTGTCATTGGTCAGGCGCCCCTCGGCCGAGTTCCCTCCGGCACGACCCGCGGCGCCCCGGAGCGGATCAACGGCCATCTCAGGCTCGCCCCGGGGCTCGGCGCCCTGTGCCGCGGAGACATCTGATAGGCTTGCCGCAGATGATTGGGAGAGCGTTTCGATGAGCCTGAATGACCACTGGATGCAACGCGACCTGGCCGTGCTCTGGCACCCCTGCACCCAGATGAAAGACCACGAGCAGCTGCCCCTGGTGCCGATCAAGCGCGGCGAAGGGGTGTGGCTGGAAGACTTCGACGGCAAGCGCTACCTCGATGCGGTCAGCTCCTGGTGGGTCAACGTGTTCGGGCACGCCAACCCGCGGATCAACCAGCGCATCAAGGACCAGGTCGACCAGCTGGAACACGTGATCCTCGCCGGCTTCAGCCATGCGCCGGTGGTCGAGCTGTCCGAGCGCCTGGTCAAGCTGACGCCCGCCGGTCTGGACCGGGTGTTCTACGCCGACAACGGCTCGTCGTGCATCGAGGTGGCGCTGAAGATGAGCTTCCACTACTGGCTCAACGTCGGCCAGCCTGCGAAGAAGCGCTTCGTCACCCTGAGCAACAGCTACCACGGCGAGACCGTGGCGGCCATGTCGGTCGGCGACGTGGCGCTGTTCACCGACACCTACAAGGCGCTGCTGCTCGACACCCTCAAGGTGCCCAGCCCGGACTGCTTCCACCGCCCCGAGGGCATGGGCTGGGAGGAACACTCGAGGGCCATGTTCGCCCACATGGAGCAGACCCTCGCCGAGCACCACCGGGAGGTCGCCGCGGTGATAGTCGAGCCGCTGATCCAGGGCGCCGGCGGCATGCGCATGTATCACCCGATCTACCTCAAGCTGCTGCGCGAGGCCTGCGACCGCTACGGCGTGCACCTGATCCACGACGAGATCGCCGTCGGCTTCGGCCGCACCGGGACGATGTTCGCCTGCGAGCAGGCCGGCATCCGTCCGGACTTCCTCTGCCTGTCCAAGGCCCTCACCGGCGGCTACCTGCCCCTGGCCGCCTGCCTCACCACCGACACCGTCTACCAGGCCTTCTACGACGACTACTCGACCCTGCGCGCCTTCCTCCATTCGCACAGCTACACCGGCAACCCCCTGGCCTGCGCGGCGGCCCTGGCGACCCTGGACATCTTCGAGCAGGACGATGTGATCGAGGCGAACAAACAGCTCTCTGCCCGCATGGCCAGCGCCACCGCGCACCTGGCCGATCACCCCCATGTCGCCGAGGTGCGCCAGACCGGCATGGCCCTGGCCGTCGAGATGGTTCAGGACAAGGCGAGCAAGACTGCCTACCCCTGGCAGGAGCGCCGCGGCCTCAAGGTCTTCCAGCACGCCCTGAGCCGCGGCGCCCTGCTGCGCCCGCTGGGCAGCGTGGTGTACTTCCTGCCGCCCTACGTGATCACGCCGGACGAGATCGACTTCCTCGCCGAGGTGGCCAGCGAAGGCATCGACATCGCCACCCGCGACGCGGTCAGCGTGGCGGTGCCGCGCGGCGCCCGCACCGAGTTCCGCGACCCGGGCTGAAGCCCGGGATGGATGACGCGCCGCTCGTCCGCCCGGAGTCCGCACGGTGGAGGGATGAAGCGCCCTCCACCCTACTCCCCGACCCTCGCAGGCTTTAAGCTTGCGCCCTCGAAATTGCCACCAGTAACCATTGCCATGCGCCTGTCCCGCTTCTTCGTCGACACTCCCCTGTCCCTCGGCCAGCACCAGCTGCCGGAAACCCAGGCCCACTATATCGGCCGCGTGCTGCGCCACACGGCCGGCGACGCGGTGCAGCTGTTCGACGGCAGCGGCCAGGAGTACCTCGGTTCATTGATAGAAGTCGGCAAGAAGGGCGTGCGGGTCGAGCTGCGCGAGACCTTCGCCGGCCAGGCCGAGTCGCCGCTGCGCATCCACCTCGGCCAGGGGCTGTCGCGCGGCGAACGCATGGACTGGGCCATCCAGAAGGCCACCGAGCTGGGCGCGAGCGAGATCAGCCCGATCGTCTCGGAGCGCTGCGAGGTGCGCCTGAAGGACGAACGCGCCGACAAGCGCCTGGCCCACTGGCGCCAGGTGGCCATCAGCGCCAGCGAGCAGTGCGGCCGCTCGGTGCTGCCGGTCATCCACCCCCCCATTGCGCTGGGCGAGTGGCTGCAACGGGTCGAGGCACAGCTCAAGCTGGTGCTGCATCCCGTCGCCGAGCCGCTGGCCAGCCACGCCCGGCCAGAGTCCCTGGCCTTCCTGATCGGCCCGGAGGGCGGCCTGGCGGATGCCGAGGTCACCCAGGCTCAGGCCGCCGGCTTCTACGCCGCCCGTCTCGGTCCGCGCGTGCTGCGCACCGAGACGGCGCCCGTGGCGGCGCTTGCGGTCGTCCAGCACCTGTGGGGCGACTTCTAGTCCAGGCACACGACGTGTCGCATCGCTGTAACAAGATGTGACTAGCGTGAATGGCAAGCTCCCGCCCTTCTGGCATGCTCCGCAGGCCAAAAGCGTACCCTCGGTCTACCACCGCGCGCCGCTCTTGCTCTGGCCGGCCCTTGGAGCCGGACCGCCCTCCAATAACAATTCGCCGGGGGCAGGGGTTTCCCAAAAGGAAGCCGCCGCAAGCCCTCAGCCCCAAGGAGCACTACATGAACGAACTGGTCTCGACTCTGAACGGACTGGTCTGGAGCCCTGCACTGATCTATCTGTGCCTGGGCGTCGGTCTCTACTTCTCCCTGCGCGGACGCTTCCTGCAGATCCGCCACTTCAAGGAAATGATTAAGCTGATGTTCACCGGGCGCACCGATGAACGCGGCATCACCTCCTTCCAAGCCCTGACCATGACCCTCGCCGGGCGCGTCGGTACCGGCAACATCGCCGGCGTGGCCACCGCCATCACCTTCGGCGGCCCGGGCGCGGTGTTCTGGATGTGGATGGTCGCCTTCCTCGGCGCCAGCTCGGCCTTCGTCGAGTCGACCCTGGGTCAGGTGTACAAGGAAAGCATCAACGGCGAACACCGCGGCGGCCCGGCCTTCTTCATCGAGAAGGGCCTGGGCATGAAGTGGTACGCCTGGATCTTCGCGGTGGTCACCGTGATCGCCTGCGGCCTGCTGCTGCCGGGCGTACAGGCCAACTCCATCGCCTCCAGCGTCAACACCGCCTTCGGCGTCGACCCCAACACCACCGCCGCGGTCCTCGCCGTATTGATCGGCCTGATCATCTTCGGCGGCGTCAAGCGCATCGCCCACTTCACCCAGGTGGTGGTGCCCTTCATGGCGCTGGGCTACATCCTGGTGGCGATGGTCATCATCCTGCTGAACATCTCCCAGCTGCCGGACGTGATCGCCCTGATCCTCAAAAGCGCCTTCGGCCTGGAAGCCGGCTTCGGCGCCATCCTCGGCATGGCCATCATGTGGGGCGTCAAGCGCGGCGTGTACTCCAACGAAGCCGGCCAGGGCACCGGCCCGCACGCCTCCTCGGCGGCGGCCGTCAGCCACCCGGCCAAGCAGGGTCTGGTGCAGGGCTTCTCGGTGTACATCGACACCCTGTTCGTCTGCTCCGCCACCGCCTTCATGCTGCTGATCACCGGCCAGTACAACGTGGAGGGCGCCGACGGTAGCGCGCTGTTCACCGGTATCGCCGGCGTCGCCGCGGGCCCGGGCTACGTGCAGACCGCCATGGAGAACATGATGCCGGGCTTCGGCAACGCCTTCGTCGCCATCGCCCTGTTCTTCTTCGCCTTCACCACCATCCTGGCCTACTACTACATCGCCGAAACCAACATCGCCTTCATCAACCGCAAGGTGAATCGTCCCTGGCTGACCCTGCTGCTGAAGTTCGGCATCATCGCCGCCACCGTCTACGGCACCGTGCGCAGCGCGACCCTGGCCTGGGACCTGGGCGACCTGGGCGTAGGCCTGATGGCCTGGCTGAACATCGGCGCCATCATCCTGATGCACAAGATCGCCTATACCTGCCTGAAGGACTACGAGGCACAGAAGGCCCAGGGCCTGGACCCCGTGTTCGACCCGGTGAAGCTCGGCATCAAGAATGCCGACTACTGGACCGACAAGAAGGACGCCAGCACCGCTGAAACCAGCGACGCAGCCGCTCCCGACACTTGTCCGGAAAGCGCCCGCTAACGGCGCCTGAAAGAAAAAGCCCCGCACACCGCGGGGCTTTTTTGTGGGCTCATCAAAGGCCTCGAAGCAGAAGAAGGCTCGCGCATGCCCGGATGGGTGGGACGCCGGCGGCCCAGCCGAATCGAGTCGAAGGAGCTGGGCTAGATCAGCCCGGCATCCTCCAGCATCTGCTCCAGAGCGACCAGATCGGGAATCTTCAGGACCGCCTCGCCCAGCGCCACGGCCTCCAACTCCAGGGGCGCCAGCGGCGCATCGCCCCGCGGCAAACCGGCGTCGACCTTGACCGAGTGCGGAATACCCTGCACCAGCAGGGCGATGAACTTGACCTTGGGTCGTCCGCCGAGGGCGTTGATCACCGCCACCCGGGCGCCGGAGCCGATCTGCACCTGGCCATCCGAGGCCGCCTCGAACGACAGCAACGGCAGACGCAGATCGCGCCAGGCGATCTGCCCGAGAAACCAGGCCGGCATGCCGGCGCTGACCTGGGGTGCACGGTAGGGGATAAGCTCGGCGACCGCCACGTTGGGCAACAGCAGGCTTCGGTCGGCCAGCGGCACCTGTAGCGCGGTCAGGCTGGTGACGGAGTTCTGGGTGGCTACGGCTTGGTTCATGCAAAGATCCTATGCGAGACGAGGCTCAGATTAACGGCACTGCTCGGCCAGGTGATTGACCAACGCGGCAGCCAGTTCCCGCGGGTCGGCGCTGAAACTGCTGTAGCCGCCCTCACGCAGGCTGTCCGGCATGCTCGGGCAGGCGCAGCTGTCGCCGCGCTGGGTCCAGATATCCCCGCCCTGACGGCGCACGTAGGCGGCCGCGGCGCTGCCGTCGCTGCCCATGCCGCTGAAGCTGATCACCCCGCACTGGCTGCCGAAGTGCTGGGCGAGATTGAGCATCATCTGATCGATCGACGGGCTGTAGGGCTCCGGCCAACCGCGCTCGGATATTTGCATCAGGCGCTCGTCGCTGAAGCCCAGCTCGCGACTGATCGGCGCCACCACCACCTCGCCGCAGCGGATCGGCTCGCCATGGCGGGCCGGATTGACGTGCCACTGGCTATGCCGGCCGACCGCCTGGGGCAGCGCCGTCTCGAAGCTGGGGTCGATGTGCTGGGCATAGACGAACCCCACCGGCAAACCGCCGGGCAAGGCATCGAGAAAGGCCTTGACCGCCGCCGGCCCGCCCAGCGAGGCAGCCAGCAGCCAGACCTGACGGGCCGGCTCGCCGGCCGTCAGCGGCGTCTCCGCCAGGGCTTGGGGCAGCTCCAGGCGGGCCGGGCGTTGCGCCTCCGTGAGCAGCGCCGCCAGGCTCGGGCCGACCGCCTGGGACGGGTCGCCGATGAGCTTCTTCAACTTGCCGAACAGGCGGCGCTCCCAACGCGGGTAGTTTTCCGAATGCCGCTCCGGGGCATGTCCCTCGCCGAACAGCACGGGGGCCGTCACCCGCTCGAGCAGGCTGTCGACCAGCGGCGAGTCCTCCGACTGGGCCAGGTCGACCAGCCACAGGTCGGTCTCGCAGGCACCCAGGGCGTCCTCGTCGAGACGCGCCGGATCGCTGTTGAGCACCACCTGGTAACCACTGCCGTTCAGGGCCTGCTGCAGCACATGGCGCTGCAGCGAGGTGTCGGCGATGACCGCAATACGTGCCGCGCTTTTCTCAGTCATTTCCGTTTGACCAGTTGGTGGATGCTGTCGAGCAGCAGGGACTCTTGATAGGGCTTGCCGAGGTACTGGTTGACGCCGATGGCCATGGCCCGCTCACGGTGCTTCTCGCCGGTACGCGAGGTGATCATGATGATCGGCAGATCCTTCAGACGCTCGTCGTGACGCACCAGGGTGGCCACCTCGAAGCCGTCCATACGCGGCATCTCGATGTCCAGCAGCATGATGTCGGGCCGGTGCTCCTGCAGCTGGCCCAGGGCGTCCACGCCGTCCTTGGCGGTCAGCACGTTCATGCCATTGCGTTCCAGCAGACGGCTGGTGACCTTGCGCACGGTCACCGAGTCGTCCACCACCATGACCAGGGTCGGCCGATCCGCCTCGACCTCTTCGGTAGTCGTGGCCTTGCCGAGCAGACGCGGCTGCGTCTGGCTCAGCAGGTGGGCATGGATCACGCGGATGGTCGCCAGCAGATCGAGAATCACCACCACCCGACCGTCGCCGAGAATGGTCGCACCGGAGATGCCGTGCACCCCGGCGAACTGCGGACCGAGGCTCTTCACCACGATCTCGCGCGAGCCCGCCAGGCTGTCGACCTGCACCGCCACCGCATGCTCGCTGGAGCGCACCAGGATCACCGGAAGCGGCAGGCTCTGGCCGACCAGCTTGGGCTGCTGGCCGTTGTTCAGCAGATCGCCCAGGTAGCGCAGTTCGTAGGCCTGGCCGGCATACTCGAAGCGCGGCGCATCGGGCTGGTAGTAGGCCTCCAGCTCGTAGGGCGAAACCCGCACGATGCCCTCGATGGTATTCAGCGGGATGGCGTACAGGTCCTCGCCGGACAGCACCATCAGCGCCCGGTTGACCGACACGGTGAACGGCAGACGGATGGTGAAGCGGGTGCCCTCGCCCGGCGTCGAGTCGATGCTCATCGAGCCGCCGAGCTGCTTGACCTCCGAGTGCACCACGTCCATGCCAACGCCGCGCCCGGAAATCTGCGTGACCTTCTCCGCCGTGGAGAAACCGGCTTCGAGGATGAACTGCAGGATCTCGTGATCGGTGAGATCCGAATCCTCGTCCATCAGGCCGCGCTCGATCGCCTTGCGCCGCACCGCATCGAGCTTGATGCCACCGCCGTCGTCGGCCAGGGTGAGGACGATATCGCCGCCCTCGCGGCCGAGGTCGAGGCGGATACGGCCCTGCTCCGGCTTGCCGGCGGCGCGACGCAGCTCGCTGGCCTCGATGCCGTGGTCGACGGCGTTGCGCAGCATGTGCTCCAGCGGCGCGACGATGCGCTCCAGGACGGTGCGGTCCATCTCGCCTTCGGCGTTGCCGACGACGAACTCGACCTGCTTGCCCAGTTCGCCGGCGACCTGGCGGACGATGCGCCGCAGCCGCGGCACCAGACGATCGAAGGGCACCATGCGGGTGCGCATCAGACCTTCCTGTAGCTCGGTGTTGACCCGCGCCTGCTGCAGCAGCAGGGTCTCC
Organism: Pseudomonas benzenivorans; assembly: GCF_033547155.1. GTDB lineage: Bacteria > Pseudomonadota > Gammaproteobacteria > Pseudomonadales > Pseudomonadaceae > Aquipseudomonas > Aquipseudomonas benzenivorans_B. The sequence goes on from NZ_CP137892.1 coordinate 4,163,862, forward strand.
GCATCGCGGTTGCGCGCGGCCAGGGTCTCCTTCAGGTCGAGCAGGTCGGACGCCGACTCGAACAGGGCGCGCGAGAGCTGCTGCAACTGCGAATGGCGGTCCATCTCCAGCGGGTCGAAGTCTTCATAACCGGCGCGCTCGGCCTCGGCCTGGTAGCGGCTGAGGATCTGCGCCTGGGTCTCGGTGTCCAGGCGGCGCAACTGGTCGCGCACCCGGTCGATGGTCGCCTCCATCTCGCTCAGGGTGAAGCCGAAGTCACTGACCTGCTGCTCGACCCGGCCGCGGAAGATCGAGGTCTCGCCGGCCAGGTTGACCAGCCCCTCGAGCAGGTCCGCCGGCACCTTGACCAGCTCCTGCGGCGCCCGGCGCGCGGCGGCATCCTGGGCGGCCTGCTCGGCACGCTGCATAAACGGCAGCACCCGGGTCACCGGCTCCTCGGCCGGCCCCTCGCTCGCTGCGACTATGGGGGCAGCCAGCGCCGGCAGGCGCATCGGCGCGGCCTCGGCCGGGCCCTCGTCACGCGGACTGGCCGTAGTCTCCACCTGCAGGCTGTCCTGCAGGCGCTGGCGCAACTGATCGAGCTCGCTCTGCAAGCCCTCGAAACCCGACTGCACGTCGAGGAACAGGCTCTCCGGCCAGGGTGCCCCCTGTTGCTGAGCCTCGGTCAGATGCTGCTCCAGGTCGTGGCTCAGGTCGCCCAGGCGCTTCTGCCCGGCCAGCCGGGCGCCCCCCTTGAGGGTGTGCAGCACGCGCAGCATGTCGTCGATGGCGGCGCCATCCTCGCGCTGCGCCTCCCAGCGACCGAGCGCCTGCTCCATGGCCTCCAGCAGGTCGTCGGCCTCCTCCATGAAGATGTCGAGGATGTCCGACTCGGCATCCTCGACCTCCCCGGACGCATCGACAGCCCTGAGCTGCACCGCCGATGGCATGCTCAGCTGCTCGTCCGGGTTCGCGCGATAACGCTTGATGGCCTCGATCAGCCCCTGGCCGTTAGGCAGCGCACGCCGCCCACGGACCGCCTCGAGCATCTCGGCGAGGCTGTCGTGACAGCGCTGCAACAGGCCGAACAGCTCTGACCCTGCGCGTAATTTGCCGCCGCACAGGCCTTCGTAGAGAAACTCCAGCTCATGGGCCAGATCGCCGATCTCGGGGATCTCCGCCATCCGGGCGCCGCCCTTGAGGGTATGCAGGTCGCGCTGCAGCGCCTCCAGTTCGAGGCTGTTGTCGGTGTCCTCGATCCAGCGCTGCAAGGCCGCGCCGGCACTGTCGATGATATCGAAGCCTTCTTCGAGGAAGATCTCCACCAGTTCGGGATCGCGCTCATCCTCGACTTCCGCCCTCTGCTCGATGGCCGCCGGACCCGGCTCGCGCGAGGACTCCGGGTCGGACTCCGTCGTCATCTCCAGGTCGAGCACAGGCTCCTGCGCCTGAGACGCGGCGTCGGCGGCCGCGGGCTGCTCGGCGAGCGGGAAGGCCTCGGCCTGTTCATCCGCCAGGTCGGCTTCGGCTTCGGCTTCGGCTTCGGCTTCGGCTTCGGCTTCGGCTTCGGCTTCGGCTTCGGCTTCGGCTTCGTAAACAGCCTCGGGACCGTCCGCCTGGGGCGTCAACTCCGCCGTGCGGCCTTGACGAAACGCACGAATCGCCTCGATCAGGTCGAGCGGCTCCGCCAATTCGGCACGTTGCTGCAGCTGCTCGAGCAACACGGCCAGGCGGTCATGGCTCTGCTGGAGCAGCTCGGCGAGCGGGGCGCTGTGACGATAGCGACAATCCAGCAGGCCCTCGTAAAGCGATTCCAGCTCATGGGCCAGGTCGCCGATCGGGCCGATCTGCGCCATACGCGCGCCGCCCTTGAGGGTATGCAGGTCGCGCTGCAGGGCCGAGAGAGCCGCCTTCTGCTCCGGATCGGCCAGCCAGCGGTCCAGCGCCTGTCCGGCGCTGTCCAGGATGTCCACCGCCTCTTCGAGGAAGATCGCCACCATTTCCTCATCCAGCACCTCATAGGTGTGGGACGGCGCCTCTGCCGCTGCGTCTTCCTCGCTCGCCTGGTCGAGTGCCAGTTCGACCTCGGTCGCCAGCTCGCCCTCTCCGTCGAGCGGCCAGTCAATGCCCTCGGCTGCGGCACCGGCGACATCCAGTTCGGTGATCTCCAGGCCGCCGTGACCATCGGCCGACAACAACGCCAGGGCGCCGGGGTCCAGCGCCTCAGCGAGCAGGCTGCGCAGTGCCGCGACCCGCTCGGGCTGGGCACTGACCTGCAGGCCGGCGGCGACCTGATCCATCATGCCGATCAGCGCTTCATGGGCCTGCTCGGCCTCGCTGAAGAAGCGCTCGCTGACCGCCAGACTGCCTTCGTCGACCGCGCCGTAGAGATCGAGCAAAGCCTCGCAGAGCTCTTCGATCTGCGGCAACTCGGCCATGTCCGCGCCGCGCCCGAGGGTGGTCAGCTCCTCCAGCAGGGCGCTGAGCTCCTGGCGCTCGGCGGGGTGTTCACGCCAGCGCCGCAGCAGGTCTTCGGCATCCAGCAGGATGTCCATGCCCTCGGCGAGGAAGATGCCGATCAGCTGTGGGTCGCGGGCGTCGCCCTGCTCGCTCTTGCGTTCGGCCTCCGCGGCGCCCAGGCGCTCCTGATGCAGCCGGTGGGCCCGCTCGAGGAACGCCGCGGCGCCCGGCAGCGGCGCCAGGGGCTGGCGCTCCAGTTGCTCCAGGCCCTGCCGCAGCAGCTGCTCGGCGTCGCGCAGCAGCTCCGCTTCGCTCATGTCCATGGGGATCAGATTGGTCTTGAACTCCTTGACCATCTTTTCCAGGGGCGCGGCGATCTCCGCCATCGGCAGAATGCCGGCCATATAGGCGCTGCCCTTGAGGGTGTGCAGGGCGCGTTGCAGATCGTCGGTAACGGGCTGCGGCAACTCGCGGGCGCAGTCGGCCAGGAAACTGCCCAGGGTATCGAGGTGGGTCTCGGCCTCGTTACGGAAGATTTCCAGCAGCTGCGGGTCGAGCGCCTCACCGTCGCCTTCGGCAGCGGTAGCCTCGCTATCGCCCGCAGGCTCGGCTACCTGTGCAACCGGGGCGTCAGTTTTTGGGAGGCTTTGGCCCTTCGCCAGCGCATGGGCACTGGCCGCGAGCCGATCGGCATCATCACGCTGGCGCTGGGCCTTGGCGGCGAACTCCTCGACCAGGGCCGGCATCAGCGCCACCACGTCTTCGACCACCTGCAGCACCTCGGCACCCGGCTGGATGCTGCGGTCGAGCACGCGGTTGAGCAGGTTTTCGATCGACCAGGCCAGCTCGCCGATGACCAGGGCACGGACCATGCGCCCGCTGCCCTTGAGGGTGTGAAAGGCACGGCGCACTTCGACCAGGGCGTCCTTGTCGTCGGTATTGGCGTGCCACTGCGGCAGGTACTGGGCGATGGTCTCGAGGACTTCACCGGCCTCTTCGATAAAGACCTCCGCCAGTTCCTCGTCGACCGGTTCCTCATCGGCCGGTGGTGGCAGCAGGCTGGGCGGCACGTCGCTGGCCGGCGGGTTGATCGCCTGCTGCGGCGCCGCCATCACATCGGCCAGCGACAGTGCCGCGTCTGCCGCAGGTGCCGGCTCCTCGACCTCGATCACCGGGTCGGCGCTCGGCAGCTCGACCTCGGGAATATCCAAGGCGGCCAGTTCGGCCTCGTCCCACTGAACAGGGCTCGCCAAGTCGTCCAGGCTCAGCTCTTCCAGCTGCAGGCCTTCCAGCGACAGCTCGTCGCCAAGCGGCGTTCCACCTGCTGCAGACGCCGCCTCGAGGAGGTCAGGCGCATCGGGCTCGGCGAGTTCGGACAGCGGGCTCGGCTCATCCGCCTGCGCTGCTTCCGTCGCAGGCTCAACGTCGAGAGCGGCAGGCTCCAGGCCAGGCTGGTCATCGGCGGTCGCCTCAAGCGGCTCGCTGCCTTCCTCCAGCGACTGCGGGGAATCGAACGCAGGATCCGGCTCTTCGGCCAGCACCTCGATCTCGTCCAACGGATCGGCCAACGGAGCCGGCGATTCCTGCGGCGGCTCGACGCGATCGAGAATCGAGGGCTTCTCGGTCAAGGGGTAGCCGAGGCTCGCCAGGCTCTCCTCGGCCACATCGAGAATCAGGTCGCCCTGGCTGGCGTGATCCTCGGCCAACCGTTCCAGGTAATACTCGACGCTGGTGATGGCGTCGGCCAGGGTGTCGAGGCTCTGCCAGTTGGGCACGGCCTTGCGCACCAGCAGCTGCTCGTGGATATAGCGATTGCAGGCCTTCAGCAGGTCAGCGGCACGGTTCAGCGGAATCATGCCGAGACCGCCACGCACCTGGGTCAGCAGCTCGGGGACGCGGGCCAGGTGCTCGTGGTTCCACTGCGAGGCGATGAATTCGATGATCGCGTCCTTGGCCTGCTCCAGTCCGTTGCGCGCCTCCTTGATCACCACCTGGTGAATCTGCGCCACATCGGTGGTCGGCAGGTGGCTCTCCTCGCGACCGGCGTCCTCGGCCGGACCGGCCATGCCCGCCAACGTCGCCTCGACGTACAGCAGGGCGCCGGCGACATCCATCAGCACCGCATCGCTGGGCTCACGCTGGCCGAGCGACAGGCCATGGATGACATCGATCTGGTCGACTATGACCTTGCGCGGCTGGGCGAACCCCAGTACCGCCAGGGTGTCGGCGATCTGCTTGAGCGGGGCCAGCAGGGCGTCGAGCTCACTGACGTGGCCACGGTCGCCGCGCACGAACAGATCGAGGCTGTCCTTGACCCGCACCAATTCCTCACAGAGGGCGGCCACCACCGAGCGCATCGCATCGCGATCCGGACCGGCCAGGCGAGCCCGCTCCTCGTCCACCACCTCGGTGTTCGGCAGGGCATCGTCGAGGCGGTACTGCTCCTTCAGCTTGCGGATGCGCGGCGACTGCGCCGGAGCCTTGGCCACATAGAACAGCAGATTCTTGGTCAGCTCGTCGGAAGCGGGCTGGTTGATGCCATCGGCACCCTGCTCCAGCAGGCGCTTGAGTTCCTTGTCCACCTGGCGCAGCAGGGTGCGCACCGAGGTGCCGTTGACCACGCTGCCGTTGGCCAGACCCTCGACCAGGCCCGAGGCGATCTGCCACAAGGGACCGAGCGGCGCGTCCTGGCACAGGGTTTCCAGACGGGCGAAGACCCGCGCCATGTAGCCCAGGTTGGTGGCCAGATCCTGGTTGCGGATCACCCCGACCAGGGCCATCTGCAACATCTGCCGCAACTTGCGCAGCAGCACCGGCAGTTCGGCGGTGCGCAGCCGGGCCAGGGTCTCGACCGACAGCGCCGGGGTGCGCACCGACATGTCCGGGGAGAACAGACTGGTTTCCGAGAGCAGCTTCTCGCCGCGAGCGGCACGCAGGTCGTTGAGCAGCGGCAACACGACCATCGGCAGGTCGCGGCGCGCGGTCTGGATTCGGTCGAGATAGGTCGGCAGCTGCAGGATCGCCTGCATCAGCACCTCCAGCGCCTCGCCCTGGTTGGCCACGCGGCCCTCCATCAAGGCCTGGGCCAGGTGCTCCATCTCCTCGGCGAGCAGGGCCGCGCCGTAGAACTCCACCATCTGCAGAGTGCCGTGAACCTGATGCACGTAGGTCAGACAGAAACGCATGCGCGTCGAGTCCTGCGGATTCTCGACGAACGCCTCCAGAGCCTGACGCGCCTGCTTCAGGGTTTCCGCGATTTCGCCCTTGACCCACTCCAGGGCGACATAGTCGTGCCGATCCCCCATAGCCACTCCACTCATAAAGCCCTATCCCTTGCGGGTAAACGCCAGCACTCGCTCGTCGGCCACCGGGATCAACTCCGGATGCTGCCAACCGGCCACTTCACCCACTCCCACCACCAGCAGCCCTCCCGGTGCCAGGCGCTCGGCCAGGCGGTTGAGGATCTCGCGGCGACGCCAGCGGCGAAAATAGATCAGCAAGTTCTGACAAAAAATGACGTCCATACCGGACATTGGCGCCTTGGCCAGTTCCAGCACATTGAGCCTGGCGCAACAAACACGTGCCGCCAGGCTCGGTATAACCTTGAAGCGTCCATCGGCCTGGGCCGCGAAATAACGCCGGCGCAGGTCGTCTTCCAGTTGCTCGAGCTTGCGCGCCCCATACAGGCCCTCGCGGGCCTTGCTCAGGGCGTTGAGACTGATGTCCGTACCGGTCACACCGAAATGCTCGGGCCACTCGCTGTCACGCAGCACCTGTGCGGCGCTGATCGCCAGCGAATAGGGTTCCTCGCCACTGGAGCAGCCCACGCTCCACAACTCCCAGGGGCGCTGCAGTCCACGCTGCAGCTGCTCGTGCAGGTGCCGCTCGAGCACCTCGAAAGACGCCGGATGGCGAAAGAAGCGGGTCTCCTGCACGGTCAGACGGTCCAGCAGGGTCGACCACTCCACCGCACCGCGCGGACCGTCCGTGACCTGCCGGTAATACGCGGCATAGTCCGCCACGCCCAGCTCGCGCATCCGCGCGCTCAGGTTGGTCTGCAGGAAGGCCCGGCGCTGCTCGGTGATCACCACGCCGGTGCGTTCCTCGAGCAGGGTCTGCCAATCGCGAAACTCCGCGGCGCTGATCTCCGTCACGGGTTGCAAGGCCCAGACGCCTGACTGCATGTCGTGCCCCTCGCTCATGGCCATCGACCCGGCGCGGCGACCGCCAGCGGTCGCCGCAGCGCATTCGCTTATGCCTGCTCCCCGGTTTCCGGCAGGGTGAAGCCGGAAACCGACTTACGCATCTCACTGGCCATCTTGGCCAGGGTACCGATGCTCTTCGCGGTGGCGGTGGTGCCGGAGGAGGTCTGCGAGGTGATCTCCTGGATCACGTTCATGGTGTTGGAGATATGGCCGGCGGAGGAAGCCTGCTGACGAGCGGCGTTGGAGATGTTCTGGATCAAGGCCGCGAGGGTCTTGGATACCTTCTCGATCTCCTCCAGGGCCACCCCGGCATCCTGGGCCAGGCGCGCACCGCGCACCACCTCGGAAGTGGTCTGCTCCATGGAGATTACCGCTTCGTTGGTGTCGGTCTGAATGGTCTTGACCAGCGCCTCGATCTGCTTGGTCGCGGCCGAGGAACGCTCCGCCAGACGCTGTACTTCGTCCGCAACCACGGCGAAACCGCGACCGGCGTCACCGGCCATGGAGGCCTGGATCGCGGCGTTCAGGGCGAGGATGTTGGTCTGGTCGGCAATGTCGTTAATCAGGCTAACGATGTCACCGATCTCCTGGGACGACTCACCGAGGCGCTTGATCCGCTTGGAGGTGTCCTGGATCTGCTCACGGATGTTATCCATGCCGGTGATGGTGTTGTGTACCACCTCGTTGCCCTTGTTGGCGATGGCTACCGAGCGCTCCGCTACCGCGGAGGACTCGCTGGCGTTCGCCGATACCTGGTCGATCGACACCGCCATCTCGTTGATCGCCGCCGAGGCCCCGGCGATTTCCTGGGCCTGATGCTCCGAGGCCTCGGCCAGGTGCATCGCCGTGGCCTGGGTTTCCTGGGCCGCACCGGCTACCTGAACGGCGGTCAGGTTGATGGTGGCCACCAGGTCGCGCAGCTGGTCGATGGAGTAGTTGATCGAGTCGGCGATGGCCCCGGTGAAGTCCTCGGTTACCGTCGCGGCCACGGTCAGGTCACCGTCGGCGAGGTCGGCAATCTCGTCGAGCAGACGCAGAATCGCCGTCTGGTTGCGTTCGTTCTTCTCGGCGGTCTCGGCCAGACGGCGGTTGGTCTCGCGCACCATGACCAGGCCGATGAGGATGATCGAGGCCAGGGCCAGGACGCCCAGCAGGTAACCGGCGAGGGTGTTCAGGGCGCGCCCGGCGGCCAGCTCCTCGAAGCCTTCGGCCAGCTCGGAGGCCTTGTCCAGCAGGGTCTGCGACACGCTGAAGATGGTGTTGGCCGACTCACGCACCTGGAACAGCTCGGGCGAGGTCTCGAGGATCTCGTCCACCGAACCGGAAACGAACTCGAACAGCTCGGAAATCTCCGCCAGACGCTCGAGCGCCTCGGCATCGGTCACCTGGGAGATTTCCATCGCCGCGTTGCCCTCGAGCATCGCGCTGAGCACCCGGCCGAACAGGCTGGCGTCGCGGCCGAACATGTCGGCGGCCTGCACCGAGTCCTCGTCACCGGCCAGCACCTTGTTCACCGAGCCGAGAATCCGCTCGGCGAGCAGCGACTGACGCTGGGCCACCGAGACCTGGGCCGCCGGCGCACCGCTCTCTAGGAGGATGTCGACCACCTCCTCGTACTCGACCTGCAGCTGCGGAATGGTTTCGGCCAGGGTCGCGGCCACCTGGTGCAACGACAGTACGGTCTGTTCGCTGGCCAGGATGGCGTCGGTGTTCTGCCGCAGGCTGTCCCAGTCCTGCTGCACCGCCGCCATCTGCGCCTGCACGGCCTCGGGGGCCGCCGGAACGCCGCTGGCGCTGTTGCCGTCGGTCAGATAACCCCAGCGGGCCTGGAAGTCGTTACGCGCCTCGCGCAGCAGGCCGAAGGCCTCCGCGGTACCCGCCGCCGACTCGGAGGCGTTCTTGGCGATACGCTGGGACAGTACGCGCAGCTCACCGGAGTGACTGATGTATTCCGTATCGTAGTTGGACTGGGTGTTGAGGTAGGCGAAGTTCGCGAACAGCAACACGATGGAAACGATCAGGACGATGAACAGCCCCAAGATCAGCGTGCTGCTGCGCGTACCCGCGAATAGATTGCCTGTGTTGAGTTTTTTCATTATCTGGCCCCCGCCTGGACCGACCGCACTACGGTTCCCATGTAACGCCAAAAGGCCGACAACGCCGGCCCCACCGAAAAGCTGTTAATACGCCACGTCGAGAAAACCCTGATGCTGAGCCAACGCATGTGGACTGAACACCAGCCAGGGCTGCTCGCGCTGAAAAACGCCGTGGATAAAGGGTTGGATGGAGGCCTCGAGCGGCGGTAGCTGCTCGGAGAAGGCGTCCACCGGAAAATGCTGCATGCCGAACACTTCGTCGACCGTCAGGCCGGCGAACACGTCCTGGTGGTCGACCACCAGCACCCGCCGCTGTTTGCGCAGCGGCGACAGCTCGTTGCCGAAGAAGCCACACAGGTCCATCACCGGCAGCAGGCGGCCACGTACGTTGGCCACGCCCTTGACCCAGGTCTTGACCCCAGGCAACAGGGTGTAACGCGGCTCGTGCAGGACTTCGCCGACTTCCCCCATGGGCGCGACGAACAGGCGCTCGCCCATGCGAAAGCCGATGCCGCTCCAGGTCTGCACCGCCGTCTGCTGCAACGGCAGGCCGGCGGCCAGCAATCGACAACGCTGGTCGATTTCCAGGAGGAGTTGAAAAGGTGTCTGCGCGTCCGACATGCCAGCCGTGGCCTTCTTCTTATCTAGTTGCGGACCGGCGCGGCATCAGCCGGCCAATACCGCATTGAGGGTTTTCAGCAGTGTCTGCTCGTCGACCGGCTTGGTCAGGTAATCCTTCGCGCCCTGGCGCTTGCCCCAGACCTTGTCGGTTTCCTGGTCCTTGGTGGTGACGATGATCACCGGGATGTGACTGGTGTCGGCATCCTTGGTCAGCTGACGGGTCGCCTGGAAGCCGTTGAGCCCCGGCATGACGATGTCCATCAGCACCGCGTCGGGCTTCTCCTGGCGCGCCAGGGCGACGCCATCCGCGCCGTTCTCCGCCTTGAGCACCTGATGCCCGTGCTTTTCCAGCATGGCGGTCAGCTTGTACATCTCGGTCGGCGAGTCATCAACAATCAGAATTCGAGCCATGGTGTTTCCCAATACATGAAGAGGCGTCTAGTGCTTGGCAGCTGGACGTCAGGAGGCCTGATCCACCGGGGTAAAGGTCGGCACGTGCGCCTTGATCGCCCCGAGCAGCTCTTCCTTGCTGAAGGGCTTGGTCAGGTACTGATCGGAGCCGACGATGCGTCCCTTGGCCTTATCGAACAAACCGTCCTTGGAAGACAGCATGATCACCGGCGTGGATTTGAAGGCACTGTTGTTCTTGATCAGGGCGCAGGTCTGATAGCCATCGAGCCGCGGCATCATGATGTCGACGAAAATGATACTCGGGTGGCTGTCGGCGATCTTTGCCAGGGCATCGAAGCCGTCTACCGCGGTAATCACCTCGCAACCCACCTTCTTCAGCAGGGTTTCCGCGGTACGACGAATCGTTTTCGAATCGTCGATCACCATTACCCTCAAACCCTCGGAATGCTGTTCCATGTTTGCCCTACCATCGCCTCGGTGAGTCGTTATTTTCGCGTTGAATCAGTGCGCCTGAGACCCTGCCACCGATGGGCTGCAACCCAATCGTCGGGCCTTTTTAGCACACTCTCCCCATGCAAGCCACAAGCCACGGAAGGCCGAGGTTTCCCCCTTGACCGCCCGCCAAGTCGGCGCCACCCTGGCGCCACACGCTAGTCTCTGCGCCCCTGCGCTACCGCCTTTCACGGAGAATCCCCCATGAGCGTTCGCCTCGGCATAGTCATGGACCCCATCACGCAAATTGCCTTCAAGAAGGACAGTTCGCTGGCCATGCTGCTGGCCGCGCAAATGCGCGGCTGGTCCCTCTTCTATATGGAGCAGCGCGACCTCTACCTCGCTCAAGGTCAGGCCCGTGGCCGCCTGCGCTCGCTCCAGGTGTTCGACGATCCCCAGCGCTGGTTCGAACTGGGCGCCGAGCAGGATCTGCCGCTCGGCGAACTGGACGTGATCCTGATGCGCAAGGACCCGCCCTTCGACAATGAGTTTCTCTACGCCACCCACCTGCTGGAACAGGCCGAACGGGACGGCGTGCTGGTGGTCAACCGCCCGCAGAGTCTGCGCGACTGCAACGAGAAGCTGTTCGCCACCCAATTCCCCCAATACACGCCGCCGACCCTGGTCAGCCGCAGACCCGACATTCTGCGCGACTTTGCCAAAGAGCAGCGTGACATCATTCTCAAACCCCTCGATGGCATGGGCGGATCGATGATCTTTCGCCACCGCGAGGGCGACCCCAACCTCTCGGTGATCCTCGAGACCCTCACCGCCCACGGCCAGCAGCAGATCATGGTGCAGCGTTACCTGCCGGCCATCAGCGCAGGCGACAAGCGCATCCTGATGATCGACGGCGAAGCCGTGCCCTACTGCCTGGCGCGCATCCCGTCCCAGGGCGAGACCCGTGGCAACCTGGCCGCCGGCGGCCGTGGCGAAGCCCGTCCGCTCAGCGAGCGCGACCGCGAGATCGCCGCCGGGGTCGGCCCGACCCTGCGCGAGAAGGGCCTGCTGTTCGTCGGCCTGGACGTGATCGGCGACCACCTGACCGAGATCAACGTGACCAGCCCGACCTGCATCCGCGAGATCGATGCGGCCTTCGACACCCGCATCGCCGAACGCCTGATGGACAAGATCGCCGAGAAGCTCAATGCGCGCAGTGCTTCATAGACTTTTGCCCGCCCCCTCGGCAGACTGCGCGGCAACCTGAACCGACCCGAATCGCGATGACCGCAGCCGCCCGCCCAACCGCAACCCCAGCCGCCGGCGTCCGCCCGGCGGATCGCCTGGGGTTCACCCTGTTCCTCGCCACCGCGCTACATGCCGCCCTGATCCTCGGCCTGGGCTTCTCCCTGGCCGAACCCAACCAGATCAGCAAGACCCTGGAAGTCACCCTGTCGACCTTCAAGAGCGAGGAGCAGCCCAAGGAGGCGGACTTCCTCGCCCAGCACGACCAGCTGGGCAGCGGCACCCTGGAGCACAAGGCGGCGCCCAAGACCACCGAACAGGCGCTGTTCCAGGACACCCAGGTCAAGCGCGTGACCCCGCCCGCCGCACCCCAGCCACCCGCGGCCCGCCAGGAGGCGCCGAAGGCGGCGGTCGCCACCCGCACCCCGCAACAGCAGAAGACCCCGGTCAAGCGCGAGGAGAGCAAACCGACGCCCCAGGCCCGCCCGGCGCCGGTGTTCGACAGCGCGCAGCTGTCGGCGGAGATCGCCAGCCTGGAGGCCGAACTGGCCCAGGACATCCAGCAGTACGCCAAGCGCCCGAAGATCCACCGCCTCAACGCCGCCTCGACCATGCGCGACAAGGGTGCCTGGTACAAGGACGAGTGGCGCAAGAAGGTCGAGCGCATCGGCAACCTCAACTACCCGGACGACGCCCGCCGCCGGCAGATCTACGGCAGCCTGCGCCTGCTGGTATCGATCAACCGCGACGGCACCCTCTACGAGGTGCAGGTGCTGGAGTCCTCCGGCCAACGCGTGCTCGACCAGGCGGCCCTGCGCATCGTCCGCCTGGCCGCCCCCTTCGCCCCCTTCACCGGCGATCTGGCGGATGTCGACCGCCTGGAGATCATCCGCACCTGGCGCTTCGAACGGGGCGACCGACTGTCGAGCAACTGAGTCGCGCCCGCGCCCCCGGTTAGCCTTTTAGCTTCCAGCCATCGGCCGCAGGCTTTAAGCTAACGCGCATGAAAGACGCCAGCCCGAGCTTCCTCAAGCACCACTTCCTGATCGCCATGCCGCACATGGCCGATCCGCAATTCGCACACACGGTCACCTACCTGGTCGAGCACAACGAACAGGGCGCCATGGGCCTGGTCATCAACCGCCCCAACGGCCTCAACCTGGCCGACGTGCTCGAGCAGCTGCGCCCGGACAGCGAGCCGCCGGCGCTCTGCCAGGCCCTGCCGATCTTCTCCGGCGGCCCGGTGCAGACCGACCGCGGCTTCGTCCTGCACCCGGCCGGCCTGCAGTTCCAGGCCACCCTGGAGCTCGGCGAACTGGGCCTGTCCACCTCCCAGGACGTGCTGTTCGCCATCGCCGACGGCAGCGGCCCGGACAAGTACCTGATCGCCCTCGGCTATGCCGGCTGGGAAGCCGGCCAGCTGGAGGCCGAGCTGGCCGACAACGCCTGGCTGACCTGCCCGGCCGACAACACCATCCTCTTCGACCTGCCCTTCGACCAGCGCCTGAATGCGGCGGCGGCACGCCTGGGCGTCGACCTCAGCCTGCTCACCTCGCAAGCCGGCCACGCCTGATGAGCGAGCCCCGCGCCAAGCCGCTGCGCCTGCTGCTCGGCTTCGACTACGGCAGCAAGCAAATCGGCGTCGCCGTGGGCCAGGCCATCACCGGCCAGGCCCGCGAACTGTGCGTGCTCAAGGCGCAGAACGGCGTGCCGGACTGGCAGAAGGTCGAGGCGCTGCTGCGCGAGTGGCAGCCGGATGCCCTGGTGGTCGGCCTGCCGCTGAATATGGACGGCACGCCGAGCGAGATGAGCGCCCGCGCGGAGAAGTTCGCCCGCCGCCTCAATGGTCGTTTCAACCTGCAGGTCTTCACCCACGACGAACGCCTGACCACCTATGCCGCCAAGGGCGAACGCCTGCTGCAGGGGCAGAGCGGCGGCTACCGCGAACGCCCGGTCGACGCCCTGGCCGCGGCGCTGCTGCTCGAAGGCTGGCTGGCCGAACACCTCCCGGACTGAGTCACGGCCGGGCCCACAAGGAACTTGCGATGAACCTACCCAACCCCGCCGAATTGCTGCCGCAGATGGCCGGCGCCCTGCTCGAGTACCTCAACCAGCGACAGATCGCCGCGCCGCGCTTTATCGGCATCCGCACCGGCGGCGTCTGGGTCGCCCAGGCCCTGCTCGACACCCTCGGCAGCCGCGAGCCACTGGGCATCCTCGACGTGTCCTTCTACCGCGACGACTTCACCCAGAGCGGCCTGCACCCGCAGGTCAAGCCCTCGGAACTGCCGTTCGAGATCGAAGGCCAGCATCTGGTGCTGATCGACGACGTGCTGATGAGTGGCCGCACCATCCGCGCCGCGCTCAACGAGCTGTTCGACTACGGTCGCCCGGCCAGCGTGACCCTGGTGAGCCTGCTCGACCTGGGCGCCCGCGAGCTGCCGGTACGTCCCGACGTGGTCGGCGCCACCCTGTCGTTGGCCGCCGATCAGCGGGTAAAATTGTCCGGCCCTACGCCGCTCACCCTCGAACTCCAGACGCTCGCCAACTGAGACTCCCCGCGATGACGCCGATTGATGCCCAGCGCCCGCTGCAGCTGAACGACCAAGGTCAGCTGCGCCACTTCCTCTCGCTCGACGGCCTGCCCCGCGAGCTGCTGACGGAGATCCTCGACACCGCCGACTCCTTCCTCGAGGTCGGCGCCCGCGCGGTGAAGAAGGTCCCGCTGCTGCGCGGCAAGACCGTGTGCAACGTGTTCTTCGAGAACTCCACGCGCACCCGCACCACCTTCGAGCTGGCCGCCCAGCGCCTGTCCGCCGACGTCATCAGCCTCAACGTATCGACCAGCTCGACCAGCAAGGGCGAGACCCTGTTCGACACCCTGCGCAACCTCGAGGCCATGGCCGCCGACATGTTCGTGGTGCGCCACAGCGACTCCGGCGCGGCCCACTTCATCGCCGAGCACGTCTGCCCGGACGTGGCCATCATCAACGGCGGCGACGGCCGCCACGCCCACCCGACCCAGGGCATGCTCGACATGCTGACCATCCGCCGCCACAAGGGCGGCTTCGAGAATCTCTCGGTGGCCATAGTCGGCGACGTCCTGCACTCGCGGGTGGCCCGCTCCAACATGCTGGCCTTGAAGACCCTGGGTTGCCCGGACATCCGCGTGATCGCACCGAAGACCCTGCTGCCGGTCGGCATCGAACAGTACGGCGTCAGCGTCTACAGCGACATGGCCGCCGGGCTCAAGGATGTCGACGTGGTGATCATGCTGCGCCTGCAGCGCGAGCGCATGCAGGGCGGCCTGCTGCCCAGCGAGGGCGAGTTCTACCGCCTGTTCGGCCTGACCGAGCAGCGCCTGGCGCTGGCCAGGCCGGATGCCCTGGTGATGCACCCCGGGCCGATCAACCGCGGCGTGGAGATCGAGTCGGCGGTGGCCGACGGCCCGCAGTCGGTGATCCTCAATCAGGTCACCTACGGCATCGCCATCCGCATGGCCGTGCTGTCCATGGCCATGAGCGGGCAGACCGCCCAGCGCCAACTCAACTCCGAGGAGCCCAACTGATGCGTACCGCGATCCTCGGCGCCCGCGTCATCGACCCGAGCAGCGCCTTCGACCAGCCGGCCGACCTCTATATCGAAGACGGCAAGCTGGTCGGCATCGGCCAGGCACCGAGCGCCTTCGAGGCCGAGCAGACCCTGGACGCCCAGGGCCTGATCGCCGCCCCCGGCCTGGTCGATCTGTCCGTGGCCCTGCGCGAGCCGGGCTACAGCCGCAAGGGCAGCATCGCCAGCGAGACCCTGGCCGCCGCCGCCGGCGGCGTCACCAGCCTGTGCTGCCCGCCCCTCACCAAGCCGGTGCTGGACACCTCGGCGGTGGCCGAGCTAATCCTCGACCGCGCCCGCGAAGCCGGTCACACCAAGGTCTTCCCCATCGGTGCCCTGAGCAAGAATCTCGCCGGCGAACAGCTTGCAGAGCTGGTGGCGCTGCGCGACGCCGGCTGCGTGGCCTTCGGCAACGGCCTGGACAACTTCCGCAGCAGCCGCACCCTGCGCCGCGCCCTGGAATACGCCGCCACCTTCGACCTGACGGTGATCTTCCACTCCCAGGACCACGACCTGGCCGAAGGCGGCCTGGCCCACGAAGGCCCCACCGCCAGCTTCCTCGGCCTGCCCGGCATCCCCGAGACCGCCGAGACCGTGGCCCTGGCCCGCGACCTGCTGCTGGTCGAGCAGACCGGCGTGCGCGCCCACTTCAGCCAGCTGACCAGCGCCCGCGGCGCCGAGCTGATCGCCGACGCCCAGGCCCGCGGCCTGCCGGTCACGGCCGACGTCGCCCTGTACCAGCTGATCCTCACCGACGAGGCCCTCGCCGGCTTCTCCAGCCTCTACCATGTGCAGCCGCCGCTGCGCACCCGCCGCGACCGCGACGGCCTGCGCGAGGCGGTGAAGAGCGGCGTGATCCAGGCGATTGCCAGCCATCACCAGCCCCACGAGCGGGATGCCAAGCTGGCCCCCTTCGGCGCCACCGAGCCGGGCATCAGCAGCGTGCAGCTGTTGCTGCCCCTGGCCCTGACCCTGGTCCAGGACGGCTTGCTGGATCTGCCCACGCTGCTCGCCCGCCTCGGTGCCGGCCCGGCCGACGCCCTGCGCCTGCCGGCGGGCCGCCTGGCGGTGGGCGCCCCCGCCGATCTGCTGCTGTTCGATCCGCAAGCCTCGACCCTGGCCGGCGAGACCTGGTATTCCAAGGGCGGCAACTGCCCCTTCACCGGCCACTGCCTGCCTGGCGCGGTGCGCTACACCCTGGTCGACGGGCACATCAGCTACCAGGCGTAAGCACTCGACCACAAACAACAAGCCCGCCTCATGGCGGGCTTGTTGTTTGTGGAAGGAGTCAGCCTCGCTCGGCGTTTCTCAACGAGATCTGCGTGTTCAGGGTCCAGAAGTCGTAGAGCACGCCGACCAGGAACAGGCCGCCGGTGAACAGGTAGAGGATGCCGGTGAGCCACTTGCCCTGGTACATGCGATGCACGCCGAACACGCCGAGGAAGGTCAGCAGGATCCAGGCGAGGTTGTAGTCGACGTCTCCGGCGGTGAAGCGCAGATCGGCCTCGCGGTCCATGGCCGGGATCAGGAACAGGTCGATGATCCAGCCGATAAACAGCAGGCCCAGGGTGAAGAACCAGATGGTGCCGGTCACCGGCTTGCCGTAATAGAAGCGATGGGAACCGAGGAAGCCGAATATCCACAACAGATAGCCGATGACCTTGCTATGGGTGTCCTGTCTTACGTCCATGCCGTGCTCCTGTGTTGCGGGCTACTGCGGATGGGCCGACTCTCCGCTTGCGGGGCCGCCCGATAAAAAGCCCGCGGGTGCGGGCTGTCTATGTTGCAAACGGCTCAGCGGAAACGCCGCCCCGGGTCTTCCGGTGTGGTCTCCAGGGACAGGCCCTCGCTCAGCTGGGCCAGGTGATCGCCGTCGCTTTCCGAGCCGAGCTTGATCATCAGGCGCAGGTCGTTGGCCGAGTCGGCGTACAGCAGCGCATCCTCGTAGGTGATCTCGCCCTGGCTGTAGAGGGCATAGAGCGCCTGGTCGAAGGTCTGCATGCCCTGTTCGGTGGAGCGCTTCATCAGACCCTTGAGCTCGTGCACCTCGCCCTTGCGGATCAGGTCGGCCGCCAGCGGGGTGTTGATCAACACCTCGATCACCGCCCGCCGCCCCTTGCCATCCGGGGTCGGCACCAGTTGCTGGGCGACGATGGCCTTGAGGTTGAGCGACAGGTCCATCCACACCTGGTTCTGCCGGTCGGCGGGGAAGAAGTTGATGATCCGGTCCAGCGCCTGGTTGGCGTTGTTGGCGTGCAGGGTGGCCAGGCACAGGTGGCCGGTCTCGGCGAAGGCCACGGCGTGATCCATGGTCTCGCGGGTGCGCACCTCGCCGATCAGGATCACGTCCGGGGCCTGGCGCAGGGTGTTCTTCAGCGCCACCTCGTAGGACTCGGTGTCGATCCCGACCTCGCGCTGGGTGACGATGCAGTTCTGGTGCTGGTGGATGTATTCGATCGGGTCTTCGATGGAGATGATGTGGCCGCTGCTGTTCTTGTTGCGGTAGCCGATCATCGCCGCCAGGGAAGTCGACTTGCCGGTGCCGGTGGCGCCGACGAACAGCACCAGGCCGCGCTTGGTCAGCGCCAGCTTCTTGAGCACCTCCGGCAGCTTGAGGTCATCCAGGGTCGGGATGTTGGTCTCGATGCGGCGCAGCACCATGCCCGCCAGGTTGCGCTGGTAGAAGGCGCTGACGCGGAAACGCCCCACGCCGCGGGCGCTGATGGCGAAGTTGCATTCGTGATTCTCGGCGAACTCCCGGCGCTGCTGCTCGTTCATCACCGCGTACACGGTTTCCCGGGTCTGCTCCGGCGACATCGGGTTCTTGGTGACCGGCATGATCTTGCCGTTGACCTTCATGGACGGTGGCACCCCGGCGGTGATGAACAGGTCCGAGCCGCCCTTCTCCACCATCAGGCGCAGCAGTTTTTCGAATTCCATGCGTTGTCTCGCCCATCTGCATCACGCGCCTAAGCAAAGACCAGTCGCCGAAGCGCGCGAACCGTCGCTGGCCGATCCCCGTGCACCAGGCGGCACACGGAAACAGTGTTGTCAGAAGTTTTCCGGGTTCTTGGATTTCTCCCGGGCACTCTCGCGACTGACCAGGCCCTTGGCGACCAGGCCCTTGAGGCAGGCGTCGAGGGTCTGCATGCCCAGCGAGCCGCCGGTCTGGATAGCCGAATACATCTGCGCCACCTTGTCCTCGCGGATCAGGTTACGGATCGCCGGGGTGCCGATCATGATCTCGTGGGCCGCCACCCGGCCGCCGCCGATCTTCTTCAGCAGGGTCTGGGAGATCACCGCCTGCAAGGACTCCGAGAGCATGGAACGAACCATGGACTTCTCCTCGGCCGGGAACACGTCGACCACCCGGTCGATGGTCTTGGCCGCCGAGGTGGTGTGCAGGGTGCCGAACACCAGGTGGCCGGTTTCCGCGGCGGTCAGCGCCAGGCGGATGGTCTCCAGGTCGCGCATCTCGCCCACCAGGATGATGTCCGGGTCTTCACGCAGCGCCGAGCGCAGGGCCTCGGAGAAGCCCAGGGTGTCGCGGTGCACCTCGCGCTGGTTGACCAGACACTTCTTCGACTCGTGGACGAATTCGATCGGGTCCTCGATGGTCAGGATATGGTGGTACTTGGTGCTGTTGAGGTAGTCGAGCATGGCCGCCAGGGTGGTCGACTTGCCCGAACCCGTGGGCCCGGTGACCAGCACCAGGCCGCGCGGCACGTCGGTGATCTTGCGGAACACCTCGCCCATGCCGAGGTCTTCCATGGTCAGCACCTTGGACGGAATGGTCCGGAACACCGCACCGGCGCCGCGGTTCTGGTTGAAGGCGTTGACCCGGAAGCGCGCCACCCCGGGCACTTCGAAGGAGAAGTCGGTTTCCAGGAATTCTTCGAAGTCCTTGCGCTGCTTGTCGTTCATGATGTCGTACATCAGCGCGTGCACCTGCTTGTGATCCAGGGCCGGCAGGTTGATCCGACGCACATCGCCGTCGACCCGAATCATCGGCGGCAGACCGGCAGAGAGATGCAGGTCCGACGCGCCTTGCTTGGCGCTGAAGGCAAGCAGCTCGGTGATATCCATGGGACTCCCTAATGACAAGCAAGCAGGTAGAATGCCGCGAACGCTGAACGACCGGGGCTACAGAGCGCGAGTAATGTCCACGATAGCAGAGAATATTGCAAAGGTCGGAGCGCGCATCCGTGAGGCGGCGCAAGCCTCGCAGCGCGATTGTGCGACGATCGGCCTGCTCGCGGTGAGCAAGACCAAACCCGCCGCGGCGATCCGCCAGGCCCGTGCCGCCGGCCTGTGCGACTTCGGCGAGAACTACCTGCAGGAAGCCCTGGACAAGCAGGCCGAACTGGGCGACCTGGACCTGACCTGGCACTTCATCGGCCCCATCCAGTCGAACAAGACCCGCGCCATCGCCGAGCACTTCGCCTGGGTGCACTCGGTGGACCGCCTGAAGATCGCCGAACGCCTGTCCGCCCAGCGTCCGCCGCAGCTGCCGCCGCTGAACGTCTGCCTGCAGGTCAACGTCAGCGGCGAGGCCAGCAAGTCCGGCTGCAGCCCCGAGCAGCTGCCGGCCCTGGCCCAGGCGGTCGCCCGGCTGCCCGGGCTCAGGCTGCGCGGCCTGATGTGCATTCCCGAACCCAGCGCGGACCCGGCCGTGCAGCACGCGGCCTTCGCCCGCCTGCGCACGCTGCAAGAGCAGCTGAATCTCGACCTCGACACCCTGTCCATGGGCATGAGCCACGACCTGGAGGCCGCCATCAGCGAGGGCGCGACCTGGGTACGCATCGGCACCGCCCTGTTCGGTGCCCGCGACTACGGCGCCCCCTCGCATTGAATAAGGAAGCCCACATGAACGACCCACGCATTGCCTTTATTGGCGCCGGCAACATGGCCGCCAGCCTGATCGGCGGCCTGCTCGCCCAGGGCGTCGCGACCGACGCCATCCGCGCCAGCGACCACGGTGCCGAACAGCGCGCCAGGATCGCCGCCGAGCACGGCATCGCCACCTTCGCCGCCAACGCCGAGGCCATCGAGGGCGCCGAGCTGATCGTCCTGGCGGTCAAGCCGCAGGTGATCAAGGCCGTGTGCCTGGACCTGGCGCCGCACCTGAAAGAGGGCCAGCTGATCGTCTCCGTTGCCGCCGGCATCACCTGCGCCAGCCTGGAAAACTGGTTGGGGCCGCGTGCCATCGTGCGCTGCATGCCCAACACCCCGGCGTTGCTGCGCCAGGGCGTCAGCGGCCTGTATGCCAACGCCCGGGTGTCGGCGGCTCAGCGCCAGCAGGCCGAACAGGTGCTCAGCGCGGTCGGCCTGGCCCTGTGGCTGGACGAAGAGCGGCTGATCGATGCGGTCACCGCGGTATCCGGCAGCGGCCCGGCCTACTTCTTCCTGTTGATCGAGGCGATGACTGCCGCCGGCGAAAAGCTCGGCCTGCCGCGCGACACCGCCGCCCAGCTGACCCTGCACACGGCCCTCGGCGCCGCGCGCATGGCGGTGGCCAGCGACGTCGACGCGGCCGAACTGCGCCGCCGCGTGACCTCCCCCGCCGGCACCACCGAAGCGGCGATCAACAGCTTCCAGGCCGGCGGCTTCGAGACCCTGGTCGAACAAGCACTGAATGCCGCCGCCCGCCGCTCGGCGGAGCTGGCCGAACAGCTGGGCCAATAAGGAGCCAACCATGATCGGACTCAACACCGCTGCGGTTTATATCCTGCAGACCCTCGGCAGCCTGTACCTGCTGGTGGTGCTGCTGCGTTTCATCCTGCAACTGGTGCGCGCGGACTTCTACAACCCGCTCAGCCAGTTCATCGTGCGCGCCACCCAGCCGCTGCTCAAGCCACTGCGCAAGATCATCCCCGGCTTCGCCGGCCTGGACCTGGCCTCGCTGGTGCTGGCGATCCTGGTCCAGCTACTGCTGATGACCCTGACCCTGATGCTGATGGGCTACGGCACCGGCAACCCGCTGCAACTGTTGGTCTGGTCGATCATCGGCGTCACCGCCTTGTTCCTCAAGGTGTTCTTCTTCGCCCTGATCATCGGCGTGATCCTCTCCTGGGTCGCCCAGGGCAGCCACAATCCGGCGGTCGAGCTGATCCAGCAGATCTGCGAGCCGCTGCTGATGCCGATCCGCCGCTTCATGCCGAGCATGGGGGGGCTGGACCTGTCGCCTATCGTCGCCTTCCTGGCACTCAACCTGATCGACATGCTGGTGATCCGCAACCTGGCGGTGATGACCGGCATGTACCAGGGCCTCAGCCTGGCGATCTGAAGCCCAACCGCGTCGCCCCCGCGGCCCGACCGTTCGGCCCGCCTGGGCGACCACCAGGCGGGCGCGTGGCGCTGGCCAATTGACGCCAGCCAACCGCCCCGCATAATGCCCGCCAGGCCTGCGCGTGCAGCGCGGCCCCAGGGCCCGGACGAGACCTGCGCCGGGCCGCCGTTCGAGGGCGCGCTACCGAGAGGAACGCCAGGATGAGCATGGAACGTCTCAGTCAGCAGGTCGATGCCTACGTCACCTGGAAGCGCGAGCTGATGCGCGAGATCAGCCGCTATCGCAGCTGGCTGGTGACCAACCGCCTCGGCTCCGAGGCGGTGGAAGCCAAACTCGAGCGCGCCCTGCGCCTGCTGCGCACCGACCACATCACCCTGGCCTTCGTCGGCGAGTTCTCCCGCGGCAAGACCGAACTGATCAACGCCCTGTTCTTCTCCGAGTACGGCCAGCGCATGCTGCCGTCCCAGGCCGGGCGCACCACCATGTGCCCCACCGAGCTGTACTTCGATCCGCGCTCGGAGCGCGCCTATATCCGCCTGCTGCCCATCGAGACGCGCCTCTCCGAGGCCAATGTCTCGCAGTTCAAGCGCATTCCCCGGCACTGGGTGAACATTCCCCTGGACCCCAGCGACCCGGACAACATGGCCCAGGCCTTCGCCCAGGTGGCCAGGGCCAAGCCGATGCCGGTGGAACAGGCGATTCAGCTGGGTTTCCACCCGGACATGCTGGAGAGCACCGGCAAGCCCGGACAGGTGCTGGTACCGGCCTGGCGCCATGCCCTGATCAACTTCGACCACCCGTTGCTGCGCCAGGGCCTGCGCATCCTCGACACACCGGGCCTCAACGCTCTGGGCAGCGAGCCGGAGCTGACCCTGTCGATGCTGCCCAGCGCCCAGGCGATCATCTTCCTGCTGTCGGCCGACAGCGGCGTCAGCGCCAGCGACATGGCGATCTGGCAACAACATATCCGCCAGCTCGACGACGACACCCAGACCAGCCTGTTCGCCGTGCTCAACAAGATCGACGTGCTGTGGGACGACCTGGCCGGCGAGGCCTTCGTGCAGAACGCCATCGGCCGAATCCAGGCCAGTACCGCCAAGCAACTCGGCATCCGCCCCGAGGAAGTGCTGCCGCTGTCGGCCAAGCAGGCCCTGCTGGCCAAGGTGCGCAAGGACCCGGCGCTGCTCGTCCGCAGCCAGATGAACGGCCTGGAAGCCCTGCTGTGCGAACGCATCGTCGCGCAGAAGGAGCGCCTGCTCGAGGACCGCGTGGTCAATCAGGTGCTGGCCCTGCTCCACAACAGCCAGCACGTGCTCGGCCTGCGCCTGGAGAAGGTCAAGGAGCAGCAGGCCCTGCTCAACAACCAGCAACAGGACAACGGCCAGCTGCTGTTCGAGCTGACCGCCAAGACCAAGGCAGACCACGGCCTGCACCACAGGCGCCTACTCGGCCTGAAGACCAACCAGCGCCTGCTCAAACGTCAGGGCGACCTGCTGCGCGCCGCGGTGCGCCCCGAACGTCTCGAGCAGCACCTGGACAGGGTCCGGCGCCACCTCACCGGCAGCTGGACCACGCTGGGCATCAACCAGGCCATCCTGCACTTCTTCCGCGCGGTGCAGAGCGACCTGCACAGCCTGGCCCACGAGGCCGAGATGGCCAACCGCATGGTCGCCGCCATCTACTGCCGGCACAACGAGGAGAACCCGCTGCACGGGGTCGACGCGCCGCAGTTCGACCTCGAGCGCTACCAGCGCGAGCTCGAGCAGCTGCGGGCCAAGGCCGACCAGTTCCGCCTACACCTCAAGACCCTGCTCACCGAGCAGCGCAGCCTGACCCGGCGCTTCTTCGCCACCCTGGCACAGGAGGTCGTCGGCCTGCACCAGCGCCTGCGCCAGGACGCCGAGCACTGGGCCGGCGATGCCCTGATGCCGCTGATGCAGCACAGCCTGGAGCACAAGCAGTTGCTGGAGACCCATATGCTGCGGCTCAAGGTCCTGGCCCAGGACACCCAGCAGAGCCGCCAGCGCACCCAGCGACTGGCGCACTACCGCGACGAATTGCAGCAGCAGCTGGCCCAGGCCGGCGAGATGCTGCGGGCCCTGCGCCGGCCGGCGCCTGTGCAGCGCCAGGGCAAGGTGGTCAGCCTGCCGGGGGCCCGCCGCGCCCTTGGCGCCACCGACTAGTCGCGGCCCGGCCCAAGCGCGCCGCCCCTGTGCTTGCCGCAGGCAGCGGCGCTCTTTAGACTGCTGCACTTCGTTTTTCTTCCGATTTCGCGAGCAGGGTCGATGCCGACTGCCTTTCCTCCAGATTCCGTTGGCCTGGTGACGCCCGAGGTGGTGCAGTTCGCCGCGCCCCTGACCCTGGCCTGCGGACGCAGCCTGGCCGACTACCAGCTGATCTTCGAGACCTATGGTCGGCTGAACGCGGCGCGCAGCAATGCGGTGCTGATCTGCCACGCCCTCTCCGGCCACCACCATGCCGCCGGCTACCACAGCCCGGACGACCGCAAGCCCGGCTGGTGGGACAGCTGCATCGGCCCGGGCAAGGCGATCGACACCGACAAGTTCTTCGTCGTCAGCCTGAACAACCTCGGCGGCTGCAACGGCTCCACCGGCCCCTCCAGCCTCAACCCGGCCACCGGCAAGCCCTACGGCGCCGACTTCCCGGTGATGACGGTGGAAGACTGGGTGCACAGCCAGGCGCGCCTGGCCGACACCCTGGGCATCGAGCAGTGGGCGGCCGTGGTCGGCGGCAGCCTCGGCGGCATGCAGGCCCTGCAGTGGACCATCAGCTACCCGGAACGGGTGCGCCACTGCCTGGCGATCGCCTCGGCGCCCAAGCTGTCGGCGCAGAACATCGCCTTCAACGAGGTGGCGCGCCAGGCCATCCTCACCGACCCGGAGTTCCACGGCGGGCACTTCCAGGAACAGGGCGTGATCCCCAGGCGCGGGCTGATGCTGGCGCGCATGGTCGGCCACATCACCTACCTGTCCGACGACGCCATGGGCGAAAAATTCGGCCGCGGGCTGAAGAGCGAGAAGCTCAACTACGACTTTCACAGCGTCGAGTTCCAGGTCGAGAGCTACCTGCGCTACCAGGGCGAGGAGTTCTCCGGGCGCTTCGACGCCAACACCTACCTGCTGATGACCAAGGCCCTGGACTACTTCGACCCGGCCGCCGCCTTCGAGGGCGACCTGGCCAGGACCCTGGCCACGGCGACGGCGGACTTCTGCGTGATTTCCTTCACCACCGACTGGCGCTTCTCCCCGGCGCGCTCGCGGGAGATCGTCGATGCGCTGATGGCCGCGCGCAAGAACGTCTGCTACCTGGAGATCGACGCCCCCCAGGGCCACGACGCCTTCCTCATGCCGATCCCGCGCTACCTGCAGGCCTTCTCCAGCTATATGAACCGAATTGCAGTATGAGGCACCCATGAGAGCGGATCTGGACATCATCCAGGAGTGGATTCCCGCCGGCAGCCGCGTGCTCGACCTCGGCTGCGGCGACGGCGAGCTGCTGGCCTGGCTGCGCGACAACAAGGGCGTCAGCGGCTACGGCCTGGAGATCGACCCGGAGAAGATCGCCCGCTGCATCGAGCGCGGCGTCAACGTGGTCGAACAGAACCTCGACCAGGGTCTGGGCAACTTCGCCAGCGACAGCTTCGACGTGGTGGTGATGACCCAGTCGCTGCAGGCCCTGCACTACCCCGACTGGGTCCTGGCGGAAATGCTGCGGGTCGGCCGCACCTGCATCATCACCTTCCCCAACTTCGGCCACTGGCGCTGCCGCTGGTACCTGGCCAGCAAGGGCCGCATGCCGGTCTCCGACTTCCTGCCCTACACCTGGTACAACACGCCGAACATCCACTTCTGCACCTTCGAGGACTTCGAGCGCCTGTGCCACGCGCAGAACGCCCGGGTGCAGGAGCGCCTGGCGGTGGACCGCGACCATCGCCACGGCTGGGCCAGCCGGATTTGGCCTAATCTGTTAGGTGAGATCGGCATCTACCGAATCAGCGGGCCCACCGCCCTGGATGCGCAGAGCGCCGGCTGAGCCGTGCGCCTTGCCAGGGCCAAACTTGCAGGAGAGTTCCCATGCGCCGCATCGCCATTCTGTTTATCGCCCTGTGCCTGAGCCTGCCGGCGCTTGCCGAGCGCAAGCACAGCTTCGGCGAGCTGGACGTGCACTACATCGCCTTCAATTCCGGCTTTCTCCAGCCCGAGATCGCCGCAGCCGCCGGCCTGGTGCGCAGCAAGAGCCAGGGCGTGGTCAACATCTCCGTGCTCAAGGCCGGCACACCCATGGCCGCCAACGTCAACGGCGCGGTGAAGAACCTGCTCGGGCAGAGCCATCCCTTGAAGTTCAAGCAGGTCAACGAAGGCACGGCGATCTACTACCTGGCGCAGTTCCCCTTCGAGAACCGCGAGGTGCTGCGCTTCACCATCAGCGTCCAGGCCGGCGACGGCGTCGCCCACAGCTTCGACTTCAACCAGGAATTCTTCCCCGACGAATGATGCCCTTCAGCGAACTCGTACTCGCCAGCCATAACGCCGGCAAACTCAAGGAACTCCAGGCCATGCTCGGCGACGTCGTGCGCGTGCGCTCGGTCGGCGAGTTCAGCAGCGTCGAACCCGAAGAGACCGGCCTGAGTTTCGTGGAGAACGCCATCCTCAAGGCCCGCCACGCCGCGCGGGTGTCCGGCCTGCCGGCCCTGGCCGACGACTCCGGCCTGGCGGTGGACTTTCTCGGCGGCGCGCCGGGCATCTATTCGGCGCGCTACGCCGGTGGCCAGGGCGATGCGGCCAACAACGCCAAGCTGCTCGAGGCCCTCAAAGCGGTACCCGATGCCCAGCGCGGCGCCCAGTTCGTCTGCGCCCTGGCCCTGCTGCGCCACGCCGAAGACCCGCTGCCGATCCTCTGCGAAGGCCTGTGGCACGGGCGCATCCTGCACGAGGCGCGCGGCGACCAGGGCTTCGGCTACGACCCGCTGTTCTGGGTCGAGGAACGGCAGTGCTCCAGCGCCGAACTGCCCCCGTCCCTGAAGAACCAGCTCAGCCACCGCGCCCGCGCCATGGCCTTGCTCAAGCAGCGCCTGGGGCTGGCATGAAGCGCTCCCCGGACGGGGGCTTTCGGCTGCCCCCGCTGGCCCTCTATATCCACATCCCCTGGTGCGTGAAGAAGTGCCCCTACTGCGACTTCAATTCCCACGCCGCCGGCCCGAGCCTGCCGGAACAGGCGTATGTCGACGCCCTGCTCGCCGATCTCGATGAAGACCTGGACCAGGTCCACGGTCGCCCGCTGACCTCGATCTTCTTCGGCGGTGGCACCCCCAGCCTGTTCTCCGCCCAGGCCCTCGGCCGCCTGCTCGAAGGCGTCGAGCGCCGCGCGCCCTTCGCCGCCGACATCGAGATCACCCTGGAGGCCAACCCCGGCACCTTCGAGCAGGCCAAGTTCAGCGCCTACCGCGCGCTCGGCATCAATCGCCTGTCGATCGGCGTGCAGAGCTTCCAGGCCGAGAAGCTGGCGGCCCTGGGGCGCATCCACGACGGCGAGGAGGCCATCCGCGCCGCCGACATGGCCCGCGCCGCCGGCTTCGACAACTTCAATCTGGACCTGATGCACGGCCTGCCGGAGCAGTCCCTGGACGACGCCCTGGGCGACCTGCGCATCGCCCTCGCCCAGGCGCCGACCCACCTGTCCTGGTACCAGCTGACCCTGGAGCCGAACACGGTGTTCTGGAATCAGCCGCCGACGTTGCCGGAGGACGACACCCTCTGGGACATCCAAGAAGCCGGCCAGGCCCTGCTGGCCGAACACGGCTACGACCAGTACGAGGTGTCGGCCTATGCCCAAGCGGGCAAGGCGGCGCGGCACAACCTCAACTACTGGACCTTCGGCGACTTCCTCGGCATCGGCGCCGGCGCCCACGCCAAGCTGAGCAGCCCGGACGGCACGATCAAGCGCAGCTGGAAGACCCGCCTGCCCAAGGACTACCTGGATGCCGGCAAGCGCTTCAGCGCCGGCGAGCGGGTGCTGGGCCCGGACGAACTGCCCTTCGAGTTCCTGATGAACGTGCTGCGCCTCACCGATGGCGTGGCCAGCAGCCTGTTCACCGAGCGCACCGGCCTGCCGCAGACGCTGCTCGCCGAGGCACGCGGCGAGGCCGAGCGCCGTGGCCTGCTGCACGGCGACCCGGCGCGGCTGCGCGCGACCCGCGAGGGCCAGCTGTTCCTCAACGACCTGCTGCAACACTTCCTGCCCTGACCGGCACATCGCGCGCCCGCGGCGCTAAGGACCCCGCATGGACCTGCTACTCGAACTGATCGCCACCCTGTCGCGCTGGAGCCGTGGCCATCTGTACGACATCTCCCTGGCGATCATGGCCACCCTGCTGGTGCTGTTCGGCCCCGCCATCAACGCCTGGGTGCAGCGCAGCATCGGCGGCCTCAACTTCTTCCTGCGCACCCTGCTGTTCGTGCTGCTCTGTGCGGTCGGCTACGGCCTGGCGATGATTTTCCTCACCCCCTGGCTGGCCCAGGGCCTCGGCCATTTCAACAATTACACCCTGGCGCCGGTGCTGCTGCTGTCGTTCTTCCTCATCGGCGTGCTCGCCGACCGTAGCTAGGCCTGGCGATCAGCTAGCCGGCGCGCAGTTGATCATCCAGGGCACGCCGAAGCGGTCGACCAGCATGCCGAAGCGCTCCGCCCAGAAGGTCTGCTGCAGCGGCATCTGCACGCTGCCCCCTTCGCCCAGGGCGGCGAAGATCCGCTCGGCCTCCGCCACGCTGTCAGGATGCAGGGTCACCCAGCAGCCGCGGATGGGCTCGTAGGGCTGCGTGGGGTGGCAGTCCGAGCCCATCAAGGCCTGATCGCCCCACATCAGGCAGGCGTGCATGACCTTGTCGCGGCAATCCGCCGGCACCTCGGCGCCGGCCGGGGTTTCGCCGAAGCGCAGCAGCGCCTGGAGGGTGCCGCCCAGGCACTGCGCATAGAAGCCGAAGGCGGCCTCGCAGTCGCCATCGAAGGTCAGGTAGGGATTGATGTTCATGCTTGACTCCGTCGCTCGGTCAGAGGGTCACTGCTGCCGGGCAATCTGTTCGCGGATGCGCTCTTCCTGCTCGCGCAGCTCGGGGGTAAGTTCGGCGCCGAAATCCTCGGCCTCGAACAGCTGGCGGATCTCGATCTCCGACTCCCCGGGCATCGGGTTGGGGCAACGCTTGACCCATTCGACCGCCTCTTCCAGCGACTCGACCTGGAACAGCCAGTAGCCGGCGATCAGCTCCTTGGTCTCGGCGAACGGACCGGCGATCACCTGCCGCTGCTCACCGGAAAATCGTACGCGTGCCCCCTTGGCACTCGGGTGCAGGCCCTCGCCGGCCAACAGTACGCCGGCTGCCACCAGCTCCTCGTTATAACGGCCCATCGCCGCCAACAGCTCTTCGCTGGGCATCACGCCCGCCTCGGATGCCTGACTGGCCTTGACTATCACCATGAATCGCATGCTCTTGCCTCCTGCAGCAAAGGGTTGAAGGACCGGTGCGGATGCCGGGGCCTCACCACCGGTTCTGCTTCATGGTCGAAGGGCGAATCGCACAATCGACAGAGCCGCCTAAAATTTTTCCGCTTATTTTGCCGCCGCGCGGTATGCCCCCAGACGAGGGCGTGATCCTGGCTGACGCCGGCTCGGCAGCCGGCAGAAAAAAGCCGCCCGTTCGGGCGGCCAATCGACTCAGTTGCCCGCGCGGCGTAGCGCCTGCGGGGTGAAGTCACGGGGCCCCAGGTCGGCGGCGAAGTCGTACATCGACTCGTTGTTGTCCAGGCCGTCGACGAAGTAGCGCCCGCCCTTGAAGTCGTAGAGGGTTTCCAGGGTGCTGCCGAACATCGGCACCTCGTAATAGCTGATCGGGTGGCTTTCCTGCAGACCGATCAACTCGCCGTGCTTGTCGTACAAGTCGACCGCGAGAATCTGCCAGCTGTCCTCGTCCAGATAGAAACGACGCTTGCCATAGGGGTGACCGAAGCCCGTGCGCAACTCGGCCTCGACCACCCAGACCCGGTGCAGCTCGTAGCGCAGCAGAGCGGGGTTGACCGTGTTGCGCTGCAGGATGCTGTCGTAGGGGATGCCGCGCTGGTGCACCGCATAGCTGTTGTAGGGCACCAGCATTTCCCGCTTGCCGAGCAACGCCCACTGGTAACGGTCCGGCGCGCCGTTATAAGAGTCGACCATGTCCGCGGTGGCCATGCCGTTGGTATCCGGCTGCAGGCTGTCGTAGGCCAGCATCGGCAGGCGACGCACGCGGCGCTCGCCGCGGTTGAAGCGCCAGGCCTTGCGAATCGCCAGGACCTGGTCGAGGGTCTCCTGCACCACCAGCGCCGAGCCGGACAGCTTGGCCGGCGCGACCACCTTGTACTTGTAATAGAACAGGGTGTTGTCCAGGTCCTGGGGACTGACGCCTTCGCGGCCGTAGAGGAAGTAGACGTCGCGCTCCAGCTTGAGCAGGTTGTAGGCGCCGTTGGCCAGCACCGCCGCCTGGTTGGTGACCATGCTGATCTGGTCGCCACGATAACGCATGATGTGGTTCCAGATCGCCTGCTGGCCACCCTGCGGCAGCGGGAAGGGGATACCGGCGGCCACCCCGGCCACGCCGTTGCCGCCGGAGATCAGCTCGGCGTTCCGCGCATTGAAGCGGGTGGCATCGTAGATGCGTTGCGGCGCCGCGGCACTGCGCCGGGCCGGGTAGACGCGCAGGAAATAGTCGGGGTGGCTCGCCAGCAGCGCCTGGTGTCCGGCCGACAGCAGGGGCCGATACTGCTCCAGGTTGTCCGCCCCGACCCGGTACAGGAGCGCGTCGCTGGCGTAGGGATCGGGGTGGTGCATGCCCGGCCGGTAGCCGGCCGGCGGCCGGGCCAGGCCGCCCTGCCAACTGGGGATGGTACCGGCGGCATTGCCGGCGCGTTCGCCGCCGAGCGGGGTCAGGTCCTGCCCCAGGCGCGCCGCCTGTACGGCGTCGATCTTGGCCTGCGCGGGCAACACCATGGCCGCCAGCAACAGCAATGAAAGCTTTCTCAAGACAATACTCTCCTCACAGCAGCTGACGGCGGGCGCCACTGCCTATCGAGCCCGCCCCGCTGCCGGGGTAGGCGTTATGGATACTGACGGTGAGGAGCCGTCCTGGCGCCGGGTTGTCCCGGTCTTATGCAATCGTCCTGCGCTGGCGCCGATAGGCTCGGCGCCGGAAGCCTGTTTACTCGCTGCGCTGGAACTTCAGGTCCCAGACGCCATGGCCGAGGCGCTCGCCGCGGCGCTCGAACTTGGTGATCGGCCGCTCCGGCGGACGCGGCACGTACTGGCCGTCGGCAGCCAGGTTGCGATAGCCCGGCGCAGCCTGCATCACCTCGAGCATGTGCTCGGCATAGGGTTGCCAGTCGGTGGCCATGTGCAGCACGCCACCGACCTTGAGCTTCTGCCGTACCAGCTCGGCGAAGGCCGGCTGGACGATGCGCCGCTTGTGGTGGCGGGCCTTGTGCCAGGGGTCGGGGAAGAACAGCAGCAGGCGGTCGAGGCTGGCATCGGCCACGCACTGACGCAGCACCTCCAGGGCGTCGCAGCTGTACACCCGGACATTGCCGAGCCGCTGGGTCATCAGGCCGTTGAGCAGGGCACCGACACCCGGCTTGTGCACCTCGACGCCGATGAAGTCCTGCTCCGGCGCGGCGGCGGCCATCTCCAGCAACGAGTGGCCCATGCCGAAGCCGATCTCGAAGGTACGCGGCGCACTGCGGCCGAACACCCGGTCGAAGTCCTGGCCACCGGCCTCCAGCTCCAGGCCGAACTGCGGCCAGCCCTGGTCCAGGCCGCGCTGCTGGCCCTCGGTCATGCGTCCGGCACGCATGACGAAGCTCTTGATGGTGCGCATCGGGCGCTGTTCCTCGGCCGCAGCCGAGGGGTCGTGGGATTCGGTCATCGGGTACTCGTAAAATCGGTGGGGTTCGAGGCGGCCAGGACTCAGCGAATCAGGCCGTCCAGCGGCGACGAAGCGCTGGCGTAGAGCTTCTTCGGCATGCGTCCGGCCAGGTAGGCCAGGCGTCCGGCCTCGATGGCGTACTTCATGGCCTCGGCCATCAGCACCGGATTCTGCGCATGGGCGATGGCGCTGTTCATCAGCACCGCCTCGCAGCCCAGCTCCATGGCGATGGTGGCGTCGGAGGCGGTACCCACGCCGGCATCGACCAGCACCGGCACCGTCGCCTCTTCGAGGATGATGCGCAGGTTGTAGGGGTTGCAGATGCCCAGGCCGGTGCCGATCAGGCCGGCCAGCGGCATCACCGCGATACAGCCCATCTCCGCCAGCTGGCGGGCGATGATCGGGTCGTCGCTGGTGTAGACCATCACGTCGAAACCGTCCTTGACCAGCACTTCGGCGGCCTTGAGGGTTTCGATGACGTTGGGGAACAGGGTCTTCTGGTCGGCCAGCACTTCCAGCTTGACCAGCTTGTGGCCGTCGAGCAGCTCGCGGGCCAGGCG
This sequence comes from Pseudomonas benzenivorans, assembly GCF_033547155.1. GTDB lineage: Bacteria > Pseudomonadota > Gammaproteobacteria > Pseudomonadales > Pseudomonadaceae > Aquipseudomonas > Aquipseudomonas benzenivorans_B. The sequence continues at coordinate 4,195,734 of NZ_CP137892.1, forward strand.
GCAGGTGCGCACGGCGTCCTCGGCGTCGTAGCAGCCGGCGGTGTTCGGCAGGATGGTGTAGCGCTCCGGGCTGATCACATCGAGCAGGTTCGGCTCGCCGGGGTTCTGGCCGATATTGGTGCGGCGCACGGCGACCGTGACGATCTCCGCCCCCGAGGCCTCGATGGCCGCACGGGTCTCGTCGAGATCCTTGTACTTGCCGGTGCCCACCAGCAGGCGCGACCGGTAGGTGCGGCCGGCCAGGGTGAAGGGCTTGTCGCTGCGAACATGGCTCATCGAAAAATCCTCGGGGCTAAGACGGGGGACGTTGCGCAAGGCGGCCTCAGCCGCCGCCGATGGCGTGCACCACTTCCACCCGGTCACCGTCGCGCAGGGCGGTGCTGGCGTGCTGGCTGCGGGGCACTATGTCCAGATTCAGCTCGACCGCGACACGCCGGCCGGCCAGGTCAAGGCGAGCGAGCAACTCGGCGACGGTCTGGCCATCGGGCAGCTCGAATGCTTCACCGTTCAACTGAATGCGCATAACGGGGCGGTCACGACTAGAAAGGAGGACGGCATTCTAGCCCGATCACCGGCGATGACCAAGGCTAAAGGGCGCCGTTCGTCCAGCTTCCTGACGCCAGAGTCAGGTTATTCGCCACGCCAGCAGCCCCAGGCACAACCAGCCGCCGAGAAAGGCCAGGCCGCCGAAGGGGGTGATGAGGCCGAGCGCGCCGACCCCGCTGAGGGCCAGGCCGTACAGGCTGCCGGAAAACAGCAGGATGCCCAAGGCGAACAGTCCGCCGGTCAGATTGACCAGACGCCCCGGCGCCCGTAGCGCCAGCAGGGCGACGCCGAACAGCGCCAGGGCGTGCAGCAGCTGATAATGACTCCCGGTCTGAAACACCGCCAGGTAGTCGGCGCCGAGCCGACCCTTCAAGCCATGGGCGGCGAAGGCGCCGAGGGCGACGCCGGTGAATCCGGCGAGGGCGGCCAGCAACAACCATAAACGAGCCATGGGCACTCCAGACAATTCGAGGGTGGCCGCTATAATGGCCCGCCCTCCTCCAACGGCCAAGCTCGCATGTTCCGCTCCATCCGCCGCCAACTGCTGAAGCTGCTGCTCTACTTCATGGCCGCCACGGCCCTGCTGGTATTGCTGTTTCGCTGGGTGCCGCCGCCGGGCACGGCGCTGATGGTCGAGCGCAAGGTGCAGTCCTGGGTCGCCGGCCAGCCGATCGACCTGCAACGCAGCTGGCGTCCCTGGAGCGAGCTGCCCGACGACCTGAAAGTCGCGGTGATCGCCGCCGAGGACCAGAAGTTCGCCGAGCACTGGGGCTTCGATGTCGCCGCCATCCGTGCGGCGATCAGCCACAACCGCCAGGGCGGTTCGGTGCGCGGCGCCAGCACGCTGAGTCAGCAGGTGGCGAAGAACCTGTTTCTCTGGTCCGGGCGCAGCTGGCTGCGCAAGGGCGTGGAGGTCTGGTTCACCGCGCTGATCGAACTGCTCTGGCCGAAGCAGCGCATTCTCGAGGTCTACCTCAACAGCGCCGAGTGGGGAGTGGGGGTGTTCGGCGCCGAGGCCGCGGCCCGGCAGCACTTCGGCAGGGGCGCGCCCTACCTGTCACGCCAGCAGGCCAGCCTGCTGGCCGCGGTGCTGCCGAACCCGCGCCAGTGGAGCGCCAGCCGGCCGAACAGCCGAGTCGCCCGCCGTGCCGCCTGGATCCGCCAACAGATGTGGCAGCTCGGCGGCAGCCACTACCTCAACCAGCTATAGGGCAGTCGCCCTGCGGCCAGTGTCAACGCACGCTCAGCACGCGTCGCGGCACGACCTGCAACAGACGCAAGCGCTCGTCCTCGCTGTGGACGGTCAGGCCCAGCCGCGGATAGACCCAGGCCTCCCCCACTTCCAGCTGCAGTCGCAGACGCGGCTGGCCGAGGCTGGCGGTCAGCCGCGCGACGCTCACGGCGCCCTGCGGGGCGAGGGTCAGGCCGACGACCTCGTGCGGCCCCAGCTGCGCCAGCAGCGCGCCGGCGAGCGGCTGTTCGGCGTCACCCGCCGCCGCCATCAGGCTCTCGCGCTCGACTTCACTCAGCGCCAGCTCGGCCTCCAGGCGCCAGGGCTCGCCGTCGGCCTGCCATTCGCCGCGATACAGCAGGCGCGCCCCGTCCGGGCGCGGCTGCAACCACAGCTCACCGGCCACCAGGGCGCTCAGCTCCGCCAGATGCAGGCGCTCCTCGGCCAGGGGCACCAGCACATCCGCCTGCCACTCGGCCAGCCAGGGCAGCGGCTCGGCCGGCTGCGGCCCGCGCACCAGCCAGGCGCCCCAGGCGAAGAACAGCAGGGCGACGGCGGCGAACAGCAGCCCGTGCTGCAGGCGCAGCGGCGGCATCTTCATGGTTTTCTCCAGGCAGAAAAAAGCCGCACCCGGGTGCGGCTTGTTCGGATGAGGCGTTTACGCCGCGATCGAGCCCTTGAGCTTGTTCATGGCGTTCTTCTCCAGCTGGCGGATGCGCTCGGCGGAGACGTTGTACTTGGCGGCCAGGTCGTGCAGTGTGGCCTTCTCCTCGGCCAGCCAGCGCTGGTAGAGGATGTCGCGGCTGCGCTCGTCGAGCCCTTCCAGGGCCTCGTGCAGGTTGGCGGTGGCGCTGTCGCTCCAGTCGGCGTCCTCCAGCTGGCGCGCCGGATCGTAGCGATGGTCTTCCAGGTACTGGGCCGGCGACTGGAAGGCGCTGTCGTCGTCGGCATCGTTGGCCGGGTCGAAGGCCATGTCCTGGCCGGTCAGGCGGCTCTCCATCTCGCGCACTTCGTGCGGCTCGACGCCCAGGCTGTCGGCCACGGCATGCACTTCGTCGTTGTTCAGCCAGGCCAGGCGCTTCTTCTGGCTGCGCAGGTTGAAGAACAGCTTGCGCTGGGCCTTGGTGGTGGCGACCTTGACGATGCGCCAGTTGCGCAGGATGAACTCGTGGATCTCGGCGCGAATCCAGTGCACGGCGAAGGACACCAGGCGCACGCCCATCTCCGGGTTGAAGCGCTTGACCGCCTTCATCAGGCCGACGTTGCCTTCCTGGATCAGGTCGGCCTGGGCCAGGCCGTAGCCGGAATAGCTGCGGGCGATGTGCACGACGAAACGCAGGTGGGCCAGCACCATCTGCCGCGCGGCCTCGAGATCCTGCTGGTAGTAGAGACTCTCGGCCAACTCGCGCTCCTGCTCCGGGCTCAGCAGCGGGATGCTGTTGACCGCGTGCACGTAAGCCTCCAGGTTGGCGCCTGGGACTAGGGCATGGACAGGTTGCAAGGACGTTGACATTCGAACCCTCCGACTCACTAAACGCATGCAGTGTAGCACTGCGCAATACGACTAGGAACGCGTATACAAGTTCCGTTACAGATAGTCAATATTAAAGAAATCAATCAGTTACTACCGCGGCGCCAGCTCGCTCAAATGCCGGGCCACGGCCAGCCAGGCGCCGATGTAACCCAGCAGCACGGCCCCCAGCAACAACGACAGGCCGTCCGCCGCCGGCACCCCGGCCAGGGCGAAGTCGCTGCCGTACAGCCCGGCCAGGCGCACCACCGCATCGTTCAGCCAGCCCAGGCCGTAGGCCAGCACCAGCCAGGCCAACAGCCCGGCGCCGAAGCCGTAGAGCGCGCCCATATAGAGGAAGGGCCGGCGCACGTAGCTGTCGGTGCCGCCGACCAGCTTGATCACCTCGATCTCGGTGCGGCGGTTCTCGATATGCAGGCGAATGGTGTTGCCGATCACCAGCAACAGGGCCAGCACCAGCAGCAGGGTCAGGCCGAAGACGAAGCGGTCGCCCAGGTGGAGGATGGCCGTCAGGCGCTCGACCCAGAGCAGATCGAGCTGGGCCTGCTGCACCTTGGGTAGCTCGGCCAGGCGCAGGCGCAGGGCCTCCAGGGTGGCCTTGTCGATTTCCCTGGGGGTGACCAGCACCACCCCGGGCAGCGGGTTGTCCGGCAGTTCCTTGAGCGCCTCGCCCAGGCCCGACTGCTGCTGGAACTCGTCCAGGGCCTGCTCGCGGCTGATCCACTCGGCCTCGGCGACCTCGTCCATCGCCGCGACCTCTTCGCGCAGCGCCTGGCCCTGGGCATCGCTGGCGTCCAGCTGCAGGTACAGGGAAATCTGCGCGGCGCGCTGCCAGGAGCCGCCGAGGCTCTCGACGTTGTCCAGCAACAGCGCCAGGCCCATGGGCAGGCTCAGGGCCACGGCCATCACCAGGCAGGTGAAGAAGCTGCCGATCGGCTGCTTGGCCAGGCGGCGCAGGCTGTCGACCAGGCTGGCGCGGTGGCTCTCCAGCCAGGCGTGCAGCTGACTGCGGAAATCCGGGCCGTCGTCCGGGGCCTTCTGCTCGGCCTTCTTCGGCACGGCGCCGACGCGCTGGGCCGGTTGCGGTGGCGGCATGCGGGTCGCGCTCATACGGCCTCCCCGTCGCCGATCAGGCGACCGCGTTGCAGGGTCAGCATGCGGTGGCGCATGCGGGCGATCAGCGCCAGGTCATGGCTGGCGATCAGCACGCTGGTGCCGAGGCGGTTGATGTCCTCGAACACCCCCATGATCTCGGCGGCCAGGCGCGGGTCGAGGTTGCCGGTGGGCTCGTCCGCCAGCAGCAGGGCCGGGCGATGGACGATGGCCCGGGCGATGCCGACGCGCTGCTGCTGGCCGGTGGACAGGTCGCCGGGAAACAGCTCGGCCTTGTCCGCCAGGGCCACCCGCTCCAGGGCGGCACCGACCCGCTGGCCGATCTCGGTCTTGCCCAGGCCGAGGATCTGCAGCGGCAGGGCGACGTTGTCGAACACGCTGCGGTCGAACAGCAGCTGATGGTTCTGGAATACCACGCCGATCTGCCGGCGCAGGAAGGGGATCTGCGCATTGGTGATCTGCGCCAGGTCCTGCCCGGCCAGCAGCAGCTTGCCGCTGGTGGGCCGCTCCATCGCCAGGATCAGGCGCAGCAAGGTGCTCTTGCCGGCGCCGGAATGGCCGGTGACGAAGAGGAACTCGCCGCGGCGCACGCGAAAACTCAGCTCGTGCAGCCCGACGTGACCGTTGGGGTAACGTTTACCGACCTGCTCGAATCGAATCATCCCTATTTCTCCGCGAACAGCGCCTGGACGAAGGCCTCGGCCTCGAAGGTACGCAGATCGTCAATGCCTTCGCCGACGCCGATATAGCGGATCGGCAGGCCGAACTGCTTGGCCAGAGCGAAGATCACCCCGCCCTTGGCGGTGCCGTCCAGCTTGGTCAGGGCCAGGCCGCTGAGGCTGACGGTCTGGTTGAACTGCTTGGCCTGGTTGATGGCGTTCTGCCCGGTGCCGGCGTCCAGCACCAGCAGCACTTCGTGGGGTGCGCTGTCGTCGAGCTTGCCGATCACCCGACGCACCTTGCGCAGCTCCTCCATCAGGTTGTCCTTGGTGTGAAGGCGCCCGGCCGTATCGGCGATCAGCACGTCCATGCCGCGCGCCTTGGCGGCCTGCACCGCATCGAAGATCACCGAGGCGGAGTCGGCGCCGGTGTGCTGGGCGATCACCGCGATCTGGTTGCGCTCGCCCCACACCTGCAGCTGCTCCACCGCCGCGGCGCGGAAGGTGTCGCCGGCCGCCAGCATCACCTTGTTGCCGTCCAGCTGCAGCTTCTTGGCCAGCTTGCCGATAGTGGTGGTCTTGCCGACGCCGTTCACCCCGACCACCAGGATCACATAGGGCCGCTTGGCGTGGTCGATGCGCAGTGGCTGCTCGACCGGCTTGAGCAGCGCGGTCAGCTCTTCCTGCAGCGCCTTGTACAGCGCACCGCTGTCGGTCAGCTGCTTGCGCGCGACCTTCTGGGTCAGGCTCTGGATGATTGCGGTGGTGGCCTCGACGCCGACGTCGGCCATCAACAGGCGGGTCTCGATCTCGTCGAGCAGGTCGTCGTCGATGGCCTTCTTGCCGAGGAACAGGCTGGCCATGCCCTCGCCGAGGCTGGCGCTGGTCTTCGACAGGCCCTGCTTGAGGCGGGCGAACCAGCCGCCCTGGTTGTCGCCCGGCTTGGCCTGCTCGACCGGCGCCTCGACCACTGGAGGAGGCGGTGCGACCGGCTCGGGCTCGGCCATAGGCGTCGGCGTCGGCGCGTGCAGCACCTCGCTGCCAGCATTGATGCGAAAGCGCGAGGTGCTGGGCGGCGCGGCCTCGGGCGCTGCTGTTACCGGCGGCGTGGCCTCGGGCGAGCTTTCGGCAAGGGGTTCCGCAGGGGCGGGGGAACGCTCTGCCGCGGGCGGCACCTGCGCCGTACCGGCCGGCTGGGGCACCGCCGGAGCACTGGACGTTGCACGCTCGGCCACGGAGGCGAGGGGCGCCTCTGGCGCCGGCGGCGCGGCGGGCGTCTCGATCTGAGCAGACGGCTCGGGTGCGCCGGGCGCCGCGGTAGCGTTATCGGCCGGGGTCTGCGGCTTCTTGCGCAGCCAGCCGAAAAGGCCCTTCTTTTCCGCTGGTTTTTCCGCGCCTTTCTCGGCCGGTTGCTCGGCCGCAGGTGCGGCGGGAGTCTTCTTGTCGTCGTTGGAACCAAACATGGAGGACGGCTATCTCAAAGGAGCGGCGCGCCGCTAGGCAGGCCTGCAAACAGCGAGCAGGCGGGCCGGGCGAAGCCACGGGACGCTGCACAACGGTTTTCAGCAGGCGTAACAGGCATGGCCGCCAGTAAAACGGATGAGTATCCTAGCACCTCCGCGCCCGCCGACGCTAAGTCCACGCGGGCCCGCCCGACAGGTCGACAGTTAATGAATACGATTGCCCGCCGCGCCGTCGGCGCCGCCCTCGGCGTGCTCTGCCTGCCCATGATGGCACTGGCCGCCGCCCCGCAACCGACCCACGAATTCAGCCTGGACAACGGCTTGAAGGTCATCGTCCGCGAAGACCACCGCGCGCCGGTGGTGGTGTCCCAGCTCTGGTACAAGGTCGGCTCCAGCTACGAGACGCCCGGCCAGACCGGCCTGTCCCATGCCCTGGAGCACATGATGTTCAAGGGCAGCCGCAAGCTCGGCCCCGGCGAGGCCTCGCGCATCCTGCGCGAACTGGGCGCCGAGGAGAACGCCTTCACCAGCGACGACTACACCGCCTACTACCAGGTGCTGGCGCGCGACCGCCTGGCCGTGGCCCTGGAACTGGAGGCCGACCGCCTGGCCAGCCTCAAGCTGCCGGCCGACGAGTTCCAGCGCGAGATCGAGGTGATCAAGGAAGAGCGGCGCCTGCGCACCGACGACAAGCCCTCGAACCTGGCCTACGAGCGCTTCAAGGCCATGGCCTTCCCCGCCAGCGGCTACCACACCCCGACCATCGGCTGGATGGCCGACCTCGAACGCATGAGCGTCGAGGAGCTGCGGGCCTGGTACCAGGCCTGGTACGCGCCGAACAACGCCACCCTGGTGGTGGTCGGCGACGTCGGCGCCGGCGAGGTCAAGGCCCTGGCCGAGCGCTACTTCGGCCCCATCCCGCGCCGCGCCGTGCCGACCGCCAAGGCGCCGCGCGAGCTGGCGGCACCCGGCGAGCGGCGCCTCACCCTGCACCTCAAGACCCAGCTGCCGAACCTGCTGATGGGCTTCAACGTGCCGGGCCTGGCCACCGCCCAGCAGCCGCGCCAGGTGCATGCCCTGCGCCTGATCGCCACCCTGCTCGACGGCGGCTACAGCGCGCGCCTGCCGACCCGCCTGGAGCGCGGCGAGGAGCTGGTCTCCGGCGCCTCCGCCTGGTACGACGCCTACGCCCGCGGCGACAGCCTGTTCGTGCTGTCCGCCACCCCCAACACCCAGACCGGCAAGACCCTGGAGCAGGCCGAGGCCGGCCTGTGGCGCGAGCTGCAGGACCTGCAGCAGAATCCGCCCTCGGCCGAGGAACTGGCCCGGGTACGCGCCCAGGTCATCGCCGGGCTGGTCTACGACCGTGACTCGATCACCAGCCAGGCCACCGCCATCGGCCAGCTGGAGACCGTCGGCCTGTCCTGGAAGCTGATCGACCAGGAGCTGGCCGAACTGGAGGCCGTCACCCCGGCCGACATCCAGGAAGCCGCGCGCACCTTCTTCACCCGCGACCGCCTCAGCGTCGCTTATGTCCTGCCCGAGGAGGCGCGTGATGAGTGAACGCAATACGCTGCGTTATGGCCTGCTGGCCCTGGCGCTCCTGGTGCTGCTGGCGATCCTGCTGTTGCTGGTCGACCGCGAGGACCCGGTCGAGTCCGTTCCCGCCGCGCTCGAGCGCGACCGGCTGGAGTCCCTCGCCGAACTGAACGGCCAGGAGCCGAACCGCCGCGACCTGCAGATCCAGACCTGGCAGACCGCCGAAGGGGCCAAGGTGCTGTTCGTCGAGGCCCGCGAACTGCCGATGTTCGACCTGCGTCTGATCTTCGCCGCCGGCAGCAGCCAGGACGACGGCGTGCCGGGCCTGGCCATGCTGACCAACGCCATGCTCAACGAGGGCGTGCCGGGCAAGGACGTCGGCGCCATCGCCGCCGGCTTCGAGAACCTCGGCGCCCAGTTCGGCAACGGTTCCTATCGCGACATGGCGGTGGCCAGCCTGCGCGCCCTCAGCGCCCGCGACATTCGAGATCCGGCGCTGCGCCTGTTCGGCGAGGTACTCGGCCAGCCGACCTTCCCCGAGGACGCCCTGACGCGCATCAAGAACCAGCTGATGGCCGGTTTCGAGTACCAGAAGCAGGACCCGGGCAAGCTGGCCAGCCTCGAGCTGTTCCGGCGCCTGTACGGCGAGCACCCCTACGCCCACCCCAGCGACGGCACCGCCGAATCCATCCCGGCGATCGACCGTGCCCAGCTGCAAGCCTTCCACGCCAAGGCCTATGCCGCCGGCAACGCGGTGATCGCCCTGGTCGGCGATCTCTCGCGCAGCGAGGCCGAGGCCCTGGCCGCCCAGGTCTCGGCAGCCCTGCCGCAGGGTCCGGCCCTGCCGCATATCGCCCAGCCGGAGGCTCCCGAGGCCGGCGCCAGCCACATCGACTTCCCATCCAAACAGACCCACCTGATGCTCGCCCAGCTCGGCATCGACCGCCGCGACCCGGACTATGCCGCCCTCTACCTGGGCAACCAGATCTTCGGCGGCGGCGGCTTCGGCACCCGCCTGATGGAGGAGGTGCGCGAGAAGCGCGGCCTGACCTACGGCGTCTACTCCGGCTTCAGCGCCATGCAGGCCCGCGGCCCCTTCATGATCAGCCTGCAGACCCGCGCCGAGCTCAGTGCCGGCACCCTGCAACTGGTCAAGGAGCTGCTGCGCGACTACCTGGACAAGGGGCCGACCCAGAAGGAGCTGGACGATGCCAAGCGCGAACTGGCCGGCAGCTTCCCGCGGTCCAACGCGAGCAATGCGGCGATCGCCGGCCAGCTCGGCAGCATCGGTTTCTACGACCTGCCGCTGGACCACCTGGAGACCTTCATGGCCGAGGTCAAGGCCCTGAGCGTCGAGCAGGTCAAGGCGGCACTGCGCCGCCACCTCGACCCCGAGGCCCTGGTGATCGTCAGCGCCGGCCCCGATGTGGCGCAGCAGGAGCTGCCGCCACCGACGGACACCCCCGCCGCACAACCCACTGGCGTCCCGGAGCACTGATGCGCAAGTCCCCCGCCAAACCGACCAAGGCCCACGGCGGCCAGGGCCAGCTGCGCATCATCGGCGGCCAGTGGCGCTCGCGCCGCTTCGCCTTCCCCGATGGCCCAAGCCTAAGGCCGACGCCTGACCGGGTGCGCGAGACCCTGTTCAACTGGCTCGCCCCCCATGTCGAGGGCGCCCGGGTCCTCGATCCCTTCGCCGGCAGCGGCGCACTGTACCTGGAGGCGCTGTCGCGCGGCGCCAGCAGCGCCCTGGCCCTGGACCTCAACCCGGACTCGGTGGCCGCCCTGCGCGGCCACCTGCAAGCCCTGGGTTGCGAAAACGGCCAGTTGCTGCAGGCCGACGCCCTGGCCTACCTGCAGCAGCAACCGGCCACGCCCTTCGACCTGGTGTTCCTCGACCCGCCCTTCCACCAGGACCTGCTGGCGCCGATCTGCGCGCTGCTGGAAGATCGCGGCTGGCTCGCCGAGCGCGCCTGGGTCTACAGCGAGAGCGAGACGCCGCCTTCGACCCTCGGCCTGCCGGGCAACTGGCGCCTGCACCGGGAGAAACAGGCCGGCCAGGTGTACTACGCCCTCTGGCAGCGCGGCGAGTAAAGGCGCCCCCGCCTCGCCCAGCGGCCGTACACTGAGCCATGAGCCCGACCTTCCAACCCGCCTGGTGGCTACCCGGCCCGCACCTGCAGACCCTGTGGAATCCGCTGTGCCGCAAACCGGTGGTGCTGCGGCGCCGGCGCGAGCGCCTGTGGCTGGCCGACGGCGACTTCCTCGACCTCGACTGGCACGGTCCGCACAGCGCCGACGCGCCCCTGGTGCTGGTGCTGCACGGCCTGACCGGCTCGTCCGACTCCCTCTACGTGGTCGGCCTGCAACAGGCCCTGGCCGCCCGGGGCTGGGCCAGCGTGGCGCTGAACTGGCGCGGCTGCTCGGGGGAGCCCAATCGGCTGGCGCGCGGCTACCACTCCGGCGCCAGCGAGGACCTGGCCGAAACCCTGCATCACCTGCGCGCGCAACGGCCCCGGGCGCCGCTCTATGCGGTGGGCTACTCCCTGGGCGGCAACGTGCTGCTCAAGCACCTCGGCGAGGCCGGCGGCGACAGCCTCTTGCACGGCGCCGTGGCAGTGTCCGTGCCGTTTCGCCTGGACCAGTGCGCCGACCGCATCGGCCAGGGCTTCTCGCGGGTCTACCAGGCGCACTTCATGCGCGAGATGGTCGCCTACGTGCGCAGCAAACAGCGCCTGTTCGCCGACCTGGGCCAGGCCGAGCGCCTGGCGACCCTGGAGCGGCTCGGCCCGCTGGACGACCTGCGCACCTTCTGGGACTTCGACGGCCGCATCACCGCACCGCTGCACGGTTTCAGCGATGCCCAGGACTACTACCAGCGTGCCTCGAGCCGTTACTTCCTCGGCCGCATCCGCACCCCGACCCTGATCATCCAGGCCGCCGACGACCCCTTCGTGTTCCGCCACAGCCTGCCGGAGCCGGCCGAACTGGCTCCGGGCATCGAGTTCGAACTGCACCGCCACGGCGGCCATGTCGGCTTCGTCGAGGGCACCCTGCGCCGCCCCGCCTACTATCTGGAGCGGCGCATCCCGCAGTGGCTCACCGCGCAGGCAGCAACCTAGAGCACCTGCTCCAGCGGCACATGCAGCCGGCGGTGCAGCGCCTCGACGGCCTCGCGCGCCGGCTCGGCGATATAGCCGTCCTCCAGCGCCAACACCTGATAGATGCCCCGGCGCAGCGAGTCCTCGTTGAGGTCCGCGGTCTGCCCGGCGGTGGTCCCGAGAAAGCGCACCCAGGAGGTCATGAGGATCCAGGCATTGAGCGCCAGCGCCTCTATCTGCGCCGGTTGCATGCGCAGTATCCCGGCCTCGACGAAGCCCTGGTAGATGGCCCCGCCGGCCTGCAGGCAGCGCCGGGCGAACAGCCGGTAGCGCGCGGCCAGCTCCGCGTCGCTGTCGAGCAGGTGCTCCAGGTCGCGGTGCAGGAAGCGGAAGCGCCACATCGCCGCCAGCAGCGCCTCCAGGTACAGGGTCTTGTCGGCGATGGTCAGCGCCCGCCCCTCCGGCAGGCGCAGGAAGGCATCGACATGGGCCTCGTACTGGCCGAACAGCTCGGCGACGATCGCCTGCTTGTTGCGGAAGTGGTAGTACAGGTTGCCCGGCGAGATGCCCAGATGGGCGGCGATATGGTTGGTGGTGACGTTGCGTTCGCCCTGGGCATTGAACAACGCCAGGCTGGCCTGGACGATGCGCTCGCGGGTCTTGGTGGAAGGCGCCATAAGCAGCTCGACTGCGACTCGATCGGTTCGACAAAGGTACAGGGGGCGTCGCCCCGGACGCTACCCGGGCGTGCGAGCGGCCTGTCGTTTGACACTTTAGAGCAATTGCTCTAAAAATTCCTCCAGCCCGCCGCGGTCGCCTCGCTTCGCGGCACCGCGGAGCGCACCGCCAGACCGCCGAGGAGCCGCACATGGTCGCCGACGTCACCTATCTCGAACGAAACCTGCAACACAGCCAGCAGCAGATCGCCCAGATGGAGGCCAACTTCGCCCGCCAGCGCCAGGCCTTCCAGGCCAACCCCATGCCGCCGGCCGAACAGCGCAGGCAGTGGCTGAAGAGCCTCGGGCAGCTGCTGGTCGCGCAGCAGGACGCCCTGATCCAGGCCGTCAGCCAGGACTTCGGCAACCGCTCGGCCGACGAGACCCTGCTCGCCGAGCTGATGCCCAGCCTGCACGGCATCCACTACGCGCGCCGGCGCATCAAGCGCTGGATGAAGCCCTCGCGGCGCAGCGTCGGCCTGCCCTTCATGCCGGCCGCGGCCAGGGTGATCTACCAGCCGCTGGGCGTGGTCGGGGTGATAGTGCCGTGGAACTACCCACTGTTCCTCGCCATGGGCCCGCTGGTCGGGGCCCTGGCCGCCGGCAACCGGGTGATGATCAAGATGAGCGAGTCGACTCCGGCCACCGCGCAGCTGCTCAAGGAACTGCTGGCCGAGGTCTTCCCCGAGGACCTGATCGGCGTCGTGCTGGGCGAGGCGGAAGTCGGCATGGCCTTCTCCAAACTGCCGTTCGACCACCTGCTGTTCACCGGCGCCACCGGCATAGGCCGGCATGTGATGCGCGCCGCCGCCGACAACCTGACCCCGGTGACCCTGGAGCTGGGCGGCAAGTCGCCGGCCATCGTCTCAGCCGACGTGCCGTTGCAGGACGCCGCCGAGCGCATCGCCTTCGGCAAGACCCTGAATGCCGGGCAGACCTGCGTGGCGCCCGACTATGTGCTGGTGCCCAGGGACCGCGTCGAGGGCTTCGTCGCCGCCTACCGCACCGCCGTGCAGGGCTTCTACCCACAACTGGCGGACAACCCGGACTACACCGCGATCATCAACCCTCGCCAGCAACAGCGCCTCGAGGCCTACCTGGCCGACGCCGAAGACAAGGGCGCCACCCTGCTGCCGCTGTACCCCCAGGCCCAGGGCCGACGCATGCCGCACTGCCTGTTGCTGAACGTCGGCGACGACATGCAGGTGATGCAGGAGGAAATCTTCGGCCCGCTGCTGCCGGTGGTGCCCTATGAACGCATCGAAGACGCCTTCGCCTATATCAACCGACGCCCCCGCCCGCTGGCCCTCTACTACTTCGGCTACGACAAACGCGAGCAACGGCGCGTGCTGCACGAGACCCACTCCGGCGGCGTGTGCCTCAACGACACCCTGCTGCACGTGGCCCAGGACGACCTGCCGTTCGGCGGCGTCGGCCCCTCGGGCATGGGCCACTACCACGGCCACGAGGGTTTCCTCACCTTCAGCAAGGCCAAGGGGGTGTTTATCAAGCAACGCCTCAATGCCGCGCGCTTGATCTACCCGCCCTACAACAAGGCGATCCTGAAGCTGGTGTACCAGCTGTTCGTGCGCTGACCGCACCCCCAGAGGCGACTGCCAGAATGCTCGATACCCCTACCCAACCCGCCGGCCCGACCCGGCGCCAGCTGCTCAGGGTCGGCCTGCTCGGCTCGGCCGCACTCGCCACCGCGGGCCTGGCCGCCAGCCTCAGCGGCTGCTCGGCGCGCACGCCCCAGGCCGGCTTCGCGGTGATCCGCGCCAGCGACCTGCCCATGCTTCAGGCCCTGATTCCGGTGCTGCTGGAAGGCGCGGTGCCGCCGCAGAAGATGCCCCAGGCGCTGGCCGGCACCCTCGAGAGCCTCGATTACAGCCTCGCCCACCTGTCGCCGGAGATGCGCGACCTCACCCTGCAACTGTTCGACGTGCTGGCCCTGCCGGTCACCCGTGGGCCGCTGACCGGGGTCTGGGGGCGCTGGCAGAACGCCTCGACCAGCGAGGTGCGCGCCTTCCTCGCCCGCTGGCAGAACAGCACCTTCGGCCTGCTGCAGATGGGCCACGCCTCGCTGCTGCAACTGGTGCTGATGAGCTGGTATGGCCGCCCCGAATCCTGGGCCCACTGCGGCTACCCCGGCCCACCCAGCGTCTGACCGCCGCCGAACTCCCCTTCGCCCGAGAACCGACCACATGCCCGTACCCGATCCATTCGCCGAAGGCCTGGCCCGCGGCTGGAAAACCCACGACGGCTCGCGCCTGGAGCAGGACCTGAGCCTGGAAGCCGATATCGCCATAGTTGGCAGCGGCGCCGGCGGCGGCACCAGCGCGGAGATCCTCAGCGCCGCCGGCTTCAAGGTGTTGCTGATCGAGGAAGGTCCGCTGAAGACCAGCCGCGATTTCAAGATGCAGGAGACCGAGGCCTACACCAGCCTCTACCAGGAAGGCGTCGGGCGCATGAGCAAGGACGGCGCCATCACCATCCTCCAGGGCCGTGCGGTCGGCGGCACCACCCTGGTCAACTGGACCTCGAGCTTCCGCACCCCGGAACCGACGCTGCAGCACTGGGCCCGGGAGCACGGGGTCGTGGGCCACGACCCGGCGCAAATGGCGCCCTGGTTCGAGCGCATGGAACAGCGCCTGGGCGTCGCCCCCTGGGCTATCCCACCGAACCCCAACAACGAGGTGATCCGCGCCGGCTGCGACAAGCTCGGCTACGACTGGAAGATCATCCCGCGCAATGTGCGCGGCTGCTGGAACCTCGGCTACTGCGGCCTGGGCTGTCCGACCAACGCCAAGCAGTCGATGCTGGTCACCAGCATTCCGGCGACCCTGGAGCGGGGCGGCGAGCTGCTCTATCTGGCCCGGGCCGAACGCCTGCTGATCGAAGGCGACCGGGTCGCCGGCATCGAGTGCCTGGGCCTGGACGCGCGCGGCGTCGCGCCCAACGGCCGCAAGATCCGGGTCAAGGCCCGGCATTACATCCTCGCCGGCGGCGGCATCAACACCCCGGCCATCCTCCTGCGCTCGAGTGCCCCCGACCCGCACCGGCGCACCGGCAAGCGCACCTACCTGCACCTGGTGAACTTCTCCGCGGCGCAGTTCGAGCGGGTGATCAATCCCTTCTATGGCGCGCCGCAGTCGGTCTATTCCGACCAGTTCCAGTGGGAGGACGGCGTCGCCGGGCGCCAGTCCTACAAGCTGGAGGTGCCGCCCCTGCAACCGGCCCTGGCGGCCACCCTGCTCGGTCGCTTCGGCCTGGACAATGCCCTGCGCATGGAGCAGCTGCCCCATACCAATGTGATGCTGGCGCTGATGCGCGACGGCTTCCACCCGGACAGCGCCGAGGGCCGGGTGGAGCTGCGCGGCGACGGCAGCCCGGTGCTCGACTACCGCATGACCGATTACAGCTGGGACGGCATACGCCGGGCCTTCCACAGCATGGCCGAGATCCAGTTCGCCGCCGGCGCCAAAGCCGTGCTGCCGCTGCACGCCGACGCCGGCCATGTGCAGACCCTGGGCGAGGCGCGCCGGCTGATCGACGAACTGCCGCTGGCGCTGTACCGCACCCGCCTGGGCAGCGCCCACGTGATGGGCGGCTGCGCCATGGGCGAGGACCCGCGCCAGGCGGTCTGCGACAGCCTCGGCCGCCACCACCAGCTGGGCAACCTGTCGATCCACGACGGCTCGCTGTTCCCCACCAGCATCGGCGCCAACCCGCAGCTGTCGATCTATGCCCTCACGGCCAAGCTGGCGACGCGCCTGGCCGAGCGCCTGGAAAGTGCCTGATGCCGCTTGCCTGCCGGGGCGCGCCTGCGCCCCTGGGCCAGGCTCAGGCTCGAAGCCACCTGCCGGCGCCCGGCCAGCGCGACTTGGCCGTCACGCACCGCTGCGCTACCATCCGACACCCTAACGGACCGCGTCAGGACGTCACGATGAATCGAGTGTTATACCCAGGCACCTTCGACCCCATCACCAAGGGGCATGGCGATCTGGTCGAGCGTGCCTCGCGGTTGTTCGACAGCGTGGTCATCGCCGTGGCGGCCAGCCCGAAGAAGAACCCGCTGTTCAGCCTGGATCAGCGCGTGGAGCTGGCCCGCGAAGTCACCCGGCACCTGCCGAATGTCGAAGTCATGGGCTTTTCCGGCCTGCTGGCGCACTTCGCCGGGGAACAGGGCGCCAACGCCTTCCTGCGCGGCCTGCGCGCGGTTTCCGACTTCGAGTACGAGTTCCAGCTGGCCAACATGAACCGTCAGCTGGCGCCGGATGTGGAGAGCCTGTTCCTCACCCCCTCGGAAAAATACTCCTACATCTCCTCGACCCTGGTGCGGGAGATCGCCGCCCTGGGGGGCGATATCTCCAAGTTCGTCCACCCGGCCGTCGCCGAGGCATTGGCCCAGCGCTTCAAACAGTAGCCCTGCCCCCGCGACACATGGCGCCCGCTCCGACAATCCGGCACAATTCGCCTACCGTTGTCTGATAGTGCCGCGGCCGCGGGCCTCGGCTGGAGCGCCTACCCAATGTCCCTGATCATCACCGACGACTGCATCAACTGCGACGTCTGCGAGCCCGAGTGCCCGAACGGCGCGATCTCCCAGGGCGAGGAGATCTACGTGATCGACCCGAACCTGTGCACCGAATGCGTCGGCCACTACGACGAGCCGCAGTGCCAGCAGGTCTGTCCGGTGGACTGCATCCCCCTCGACGAGAACCATGTCGAGAGCAAGGACGAGCTGATGGAGAAGTACCTGATCATCACCGGCAAGGCCTGATCCGTGGGCCGCCCGAACCGCGGCTTCCTCGCCCGGCGCGCCCTCGCAGGCGCCCTGCTGTTGCTGTTCGCCCTCGCCGTGCAGGCCGCCGAGCAGCCCGGACGCGCCGCCATCGCCAGTGCCCATCCCGCCGCCACCGTCGCCGGCCAGGAGACCCTGAGCCAGGGCGGCAATGCCTTCGACGCCGCCGTGGCCATCGCCGCCGCCCTGGCGGTGGTCGAACCCTACGGCTCGGGCCTGGGCGGCGGCGGTTTCTTCCTGCTGCGCGAGGCCGGCGAGCAGCCGAGCTACCGCTTCCTCGACGCCCGCGAGCGGGCCCCGCTGGCCGCCCATACGGACCTGTACCGGCGCGACGGTGAGGTGCAGCCGGCGCTGTCCCTCAACGGTGCGCTGGCCGCCGCGATCCCCGGCCTGCCGGCCGCCCTGGTCGAGCTGGCGCAGCGCTTCGGCCGCCTGCCGCTGCGCGACGCCCTGGCCCCGGCCATCCGCCTGGCCCGCGACGGCGTGGCGATCGACCGAGTCTACCGCGAGCGCGCCGGCTGGCGCCTGGCCGCCCTGCGCGACGACCCCGAGAGCGCGCGCATCTTCCTCGACCAGGGCGAGGTCCCGGCGGAATTCGCCCTGCTGCGCCAGCCCGAGCTGGCCGTCACCCTGGAACGCCTGGCCCGCGAGGGGCGCGCCGGCTTCTATGGCGGCGAAACGGCCGAGCGCCTGGTGCGCGGCGTGCGCGCCGCCGGCGGCATCTGGGCGCAACGCGACCTCGACGACTACCGGGTGGTGGAGCGCCAGCCCCTGCGCGTGACGCTCGCCGACAAGCGCGAGCTGATCGGCGCGCCGCCGCCTTCGGCCGGCGGCATCGCCCTGGGCCAGAGCCTGCTGATGCTGCAGCGACTGCCCTGGCGCCAGGCCGATGCCGTGCAGCGCAGCCACCTGGTGGTCGAGGCCCTGCGCCGTGCCTACCGCGACCGCGGCCTGCTGGGCGACCCGGACTTCGTCGCCGACCCGACCGCGCAGCTGCTCGCCCCCGCCTACCTGGAGCGGCTGATGGCGAGCATCGACCCGCAACGGGCTACCCCCAGCAGCAGCCTGCCGCCGGCAGGCGACTGGCACGAGGGCGACCACACCACCCACTTCACCGTGCTGGACGCCGAGGGCAATGCGGTGGCCGCCACCCTGTCGATCAACCTGCCGTTCGGCGCCGCCTTCACCGTGCCCGGCACCGGGGTGTTGCTCAACGACGAGATGGACGACTTCGCCGCCGACGTGCAGGGCGCCAATGCCTACGGCCTGGCCGGCAGCCAGGCCAATGCCATCGCCGCCGGCAAGCGTCCGCTGTCGAGCATGAGCCCGACCTTCATCGAGGGCGCGGACGCCTTCGCCAGCTTCGGTACCCCCGGCGGCAGCCGCATCCCGAGCATGGTGCTGCTGGCCATCCTCGAGTACCTGGACGGCCAGCCCATCGAGCGCTGGCCCAGCGTGCCCCGTTACCACCACCAGTACCGGCCGGATGTGATCGAGCACGAACCGGACGCCTTCGACCCGACGCAGATCGCGGCACTCGAGGGCCTCGGCCATGAACTCAAGACGGTCAATCGCCAGTATGGCAACCAGCAGGTGCTGTTCTGGGACAAGCGCGCCGGACGCGTCGAGGCCGCCAGCGACCCACGCGGCATCGGCACCGGCGTGGTATCCCCCTAGTTGCCAGCGGCTTTTGCCCGTTTCGCACCCACAAAAAAGCCGGCATCGCTGCCGGCTTTTCGGTTCAGGCGGGATCAGTCACGCTTGTAGCCCGTGGTGGTGCAGCCCAGGCAACGCACGAAGGCCGATTTTCCCGGCTCCACCACCAGCGCCTCGCCGGCCTCGGCCACATTGCCGCCCAAGGCGGTGAAGGGCAGGCTGACGACGAAGGCGACCGCACCTATGGCGGTGGCGCCGATCAGCAGCGGGCGGGCGATCAGCAGGTCGCCGATCATCGCGTAGCCCTTGGGCGCATTGGCGGTGTACATCGGGTCGCCACTGGTGTTCTGCTGCATCACTTCCGCCTGGGCCGGCAGCGCCAGCAGGCCAGTGGTCAGCGCCAGGACAACAGCGGTCGAGCGAAACAGATTCATGGGGGCGATCCTTCAGCTATTAGGAGGCAGTGAGGGTAACTATAACAGCGCCCCGGCAATTGTCAGCGTGACGGCCGTCAATCGCCGCACAAGCCATCGCCCCCGGCTGCCGCGCGCCGAACCGCAAGGCCGAGGAGCGGGCGCCCCGTTTCAGCGCTGGCAGCGCGGGCAGTAGACGCTGGCACGCTGCCCCAGCTTCACCTCGCGCAGGCCGCTGCCACACTGCTTGCAGAACGCGCCGCCGCGGCCATAGACGAACAGCTCCTGCTGGAAATAGCCCGGCTGGCCGTCGCCGCCGACGAAGTCGCGCAATGTGGTGCCGCCGCACTCGATGGCCTGGGCGAGGATGCGCTTGATCGCTTCGGCCAGCTTCAGGTAGCGCGTCCGGGAGATCGAGCCGGCCTCGCGGCGCGGATCGATGCCGGCGGCGAACAGCGCTTCGGTCGCATAGATATTGCCGACCCCGACCACCACCGCGTTGTCCATGATGAACGGCTTGACCGCCATGCCCCGGCCGCGCGACAGCTGGAACAGGCGCTCGCCGTCGAACTGCGCGGTCAGGGGCTCCGGGCCGAGCCGGCTGAGCAGCTCGTGCCGCAGCGGATCGCTGCTCCAGAGCAGTGCACCGAAGCGCCGTGGATCGGTGTAGCGCAGGGCCAGGCCCGACTCCAGTTCGATATCCACGTGCTCGTGCTTGGCCGCCGGCAGACCGCACTCGACCAGGCGCAGGCTGCCGGACATGCCCAGGTGGCTGATCAGGCTGCCGCTCTCGGCCTTGATCAGCAGGTACTTGGCGCGCCGTTCGACGCATTCGATGCGCTGGCCGGACAGGCGTACGTCCAGGTCCTCCGGGATCGGCCAACGCAGGCGCCGCTCGCGCACTATGACCCGGCCGACGCGCTGGCCTTCCAGGTAGGGGGCGATACCGCGGCGGGTGGTTTCGACTTCGGGCAGTTCGGGCATGGCGGATCGTTCGGGCGTATGGCTGGGAGGGCGGGCGTCTACCTTATCAGCTTGGCCGCGCCGCAGCCCACCCGGGCCGTCAGACGGTGCCCAGCTCGCGGATGCTCTCGCGCAGGTTCTCGAAGTCGTATTCGGACAGGCCGACATATTCGAGCACCAGCTGCTCGATGCTCTGCCACTCGTGGTCCTCTTCCTGGTTGCCGAGGACCTGGTGGGTCTGGCAGATGTGCTCGGCCATCTTCAGGATCGCCAGCAGGGTCTTGAGCGGGGCCTCGCGGCCGGAGTCGTCGCTGAAGATCGACAGCGCGTTGTGGTGGCTGGCGATGGCCTCGCACAGGTGCAGCGGCAGGTTCCAGGACTTGGCGGTGAAGTAGCCGACCACCGCATGGTTGGTGTTGAGCAGACGGTTCTCGGTGTCGACCACCCGGTGCTCGCCGCGGGCGTTGTAGTAGGCCTCCTCCAGCACCACCATATAGTTGGGGAAGCGCTTGACCATCAGCGGGATGCCGCAGTTGTGGAACAGCCCCAGGGTGTAGGCCTCGTCCGGCGCCTGGTAGCCGATGCGCTTGGCCAGGGTCAGGCAGGTCATGGCCACGTCCTGGGCGGTATCCCAGAAACGGTTGAGGGTGACGATGGCCTCGTCGCTCAGCTCGCCCTTGATCGACTGGGCGTTGATCAGGTTGATCACCATGTCGCAGCCCAGCAGGTTGACCGCCTGCTGGATCGAGGCGATGCGATTGGCCAACCCGAAGAACGGCGAGTTGACGATCTTCAGCAGTGCGCCGGACAGGCCCGGGTCCTGGCTGATCAGCTTGGCGATGACGCGCAGGTCCGGGTGGGGCATGACCTGTTCCATCTGCAGATCGACCATGATCTGTGGCTGCGGCGGCACGCTGATGCCCTGCAGGACCTGTTGGATCTGTTCCGCGCTGAGTTCGTGGGCCATGCTGGGCGACTACTGGACTGTGAGGAGGGGCACAGTTTAGCCATTGTCCATTGCCCTGTGCAGCCACCCGTGGCGAGCACCGTTGCCGGCCCGGCCTGGGTTATACTCCCGCTCTTTTTCCGGAGAGCCCCCATGAGCCTGCCCAGCCTGCGCCTGAAAGCCAACGCCGACCGACGCCTGCGCGCCGGCCACCTGTGGGTCTACAGCAACGAGATCGACGTCGCCGCCACCCCACTGCACGGCTTTGCCGCGGGCGACCAGGCGCTGCTCGAGGCCGCCGGCGGCAAGCCCCTGGGCGTGGTCGCGCTGAGCCCGAACAACCTGATCTGCGCGCGCCTGCTGTCGCGCGACACCAAGCATGTGCTGGACAAGTCGCTGCTGGTGCACCGGCTCAACGTCGCCCTGAGCCTGCGCGAGCGCCTGTTCACGGCGCCCTGCTACCGCCTGGTGTACGGCGACTCCGACCTGCTGCCGGGCCTGGTGGTCGACCGCTTCTTCGACATCCTGGTGGTGCAGCTGGCCTCGGCCACCATGGAACGGCACAAGGACGAGGTGCTCGCCGCCCTGATCCAGGTGCTGGGGCCCAGCGGCATCCTGCTCAAGAACGACTCCGCGGCCCGCGACGCCGAGGGCCTGGAGCGCTACGTCGAGACCGCCTACGGCCAGGTGCCGGAGTGGGTCGCCCTGGAAGAGAACGGCGTGAAGTTCGAGGCGCCGGTGATCGAGGGCCAGAAGACCGGCTGGTTCTACGACCACCGCATGAACCGCGCGCGCCTGGCGCCCTACGTCCAGGGCAAGCGGGTGCTCGACCTGTTCAGCTACATCGGCGGCTGGGGCGTGCAGGCCGCGGCCTTCGGCGCCAGCGAAGTGTTCTGCGTGGACGCCTCCGGCTTCGCCCTGGATGGCGTCGAGCGCAACGCTGCGCTCAACGGCGTCGCCGAGCGGGTCACCTGCGTGGAGGGCGACGTGTTCGCCGCCCTGAAGGAGCTCAAGGCCGCCGAGGAGCGCTTCGACGTGGTGGTCGCCGACCCACCCGCCTTTATCAAGCGCAAGAAAGATCTCAAGAATGGCGAAGCCGCCTACCGCCGCCTCAACGAGCAGGCCATGCGCCTGCTGAACAAGGACGGCATCCTGGTCAGCGCCAGCTGCTCCATGCACCTGCCCGAGGACGACCTGCAGAACATCCTGCTGACCAGCGCCCGCCACCTGGACCGCAATATCCAGCTGCTCGAGCGTGGCGCCCAGGGCCCGGACCACCCGGTACACCCGGCCATCGCCGAGACCCGCTACATCAAGAGCCTGACCTGCCGCCTGCTGCCCAACAGCTGATCAGGCGACAGCATCGGCTCAGTGCAGTATCTGGGTCAGGAAGGCCTGCGCCCGCGGGCTCTTCGGCGCGTTGAAGAAGGTCTCCGGCGGGCTGTCCTCGACGATGCGCCCGCCGTCGAGGAACAGCACGCGCTGCGCCACCTGGCGGGCGAACCCCATCTCGTGGGTGACGCAGAGCATGGTCATGCCGCTGTCGGCCAGCTTGACCATCACATCCAGCACCTCGCTGACCATCTCCGGGTCCAGGGCCGAGGTCGGCTCGTCGAACAGCATGATCCGCGGCTCCATGCACAGCGCCCGGGCGATGGCCACGCGCTGCTGCTGACCGCCGGACAGCTGGCTGGGGTACTTGTGCGCCTGGCTCTCGATGCCCACCTTGGCCAGGTAGTGGCGCGCCCGCTCCTGCGCGGCCTGGCGGTTCAGGCCGTGCACGCTGATCGGCGCCAGGGTGCAGTTGTCCAGCACGCTCATGTGCGGGAACAGGTTGAAATGCTGGAACACCATGCCGATCTCCCGGCGCACCCTGGCAGCCTGGGGGCTGTCGCTGGACAGGTCGCTGCCCTCGACCAGGATGCGGCCCCGTTCGGCGATCTCCAGCCGGTTGATGCAGCGGATCAGGGTCGACTTGCCCGACCCCGACGGCCCGCACAGCACGATGCGCTCGCCGGCCTGCACGCTCAGGTCGATGTCGTGCAGCACCTGGAAGGGACCGTACCACTTGCTCATGCCCTGGATTTCCACGGCGGGACGGCTGCGCGTAGCGGCCTGGCTGCTGGGGGTGGGTGCGGGTACGCCGGTCTGACGGCTGGATGACAGCATGCGGGGTCTCTCCCTGTGCGGCCAGGTCGCCCGCGCCGGCAGAGCCGGCGTTGCGACTGGCGATTATTGTTGTAGTGCTCGGTGCTTAAGCGAAACGTTCGGCGCTGAAGGGCGCCGGGTCGGTGAAGGGGGACTCGCCGGTCATCATCTCCGCCAGCAGGCGGCCACTGACCGGCCCCAGGGTCAGGCCATGGTGGGCGTGGCCGAAGTTGAGCCAGAGGCCGGGATGCTTCGGCGCCGGGCCGATCACCGGGCGCATGTCCGGCAGGCACGGCCGCCGGCCCAGCCAGGGCTGCGGCTCGAGACGCTCGCCCAGGGGGAATATCCTGCGCGCCAGGGCCTCGGCTCGGTTCAACTGGATCTCGTTGGGCGGCGCATCGGGGGCGGCGAACTCGATGCCGGTGGTCAGTCGAATCCCCTGGTCCATCGGCGCCAGCACATAGCCGCCCTGGGTGTCGCAGAGCGAGTGCTTGAGCTCGCGGTCGTGGGCATAGTGCATGTGGTAGCCGCGCTTGATGCCCAGGGGAATCCGATAGCCCAGGGGTTGCAGCAACTCGTTGGACTCGGGGCCCAGGGCGATCACCGCCTCCCGCGCGGCCAGCGGGCCCTCGGCGGTCATCAGCTGCCAGCCTGCCGCGTTCTGGCACAGCGAGCGCGCGTCCCCCTTGAGTACCTGGCCGCCGCGCTGGGCGAACAGCGCCGCATAACCCTTGACCAGATTGCCCGGGTCGCTGACGGTCTTGGGGTCCAGCCAGTGCACGCCGCCACACACCTCGGCCGACAGGTTGGGCTCGCGCTCGCGCAGCTGCGCGCCGTCGAGCAGGTCGAAGCGCAGCCCGTAGACGGTCATGGCCTGGGCTTCCCGCTGCGCCTGGCGCAGGGCGCGCGGGCAGCGGAAGACCTCGATCCAGCCGTTGGCACGGATCAGCCGGCTCAGCCCGGCCTGCTCGACCAGCAGATCGTGCTCCAGCACGCAGCGCTCGATCAGCGGCTGCAGGGCGCGGGTCGATTCGGCCAGCGGCTGGGGCGCCGACTGGCGCCAGAAGCTGTACAGCCAGGGCGCCAGTTTCGGCAGGTAGGCCGGGCTGTAACGCACGTCCGATTGGCGGTTCAGGCCATAGCGCAGCAGGCGCCAGAACTCCCGGGGAAAGGCGTAGGGCACCACGCTGGAGCGCTCGATCAGGCCGGCATTGCCGAAGCTGGTGCCTTCCCCCGGCGCCTTGAGGTCGACCAGGGCCACCCGCCGCCCCCGCGCCTGCAGGTGCAGGGCCGTGGATACGCCGATGATCCCGGCGCCCAGAACGATAGTGTCGCAACTCATGCTGAAGTCCTTACCCCGTGCCCGCTTACCCGGACACATCCGTTAGAAGAATGTCTGTTTCAAGTATGCAGGTGCCGCCCCAGGCGGGCCTCGATGCGCCGCAGCAGGCGACGGATGACCTCGACGATCAGCAGGTAGAGCAGCGCCGCCCACAGGTACAGCTGAAAGTCGAAGGTGCGCGAGAAGCCCAGCTTGGCCACCCCCATCAGGTCGTAGAGGGTCACCAGGGAGGCGATGGCGCTGGCCTTGACCATCAGGATCAGCTCGTTGCCCAGGGGGCCTAGGGCGATCAGCAGCGACTGCGGCAGTATCACCCTACAAAAGGTGGTGCGCCGGCTCAGGCCCAGGGCCGCGGCGGCCTCGTGCTGGCCGCGGGCTACCGCCTGGAGGCTGCCGCGCAGGATCTCGGCCTGGTAGGCCGCGGTGTTCAGGGTGAAGGCCAGCAGCGAGCAGTACCAGGCGTCGCGGAAGAACCACCACAGGCCCAGGTCCTGCCACAGCTCGCGGAACGACCCCAGGCCGTAATAGAGCATGAACAGCTGCGCCAGCAGCGGCGAGCCGCGGAAGAAGTAGATGTAGCCCGAGGTCACCGAGCGCAGCACTCGGCTGCGTGACAGCCGCCCCAGCGCCAGCAGCAGGCCGAGCAGCAGGCCCAGGCTGAAGGAGATCGCCACCAGCTTGGCGGTCACCAGCAGGCCGTCGAGCATGCGCAGGCCGTAGCGCTCGAACAGCTCGGGATCGAAGAACAGATGCAGCCACTCGGGAACGGTCATGACTGGGCACTCCGCTGGCCGTAGCTGTAGTGCCTTTCGGCGAAGCTGAACACCCGGCCGGACAGCGCCGAGAAGAACAGGTAGAGCAGGCAGGCGGCGAAATAGAACAGCATGGGTTCCTTGGTCGCGCTCACCGCCAGGTTGGTCTGGCGCATCAGGTCGACCAGGGAGATGGTCGACACCAGGGAGGTGTCCTTGAGCAGGGTCAGCCAGTTGTTCGACAGCCCCGGCAGGGCCACCCGCACCAGCTGCGGCAGTATCACCTTGCGAAAGCTCTGCCAGCGCGACAGGCCGAGCACGCCGGCCGCCTCGTACTGGCCCTTGCCGAGGGTCTTGAAGGCCGCCAGCCAGACCTGGCTGGAGAACGCGGCGAACACCAGGCCGAAGGCGAGCACCGCGGCGAAGAAGGCGTTGATGCTGACCTCGGTGCTGTAGCCCCAATGGGCCAGCAGCTTCTGCAGGGCGATCTGGCAGCCGTAGTAGACGATCAGCAGGGTGAGCAGCTCGGGCAGGCCGCGGAACACCGTGGCGAAGACGGTCGACAGGGCCCGCGGCAGGCGTTTGTTCGAACGGGCCGCGACCGCCACCAGCAGGCCCAGCGGCAAGCCCAGCGGCAGGCAGCACAGGGCCAGGGAAATGGTCACCAGGGCGCCGGCGAGCAGGGCCAGGCCCCAGCCGCCGTCACCGAACAGCAGTAGAGAGAAAGGTTCCAGCATGGTCGCAACTCCGCGATTGGCGGTTCAGACAGGATGATGCGAGGGGGCCGCCCAGCCCTCGCGACCGCCGTCAGGCGGCGGCCGCGGGCCGGTGCGCCGGCCCGATCAGTAGATGTCGAATTCGAAGTAGCGGCTGACGATCTGCTGGTAGGTGCCGTCGGCGCGGATGTCGGCCAGCGCCTGGTTCAGGCGCTCGCGCAGGGCCTGATCGTCCTGGCGCACGGCGATGGCCACCTCGTCGTCGCTGCCCTGGATGTCGCCGAGCAGCTTGCAGCAGTCCCGGCCGCTCTTGGCCAGCCAGTCCAGCAGCGGGAACTTGTCGTTGACCACCGCATCCAGGCGGCCGTTGGCCAGGTCGCTGTTGGCATCGTCCTGGGTCGGATAGAGCTTCACCTCGGCGCCGGCCGCGCCATAGACGTCCTCGGCATAGATGCTCTGGGTCGAGGACGACTGCGCGCCGACCAGCTTGCCCTCGAGCGTGGCCGGCCGAGTATCGGCCAGGCTGGAGTCCTTCGGCACCGCCACCGCCAGGCGGGTGCGGTAGTAACGGTCGGTGAAGCTGATCTTCTTCTGCCGCTCCTCGGTCACCACCATGGAGGCCACCACGGCATCGAACTTATTGGCCATCAGGGCCGGAATGATGCCGTCCCAATCCTGGGCGACCAGGGTGCACTCGACCTGCATCTTGGCGCACAGGGCCTTGGCGATATCGACGTCGAAGCCATGCAACTCGTTGTTCGAGTCGACATAGTTGAAGGGCGGGTAGGCGCCCTCGGTGGCGATCCGCAGCGATTCGGCCTGGGCGCCACCGACGCCGCCGATCAACAGTACGCAGGCCGTGGCCAGGCTCTTTACTCGATTCATCATGCACCTCTACTTGTTGTTATGGCTTCTTGCTGAATCCCGGCGACGATGTGTAGCCGACAAACTCGTTGTGCAGCGCGGCGGTGGCTTCCAGGCGCGCCTCGACCTCGGTGCCCAGGTAACGGAACACCTCGTTGATCAGCAGGTGAACCAGCGACAGCATGGCCGCCGTGGACTCCCAGAACAGCTTGATATCGGTGGGCACCCGGAACACCTCGTCGGCGTGGCTGTCGGCCCAGTCGCAATAGGGGTCGGTGACCAGGGTCACCTTGATGCCGGCCTCGCGCGCCTTGCGGCACAGCAGCTGGGCGTGGCGCGAATAGCGACGGGCCTCGAACACCAGCAAGGCGCTCTGCCCCGGCTGGCTGAGCAAGACCTCGCCGAAGTGCCCGGAAGCGCCGTCGACCAGCTGCACGCCGTCGCGCAGGTACTGCAGCAGGTGTACCGCCGACACGGCGATGCCGCGCTCGGTCTGGAAACCGGCGACGAACACCCGCGGCGTCTTCGCCAGACGCTCGGCCACCGCCTGCCACTGCGGGCTGCGGCTGTGCTCGTAGACCTGCACCAGGCTGGCGATTTCCAGCTCCAGGCTGCGCGAGCGGCCCTGGCCGTCTTCGCCGCCGTGCTGCTGGAACTCCTTGAGCCGGTCACCGATCAACCAGGGACTGTCGCCGAGGTCGTCCTTGAGGTCGTTCTTCAGCGCCTTGAAGTGCGCATAGCCCAGCGAGCGACAGAAACGCCCGACCGTCGATTCGCTGACACCGAGCTTGTCGGCGATGGCAGCCGAGGTCTGGAACGGCAACTCGTGCAGGTTGGCCAGCATGTAGTTGGCGATTGCCCGCCCTGAAGCAGCCGAGTGTTCCAGGCTATTCTCGAGACGCTGTTTGATCGATTGATTCATCTGTGACTCCCCGTTCACGATCAAAATGAATGTTTTCTGTCATCACGTCAATATTTGACAGATAACTTGCATTGGTCAGATAGTGAGCAACCCCTCAGACAACCGCCGGAGAGACCCCGCATGACCGCCGCCACCCCGCAGACAACCATCGGCTTCGCCGAGCTGAGCGATCTGCTCGCCGCCATCTTCCAGGGTCATGGCACCTCGGCCGAGGTCGCCCGCTGCCTGGCGCACAACTGCGCCAGCGCCCAGCGCGACGGCGCCGACAGCCACGGCGTGTTCCGCATCCCCGGCTACCTGTCGAGCCTGGCCAGTGGCTGGGTCGACGGCCGGGCCGAGCCCCTGGTCGAGGATCTGGCGCCGGCCTTCGTCGGCGTCGATGCCCGTGGCGGCTTCGCCCAGCCGGCCCTGGCCGCCGCCCGGCCGCTGCTCGAAGCCAAGGCGCGCAGTGCCGGCATCGCCCTGCTGGCGATCCGCAACTCCCATCACTTCGCCGCGCTCTGGCCGGATGTCGAACCCTTCGCCGAGCAGGACCTGGTCGCCCTGTCGTTCGTCAACAGCATGGCTTGCGTGGTGCCCCACGGCGGCCACAGCGCGCTGTTCGGCACCAACCCGATCGCCTTCGCCGCCCCCCGCGCGAACGGCCAGCCGTTGGTGTTCGACCTGGCCACCAGCGCCATCGCCAACGGCGACGTGCAGATCGCCGCCCGCGAGGGCCACCAGCTGCCGGAAGGCTACGGCGTCGACCGCCAGGGCCAGCCGACCCGCGATCCCAAGGCGGTCCTCGAGGGCGGCGCCCTGCTGCCGTTCGGCGGCTACAAGGGCTCGGCGCTGTCGATGATGGTCGAGCTGCTGGCGGCGGCCCTGACCGGCGGGCACTTCTCCTTCGAATTCGACTGGTCCGCTCATCCGGGCGCGCAGACGCCCTGGACCGGTCAGCTGCTGATCCTCATCGACCCGAGTCTGGGCGCCGGGCGCAACTTCGCCGAGCGCTGCGAGCGGCTGATCGCCCGCATGCACGACGCCGGGCAGACGCGCCAGCCGGGCGACCGCCGCTATCGCCGCCGCGCCGAGGCCGAACTGCACGGCATACCGCTGCCGGCCGGGGAGCTGGACAAGCTGCGTCGGCTGGCCCAGGGCAGGAGCGGTCCCGCCAGCGCATAGGCCACTGGCCAGCAATCTCCTCGCGCAAATGCCAGCCTGGACTAGGCTTATTCGCACGGACCCGGCCTCATCCTGATCGCGCCGCCCCACGCCACCCATGGCGCGGCGGCCGCCGGCGCGGGTGCAAGTCCGGACTGTGGAAGCGCACCGCTGCCCGAGGGCAGACGAGGAGGCCTATGGCTGTGCAAGCTGGGAGTACCGCATTCCTGCAATTTGCCAACGTCAAGAAGACCTACGACCACAAGACCCTGGTGGTCAAGGACTTCAACCTGGATGTGGCCAAGGGCGAGTTCATCACCCTGCTCGGCCCCTCCGGCTCGGGCAAGACCACCTGCCTGATGATGCTCGCCGGTTTCGAGGACGTGACCAGCGGCGAGATCCTGATCAACGGCCGCTCGGTCACCAGCATCGCCCCCTACCAGCGCAACATCGGCATGGTGTTCCAGCAGTACGCCCTGTTCCCGCACATGACCCTGCGCGAGAACCTCGCCTACCCGCTGAAGATCCGCAAGCAGTCCAAGGAGCAGATCCGCGCCAAGGTCGACGAGTACCTGGCCCTGGTGGAACTGCAGGACTTCGGCGGTCGCTACCCCGGCCAGCTGTCCGGCGGCCAGCGCCAGCGCGTGGCCCTGGCCCGGGCGCTGATCTTCGCCCCGGACATCGTGCTGATGGACGAGCCCCTCGGCGCCCTGGACAAGAAGCTGCGCGAGCAGATGCAGTTCGAGATCAAGCGCCTGCACGAACAGCTCGGCTTCACCGTGATCTACGTCACCCACGACCAGACCGAAGCCCTGACCATGAGCGACCGCATCGCCGTGTTCGAGAACGGCATCGTCCAGCAGTGCGCGCCCCCCGATGTGCTCTACGAGCGCCCGGCCAACCTGTTCGTCGCCGACTTCATCGGCGAGAGCAACAAACTGCGCGGGGTGATCGAGACGGTCGGCAGCGACACCGTCGGCGTGCGCCTGGAGGACGGTTCCAGGGTCGACAGCCTGAAGGCCAACTGCACCGAGGTGGGCCTGCCCACCACGGTGTCGGTGCGCCCGGAGAAGCTGACCTTCACCGACCGCCTCGGCACCACCGGCAACCAGGTCAAGGCGCGCTTCGTCACCCGCCACTACGTCGGCGAGTACATCCGCTACCACTTCGAGACCGCAGACGGCACCGAGCTGGTAGTCAAGAACCTGAACGACAGTTCAGCCCCGCAACTCAGCGCCAAGGACGAGGTCGCCCTGGCCTGGCTGCCGCAGGACAGCCAGGCCCTGGATCGCCCCGCCGTATCGGCGGCGCCCTGAGCCCCCAACTACAGGCAATGGAGCACAGCAATGGCTAGATCACTGACTACCGGCTTTTCCGCATTCGCCCTGACCGCCGCGTTGGCCTCGGCACCCTTCGCCGCCAGCGCCGAGGACAGCCTGACGGTGGTGTCCTGGGGCGGCGCCTATGGCGCGGCGCAGAAGAACCACATGATCGATCCCTTCCAGAAGGACACCGGGATCAAGGTGCTGTTCGAGGACTACTCCGGCGGCGTGGCCGAGATGAAGGCCCAGGTCGAGTCCGGCAACATCCAGTGGGACGTGGTCGACGTCGAGGTGATCGACCTCGAGCGCGCCTGCTCCGAAGGCCTGCTGGAAAGCATCCCGCGCGACATCCTGCCGGCCGGCGCCGACGGCACCCCGGCCGAACAGGACT
The DNA here is from genome assembly GCF_033547155.1 of Pseudomonas benzenivorans. Taxonomy (GTDB): domain Bacteria; phylum Pseudomonadota; class Gammaproteobacteria; order Pseudomonadales; family Pseudomonadaceae; genus Aquipseudomonas; species Aquipseudomonas benzenivorans_B. The sequence continues at coordinate 4,226,015 of NZ_CP137892.1, forward strand.
TCATCCCCGAGGCCCTGGCCAGCGAGTGCGCCATCGGCAACATCGTCTGGTCGGTGGTCTTCGCCTACAACAAGGACACCGTGGGCAGCACCCCCGCCGCCTCCATCGAGGACTTCTTCGACACCCAGAAGATCCCCGGCAAGCGCGCCATGCGCAAGCGCCCCCAGGTCAACATGGAGTGGGCCCTGCTGGCCGACGGCGTAGCGCCTGAAGAGGTCTACGAGGTGCTGGCCACCCCGGAAGGCCAGCAGCGCGCCCTGGACAAGCTGGCCACCATCAAGAACGACATCGTCTGGTTCGACTCCTGGTCGCAGGCCCCGCAGCTGCTCAACGACGGCGGCGCGGTGCTGGTGCAGTCGGCCAACGGGCGCTTCTACGACGCCATCCGCCAGGAGAACAAGCCCTTCGTCATCGTCTGGGACGGCCACGTCTATGACCTCGACGCCTGGTCGGTGCTCAAGGGTTCGCCGAAGAAGGACCTGGCCTTCAAGTTCATCGCCTATGCGACCCAGTCCAAGCCCCTGGCGGGCATGTCGGACGTGGCCTACGGCCCGACCCGCAAGTCCTCGGCGCCGATGATGGACCCGGCCGCCGCCCCGCACCTGCCGACCGCCCACCTGGACAAGGGCCTCCAGGCCGGCTCGGAGTTCTGGGCCGACTATGGCGAGTCCCTCGGCGAGAAGTTCAACGAGTGGCTGCTCAAGTAACACTCCCAGGCACCCATCCCCACCCTGGGGATGGGTGCCGCCACCGCCTCGTTTAGGAGTCGCCGCTTGTCTTCCCTGACCACCACCGAGGCCGGCCAGGCCGCCAGCGCCCGCCGCAAGAAGCGCGTCACCGCCTTCCTGTTCGTCGTGCCGCTGCTGGTCTTCATCCTGCTGACCTTCGTCGCCCCCATCGGCAGCATGCTGTGGCGCAGCGTGCACCACCCGACGGTGGCCGAACTGATTCCGCTGACCCTCACCGAACTCGAGCGCTGGGACGGCAAGACCACCCCCGACCGGCAGACCTTCGCCGTGTTCGCCACGGAACTGCAGGGCCTGGCCGAACAGCGCCTGTCCGGCAAGCTGGCCGAGGAGTTCAACCGTGCCTATGCCGGCATGTCCAGCGTGGTCAAATCCACCGCGCGCAAGGTGCGCCGGCTCGATGCCGAGGAACTGGCCGGGCAGGGCGCCGAGACGGTGCAACAGGCCCACCGCAACTGGCAGAAGCCGGAGCTGTGGTTCGCCATTCAGCGCGCCGGCCAGGCCTACACCTACGACTACTACCTCACCGCCCTGGACCTGGAGCTGCACCCCGAGCACGGCATCCAGATGCGTGAGGACACCCAGATCTATGTGCAGCTGTACACCAAGACCCTGAACATGGCGCTGGTCATCACCCTGCTCTGCGCCCTGCTCGGCTACCCCCTGGCCTACTACCTGTCCGGCCTGCCGGAGAACCGCGCCAACCTGCTGCTGGTGCTGGTGCTGCTGCCCTTCTGGACCTCGCTGCTGGTGCGCACCACGGCCTGGATCGCGCTGCTGCAGACCAACGGGGTGATCAATTCCTTCCTGCTCGGCAGCGGGCTGATCGGCGAGCCCTTCGAGATGCTCTACACCTCGTTCGCCACGGTCGTGGCCATGACCCATATCCTCCTGCCGTTCATGATACTGCCGCTGTACAGCGTGATGCGCGGCATCGACCCCAGCTACCTGCGCGCCGCCATGTCCCTCGGCGCCCGGCCCATCCCGGCCTTTATCCGCATCTACTTCCCCATGACCCTGCCGGGGCTCAGCGCCGGGGCCCTGCTGGTGTTCATCATCTCGGTCGGCTACTACATCACCCCGGCCCTGGTCGGCGGCACCGACGGGCAGATGATCAGCAACATCATCGCCTTCCACATGCAGCGTTCGAACAACTGGGAGCTGGCCGCCGCCCTCGGCTCGCTGCTGCTGGGGCTGATCCTGGTGCTGTACTGGCTGTACGACCGCTTCGTCGGCGCCAGCAATATCAAGCTGGGCTAGGAGCACAGAGATGAGCAAGATCCCCGCCTACTTCGGCTTCTGGTACCGCTGCGGCGCCTGGCTGCTGCAGGCCAGCTCCTGGCTGGTGCTGCTGTTCCTGATCCTGCCGATCCTGGTCATAGTGCCGCTGTCGTTCAACGTCGAGCCCTTCTTCAGCTTCACCGAGGGCATGCTGCGCCTGGACCCGGCGGCCTATTCGCTGCGCTGGTACGAGCAGATATTCGAAGACCCGAAGTGGATCCTGGCGATCCAGAACAGCTTCTTCATCGGCGTGTTCGCCACCCTGCTCGCCACCAGCCTGGGCACCTGCGCCGCAGTCGGCCTGGCCCGCGACGACATGCCCCAGCGCCGCCTGATCACCGCCCTGCTGCTGTCGCCGATGATCGTGCCCTTGATCATCACCGCCGCCGGCATGTTCTTCTTCTATGCCGACCTGGGCCTGGCCGGCACCTACCTGGGGGTGATCCTGGCCCACGCGGCCCTGGGCACGCCCTTCGTGATCATCACCGTCACCGCGACCCTGACCGGCTTCGACTACTCCCTGGTGCGCGCGGCGATCAACCTGGGCGCCACGCCACTGCGGGTGTTCTTCGACATCATCATGCCGCTGATCCGCCCCGGGGTGATCTCCGGCGCGCTGTTCGCCTTCATCACCTCCTTCGACGAGGTGGTGGTGATCCTGTTCATGGCCGGGCCCCAGCAGCGCACCATTCCGCGGCAGATGTTCTCGGGCCTGCGCGAGCAGATCAACCCGAGCATCCTGGCCATCGCCACCCTGCTGATCCTGGTGTCCATCGCCCTGCTGGTGACCATCGAGCTGCTGCGCCGCCGTGCCGAGCGCCTGCGCGGCATCGAACTGATCGAATAGCCCCGACGTCGGCCCGCGCTTTCGCCGGCCCGCCACCTGGGATTAGAATCACAGCCTTCCTGCCCCACCCCAGGCGGACTCATGAGCCCCGGCCGAGCGAGCGGTGATCCCGCCCAGCCATTCGGCCCCGCCCCCTCGCAGACGTCCACTACCGTTTGCCAGCGGCGCCCATCGCGCTCAACATACGTACTATCTGCGGGCCTCGTACCCGCGACCTGACCAGCCTCCGCAGGATTGACCGCCATGCCCGATTACCGCTCGAAAACCTCCACCCACGGCCGCAACATGGCCGGCGCCCGCGCCCTGTGGCGCGCCACCGGGATGAAGGACGAGGACTTCAAGAAGCCGATCATCGCCATCGCCAACTCCTTCACCCAGTTCGTGCCCGGCCACGTGCACCTCAAGGACATGGGTCAACTGGTGGCCCGCGAGATCGAGAAGCACGGCGGCGTGGCCAAGGAATTCAACACCATCGCCGTGGACGACGGCATCGCCATGGGCCACGACGGCATGCTCTATTCCCTGCCGTCGCGCGAGATCATCGCCGACTCGGTGGAATATATGGTCAACGCCCACTGCGCCGACGCCATCGTCTGCATCAGCAACTGCGACAAGATCACCCCCGGCATGCTGATGGCCGCCCTGCGCCTGAACATCCCGGTGGTGTTCGTCTCCGGCGGGCCGATGGAAGCCGGCAAGACCAAGCTGGCCAGCCACGGTCTGGACCTGGTCGACGCCATGGTGGTGGCCGCCGACGACTCGGCCAGCGACGAGAAGGTCGCCGAGTACGAGCGCAGCGCCTGCCCCACCTGCGGCAGCTGCTCCGGCATGTTCACCGCCAACTCGATGAACTGCCTGACCGAGGCCCTGGGCCTGTCCCTGCCGGGCAACGGCTCGACCCTGGCCACCCACAGCGACCGCGAGCAGCTGTTCCTGCGCGCCGGCCGCCTGGTCGTCGAGCTGTGCCAGCGCTACTACGGCGAGAACGACGACTCGGTGCTGCCGCGCAATATCGCCAACTTCAAGGCCTTCGAGAACGCCATGATGCTGGACATCGCCATGGGCGGCTCGACCAACACCATCCTGCACCTGCTGGCCGCCGCCCAGGAGGCCGAGATCGACTTCGACCTGAAGGACATCGACCGCCTGTCGCGCCTGGTGCCGCAGCTGTGCAAGGTGGCGCCGAACATCCAGAAGTACCATATGGAAGACGTCCATCGCGCCGGCGGCGTGTTCGGCATCCTCGGCGAGCTGGCTCGCGGCGGCCTGCTGCACACCGACGTGGCCACGGTGCACAGCCCGAGCATGCAGGACGCCATCGCCCAGTGGGACATCACCCAGACTAAAGACGAGGCCGTGCACAGCTTCTTCAAGGCGGGCCCGGCCGGCATCCCGACCCAGACCGCGTTCAGCCAGAGCACCCGCTGGGACAGCCTGGACGACGACCGCGAGAACGGCTGCATCCGCAGCGTCGAGCACGCCTACTCCCAGGAGGGCGGCCTGGCCGTGCTCTACGGCAACATCGCCTTGGACGGCTGCGTGGTGAAGACCGCCGGGGTCGACGAGTCGATCCTCGAGTTCGAGGGCACGGCGAAAATCTACGAGAGCCAGGACAGCGCCGTGCGCGGCATCCTCGCCGACGAGGTCAAGGCCGGCGACATCGTCATCATCCGCTACGAAGGGCCGAAGGGCGGCCCGGGCATGCAGGAGATGCTCTACCCGACCTCCTATCTGAAGTCCAAGGGCCTGGGCAAGGCCTGCGCCCTGCTCACCGACGGCCGCTTCTCCGGCGGCACCTCGGGCCTGTCCATCGGCCACGCCTCGCCGGAGGCCGCCGCCGGCGGTGCCATCGGCCTGGTGCAGGACGGCGACAAGGTGAAGATCGACATCCACAACCGCAGCATCAACCTGCTGGTCAGCGACGAGGAGCTGTCCCACCGTCGCCACGCCCAGGACAAGAAGGGCTGGAAGCCGGTGGAAGCGCGTCCGCGCAAGGTCAGCACCGCGCTCAAGGCCTACGCCCTGCTGGCCACCAGCGCCGACAAGGGCGCGGTGCGCAACAAGGCGATGCTCGACGGCTGAATCGGCTGGAATGAAGACGCCAGGCGTCGGCATTCCCCCCGGCCCCTTGACGAAGCCCGGCCCCGTGCCGGGCTTCGTCGTTTCAAGCGCTGATCGCGCGCCAAGGGAGTGATCGCCGGCGGCCCGAGGCCGCGCGGACAGCCAGGTTCACGCCCGGCAATGGCGCAACGCCACCAATGTGCCAAACAGGCTTGCTATGCCCCGCTGGCAACGGGTTAAATGCGCCACGGATTCTTCTCTCGCTCAAGGACTGAGTGCATCGCGTGCCACTTCCGCACGTCAGTCCTGGGCGTTTCCCAGCCCAGCAAACTGATGCCAAGGAGTGCCCATGCCCAAATTCACACGAACTTCCGCCCTCTCGCTGAGCGCCGCCATCGCGCTCGGCGGTTGCGCCAACATGGCGCAAAACGAGTGGCTGAATCAGGAAAATGTCGGCACTTTGGCCGGCGCCGCCGTCGGTATCCTGGTCGGCAGCCAGATCGGCAATGGCAGTGGCCGCACCGCCGCCATGATCGCCGGTGCCCTGGCCGGCGGCATGCTCGGCAAGACCATCGGCGCCACGCTCGACCAGCGCGACCGCGAAGCCCTCGCTGCGCAGACCCAGCAGGCACTGGACTTCAGCCAGGATGGCCAGTCCACCACCTGGACCTCCAGCCACAGCGGTGCCACGGCGCAGATCACCCCGGTCAGCACCGAAACCCAGTCGCGCGAAGTCACCGTCAAGCGCAGAGCCCAGGTACAGGCGGTGCCCAAGATGACGCTGCTGAACAAGCCCTACCAGGCGATCAAGTCGGCCAACGTGCGCAGTGCGCCCAGCACCGACGCCGGCAAGGTCGGCGGCCTGGCGCCCGGCAGCACCTTCACCGCCATCGGCCGCACCGACAACGACTGGATCATGGTCGGCCGCAAGGGGGTCAGCGTCGGTTATGTCTATGCCCCGCTGGTACAACCGACCAGCCCCGCACAGGTGACCAGCACATCGAGCAGCGCCCCGCCCCAGGAAGCCGCCACCGACCTCGACAGCCTGGACGTGGCCAGCGCCAAGCAGCAGGGCTTCGACCTCGACAGCATGAATGTGGTCGACGACAAGGTCACCGCACAGACCAGCTGCCGTACCGTCAACTACAGCGTCAGTGCCAAGGGCTCGCAGGAATCCCAGACGGTCAAGGCCTGTCAGGCCGCCGATGGCGCATGGGAGCTGATCTGACGTGGAACGCCAACTGAACAAGACCCTCTTCGGCCTGCTACTGCTCAGCAGCGCCGTGCACGCCACCAACGACAGTCACCGTCTGGCCTTCTCCAAGGCCGAGAATGTCGAGGTATTCGTCGATCATCCGGCCGGCCAGCCGTGGTGCAGCGAACAGCTGCAGATGCGCTTCGCCTTCGCCGGTGCAGCCAGCACCGAGTCGGTACAACGCCTGCTGCCCAAACTCGGCAGCCTGCTGCAGAGCCAGTGCGCCAGCGCCAGCAGCCTGAACTGGCAGAGTCTGGATCAGAACCAGAGGCTCGCCGCCCAAGGCACCTCCAACAAGGCCACCGGCTGGATGGCGCTGGTCAACCAGCCTGCCGCAGCGGTTGCGGCGGCCCCGGTTGCCGAGACGCCGGCCGTAGCGGCTGAGCTGGTCGCAGCGGCCGCAGCAGAAACCGCCCCGACCCAGCCCCCCGCTCCTGCAGAGACTGCCGCCGCACCGGCAACCGCTCAGCCGCCAGCCGAGAACGTACCAAGCGCCGCCGAAGCACCGGCAGGCCTGCCAGCCAACTTCAGCATCGCCGGCTGGCAACCGGCACCGCCCAGCGAGTGGCTGAGCAAGGTCAAAGGCCTGAAGACCATCAAGGATCAGAACGGCTGCAACCTTCGCACCATCGTCTCTGACGATTTGGGCGCTCAGGGTCTGAGCGTGGTTAGCCAGGGCCTCGGCTGCGACAGTCAGGGCTTGCTCAGCGGCAAGGGCAAGGCAGCCCTGACCCGCAGCGACGGCGCCGTGCTGAAGAATATCGACGGCTACTTCCTGCAGGGTCTGCCACTGGGCAACATCGCCGTGGACCTGCCGATTGTCGGTATCGACGAGGGACAGAACCTGCTGCTACTGCTCGGCAGCGATCCGGCGCAGCGCATTCACTTCCTTGCCCGTGCCGGCTTCGACAGCTACAACGCGCGCTGGGGCATGACCGACCAGATCATCGCCCTGACCGACAATGCCGACCTGTTCCGCAACGCCGACAGCATCCGCACCACGGTCATGGCCCAGGTGCCCGCCATGGAGCGACAACTGCCGCAGGAAAGCTCGCTGCGTTTCATCGCCGTGCGCAACATTGCCGCTCTCAGCGGCTATGAACGTGACAACTGGCTGTACGAAGTGCAGGTGCGCAAGCCCTGGCGCAGCAAGAACTGGGACTTCAATCCGAGTAATGCCAACAATCACCTGTTCGACTTCGAACGCAAGCAGGCGCAGATTGCCCAGCGCGAAGCCGAGCAGCGCGAGCGCGAGGAGCGCTACAAGCTCGAGCAGGAGGCCCGTAAAGCCCAGAGCGACCTGCAACAGTACGAAACGCTCAAGCAACAGCAGCGCGATCCGCAGCAGGTACTCGCCAGCCTGATCAGTGACGTCAAGCCCGGCGGCAGCTATCGCGCCCTGGTGCGCGGCGAGTCGCGCGATATTCGCCAGATCGTCCACGTCGACGGCAGCGATGGCGACAGCTGGCGCCTGGACTACCCCTACGACGCCCGCCTGAGCAGCGCCGACGACGTCAGCGACGGCTGGTATCTGATCACCGGCAAGGTCAGCCTCGATCCGCAGCGCCGCGATGAGCAGGACCTGCCACTGACGCTGATCGACGCCAAGACTCTGCAACCCTGCCAGGACGACGGCTGTCTGGACCTGACCGATCCGCTCACCCTCACCCGGCAGCGCCTCAACCAGCCTGACTGGACTCCGCAAGCCGCCCAGGCGCTGCTGCAGCGCGCGTGGCCCGACCGTTACCCGCAGGCCCAGGAATAACCGCCATGGACAAACGCACCCTCATCATCCCCGGCGCCGCCGTGGTCGCTCTGGCTGCCGGCTACTTCGGCCTCAGCGCCTATGCGGCGAGCCAAGCCGAAAAGCAACTGGAAGACTGGCTCTACGACAACAAGCTCGACGACATGCTGCGCTGGGATTCGGTCAGCGCCAGCCCGTTCGGCTCCGCCTACACCCTGCATGACGTCAGTATCGTCGGCAAAGATCAGTTCAAAGGCCTGGATCTTGACGTCGACTCCATTCGCGTGGCCGATCAGGCCGATGAGCGCGACCTCAAGAGCATCAGCCTGGAACTGCACGGCATCCGCCCGGCCGGCAACGAACGCGGCCCTGCTGCTGCGCTCTACGAACTGCTACAAGCATCCGGGCGCCAGGAACTGGAACCCTTCGACCTGACCCTGAGCACCCGTTACGACGCCGAGGAGAGACAAGCCAACCTCAGTTTCAGCCTTGATGTGCCGCAACTGTTTGCCGGTGAAGGCTCGCTGCAGTTCAACAATGCGCGCAACCTGGACCGTGAACTGGAAACCCTCGGCGCCTCGGCCGCGCAGCTGGCCATGCTCGGCTCGCTGGGCGTGTTCGGCCTGGGCGAGGTCATGGACAAGCTGGAAGCAGTGGAGATCGGCAACGCCAGCTTTACCCTGCGCGACAACGGCTACTTCAAGCGCAGCAACAGCCTGCGTGAGCGCTACAGCTATGAGCTGGATAGCAGCAAGGGCAGTGCCGGCGAGCAGCGCGAGAAGATCGCCGAACGTGAGCAGCGGCAATGGCAACAAGACTGCCAGAAGACCTGGGAGCGCGCCTACAAGGGCGCCGAGGATGCCTGCGAAGCCTGGTGGCAGGCCCTGCATGGCCAGAAGGATGGCGTGCGCATCAGCCTTGAACCCGAAAACCGAGTACGCCTGAGTGATCTCGACGGGATTACCCGTGACCCGGATCGCGCCGGACGCACCCTGGCGCGGCTCAACCTGAGCATCGACAGCCTGTAACGCAATGCCGGGGCTTGATCGCCCCGGCTCGCTTCAGATTTCACGACGGCGCTCAGCCGTCAGTGCGCTGCCACTGTTCGAAGGCATAGGCCGGACTCTCGGCCGTCGCTGCATACGCCTCGCACGCCGTACGCTGCCAGGGTGCCGGGTCGAACTCGGGAAACCAGGCGTCCCCCTCGGGCTCCAGCGCCACCCGGGTCAGGTACAGGCGCTCGGCCTGGCCCAGCGCCTGGGCATAGAGCTGCGCCCCGCCGATCAGCATCAGCTCGTCGACGCCCTGCTCGCGGGCCCACTGGTCCGCGCGCGCGATGGCGGCGTCCAGGGAGGCGAAGACCTCCGCCCCCGCCAAGGCCAGCCCCGGCTGACGGCTGACCACCAGATTCAGTCGCCCCGGCAGCGGCCGACCGAGCGAATCCCAGGTCTTGCGCCCCATGATGATCGGCTTGCCCAGGGTCAGGGCCTTGAAATGCTTGAGGTCCGCCGGCAGGTGCCAGGGCAGTTGGTTGTCGCGGCCGATCACGCGGTTCTGCGCGAGGGCGGCGATCAGGCAGAGGGGCAGGGTCTTGTTCATGGCGGCGAGCATAGCAGAGCCACAGATAGCGGCGCAGCCGGCGGCAGATGGACAACGCTTAGCCGGCGCGCGCGGCAAGGGTTATGCTCAGCTCTCGACTGGCCGATGAGATGCCGTGTGAGCGCCGCCCCGACTCTGAACAAACTGCAACGCCTGTGGTTGAGCGAGACGATTCGCCTGCGCGAGGAGCAGGCCGGCCCGCTGGAGGACGGCGAGGCCAACCGCCGGGCCCGGGCCGCCGGCGGCAGCCTGGCCGAACGCATCCAGCTCCGCGCCCTGCTGCTGGCCGAGCGCGACGGCCTGGTGCAGGCGTTGCGGCACTGGCAGCAGGGTGCGCGCCTGGCCCTGGCCGCCCTGCTGCTGCTGGCCCTGCTCAGCGGTGCCGGCCTGGCAGCCGCGGCCCTGGGCGACGGCCAGCGCCCGGTCAACCTGTTCTGGGCCCTGGGCAGCCTGCTCGGCCTCCACCTGCTGCTGTTGTTCGGCTGGGCCCTGGGCCTGCTGCTGGCCGGCGACAACGCCAGCGCCCTGGGGCGCCTGTGGCTGTGGCTCAGCGACAAGCTGGCCCGCGATGCCCAGGCCGCGCAACTGGCGCCGGCGCTGCTGGTGCTGCTGCAACGCGCCGGCCTGGGCCGCTGGGGGCTGGGCGTGCTGGTGCACGGCCTGTGGCTGCTGGCGCTGCTCGCCGCCCTGCTCGGCCTGCTGGCCCTGCTCGCCACCCGCCGCTATGGCTTCGTCTGGGAGAGCACCCTGCTCGGCGGCGACACCTTCGTCGCCCTGACCCAGGGCCTCGGCGCCCTGCCGGCACTGCTCGGCTTCGCCCTGCCGGATGCCGAACTGATCCGCGCCAGCGGCGACGCCGCCCTGGCCGGCGAGGCGGCGCGCCACAACTGGGCCGGCTGGCTGCTCGGGGCGCTGCTGGTCTACGGCCTGCTGCCGCGCCTGCTGCTGATGCTGCTGTGCCTGTGGCGCTGGCGCCGCGGTTGCGCGCAGTTGACCCTGGACACCGGGTTGCCCGGCTACGACCTGCTGCGCGCGCGCCTGCTGCCGGGCAGCGAGCGCCTGGGCGTCTGCGATCCGGCGCCGACGCCGACGCCCGGAGTGCCCGCCGAGCCCGGCTCGCAGCACAGTCAGGGCGCACTGCTGGTGGCCGTCGAACTGGACCAGACGCGCCCCTGGCCACCGGCCCTGCCCCGCGGAGTCGACGACGCCGGGGTGATCGACAGCCGCGAACAACGCCAGCGCCTGCTGGAACAGCTCAGCCGTTTCCCGCCGGCGCGCCTGCTGGTGGCCTGCGACCCGCGCCGCTCGCCGGACCGCGGCAGCCTGGCGCTGCTCGGCGAACTGGCGCGCAGCGCCGCCAGCACCCGTATCTGGCTGCTGCCGGCACCGCCCGGGGAGGCCCTCGACGCCGCCCGCCTGGCCGACTGGCACGACGCCCTGGCGCAACTGCAACTGCCCCACAGCGCGGCCGCGCCGCTGACCTGGCTGGAGAGCGGACATGACTAGCCCGCTGAAGCTGGCCGTGGTCGGCCACACCAATGTCGGCAAGACCTCGCTGCTGCGCACCCTGACCCGCGACGTCGAGTTCGGCGAGGTGTCGCCGCGGGCCAGCACCACCCGCCACGTCGAGGGCGCACGGCTGTCGGTGGACGGCCAGGCCCTGCTGGAGCTGTACGACACCCCCGGCCTGGAGGACGCCATCGCCCTGCTCGAACACCTGGAGCGCCTGGACCGGCCCGGCGAACGCCTCGACGGCCCGGCCCGCCTGGCCCGTTTCCTCGACGGCAGCGAGGCGCGCCAGCGCTTCGAACAGGAGGCCAAGGTGCTGCGCCAGCTGCTGGCCTCGGACGCCGGCCTCTACGTGATCGACGCCCGCGAACCGGTGCTGGCCAAGTACCGCGACGAGCTGGCGGTGCTGGCCATGGCCGGCCGGCCCCTGCTGCCGGTGCTCAACTTCAGCGCCGCCGGGCGCCACCGCGAAGACGACTGGAACGACGCCCTGTCCCGCCTGGGCCTGCATGCGCGGGTCGCCTTCGACACGGTGGCGCCGCCGCTGGACGGCGAGCGGCGCCTGTACCAGAGCCTGGCGTTGCTGCAGGACAAGGCCCAGGCGCCCCTGCAGCGGCTGATCGACGACCACGAGGCGCAACGCCTGAGCCGCCGCCGGGCCGCCACCCGCCTGATCGCCGAACTGCTGATCGACTGCGCCGCCTGCCGCCAGGGCGTCGCGGCCCAGACCGCGCTGGAGCAGCAGGCGCTCGGCCAGCTGCGCGACCGCATTCGCCAGCGCGAGCAGCGCTGCGTCGAGGCCCTGCTGCGGCTCTATGCCTTCCGCCAGGACGATGCCCGGGCAAGCGACCTGCCGCTGCTCGACGGCCGCTGGGGCGACGACCTGTTCAACCCCGAGACCCTCAGGCAACTCGGCCTCAAGGTCGGCGGCGGCATGGCCGCCGGCGCGGCGACCGGCGCCGGCATCGACCTCTTGGTCGGCGGCATCACCCTCGGCGCCGCCGCGCTGCTCGGCGCCCTGGCCGGCGGTGGCCTGCAGACCGCGCGTAATTACGGCGCACGCCTGCTCGGCAAGCTGCGCGGCGAACACGAACTGACAGTCGACGACGCCGTGCTGCGCCTGTTGGCCCTGCGCCAACAACAGCTGCTGCGGGCCCTGGAGGCCCGTGGCCATGCCGCCGAGACCCGCATCGAGCTGGCCACCCCGCAGGACGGCGCCTGGCGCCAGGGCGCACTGCCCGAGCCCCTGCGCAAGGCCCGCGCCCACCCGCAGTGGTCGACGCTCAATCCCCAGCCGCGCCTGCAGCAGGCCGAGCGTGAAGCGCAACTGCGGCATCTGGCCGCCAGCCTGCTGGACGACTGACGCGGCACGCGAGCCGAGCCCCTGGCGCCCCCAAGCTCGTCGACCATGGCGCTGTCCGCAGGCTTCTCCCGGCCTCAGGCTCAGGGCGTGCCCAGGTAGAGGCGCAGCAGCATGTCCCAGTCCTCGCCGCCGGTGACCCGCAGCAACTCCAGGTTGAGCCGCTCACGATAGGGGCTGCCGCTGGCCAGGGCGAAGGCGTAGGACTGGTTCTCGAAGGTGCCGGGCAGCAGGCGCAGGCCGCCCTGACCCAGTTCGCCATTGCGGTACTGCATGATCGGCAGGTCGTAGACCACCGCATCGGCCTCGCCGCGCTGCACCGCGGCCATGGCGCCGAGCAGGTTGGGGTAGTCGCTGTGGCGGATGCGCTGGCTGTCCAGGTAACGGGCGCTGACGGTCTTGTCGATGGTCGCCACATGGGCGCGGCGCAGGTCGTCGACGCCCTGGATGCCGCCCTGCAGGTTGCCCACGGTCAGCGCGCTGGCCACCGCCGCGGTGAAGGTCGAGACCATGATCAGGCCGGCGAACATCCACACCAGGCCGAGCAGGCGCCCGCCCAGGGTCACCGGCGCCTTGTCGCCGTAGCCGACCGTGGTCATGGTCACCGCCGCCCACCAGAAGCCGGAACCCAGGCCCTCGGCCGGGGTGCCGCCGAACTGCCCCTGGTTGCGCCGCCGCTCGCACAGCCAGACCAGGCCGCCCACCAGCAGCAGCAGGGCCGCCAGCCCGATGATCAGGCTGACGAACTGCCACGAGAACAGTCCCTTGAGCGCGGCCCAGCCGCCGCCGTCGCCGGCGCGCGGCACGCCGATGGCCAGCCCGGTGCGGTAGAAGGGATGGGTGAAGTCGAAGCGCGCCTCGCGCTCGGCGGTCATGGTCAGGGCGCCGACCACCACGTCCAGCTGACCGGCCTCCAGGCTCGGCAGCAGGTCCTTGAACGCCATGGGCCGCAGCTCATAGCGATAGCCCGCCTGCTCGGCCGCGGTCTGCCACAGGTCGATGCTGATGCCGCGCCAGCTGCCGTCCGGTTCCTGGATGACGAAGGGCGGGACCTCGGTGATGCCCACGCGCAACAGCGGCCCGGACGGCTCCGCCGCCCAGCTCGGCAGCGCCAGTACCCACAGCAAGACGGCACTCAGAATCCTCGGCATGACAGCTCCCCCAACCGCAAAAGCCCTCAGGGTAACAAATGTGCCGCGCCTTCCCAGCAGCCATCAACCAGGCCTCAAGCCGCCTGCGCGGTCGGCCAAGCGCCTTCGCCCAGTAGCGCGGCGACGGTGCGCTCGCCCAGGCCCAGGCCCACGCTCATGCCCAGGCCGGTGTGCATCAGCACCGCGGTCACCCCCTCGGCGGCGGCCAGCACGCTGAACGGCCCCGGCCCCCGGGCGCCGTAGACGCCCTGCCAGCGCTCGAGCACCTCCAGCTTGCCGCCCAGGGTGTGCTCGGCCAGCTCGATCAGGAGGCGGTCGATGGCCTCGGCGTTGAAGGGCCCGACATCGCCGCCGTAGACGTGGGAGTCGCCGATGATCAGCTCGCCGTGGGGCGTCGGGCTGGCCAGCAGGTGAATGCCGTGGGTTTCCAGCTCCGGCTGCTCGCGGCGGATCTGCACGCGGATGGCCTCGGCCTCCGGCAGGTCGGCGAAGGCGCCGTAGTGCACGCAGCTGAGTCCGGTGAGCACCGCGTGCTGCAGCGCCAGCGGTCGCTGCAGGCGCGCGCGCAGCATCTGCAGGGCGCAGACCTGCGGCTGCAGGACGGCGAGCTGCTCGGCCAGCAGGGTCTGGTAGTCATGCCCCGAGCAGACCACCACCCGGGTCGCGCGGAAGGTGCCGGCGGTGGTGTTGACCCGACCGCCCTCGACGTCGCGCACCAGGGTGGAGAAGTGGAACTGCACGCCGTGGGCGCGGGCCAGGTAGTCGACGATCTGCGGCAGCGCCTCGCGGGAATACAGCTGCTGGTCGTCCAGGCCGTGCAGGGCGGCGCGGTGATGGGTGAAGCGGCCGTCGTACAGGCCCTGCAAGGCGGCGCCGCGCAGCAGCTCGACACGGTAGCCCTGCTCTTGCGCGCGGCCGGCGCAGAAGGCTTCGAGCAGCGCCTGCTCGGCCTCGCTGCGGGCGAACAGCAGCGAGCCCTGCTGCTTGAGCTGCAGGCCGGCGGCCTGACCCAGCTCGGCCCACAGGCCGCGGGACTGGCGCGCCAGGTCGAGCATCGGCCCCGGTGCCTGGCCGGTGACCAGGGCCTGGCCGAAGTTGCGGATCGAGGCGCCCTGGGGCGCCTGGCTACGCTCGCACACCTTGACCCGCAGGCCGCGCCGGGCGCCGGCCCAGGCATGGGCCAGGCCGAGGATGCCGGCGCCGACGACCAGCAGGTCGCAATCGTGCTGACTCATGGAAGAACTCCTGAAAAACTAGGGGGCGGCCGCCAACGCGGCCGCACACAAGGAATGCCGTGGGGTGACTGTCGCGCCGCACCGCCACCGAGCCTCGGGGCCAAGCGCTGCGCGTTTTTCACCCCATGGGCCGAACCCCTCTCCCATCAGGGGAGGGGCGTCATGGCCTTACTGGGCGACCGGCTCGGACTTGCCGTCGTAGCGCCGGCGCCATTCGGCGAGGATCCTGTCGCGGTTCTGCGAGGCCCAGGCGAAGTCGTTGTTGATCAGGCGCTGCTCGTAATCGGCCGGCAGCTCCTGGAAGGGCTCGGCGATGCCCGGCTGGGCCAGCACGGCGAAGTTGGCCTTGTACAGCTCCATGGCCTGGCGGCTGGCGGCGAAGTCGGCGAGTTTCTGCGCCGCCGCCAGCTGCTCGGTGCCCTTGACGATGGCGGTGGCCTCGATTTCCCAGCCCAGGCCTTCCTTGGGCAGCACGATGTCCAGCGGCGCACCCTTGCGCTGCAGCTGCACCGCCGGGTACTCGAAGGAGATGCCGATCGGGAACTCGCCGGCGGCGGCCAGCTTGCAGGGCTTGGAGCCGGAATGGGTGTACTGGCCGATGTTCTGGTGCAGTTTGTCCATGTAGGCCCAGCCCTGGGGTTCGCCGAAGGTCTGCAGCCAGGCGCTGACGTCCAGGTAGCCGGTGCCGGAGGACGCCGGGTTGGGCATGACGATCTTGCCCTGGTACACCGGGTCGGTCAGGTCTTCCCAGCGGGTCGGCTTGGGCAGGCCCTGCTTCTCGGCCTCGATGCGGTTGAAGCAGAGAGTCGCGGCCCACACGTCCATGCCGACCCAGGCCGGCGGGTTGGCGGCGTCGCGGTATTTCTCGCCGATCTTGTCCAGTTCGGCCGGGGCGTAGGCCTGGAGCATGCCCTGCTGGTCGAGGATGGCCAGGCTGGAGCCCGCCAGGCCCCAGACCACGTCGGCCTGGGGCCGGTCCTTCTCGGCCAGCAGCTTGGCGGTGATGATGCCGGTGGAGTCGCGCACCCACTTGATGCGGATGTCCGGGTGCTGCCGTTCGAAGGCCTGCTGGTAGGGCTTGAGCTGCTCCACCTCCAGGGCGGTGTAGACGGTCAGCTCGGTGGCGGCGCTGGCGTGCAGGCTGATGCCGGCCAGCAGGGCGGCGAGGGCGGTACGCTTGAACATGGGAGGCTCCTATCGGGAATGGGCAGGGTTCGGCTCAGCAGTGCTGCGGGGATTCGCCCCGGGCCAGGCGGGCATCGATCTGCTCGATCACCCCGGGCAGGTCGGCGAGGGTGTCGATCAGGTAGTGCGGCCGGCTCGCGGCGAACAGCCCGTCGATGCGCTCGCGCTCGGCCGCGCGGCGCTCTGCGGACAAGGCCTGGTAGGCGTCCCAGCTCAGGCCGAGGAAGTTGCCGGAGAAGCGCAAGGCCACGGTCCACATGCCGGCGCTGCGGCCCTCGAGGATGCCCGGCTCGGTGTCGTCGACCTTGACGCAGGCGGCGACGTCGTCCAGGCCCAGGGCGACGACATTGGCCAGGGCCTGGGCCGGACTCGGCCGGCCCCGCGGCACCTCGTCGGAGGCGACCACGTGGTCCGGGCGGTAACCGGCGGCGGCGGCCAGTTCGACCACCTTGACCATCACCTCCCGGGGATAACCGGAGCAGCTGCCGATCTTCAGGCCCCGCGCCCGCAGCGCGGCGATGGCCTCCAGCGCCCCGGGAATAGGCGCCGAGTGCTCGCCGACCTTGGCGACCTGCAGCGGCATAAAGCGTTGGTAGATGGCGGTCACGTCCTCGTCGCCGGGCAGGCGGCCGAAACGGCGCTGGAAGCGCTCGGCGATCTGCGGCTGGTCGCACAGGGCGCGAATGTGCTCCCACTTGCCCATGCCCATGGGGCCGCGGGCCTCCTCCAGGCTGAGCTCCACGTCGAAGCTGGCGAAGGCCTCGACGAAGATCTTGGTCGGGGCGAAGGAGCCGAAGTCGACCACGGTGCCGGCCCAGTCGAGGATGGCCGCGGCGAGGCGCGTCGGGTGTTGGTAGTGCATGGCAGTCTCCAGGGGCGGGTCAGTGAGTCGGCGCGGCTTGGCGCCAGGTCTGGGAGCGGCGCAACAGGCCGCGCGAGGCCCCGGCCAGCAGCAGCGAGACGCCGGCCGAGGTGAGCAGGATCAGGGTCGACATGGCGGCGGCGCCGCCGACGTTGCCGGCATCGTCGAGGTTCAGCACGGCCACGGCGGCGAGCATGCTGTCCGGGCTGTAGAGGAAGATCGCCGCCGACACCGTGGTCATCGCCGAGACGAACAGGTAGCGGACGATGTCGAGCAGCGCCGGCAGGCACAGCGGCAGGGTCACCCGCAGGTAGTGGCGGGCCAGGGGCACCTTGAGCGACAGCGCGGCGGCCTCGAACTCGCCGTCGAGCTGGCGCAACGCGGTGCTGGCGGTCATCTGCGCGGTGGTCAGAAAATGCGCGATGGTGCACACCACCAGCAGGGTCAGGCTGCCGTACAGGCCGCTCAGCGGATTGCCCGGCAGGTTGAAGAAGAATACGTAGCCCAGGCCCAGGACCAGGCCGGGCACCGCCATGGGCACGAAGCTGAGCAGGCGCAGGGCCTGGGTCAGCGGGTCCTGGCGGGTCTTCTCCAGCAGGTAGGCGCCGGTGAAGATCAGCAGGCTGCCGAACAGCGCCGTGCAGCCGGCCAGCACCAGGCTGTTGCGGTAGGCCAGCCAGCCGCCGGGCAGGTCGGAGAAGGCGTAGTGGTCGAGCACCAGGCTCAGGTCGTAGGGCCAGAAGCGGACCAGCGAGGAGTACACCGCCATGCCGAACACCAGCAGCAGCACGGCGCACAGCAGCAGCACCAGCAGCAGGAAGGCGCCATCGCGCCCCCGCGCCGGCCGCGGGTGGTGGACCTGGGCACGACCGCCCAGGCTGTCGCGCGAGCGCCGGCGCAGCCACAGGTCGACGGCGAAGCTGAGTAGCGCCGGCAGCAGCAGGACCATGCCGATCAGCGCGCCGCGGCCGAACTGCTGCTGGCCGACCACCGCCTTGTAGGCCTCCAGCGCCAGCACCTGGTAGTCGCCGCCGACCACCACCGGCACGCCGAAGTCGGTGATGCACAGGGTGAACACCAGGCAGAAGGCGGCGAACACGCCCTGGCGGCTGCCCGGCCAGGTGATGCTGCGGAACGCCCGCCAAGGCGAGGCGCCCATGCTCGAGGCGGCGTCGAACAGGCGGGCATCGGCCAGCGACAGCGCCGAGATGAGGATCATCAGGGCATGGGGAAAGGTGTAGATGGCCTCGCCGAGGACGATGCCCCAGAAGCCGTAGATGTTGTCGGCGAACAGGTCGCGCAACAGGCCCTGGTTGCCGAACAGGTAGATCAGGGCGATGCCCGGCAGCATCGACGGCGCCAGCAGCGGCAGCAGCGAGATCGCCCGCCACAGGCCCTTGCCCGGAATCAGCGTGCGCTGCAGCGCGTAGGCGAACAGATAGGCCAGCGGCACGACGATCGCCGCGGTGGTGGCGGACACCTTCAGGCTGTTGCCCAGCAACCAGCGGAAGTTGTCGCTGGCGTACAGCGCGGCCGCCGCGGCCAGGCCGCCGCCCTGCCCCGCCTCGCCGCTGAAGCCGCGCCAGAGCATGGCCAGCAGCGGCAGCAGCACGGCGAGCAGCAGTAACAACAGCAACAGGCATTTGCCGCCGGCGACGAACAGCCGGTCGCCCAGGCCGCTCGTGCGGCCGCGCCAGGCGACGGGGTCGAGGGTCAGGCCGCCCATCTCAGGCGAACACCTGCAGGCTCTGCGGCGGCAGGGCCACCCAGATGTTCGGGTTGGCCAGGCTCGGCATCGCCTCGGGCGCCAGTTCGGCGAACAGCCCATGGCCCGGCAGCTCGGCCAGCTCGAAGCCCATCCGGCAGCGGTTGCCCAGGTAGGTGATCTCGCGCATCTGCGCGCGGAACAGGTTGTGTCCGGGCTCCGGCGGGTTGACCACTACGGTCTCGGGCCGGCAGAACAGGCGGCCGCGCTCGAGCGCCTGGGCACCCTCGACCCGCAGGCTCAGCGCGCCGACCCGGGCCTGGCCGTCCTGGCCGCGCTCGAACGGCAGCCAGTTGCCCTGGCCGACGAATTCGGCGACGAAAGGCGTGGCGGGCTGGCGATAGATCTGCTGCGGGGTGCCGTACTGTTCGACCCGGCCCTGGTTCATCACCGCGATGCGGTCGGCCATCTGCATGGCCTCGTCCTGGTTGTGGGTGACCATCAGGGTGGTGATGCCCAGCTGCTTCTGCAGCCGGCGCAGTTCGCCGCACAGATGCTCGCGCACCCGGGCATCGAGGGCCGACATCGGCTCGTCCAGCAGCAGCAAGGAAGGCTCCGGCGCCAGGGCCCGGGCCAGCGCCACGCGCTGCTGCTGGCCGCCGGAGAGCTGCCCCGGGTATTTCTCCTCGCTGCCGAGCAGGCCGACCAGCTCGAGCATCTCCGCCACCCGTTGGCGCTGCGTTTCACGGCCGCTGCCGGCCAGGCCGTAGCCGATGTTCTGCGCCACCGTGAGGTTGGGGAACAGCGCATAGGACTGGAACAGGATGCCGTAGTCGCGGGCCTGGGGTGGCAGGCCGGAGACGTCGCGCGCGCCGATCAGGATGCTGCCGCGCTCCTGCCGCTCCAGGCCGGCGATGCAGCGCAGCAGGGTGGTCTTGCCGCAACCGGAGGGCCCCAACAGGCAGACCAGCTCGCCGGCATCGACCCGCAGCGACACGCCGTCCAGCGCCCGGAAGGCGCCGAAGCCCTTGTGGATGTCCCGCACCTGCATGCTTACCGCGGCCTGCTCGTTCATCGTGCAACCTCATGGAGCGTTCGACTCGAATGAGGGGGATGCTAGGCGGCCCGTGCTAAGGCTTTGTGGCAGATGGGGCAAAAGCACCGATAGTGGTATCGGTTTTTTTGTTGTGCGGGGCGCTGCCTAGAGAGCCATGTCCCGAGCCTGGGCCAGGAAGGCCGCCGGCAGCCGCGCCTGGCGGCGCTCCTTGAGGCAGTAGAGGTATTCGCCGATCAGCGGCGCACCCTGCAGTTCGACCACCCGCAGCTCGGGGTGATCGGGCACCTCGTGGCGGGCGATGATGCTGATGCCGATGTTGCGCAGCACCGCCTCGCGGATCGACTCGCGGCTGCCGATCTCCAGCTGCGCGCCCGGCACTACCCCGGCGACCTCGAGCAGCGCCTCGGTCATCTGCCGGGTGGTCGAGCCCTGCTCGCGCATCAGCAGGCAGTGCCCGCTCAGCGCCGTCACCGCCACGCAGCCTTGCCCGGCCAGCGGGTGCAGGCGGTGCACGGCCAGCACCAGGGGGTCCTGCCCCAGCTGCAGGCGGGTCAGGCGTGGGTCCTGGGTCAGCTGCGAGGAGACGGCCAGGTCGACGCGGTACTCCTCCAGGGCCTCGAGCACCTGCTGCGAGTTGCCGATCTCCAGGGTCACTTCGATCGGCGCGAAACGCTCGCGGAAACGTTTGATCAGCTCGAGCACGTAGTAAGGCGAGGTGGCGCCGATGCGCAGGCTGCCCTGGGTCTGGCTGCAGTTGCGCAGGTAGAACTCGATGTCGGCCTCCTGCTGCAGCAGCACCTGCACCCTGGGCAGCAGGCGCGCGCCTTCGTCGGTCAGGGTCAGGCGGCGACCGCCGCGGTAGAACAGCTCCACCCCGTAGCGACCCTCCAGGTTGCGCACCTGGGTGGTGACCGTGGGCTGGCTGAGGCCGAGCTTCTTCGCCGCCTGGGTGATGCTGCCCAGGCGCGCGACCATGTGAAAGGCCCTGAGCTCGGCGCCGAGCATCAGGCCCGCCGCGCGCCGGCGGTCATACGGCCACCGGTGCCTTGATGTGCGGGTGGGCCTGGTAGCCGACCAGCTCGAAGTCCTCGTAGCGGAAGGCGAACAGGTCCTGCACCGCCGGATTGAGCTTCATCGTCGGCAGCGGCAGCGGCTCGCGGGTCAGCTGCAGGTCGGCCTGTTCGAGGTGGTTGGCGTACAGATGGCAGTCGCCGCCGGTCCAGACGAACTCGCCCGGCTCGAGGCCCGTGACCTGGGCGACCATCAGGGTCAGCAGGGCGTAGCTGGCGATGTTGAAGGGCACGCCGAGGAAGATGTCCGCCGAACGCTGATACAGCTGGCAACTCAGCCGGCCCTCGGCGACGTAGAACTGGAACAGCGCGTGGCACGGCGGCAAGGCCATCTGCTCGATCAGCGCCGGGTTCCAGGCCGAGACGATCAGGCGCCGCGAGTCCGGGTTCTGCTTGATCATCTCGATCAGCTGGCTGATCTGGTCGATCGACTCGCCGTTCGGCGCCGGCCAGTTGCGCCACTGGTAACCGTACACCGGGCCCAGCTCGCCGTTCTCGTCGGCCCACTCGTCCCAGATGCTGACGCCGTGGTCCTTCAGGTACTGGATGTTGGTGTCGCCCTTCAGGAACCACAGCAGCTCGTGGATGATGGACTTGAGGTGGCACTTCTTGGTGGTGACCAGGGGGAAGCCCTCGGCCAGGTCGAAGCGCATCTGCTGGGCGAACAGGCTGTAGGTGCCGGTGCCGGTGCGGTCGCTCTTGAAGGTGCCGGTCTCGCGCACCCGGCGCAGCAGGTCGAGGTACTGTTTCATCGGCTCGCCTCCTGGGCGGACTGGCGCTTGTAGGCGTAGGCGATCAGGCCGAGGCCGCCGAGGATCATCGGCAGGCTGAGCAGTTGGCCCATGGTCAGCCAACCCCAGGCCAGGTAGCCGAGCTGGGCGTCCGGCACCCGCACGAACTCGACGATGAAACGGAACACGCCGTAGCAGGCGGCGAACATGCCCGACACCGCCATGGTCGGCCGCGGCTTGCGCGAGTAGAACCAGAGGATGGCGAACAGCGCCACGCCCTCCAGGGCGAACTGGTACAGCTGCGAGGGGTGGCGCGCCAGTTGCTGCGGATCGGTGGGGAAGACCATGGCCCAGGGCAGGTCGGTGGCCTTGCCCCACAACTCGGCATTGATGAAGTTGCCGATGCGCCCGGCGCCCAAACCGATGGGGACCAGCGGTGCGATAAAGTCCATCAGCTGGAAGAAGCCCTTGTCGTTACGGCTGCCGAACCACCAGGTGGCCAGCAGCACGCCGATGAAGCCGCCGTGGAAGGACATGCCGCCCTTCCACACCTGCAGGATCAGGCTCGGCTGCGCCAGATAGGCCTCGAGGTCGTAGAACAGCACGTACCCCAGGCGGCCACCGAGTATCACCCCCATGGCCACCCAGAACACCAGGTCGGAGAGCTTCTCCCGGTTCCAGCTCGGCTCGAAGGCGTGCAGGCGTCGCGCGGCCAGCCACCAGGCGCCGCCGATGCCGATCAGGTACATCAGGCCGTACCAGTGGATTTTCAGCGGTCCCAGGGCGATGGCCACCGGGTCGATCTGCGGATAAGGCAGCATGTCACGTCCTCAAATCAGAAAATTCACGCCCACGCTGAACAGCAGCAGGGCGAACAGGCGCTTGAGCACACGCGGCGACAGGCGATGGGCCAGGCGTGCGCCGAAACGCGCGAAGAACATGCTGGTCAGGGCGATCCCCGCCAGCGCCGGCAAATAGACAAAGCCCAGGCTCCAGGGCGGCAACTGCGGATCGTCCCAGCCCAGCCACATGAAACTCAGGGCGCTGGCCAGGGCAATCGGCAGGCCGCAGGCCGCCGAGGTGGCCACCGCCTGCTGCATGGGCAGGCTGCGCCAGGTCAGGAAGGGCACGTTGAGCGACCCGCCGCCGATGCCGAAGATCGCCGAGGCCCAGCCGATCACCCCGCCGGCAGCGCCGAGGGCCAGCCTGCCTGGGACAGCGCTGCTGGCCCTGGGTTTCAGATCCAGGGCCATCTGCAGCGACACGGCGATGGCGAACACGCCGATGATCCGCTGCAGCTGCGGGCCCTGGATCGCCGCCGCGGTCAGCGACCCCAGGCCGGCGCCGAGCAGGATGCCCAGGGTCATCCAGGCGAAGATCGACCAGCGCACCGCACCCCTGCGGTGATGTTCCAGCACCGAGTTGATCGAGGTGAAGATGATGGTCGCCAGCGAGGTGCCGACCGCCAGGTGGGTCAGCACGGCCGGATCGACGCCCTGGGCGGTGAAACTCAACACCAGCACCGGCACTATGATGATGCCGCCGCCGACCCCGAACAGTCCCGCCAACACGCCGGCCGCCGCCCCCAGCAGCATATACAGCAGCAGTTCCATCGATGCCCCCTCAAGCAAAGCGGCATGGTAACGGAAGCGAGCCTGCCCGCTCCACGCCTGATTGACCGCGTGGGGCTCGTGCGGCCGAGGGCAGTCACGCGACCCGCCCCCCGCAAGGCCTCTACGGATTGCCGTACAGGGTCTTTTCCTTACCTCCCCTAGCGCCTAAGCTGTCGGCAACTGATGGAGCGTTTTCCACACGGACTGTTGCGACAAGAACCCACATCAGCAGGAACTGGACTCAGGTCCCCCGGGCCGCAGCGCGGCCCCGTCGGCGACCGTCACAGCACTTCAGAGTCCCGTCACGAAAGGAGTTTCTATGTGCCTGATCGTATTCGCCTGGCGCCCCTCCCACTCCCTTCCCCTGGTTCTGGCGGCCAACCGCGACGAGTTCTACGACCGCCCGAGCCTGCCCCTGGCGGCTTGGGAGGATGCCCCGGATATCTATGGTGGACGCGACCTGCAGGCCGGCGGCACCTGGCTGGCGGCCGGCCCCCATGGGCGCTACGCCGCCCTGACCAATATCCGTGACCCGCGCCAGCCTCCCTACGGCCGCTCCCGCGGCGAGCTGCCGCTGCAGTTCCTGCAGGGCGAGCTGGAGCCCGAGGCGTTCCTCACCGAGCTGGCCGGACGCGCCGGCGACTATTCGGCGTTCAATCTGCTGATCGGCGACGCCAAGCAGCTGTGGTTCTTCAACTCCCGCGAGGGCATCCCCCGGCAGTTGAGCGAGGGTCTCTACGGCTTCTCCAACGCCGACCTGAACACCCCCTGGCCGAAGGTGGAGAAGGCCAGGGCGCTGCTCAGCGAGTGCCTGATCGAACCCCAGATGCCCGCGCTGCTGGACCTGCTGCACGACGCCCAGCAACCCCCGGATGCGGCGTTGCCCGACACCGGCGTCGGCCTCAATACCGAGCGCCTGCTGTCCGGCATCTTCATCGCCACCCGCAGCTACGGCACCCTCGCCAGCACGGCGCTGCAAGTGCGCGCCGACGGTTCCCGGCACCTGGTCGAACGCCGCTATGGCCCCCATGGCGTGCCGCTTGGAGAAACCAGCCTGGAGTGTTGACGGCCCGGCCGCCGCGGGAGGAGCGGCGGTCTATCCCTGTCGCACGCGACTGACCGAGGGGCTCGCTGTCAGGCCTGGATGTCCGATGCCGGATTGATCATCCGACCCAGGCCGAGGTTGCGCAGGGCCAGCTGCAGGGTGCTGTGGATCACCTGGGGGTTGTCGATGTTCATCACCTGGGCCAGCAGCTCCTTGGCCTTGCCCAGGCTGATCTGGCGCAGCAGCCACTTGACCTTCGGCAGGTTGGTGGCGTTCATCGACAGGCTGTCGAAGCCCATGGCCATCAGCAACACCGCCGCCGCCGGGTCGCCGGCCATCTCGCCGCAGATGCTCACCGGCTTGCCTTCGGCATGGGCGTCGCCGATCACCTTGCGCAGCGCCTGCAGCACGGCCGGATGGAGGAAGTCGTAGAGGTCGGCGACCCGCGGGTTGTTGCGGTCCACCGCCAGCAGGTACTGGGTCAGGTCGTTGGAGCCGACCGAGAGGAAGTCCACCTGGCGCGCCAGCTCGCGGGTCTGGTAGACCGCGGCGGGAATCTCGATCATCACCCCGACCGGCGGCAGCGGCACGTCGGTGCCCTCGTCGCGCACCTCGCCCCAGGCGCGGTGGATCAGGTGCAGGGCCTCTTCCAGCTCCTGGATGCCGGAAATCATCGGCAGCAGGATGCGCAGGTTGTTCAGGCCCTCGCTGGCCTTGAGCATGGCGCGGGTCTGCACCAGGAAGATTTCCGGGTGGTCGAGGGTGACGCGGATGCCGCGCCAGCCGAGAAAGGGATTCTCTTCCTTGATCGGGAAGTAGGACAGCGCCTTGTCGCCGCCGATATCCAGGCTGCGCATGGTCACCGGCAGCGGATGGAAGGCGGCCAGCTGCTCGCGGTAGATGGCCAGCTGTTCCTTCTCGCTGGGAAAGCGCTCGTTCATCATGAACGGCACCTCGGTGCGGTACAGGCCGACGCCCTCGGCGCCGCGCTCCTGGGCTCGGGCCACGTCGGCGAGCAGGCCGGTGTTGACCCACAGCGGCATGCGGTGGCCGTCCAGGGTCTCGCAGGGCAATCCGCGCAGGGCATCGAGGCCCTGGGTCAGCTGGCGCTCCTCCTCGACCACGTCGGCGTACTGCTTGCGCAGCAGCTCGCTGGGGTTGGTGAACACCTCGCCGTGGTAACCGTCGACGATCAGCTGGATGCCGTCGATCTTCGAATACGGCAGGTCGACCGCCCCCATCACCGTGGGAATGCCCATGGCCCGGGCGAAAATCGCCACATGGGAGTTGCCCGAGCCGAGCACCGAGACCAGGCCGGCCAGCTTGCCCTCCGGCACCTCGCCGAGCATGGTCGGCGATAGCTCCTCGCTGACCAGGATGCAGTTGTCCGGGTATTCCAGGCTCTGCTGACGGGCCTGCTGCAGGTAGGCGAGCAGGCGGCGGCCGAGGTCCTTGACGTCGGAGGCGCGCTCGCGCAGGTAGGCGTCGTCCATCAGTTCGAAGCGGTTGACGTGCTCGCCGACCACCTGGCGCAGGGCGCCCTGGGCCCACTGGCCGGTGCGGATGATGTTGACCACCTCGTTACCCAGGGCGGCGTCTTCCAGCATCATCAGGTACACGTCGAACAGCGCACGCTCTTCCGGGCGCAGCTGGCTGGCCATCTTCGCCGAGAGGTTGCGCATGTCGCCACGCACGCCCTCCAGGGCGGTATTGAACAGCGCCAGTTCGGCGTCGATATCGTCGATGGTCTTGTCCGGCACCACCTCCAGATCGGCCGGCGGCAGCACCACCACCGCGGTACCGACCGCGGCCCCCGGCGAGCCGGGCACGCCGATGAACTTGGCCTCCTGGATGCCCTTGCCCTGGCGCCCCAGGCCGCGGATCGAGCCGGTCGCCTCGGCGTGGGCGATCACCCCGGCGAGCTGCGCGCTCATGGTCACCAGGAAGGCTTCTTCGCCCTCGTCGAACTGACGCCGCTCCTTTTGCTGGACGACCAGCACGCCCATGACCCGCCGGTGGTGGATGATCGGCGAGCCGAGGAAGGAGGCGAAACGTTCCTCGCCGGTCTCGGCGAAGTAGCGGTAGCGCGGGTGGGCGGCGGCGTTCTCCAGGTTCAGCGGCTCCTCGCGGGTGCCGACCAGGCCGACCAGGCCTTCGTTGGGGGCCATGCTGACCTTGCCGATGGAGCGCTTGTTCAGGCCCTCGGAGGCCATCAGGACGAAACGGTTGGTTTCCGGGTCGAGCAGATAGACCGAGCAGACCTGGCTGCCCATGGCCTCCCTGACGCGCTGTACGATGATGCCCAACGCCGCCTTGAGGTCCTTGGCGGCGTTTACTTCCTGGACGATCTTGCGCAGCGTATTGAGCATGGCTCGGCTCTAGTCTGTGTCAGTCCCGCGCCAGCAGGCGCGGAGCGAGTTCCTTGAGGGCGCGACGATAGACCTCGCGCTTGAATGTCACCACCTGGCCCAGCGGATACCAGTAACTGACCCAGCGCCAGCCGTCGAACTCCGGCTTGCCGGTCAGGTCCATGCGCACCTTGTCCTCGGCGCCGGTCAGGCGCAGCAGGAACCACTTCTGTTTCTGCCCGATACACAGCGGCTGGCTGTGGGTGCGCACCAGACGCTGGGGCAGACGATACCGCAACCAGCCACGGGTGCAGGCGAGAATTTTCACATCCTCCTGCTCCAGGCCGACTTCCTCGTTCAACTCGCGGAACAGCGCCTCTTCCGGCGTCTCATGGTCGTTGATCCCGCCCTGCGGGAACTGCCAGGCGTCCTGGTTAATCCGACGCGCCCAAAGCACCTGACCGACATCGTTGGTCAGGATGATGCCGACATTCGGGCGAAAACCATCAGGGTCGATCACGGCGCACAACCTCGTAAACGCATGTTTCGGCATTGTTCCACAAAGCCCGCGACAGCGGCAACGCGGCCGTCCGCCAAGTAGGAATAGCCCGGAAAAGCCGCTATTCTGGCGCCCCTAGGCTTCTGCAAGAGAAAGGTGATCCGCGTGCGCTTGGCCCTATTCGACCTCGATAACACCCTGCTCGGTGGCGACAGCGACCATGCCTGGGGCGATTACCTGTGCGAGCGAGGCATCCTCGATGGGGTGGCCTATAAGGCGCGCAACGATGCCTTCTATGAGGACTACCTGGCCGGCCGCCTGGACATCCGCGACTACCTGAACTTCAGCCTGGAGATACTCGGCCGTAGCGAGATGGCCCAGCTCGAGCAATGGCACCGCGAATTCATGCGCGACTGCATCGAGCCGATCATTCTGGCCAAGGGCGAGGCCCTGCTGGCCGAGCACCGTGCCGCCGGCGACCGGCTGCTGATCATCACCGCCACCAACCGCTTCGTCACCGGCCCCATCGCCAAGCGCCTGGGCGTCGACACCCTGCTGGCCACCGAGTGCGAGATGGCCGACGGCCGCTACACCGGACGCACCACCGACGTGCCCTGCTTCAAGGAAGGCAAGGTCACCCGGCTCAATCGCTGGCTCGCGGAAACCGGCCTGAGCCTGGACGACAGCTGCTTCTACAGCGACTCGCTGAACG
Source organism: Pseudomonas benzenivorans (assembly GCF_033547155.1). Classification (GTDB taxonomy): domain Bacteria; phylum Pseudomonadota; class Gammaproteobacteria; order Pseudomonadales; family Pseudomonadaceae; genus Aquipseudomonas; species Aquipseudomonas benzenivorans_B. Next base: position 4,253,630 of record NZ_CP137892.1, read on the forward strand.
ACCTGCCGTTGCTGGAGCGGGTGACGCGGCCGGTGGCGGTGGACCCCGACGCCAAGCTGCGCGCCGAAGCAGAAAGCCGCGGCTGGCCGATCATCTCGCTGCGCTAGAAAGCGCCCCCGCGTAACGCAGAACGCCGCCCTTCGAGGCGGCGTTCTTGTCTCCAGCACTCGCTCAGGCCGGCTTGGCGCCCATCAACCCCAGGATCAGCAACAGCACCAGCAGGCCCAGCCCGGCATAGAGCGCACTCAGGCGCAGCAGCCCGGCGGGTGCCGGCGCCTCCCCCAGGGCCTGCCAGGCCTTCAGCCGCCCGGCCAGCAGCAGGCCGCAGAGCAGCAGCACGACGAACAGCAGGTTGCTGGCCAGCAGCCAGGTCTGCCCCAGCGGCCAGCCGGCCAGGTCGACCAGCCACCAGCCGCTGAGCGGCAGGCTCAGGGCCAGCAGGCCCAGCAGCGGCAGGCTGATCAGCCGGGTACGCCGGAGCTTGCGCTGCAGCACAGCCGCATCGCCGCCGCGGGCGGCCTTCCACAGCATGACCACATGGGCCGGCACGCCGAGCAACAGCAGGATGGCGGGCAGGCCGTGGGCGATCTTCAGCAGTTGATAGGGTTCCATTCACGCCTCCCGTGCGCGCCGGCTCAGCCGAGAAACAGCTTGTAGGCCGGATTGTCGCTCTCGTCCCAGTAGGGGTAGCCAATCTCGTCCAGCGCCGCCGGCACCAGATGGCGCTCGGCCTGGGGCACCTGCAGGCCGGCGACCACCCGGCCGTCGGCTGCGCCGTGGTTGCGGTAGTGGAACATCGAGATGTTCCAGCGCCCACCCAGGCGCTGCAGGAAGTTGAACAACGCCCCCGGGCGTTCGGGGAATTCGAAGCGCAGCACCACCTCGTCGCTGACCCGCGCGGCATGGCCGCCGACCATGTGGCGGATGTGCAGCTTGGCCAGCTCGTTGTCGGTCAGGTCGACCACCGGGAAGCCCTGCTCGCGCAGGCTGGTCACCAGGGCCGCGCGCGGGTCGCTGTCCGGGTGGGTCTGCACGCCGACGAAGATGTGCGCCTCCTGGTCGGTGTGGTAGCGGTAGTTGAACTCGGTGATCTGGCGCTTGCCGATCGCCTCGCAGAAGGCCTTGAAGCTGCCCGGCTGCTCGGGGATGGTCACGGCGATGATGGCCTCGCGCTTCTCGCCCAGCTCGGCGCGCTCGGCCACATGGCGCAGGCGGTCGAAGTTGACGTTGGCCCCCGACTCGATGCCCACCAGCACCTGGCCCGTACAACCTTCGCGCTCGACGTAGCGCTTGATCCCGGCCACGGCCAGGGCGCCGGCCGGCTCGGTGATCGAGCGGGTGTCGTCGTAGATGTCCTTGATCGCCGCGCAGATCTCGTCGGTGCTGACGGTGATCACCTCGTCGACGTGGTCCTTGCAGATGGCGAAGGTGTGCTCGCCGATCTGCGCCACCGCCACGCCGTCGGCGAACAGCCCGACGCTCGGCAGCACCACCCGCTCGCCGGCGGCCAGGGCGGCCTGCAGGCAGTTGGAGTCGTCCGGCTCGACGCCGATGATCTTGATTTCCGGGCGCAGGTACTTGACGTAGGCGGCGATGCCGGCGATCAGGCCGCCGCCGCCCACCGGCACGAAGATGGCGTCCAGCTGGCCGGGATGCTGACGGAGGATCTCCATGGCCACGGTGCCCTGGCCGGCGATGGTGTGCGGGTCGTCGTAGGGGTGGATATAGATGTAGCCCTTCTCCTCCACCAGCTTCAGCGAATAGGCCAGGGCCTCGGGAAAGCTGTCGCCGTGCAACACCACCCGGCCGCCGCGCGAGCGCACGCCGTTGACCTTGATCTCCGGGGTGGTCTTGGGCATCACGATGGTCGCCTTGACCCCCAGCACCTTGGCCGCCAGCGCCAGGCCCTGGGCGTGGTTGCCCGCCGAGGCGGTGACTACGCCACGGGCCTGCTCCTCTGCACTGAGCTGGGCCAACTTGTTGTAGGCGCCGCGAATCTTGAAGGAGAACACCGGCTGCAGGTCTTCGCGCTTGAGCAGAATCTGGTTGCCCAGACGCTCGGAGAGCTGGTTGGCGGCTTGCAGGGGGGTTTCCACCGCCACGTCGTAGGCGCGCGAGGTGAGGATCTTCTTGACGTATTGTTCGAGCATGGCAAGTTCGCAGGCGGTTGCGCTAGGGGACCCCGGAGTCTACCCCAGGGCTGCGCCGAGCGACCATACGAAGGACGGGGTTTTGCCGGCGCAAACGGCTATAATTCGCGGCTCCCGACTTCAATCAGGCGCAGAACCGCGATGACCCAGGATCAACTGAAACAGGCAGTCGCCCAGGCCGCCGTCGACTTCATCCTCCCCAAGCTCGATGCCAAGAGCGTCGTCGGCGTCGGCACCGGCTCCACCGCCAACTGCTTCATCGACGCCCTAGCCCAGCACCGGATGGAATTTGACGGCGCCGTGGCCAGCTCCGAGGCCACCGCCGCGCGCCTCAAGGGCCACGGCATCCCGGTGTACGAGCTGAACGCGGTCAGCGACCTGGAGTTCTACGTCGATGGCGCCGACGAAAGCGACGAGCACCTCAACCTGATCAAGGGCGGCGGCGCCGCGCTGACCCGCGAGAAGATAGTCGCGGCGGTGGCCAAGACCTTCATCTGCATCGCCGACGCCAGCAAGCTGGTGCCGGTGCTCGGCGCCTTCCCGCTGCCGGTGGAGGTGATCCCCATGGCGCGCAGCCATGTCGCCCGCGAGCTGGTCAAGCTGGGCGGCGACCCGGTGTACCGCGAGGGCGTGGTGACCGACAACGGCAACCAGATCCTCGACGTGCACAACCTGTCGATCGTCGATCCGGTCGGGCTGGAGGCGCAGATCAACAACATAGTCGGCGTGGTGACCAACGGCCTGTTCGCCGCCCGCCCGGCCGACCTGCTGCTGCTCGGCACCGCCGAAGGGGTCAAGCGCCTCACCCGCTGATCGGCCAGGCTGGCCGCCCGTGCCAGGCAAGCTAGGCTTGGAAACTCCCCCTCTCAGGAGTTAAAGCATGGCCAGCACCTTCCATCTGAAGAAAGCCAAGGACGGCCAATTCCACTTCAACCTGCTCGCTGGCAACGGCGAGATCATCCTCAGCAGCGAGCTGTACAAGGCCAAGGACTCGGCCCTCAACGGCATCGACTCGGTCAAGCGCAACGCGCCCCGCGAAGGCGCCTTCGAAAGCAAGGCCGCCAGCAACGACAAGCACTACTTCGTACTCAAGGCCAGTAACGGCCAGGTCATAGGTCAGAGTCAGATGTACGCCAGCGCCAGTGGCTGTCGCCAGGGCATCGAGTCGGTGCGCAGGAATGCCCCGGACGCGGCGCTGCGCGACGACAGCTGAGAGGCGCCGCACAGGACCGTGCGATCAGGACCTGGCCTTGCGCTTGAACACGTAGAGCAGATTGGGTTCACCGACTATGTAGATGGCGCCCGCCGCGTCCATGGCTACGCCCTCCGCCTGCTCGATGCCCCGGCCCAGGCCGTTGCGGCCGCTGCCCAGGCTGATGAAGCTGACCGGTTCGCCCTCGCCGTCCAGCTCCAGCAGCAGCTGCGACTCGTCGGAGAGCAGCAGCGAATGCCCGGTACGGGCATCGAAACTCAGCGAGGAGATATCGCGCACGAACAGGTTGGGCGCCGGCACGGGCTGCAGGGCGCCGACCGCGCCGTCCTCGCCGGGAAAGGGCAGGCTGAACAGCCCCAGGGGCGAGCGCTCCTTGCCGAGCAGCACGCGCTGGCGGCGCGAGTCCCAGGCGATGCCCTCGAAGCCCTTGTTGCCGGCGTCGGCGAAGCCCAGGTCGACGGCCGGGTAGTCGGCGGCATCGATGCTCAGGGCGTCATCGGCCAGATCGAAGGCGGTCAGCTTGCGCTGGCGCTCGTCGATGATCGCCAGGCGGCCGTCGGCCACCAGCTCGACCCCCTCGGGGTCGGCGAAACCGGTCAGACGGATGCGCCGCAACACCTCGCCGTCCAGCGACAACTCGACCAGCTGCGGATTCTTGCCGGTGACGGTGAACAGGGTGTCGCTGCCCGGGTGATAGGTCAGCCCGGAGGTCTCGTCATCCTCCAGGCCCGCCAGCGGTTTGCCCTGCAGCACCGCCCGATAGCCCGGCAACCAGATGCTCGCCTGCCGCTCGGCGAGGCTCAGGCCCTGTTGCTTGAACCAGAAGTAGGCGCGCTTGTGCCACTGCAGGTAGTCGATCGACGCCGCCGCCAGGACGACCAGGGCCAACAGCAGCAGGCGGCGCGGGGATAACAGGAGGGACAGGGGCTGGGACATCGGACAGGGCTCGGTAACGGACGACCATCAGACTAGCGAAGTGCCTTTAAGGTTCGATTACCGCGATAGAAGGCGCCCGGCGGGCGCCTCGACGCATGAGCCGTTACAGCACCCGGCTGGCGAAGCGCGACTGCCCGGGCAGCTCCAGCACCAGCTCATCGCCCTGGTGCAGGGGGCCGACGCCGACCGGCGTGCCGGTGAGTACCACATCGCCCGGCTGCAGGCTGAAGTGGCCGCAGATGTGCCGGATCAGCGGCAGGATGGGATTGAGCATGTCGCGGCTATTGCCGTCCTGGCGGACCTCGCCGTTGATGACGAGGCGAATGCCGATATCGTCCAGGTCTTCGATGGCATCGCCCGGCACGAAGGGCGCCAGCACGCAGGCGCCGTCGAAGGACTTGGCGATTTCCCAGGGGTAGCCCTGCTCCTTGAGCCGGGCCTGCACCTCGCGCAGGGTCAGGTCCAGGGCCGGGGCGAAGCCGGAGATGGCGTCGCGCACCTCCTCGGTGTCCGGCGTGCGCGACAGCGGCTTGCCGATCAGCACGGCGATCTCCGCCTCGTAGTGCACCGCGCCGCGATCGGCGGGAATGTCGAAGCCATCCTCCAGCGGCACCACGCAGCTGCCCGGCTTGATGAACAGCAGGGGCTCGCTCGGCACCGGGTTGTTCAGCTCCTTGGCGTGCTCGGCATAGTTGCGGCCGATGCACACCACCTTGCCCAGGGGGAAGTGGATCGGGGTGCCGTCGGTGTACTGGTGTTGATAACTCATGGAGCGATCCTCGACCTGAGGGTGGAAAACCGCTCAGCGTTCCCCACCCGGCGTCTGTCATGGTGGAAAAGACCTGGGGTCGATCCCACCCTAGGGGTCAGAGCGGAAAAATTTTCCCGGGGTTCATGATGCCGTTGGGATCGAACACCGCCTTGATCGCCTTCATGTAGCCGATCTCCGCCTCCGAGCGGCTGTAGTGCAGGTAATCGCGCTTGGTCATGCCGACGCCGTGTTCGGCGGAGATCGAACCGTGGTACTTCTGCACGGTCTCGAACACCCACTGGTTGACCGTGGCGCACTTGGCGAAGAACTCGTCCTTGCTCAGGTTGTTCGGCTTGAGGATGTTCAGGTGCAGGTTGCCGTCGCCGATATGGCCGAACCAGACGATCTCGAAATCCGGGTAATGCTGGCCGACGATGCGGTCGATGTCGTGAAGGAAGGCCGGCACCTTGGAGACGGTGACCGAGATGTCGTTCTTGTAGGGCGTCCAGTGGGCGATGGTCTCGGAGATGTACTCGCGCAGCTTCCACAGGTTCTGCAGCTGCTGCTCGCTCTGGCTCATCACCCCGTCGAGCACCCAGCCCTGCTCGACGCAGTGCTCGAAGGTGGCCAGGGCGGCGTCGGCGATCTGCTCGGTGGTGGCCTCGAACTCCAGCAGGGCGTAGAAGGGCGCGCGGGTCTCGAAGGGCGCCGGCACGTCGCCGCGGGCGAGGATCTTGTCCAGGCAGCGGTCGGAGAAGAACTCGAAGGCGGTCAGGTCGAGCTTGCCCTGGAAGGCATGCAGCACCGGCATGATCGAATCGAAGTCCGGCGTGCCGAGGACCATGGCGGTGAGGTTCTGCGGCGCACGGTCCAGGCGCATGGTGGCCTCGACGACGAAGCCCAGGGTGCCTTCGGCGCCGATGAACAGCTGGCGCAGGTCGTAGCCGGTGGCGTTCTTGATCAGGTCCTTGTTCAGCTCCAGCAGCTCGCCGGTGCCGGTGACGACCTTGAGCCCGGCCACCCAGTTGCGGGTCATGCCATAGCGAATCACCTTGATCCCGCCGGCATTGGTGGCGATATTGCCGCCGATCTGGCTGGAACCGGCGGAGGCGAAGTCCACCGGGTAATACAGCCCTTTGTCCTCGGCGAAGTCCTGCAGCTGCTGGGTGACCACCCCCGGCTGGCAGACCACGGTGCGGTCGAACTCGTTGAAGGCGAGGATCTGGTTCATATAGTCGAACGCGACCACGACCTCCCCGTTGGCCGCCACGGCCGCGGCGGACAGCCCGGTACGCCCGCCCGACGGCACCAGGGCGACCCGGTGCTGGTTGGCCCAGCGCACGATGGCCTGGACCTGCTCGATGCTCTTGGGAAAGACGATGGCGCTGGGCGCGGGGGCGAAGTGCTTGGTCCAATCCTTGCCGTAAGTGGCGAGGGAATCGGCGTCGGTGAGCACCTTGCCGGGCTCGACCAGGGTCTGCAGTTCTTCGATCAGGGCAGCTGGGGTCATCAAGTGAACTCTCAATCGATTCATGGTCGCCCTGAGAACGATTCAGGTCGCAACCAAGCATGGAAAAAGGAGATCATGCTAGCATACGCATCCCGTGAATCGCGCCCCCGGCACCGATTTGGCGGCTCCGGTCAGCGCTGCCGCTGACGCCTTTCCTGACACTATTTGTGGGACAACAGGTACTCCGATGAGCAAGACCTCTCTCGACAAGAGCAAGATCAAGTTCCTTCTCCTCGAAGGCGTCCACCAGAATGCCGTGGACACCCTGAGGGCCGCCGGCTACACCAACATCGAGTACCACAAGGGCGCCCTGTCAGGCGACGAACTGAAAGAGAAGATCGCCGAGGCCCACTTCATCGGCATCCGCTCGCGCACCCAGCTGACCGCCGAGGTCTTCGACTGCGCGAGCAAGCTGGTGGCGGTCGGCTGTTTCTGCATCGGCACCAACCAGGTCGACCTGGACGCGGCCCGCGAGCGCGGCATCGCGGTGTTCAACGCCCCCTACTCGAACACCCGCTCGGTGGCCGAACTGGTGCTGGCCGAGGCCATCCTGCTGCTGCGCGGCATCCCGGAGAAGAACGCCTCCTGCCACCGCGGCGGCTGGATCAAGAGCGCGGCCAACTCCTTCGAGATCCGCGGCAAGAAGCTCGGCATCGTCGGCTACGGCTCGATCGGCACCCAGCTGTCGGTACTGGCCGAGGCCATGGGCATGCAGGTGTACTTCTACGACGTGGTGACCAAGCTGCCGCTGGGCAATGCCACGCAGATCGGCAACCTGCACGAACTGCTGGGCATGTGCGACATCGTCTCGCTGCATGTGCCGGAGCTGCCCTCGACCCAGTGGATGATCGGCGAGAAGGAAATCCGCGCCATGAAGAAGGGCGGCATCCTGATCAACGCCGCCCGTGGCACCGTGGTCGAACTGGACCACCTGGCCGCGGCGATCGAGGACGAACACCTGATCGGCGCCGCCATCGACGTGTTCCCGGTCGAGCCCAAGTCCAACGAGGAAGAGTTCGCCAGCCCGCTGCGCGGCCTGGACCGGGTGATCCTGACCCCGCACATCGGCGGCTCCACCGCCGAGGCGCAGGCCAACATCGGCCTGGAAGTGGCGGAGAAGCTGGTCAAGTACAGCGACAACGGTACCTCGGTGTCCTCGGTCAACTTCCCCGAGGTGGCCCTGCCCTCGCACCCGGGCAAGCACCGCCTGCTGCACATCCACGCCAACGTGCCGGGGGTGATGAGCGAGATCAACAAGGTGTTCGCCGACAACGGCATCAACATCTCCGGCCAGTTCCTGCAGACCAACGACAAGGTCGGCTACGTGGTGATCGACGTCGACGCCGAGTACTCGGACCTGGCCCTGGAGAAGCTGCAGCACGTGCGCGGCACCATCCGCAGCCGCGTGCTGTTCTAAGCCAGGCCGCGCCACGAAAAAGGGAGGCCATGGGCCTCCCTTTTCGCTTTCGCCGAGCGCTCGCTCAACCCGCCTCCAGTCGGCGCAACGCCGCCTCGGCCTCAGCCAGCTCCTCCTCGCTGAAGATCTGCACCCCGGCGCGACGCAGCAGCGCGGCGGTCACCCCCTCGCCGGCGACCCTGCGCCCGCTGAAGCTGCCGTCGTAGTTCTCGCGGTTGCCGCAGGAGGGGCTGCGTGCCTTGAGCAACGCCAGGCGAATCTGGTGCCGCTCGACCAGTGCCAGCGCCTGCTGCGCCCCGGCGAGGAAGGCGGCAGTGAAGTCCTCGCCGTCCACACTGCGCACCGGCAGCAGGCCGTCGAGCACCTGGCCGCCCTGACCACCGGGGATTTCCGCCGGCGGCCGCGGCGTCGGCAAGCCCCCGGCCACCTCCGGACACAGGGCCACCACGCGACCCTCGGCCTGCCAGCGCTCGAGCAGCCCGAAGGGGCCGTGGGCGCCGCCGTCGTAGCGCACCGGATGGCCGAGCAGGCAACGGCTGACCAAGATCTTCTGCATCTCCCCTCCTCTACACAGTTACAGCGGATCGGCGCCGCGGCGGCGGAACCAGCCGGTCAGCGACAGGCGTTCGCGGCTGGTCGGCAATACCTCGTGGAGCATCTCGGCCGAGAGGAATACCACCAGGCTGCCGGCCTCGGGCGCGATGTCGCGGATCGAACCGTCCGCCAGGTACAGGCGCAAGGCGCCGCCATGCTCGGGCTGCCAGTCCGGGTTGAGGTAGAGCACCACCGACACCGCACGACGGTCGTCGTCGCGGAAGCGGTCCAGGTGCTTCTGGTAGAAGGCCCCGGGCGGATAGAGGGCAAAGTGACTCTCGTAATCCTCCAGGCCCAGGAACAACTCGCGATTGAGGGCCAGGCGCAGCTCGTCGAGCAGCGCCAGGTAGCCGTCGCAGGCCGCCGACTGGCCGGCGTCCAGCCACTCGATGCGATCGCCGCGGATGCCTTCGCGCACCTCCTGGGCCTTGCCGACGCCGGCCGGGGTCAGGGCGCCCCGTGCCGCCCGCCGACGGCACTCATCGGCCAGTTCGAGGGTCAGAGCATTAGGCACGAACAGCGGCCGCAGCGACCAGCCCTGTTCGGCTAGGTCGTCGACTATGTTCGAGAGGGGCAGATCATGGGCGTCGGTAGGCATGCCGGCGATTCTACAGCGTGGCAGGGCGGAGCGCCTCGACAAGCATCGTTCGGCCATTGAAAATAGCCGCCCGCCACCCAGGAGTCAGTATGCGTGTCCTCTGCGTCATCTTGTTGCTGATCTTCAGCCTGCCGAGCCTGGCCGATATCCATCTGCAGCTGTACCAGGCCGCCGGCTGGCCGCAACAACGGGCACACTTCAACGACGCCCTGCGCGCCGCCCAGGAGCGCTATCGGCGCACCCTGCCGCCGGCGGTGTACCAGGCCCTGGTGGAGAACAGCAACCGCCGCTTCGACCCGCGGGCGATGGACCAGCGCGCGCAGTTCAGCCTGCGCCAGCAGCTGGCCGACCCGGCGCCGGCGCTGCAGTTCTTTCAGTCGCCGCTGGGACGCAAGGTGGTCGCCGCCGAGCTGCTCGCCACCAGCCGCGAGCAACTGGCGCTGCACGCCGACGGCCTGCCGCGCGGCGAGGCCAGCGCCACTCGGCGCCTGCTGATCCGCCACCTGGCCCAGGCCCTGCCGGCCGAGGAAGCCGGCGCCGAGATCAGCCTGGCCCTGGCCGGGGTGGCCGCCGACAGCCTCAGCCAGATGCTCCCCGGGCTACTCGGCGGCGGCGCCGCCCATACCCTGCTGGACAGCCAGCGCCAGCACCTGATCGAGCAGATCGGCGCAGACCTGGACAACACCCTGCTGCACGTCTACCGCGAGCTGTCCGACCCGGAACTGGAGGAGTTCGTCGGTTTCGCCCAGTCCACCGCGGGTCAGGCCTATTACCAGGCGGCCCTGGCGGCGGTCCGGGCCGGGCTGGCCGTGGGGCAGAGCGCCGCCGAGCTGGAGCCCGCCCCCCAGGGCATCTGAGCCCTCAGGCAACCCGCTCGCGGAGAAAGTCGAAGTAGCGCTGACGCAAGGCCGGCACCTCATTGGCCAGATGATGGCGCGCCTCGGGCAGGCACAGGATCTGGGGCGCGGCGAACTTCTCCCGCAGCACCTCGAGGTTATGCGCCCAATCCACCGTCATGTCCGCCTCGCCCTGGACGATCAGCGGGCTGGCGGCGCTGCGGGGCGCCGCCTCGATCCGCGGCACCCAGCGGGCCAGCGCGGCGAACCAGGCGGTCGGCAGGTTGCGCGGCTGCAAGGGGTCGCGGTTCTGCACGAAATCGATGAATTCGGCGTCGTGGGAGTTTTCGCTGAAGCGCCGGGGTATCGCCTTGACGAAGGGGCTGAGCAGGCGATAGCTGAGCTTCGACCAGGCCCAGGCCCGCGGCCGCACCAGCGGCGCCAGGAGGATGCTCTGGCCCACCTCGGGGCGCGGCGCGCCGCTCAGCAGGTAGTCCAGCAGGATCGCCCCGCCGGTGCTCTGCCCGCACAGGTGCCAGGGTTGCGGCAACCCCAGCTGCGCCGCCTCGTCGAGCAGCCCGACCAGCACCTGCTGGTATTCGGCGAAGTCGTCGATGCTGGCCCGTGGGCCGCTGGACAGGCCATGGCCCGGCAGATCGCAGGCGAGCACCGCAAAGTTCATGCCCAGCGCCCAGTCGATCACATGGCGGTACAACCCCATGTGATCGTAGTAGCCGTGCACCAGCAACAGGGTCGCCCGTGGCTGGGGCGGCGCCCAGAGCTGGGCGGCGATCTGGTAGCCGGCGACCGGGAAACTGCCCAGACGACTGTCCAGATGGGCATGTTGCCGTCCCAGGTCGATACCGTAGAACGCCCGATAGGCCTGTATCGCCGGCAACTCCAGCGTGCCCGCGGCCAGTGGTCGCAACAGCGGGCGCAGGTGATCGGGGTTGAAAGGCTCTGGCATTAAGGCTCCCTGTGGCCGGACGGAGACGGCGGCGCAGCGGCATTGTGCCGCAGGCGCGCGCAGATGTTCAGCTCCAGTGCGCATCGTGGCAAGCTAGGCGCCCTTTTCGCGATCGCCACGCCATGCCCCGCCCCAGCCGCAAGACCCTGCTCGCCTGCCTGCTCACCCTGGTCGGGGCCGCCGCCCTGTTCAGCGCCGTGCGCTGGTTCGAGGGGCGCTACCTGCGCCCCTTCGACGAACGGGCGGCGCTGTTCTCCGGCGCCGAGCTGCGCCTGCCGGACGAGCTGGCCGGGCCCGGGCCGATTCGCCTGGTGCACTTCTGGGACCCGGCCTGTCCCTGCAACGTCGGCAACCAGCAGCACCTGGGCGAGCTGATCGACCAGTTCGCCCCCCGCGGCGTGGCCTTCTACGCGGTGCAGAAGGCCGGCAGCCGAGGTCGGCTACCGGCCGTCCTGGAGAAGCTGCAGGCGCTGCCGACACTGCCCGGGGTCGCGCACATACCGGCCAGCCCGGCGGTGGCCATCTGGGACCGCAGCGGCCGCCTGGCCTACTTCGGCCCCTACAGCGAAGGCCTGACCTGCAACGCGAGCAACAGCTTCATCGAGCCCATCCTCGAGGCCCTGTCCGCCGGGCGCGCGGTCGATGCCAGCAATACCCTGGCGCTGGGCTGCTTCTGCGACTGGTCCGACGCCCCGGCGCCGTGAGCGGGCCGCACCGACCCAAAGAAAAAGGGCCACCGCAGTGACCCTTTTCCCTCTCGCGTGAAGGCCCCGCCCCGCTAGGCCACCGCCGCTTGCTGCGACGGATCGCGCCGGCCGTCCGGGCCGTTCTGCTGGCTGGCACCGGTGGTTTCGTCCATGGCCTGCTGGATGGCGCGCTTGCGCCGCTCCTCGGCACGCCGGGCGAAGAACCAGACCATGAAGGTGACCAGCGACACCGCCAGCAGGATCAGGCTGGCCACGGCGTTGATCTCCGGCTTCACCCCCAGGCGCACGGCGGAGAAGATCTCCATCGGCAGGGTGGTGGAACCCGGGCCGGAGACGAAGCTGGCCAGCACCAGGTCGTCCAGCGACAGGGCGAAGGACATCATGCCGCCAGCCGCCAGGGACGGCGCGATCATCGGTACCGTGATCAGGAAGAACACCTTCCAGGGCTTGGCGCCCAGGTCCATGGCCGCCTCCTCGATGGACAGGTCCAGCTCGCGCAGCCGCGACGACACCACCACCGACACATAGGCGGTGCAGAAGGTGGTGTGGGCGATCCAGATGGTCAGCAGGCCGCGCTCGGCGGGCCAGCCGATCAGCTGGGCCATGGCCACGAACAGCAGCAGCAGCGACAGACCGGTGATCACCTCGGGCATCACCAGCGGCGCGGTGACCAGGCCGCCGAACAGGGTGCGCCCCTTGAAGCGGGTCACCCGGGTCAGCACGAAGGCCGCCAGAGTCCCCAGCGCCACCGCGGCGATGGCCGTATACAGGGCGATCTCCAGGGAACGCATCACCGCATTCATCAGCTGGGTGTTGTCGAGCAGGCCGACGTACCACTTCACCGACCAGCCGCCCCATACCGTGACCAGGCGCGAGCCGTTGAACGAGTAGATCACCAGGATGACCATCGGCAGGTAGATGAACACCAGCCCGGCCCAGAGCATGAGGGTGGAGAAATTCAGGCGCTTCATACGCGACCCTCCATTTCCTTGGCTTGGTTACGGTTGAACAGGATGATCGGGATGATCAGGATCGCCAGCATCACCACCGCCAGGGAGGCCGCCACCGGCCAGTCGCGGTTGTTGAAGAACTCCTGCCACAGCACCTTGCCGATCATCAAGGTCTCCGGCCCACCGAGCAACTCGGGGATGACGAACTCGCCGACCACCGGGATGAACACCAGCATGCAGCCGGCGATGATGCCGTTCTTCGACAGCGGCACGGTGATCTTCCAGAAGCTGTTGAAGTTGCTCGACCCCAGGTCCGCCGCCGCCTCCAGCAGGCTCTGGTCATGCTTGACCAGGTTGGCGTAGAGCGGCAGGACCATGAACGGCAGGTAGGAGTAGACGATACCGATGTACACCGCGACGTTGGTGTTGAGGATGCGCAGCGGCGTGTCGATCAGGCCCAGGCTCAGCAGCAGGCTGTTGAGCAGGCCGTTGCTGCTGAGGATGCCCATCCAGGCATAGACGCGGATCAGGATCGCGGTCCAGGTCGGCATCATGATCAGCAGCAGGAACACCGTCTGCATATCCTTGGGCGCACGGGCGATGGCATAGGCCATCGGGTAGCCGATCAGCAGGCACAGCAGGGTGCTGAAGAAGGCCATCTGCAACGAGCCGAGGTAGGCGGCCAGGTACAGCTCGTCCTCGCTGAGGAAGATGTAGTTGCCCAGGTTGATCACCAGCGACAGCTGGTTATCGGCCCAGGCGTAGATCTCCGTATAGGGCGGGATGGCCAGGTCGGCTTCGGCGAAGCTGATCTTCAGCACGATGGCGAAGGGCAGCAGGAAGAACAGGAACAGCCAGACGAAGGGCACGCCTATGACGAAGTGGCGGCCCTTGGGCAGCCGACGGTTGATGCTTCGGGAAATGTTCATGAGCGCAACGCCACCCCGCTGTCGTCCTCCCACCAGACGAAGACCTCGTCGTCCCAGGTCGGCCGCGCGCCGCGGCGCTCGGCGTTGGCGACGAAGGACTGGACGATCTTGCCGCTGGGCAGCTGCACGTGGAACACCGAGTGACCGCCCAGGTAGGCGATGTCGTGCACGGTGCCACGCGACCAGTTGTGCTCGCAGGTCGGCTGCTCGGTGGTGACCAGCAGCTTCTCCGGGCGAATGGCGTAGGTGATGCTCTTGTCCTGCACCGAGGTGCTGACGCCGTGGCCGACGAAGATGTTGCGCTCCAGGTCCGGGCTGTCGATCAGCGCATGGCCCTCCATGTCCTCGACCACCTGGCCGTCGAACAGGTTGACGTTGCCGATGAACTCGCAGACCAGACGGCTGGTGGGCGTCTCGTAGATGTCCACCGGGCTGCCGATCTGGGCGATCCAGCCCAGGTGCATGATGGCGATGCGCTGGGCCATGGTCATGGCCTCTTCCTGGTCGTGGGTCACCATCACGCAGGTCACCCCGACCCGCTCGATGATCTCCACCAGTTCCAGTTGCATCTGCGAGCGCAGCTTCTTGTCCAGGGCGCCCATGGGTTCGTCGAGCAGCAGCAGCTTGGGCCGCTTGGCCAGGGAGCGGGCCAGGGCCACGCGCTGGCGCTGGCCACCGGACAGCTGGTGCGGCTTGCGCTTGGCGTACTGGGTCATGTGCACCAGCTTGAGCATCTCCTCGACCCGGGCGTCGATCTCGGCCTTGGCCATGCGGTCCTGCTTGAGGCCGAAGGCGATGTTCTCGGCCACGCTCATGTGCGGGAACAGCGCGTAGGACTGGAACATCATGTTGATCGGCCGCTCGTAGGGCGGCATGTCGGTGATGTCCTCGCCGTCGAGGAAGATGCGCCCCTCGGTGGGCCGCTCGAAGCCGGCAAGCATGCGCAGCAGGGTCGACTTGCCCGAACCGGAGCCGCCGAGCAGGGCGAAGATCTCGCCCTTGTTGATGGTCAGCGAGACGTCGTCGACGGCGACCGTCTCGTCGAACTTCTTGGTCACCCGTTCGATCTTGACCAGTACCTCTTTGGGCTGCTGATCGCCCTCGAGGACCTTCTTATAGGCACTAGAAGCAACTGCCATTACCAAAACTCCCGGAAAATAGCGCCCAACCCCTGCGGCCGGGCGTTTGAATTTTTACTGGCCTGATTTGACCTTGGTCCAGCTACGGGTCATCAGCCTTTGCACCTTGGTCGGCAGCTCCGCCGAGATATACAACCTGTCCAAAACCGCTTGCGGCGGGTACACCGCCTCGTCGCTGCGTACGTCCTGATCCATCAACTCACCGGCCTTGGTATTGGGATTGGCGTAACCGACGTAATCGCTGATCCCGGCTATCACCGCCGGCTCCAGCAGATAGTTGATGAAGGCATGGGCTTCCTCGACGTTGCCGGCATCGGCGGGGATGGCGAGCATGTCGAACCACAGGTTGGCGCCCTCCTTGGGGATCGCGTAGCGGATCTCGATGCCCCGGCCGGCCTCCTCGGCGCGGTCGGCGGCCTGCAGCATGTCGCCGGAATAGCCCACGGCCACGCAGATGTTGCCGTTGGCCAGGTCGCCGATGTACTTGGAGGAGTGGAAGTAGGTGACGTAGGGACGGATTGCCTGCAGCTTGGCCTCCGCGGCCTGGTAGTCGGCGCGCTCGGTGCTGTTGGGGTCCAGCCCCAGGTAGTTGAGCACCGCCGGAATCATCTCGTCGGCCGAATCGAGGAAGGCCACGCCGCAGCGGGTCAGCTTCTGCATGTTCTCCGGTTCGAAGACCGTGGCCCAGGAGTCGATCTTGTCGACGCCGAGCACCGCCTTGATCTTCTCGACGTTGTAGCCGATGCCGTTGGTGCCCCACAGGTAGGGCACCGAATACTGATTGCCCGGATCGTTGCGCTGCAGCTGTTTGAGCAGCGCCGGGTCGAGGTTGTCCCAGTTCGGCAGCAGGCTGCGATCGAGCTTCTGGAAGGCGCCGGCCTTGATCTGCTTACCGAGGAAATGGTTGGACGGCACCACCAGGTCGTAGCCGGAGCGGCCGGCCAGCAGTTTGCCTTCCAGGGTCTCGTTGGAATCGAAGACGTCGTACACCGGTTTGATCCCGCTGGCCTGCTCGAAGTCGGCCAGGGTGGTTTCACCGATGTAGTCGCTCCAGTTGTAGATATGGACGGTTCCTGCCGCCTGGGCCAGGGTCGTCAGGCCGAGGGTCAGGGCGCCTGTGGCGAGGGTCTTGCCGAGGGAAATGCGCATGCGTAGGTCCTCTTTCATCAGCGGCCCATGGGCAAAAGGGCCGGCACTTTATCGGAAAAGACTGCGGCTGTTGAGCGGCTTAGCGCCAGCCAACGGCCATGACCCGGCGCAACCAGGCGGCGGACAGTCCGGCGCGTGAACACGCACCTCCGATAGGCGCGGCCGGTGGGCCGGCCAGAAGAATCGAACAACGCATACAAGCTTCCTTCTTATTGTTAGGGCCTCCGGCGGACGGACCCGCCGGAGGCTGGGTGGCTGCGTGTGTTTAGCGGCCCGACTTGACCTTGGTCCAGCTGCGGGTCATGGCGCGCTGCACCTTGGGGCTCAGCTCGGTGAAGGTGTAGAGCTTCTTCGAGGCTTCCTCGGTCGGGTAAATGCCCGGGTTGTTGCGGATTTCCTCGGACACCAGCGGCGTGGCGGCGGCGTTGCCGTTCGGGTAGGCCACGTAGTCGGAGATCGGCGCGATCACTTCCGGGGTGAGGATGTAGTTGAGGAAGGTATAGGCCTCATCGACGTTCTTGGCATCGCCCGGGATGGCCATCATGTCGAAGAAGGTGGCGGCACCCTCCTTGGGAATGGCGTAGGCCACCGGCACGTCGTTCTTCGCTTCCTCGGCGCGGGCCTGGGCCTGGAACACGTCGCCGGACCAGCCGACCGCTACGCAGATGTTGCCGTTGGCCAGGTCGGAGATGTACTTGGAGGAGTGGAAGTAGGTGACGTGGGGACGTACCTGGAGCAGCAGCTCTTCGGCCGCCTTCACGTCCGCCGGGCTCTGCGCGATGGGGTTCTTGCCCAGGTAGTGCAGCGCCGCGGCATAGATTTCCTCCGGCGCATCGAGCATGGCGACGCCGCAGGACTTGAGCTTCTCCATGTTCTCCGGCTTGAACACCGCCTCCCAGGAGTCGATCTTGTCCACGCCGAGGGCGGCCTTGACCTTGGCCGGGTTGTAGCCGATGCCGGTGGTGCCCCACAGGTAGGGGAAGGCGTACTGGTTGCCCGGGTCTGCGGCCTCCAGGGCCTTCATCAGGTCGGGGTTGAGGTTCTTCCAGTTCGGCAGCTTGGACTTGTCCAGCTTCTGGAACACACCGGCCCTGATCTGCTTGGCGAGGAACTGGTTGGACGGCACCACCACGTCGTAGCCCGAACCGCCGGAGAGCAGCTTGGCTTCCAGGGTCTCGTTGCTGTCGAAGACGTCGTAGACCACCTTGATGCCGGTTTCCTTCTGGAAGTTGTCCAGGGTGTCCTCGGCGATGTAGTCCGACCAGTTGTAGACGTGCAGCACTTTGTCCTCGGCCTGGGCGACACCGGCGACGGCGCCCGCCAGGGACAACGCGAGAAGGGTTTTGCCGAATCTTTTCATGCGTACAGCTCCTGTTGTCGTAGAAGTATTCCGGAACGTGGCGCAGCCTCACTGCACCACCTCCCGGTGAGCCTGGCCAACGCACGGATGCAGTCTGGCAAGGTCATGGCACTCTTTACAACTTTCAGGCCTAAGGGGCCTGGAACGCTAACGGTCTGGCACTCAGCTCAATACGGCCTTGGCGGTCAGGTCGAGGCACAGGCGCGCCTTTTCCACCAGCTCGTCGATCTCCGCCTTGCCGATCACCAGCGGCGGCGAAATGATCATGGTGTCGCCGACCGCGCGCATGATCAGGCCGTTGTCGAAGCAGTGACCGCGACAGATCATGCCCACGCCCAGCTCGCCCGGGAAACGCCCGCGGCTGGCCTTGTCCTTGACCAGTTCGATGGCCCCGAGCATGCCGACGCCGCGCACTTCGCCCACCAGCGGGTGGTCGGCCAATTCACGCAGGCGTTTCTGCAAATAGGGTGCCGTCTCCTCCCGGACCCGCTCGACGATCTTCTCGTCGCGCAGGATGCGCAGGTTCTCCAGGGCCACGGCGGCGCCCACCGGGTGCCCCGAATAGGTGAAGCCATGGTTGAAGTCGCCGCCCTGGTTGAGCACCTCGACGATCTCGTCGCGCACGATCAGCCCGCCCATGGGCACATAGCCGGAGGTCAGGCCCTTGGCGATGGTCATCATGTCCGGGGTGTTGCCGTAGTAGTCGCTGCCGAACCATTCGCCGGTACGGCCGAAGCCGCAGATGACCTCGTCGGCGACGAACAGGATCTCGTACTTGGCAAGGATCTCGCGGATCTTCGGCCAGTAGCTGTCCGGCGGGATGATCACCCCGCCGGCGCCCTGGATCGGCTCGGCGATGAAGGCGGCGACGTTCTCTTCGCCGACCTCGAGAATCTTCTGCTCCAGCTGCTCGGCGGCCCAGACGCCGAACTCGTCCGGCGACATGTCGCCGCCTTCGCCGAACCAGTATGGCTGCGGGATATGCTCGATGCCCGGAATCGGCAGGTCGCCCTGCTCGTGCATGAACTTCATGCCGCCCAGGCTGGCGCCGGCCACGGTGGAGCCGTGGTAGCCATTGACTCGGCTGATGATCACCTTCTTGCTCGGCTTGCCCTTGAGCGCCCAGTAGTGGCGGACCATGCGCAGCATGGTGTCGTTGCCTTCGGAGCCGGAACCGGTGAAGAACACGTGGTTCATGCCGGCGGGCGCCAGCTCGGCGATGGCCTTGGCCAATTCCAGCACCGGCGGGTGGGCCGTCATGAAGAAGGTGTTGTAGAACGGCAGCTCGCGCATCTGCGCGGCGGCCGCCTGGACCAGCTCCTCGCGCCCGTACCCCACCGCCACGCACCACAGGCCGGCCATGCCGTCGAGGATCTTGTTGCCCTCGCTGTCCCACAGGTACACGCCCTCGGCCTTGGTGATGATGCGCGGGCCGACCTCCGCCAGCTGCCGGTAGTCGCTGAACGGCGCCAGGTGGTGCTCGCGGCTCATGGCCTGCCATTCACGGGTTTTCGGGTTGTTCACGGGTTTGCTCATAGCCACCTCAGATTGCATGCATTGCTCGGGGACCGGACGA
This sequence comes from Pseudomonas benzenivorans, assembly GCF_033547155.1. Lineage (GTDB taxonomy): Bacteria > Pseudomonadota > Gammaproteobacteria > Pseudomonadales > Pseudomonadaceae > Aquipseudomonas > Aquipseudomonas benzenivorans_B. The sequence continues at coordinate 4,272,412 of NZ_CP137892.1, forward strand.
TCCGGCCGGCCCCCGCTCACTCAGACCGACAACAGCAGGAACTCACGCTCCCAGGAGCTGATCACCCGCTTGAAGTTCTCGTGCTCGGCGCGCTTGACCGCGACATAACCGCTGACGAACTTGCCGCCCAGATACTCCTTCACGGTCTCGCAGGTCTCCATGCGCTCCAGCGCCGCCTCCAGGGTCAGCGGCAGGCGCAGGTTGCGCCGCTCGTAGCCGCGGCCCACCACCGGGGCGCTCGGCTCGATGCCCTCGACCATGCCGATATAGCCGCACAGCAGGCTGGCGGCCAGGGCCAGGTAGGGGTTGGCGTCGGCGCCGGCCAGGCGGTTCTCCACCCGGCGGTTCTGCGCGCCGGAGTCCGGTACGCGCAGGCCGACGGTGCGGTTCTCCTCGCCCCACTCGACGTTCACCGGCGCCGAGGTGTCCGGCAGGAAGCGGCGGAACGAATTGACGTTCGGCGCGAACAGCGGCAGCACCTCGGGGATGAACTTCTGCAGACCGCCGATGTGGTGGAGGAACAGCTCGCTCATCGAGCCGTCGTCGTTGGAGAAGATGTTCCGCCCGGTCTCCAGGTCGATGATGCTCTGGTGCAGGTGCATGGCACTGCCCGGCTCGTCGGTGATCGGCTTGGCCATGAAGGTGGCCGCCACATCGTGCTTGAGCGCGGCCTCGCGCATGGTGCGCTTGAACACCAGGATCTGGTCGGCCAATTGCAGGGCGTCGCCGTGACGGAAGTTGATCTCCATCTGCGCCGGACCTTCCTCGTGGATCAGGGTGTCCAGGTCCAGGCCCTGCAGCTCGCACCAGTCGTACATGTCTTCGAACAGCGGATCGAACTCGTTGGCCGCGTCGATGGAGAACGACTGGCGGCCGGTCTCCGGCCGCCCGGAGCGGCCCAACGGCGCCTCCAGGGGGAAGTCCGGGTCGCCGCAGCGCTTGGTCAGGTAGAACTCCATCTCCGGCGCGACGATCGGCTTCCAGCCCTTGTCGGCATAGAGCTTGAGCACCTTCTTCAGCAGGTTGCGCGGCGACAACTCGATGGGGTTGCCCTGCTTGTCGTAGGTGTCGTGGATCACCTGGGCGGTCGGCTCGATGGCCCAGGGCACCAGGTACACGGCGTTCTCGTCCGGACGGCAGACCATGTCGATGTCGGCCGGGTCGAGCAGCTCGTAGTAGACGTCGTCCTCGACATAGTCGCCGGTGACGGTCTGCAGCAGCACGCTCTCGGGGAGGCGCATGCCCTTCTCGTCGAGGAACTTGTTGGTCGGCGAAATCTTGCCACGGGCAATACCGGTAAGATCGCTGACCAGGCATTCGACTTCGGTGATTTTGCGTTCTTTCAGCCAGCTCGAAAGCTGGTCCAATTTGGCGCTCATAGAGACCTCAGGGTTGGAAAGAGCCGTTTCCTTTATAGTCGGCTCAGCGTTGCCCCGCCCTCTTCCTGCAAGCCTCACCAAAGGCCTGGAAGATGGCGAGATAATTCGGGTTGGATCCTACCTGCCACTCGGGGTGCCATTGCACCCCGAGGGCGAAACTCGGCGCACCTTCGACGGAGAAGGCTTCGATCAACCCGTCGGGCGCCAGTGCTTCTACGCGAAGGCCCGGCGCCAGACGCTCAACGCCCTGGCCATGAATGGAATTGACTTCTATCTCGCGCGGCAAGCCGAGACCGGCGAGCAGCCCGCCCGGCTGCACCTGCAGCGGGTGAGCGGGGGCATACTGCACCTCGAGCGGCGCGTCCTGCGGCTCGCGGTGGTCCATCATCCCGGGGAGCTCATGCACCTTCTGGTGCAGGCTGCCACCGAAGGCCACGTTCATCTCCTGGAAGCCGCGGCAGATGCCCAGCACCGGGATGCCGGCATCGATGGCCTGACGGATCAGCGGCAGCGTGGTGCGGTCACGCGCCGGATCGTGCTGAGTGCCGGCGCTGCTCGGCGGGCCACTATAATGATGGGGTTCGACGTTCGACGGCGAGCCGGTGAACAACAGGCCGTGCAGATTATCGAGCAGCGACGGCTGGTCGATCAGCTCGCCCAGGGCGGGGATGATCAGTGGCAGGCCACCGGCTCCGACGACCACGGCGCGAACATACTTGTCGCCGGTTATATGGTAGGGATGCAGACCGATCTGCTTGGTACAGGCGGTGACGCCGATCAACGGCAGGTGCGACATGGGACACCCGTTTTATTGCTGTTATGGGTTTGAGCCGAGCTTAGCGTTGTTCATTTTTTTACACAATAGCCATGTAAAAAATTGAACACAGTCCGCCGGGCGGCACGCCAGCACTGGCGCTGCGCGCCCTGAAACGCCCTAATATTTGGCCGCACGGCCCTTTTTTAGGGCAGAATACGCCTCGCTTGACAGCGCTAGGTGTTTAGGATTGACTCACAGTCGTGCAGTTGCATGATTGATATTTTTAACAAAAAAGGTGTTGCATCATGTCGGTACCCCCGCGTGCCGTTCAGCTTAATGAAGCGAACGCGTTCCTTAAGGAACATCCTGAGGTCCAGTTCGTCGACCTTCTCATTGCAGATATGAATGGCGTGGTGCGCGGCAAGCGCATCGAACGCGCCAGCCTTCACAAGGTGTACGAGAAAGGCATCAACCTGCCGGCTTCTCTGTTCGCCCTGGATATCAACGGCTCCACGGTGGAAAGCACCGGCCTGGGCCTGGATATCGGCGACGCCGACCGTATCTGCTTCCCCATCCCCAATACCCTGAGCAACGAGCCATGGCAGAAGCGCCCCACCGCGCAACTGCTGATGACCATGCACGAGCTGGACGGCACGCCTTTCTTCGCCGACCCTCGCGAGGTATTGCGCCAGGTGGTGCAGAAGTTCGACGAACTAGGCCTGACCATCTGCGCCGCTTTCGAACTGGAGTTCTACCTGATCGACCAGGAGAACGTGAACGGCCGTCCGCAGCCGCCGCGTTCGCCGATCTCCGGCAAGCGCCCGCATTCGACCCAGGTCTACCTGATCGATGACCTCGACGAGTATGTCGACTGCCTGCAGGACATGCTCGAAGCCGCCAAGGAGCAAGCCCTGCCGGCCGACGCCATCGTCAAGGAGAGTGCCCCGGCGCAGTTCGAGGTCAACCTGCATCACACCAACGATGCGCTCAAGGCCTGCGACTACGCGCTGCTGCTCAAGCGCCTGATCAAGAACATCGCCTACGACCACGAGATGGACTCGACCTTCATGGCCAAGCCCTACCCGGGCCAGGCCGGCAACGGTCTGCACGTGCACATCTCGCTGCTCGACAAGGAAACCGGCAAGAACATCTTCACCTCCGAGGACCCGCTGCAGAGCGACGTGCTGCGCCACGCCATCGGCGGCATCCTCGACACCATGCCGGCGTCGATGGCCTTCCTCTGCCCGAACGTCAACTCCTACCGCCGCTTCGGCGCCCAGTTCTATGTGCCGAACGCGCCGAGCTGGGGCCTGGACAACCGCACCGTGGCGGTGCGCGTGCCGACCGGCAGTGCCGATGCGGTGCGCATCGAACACCGGGTCGCCGGTGCCGATGCCAACCCCTACCTGATGATGGCGGCGATCCTCGCCGGCATTCACCACGGCATGACCAACAAGATCGAGCCGGGCGAGCCGATCGAGGGCAACTCCTACGAGCAGCTGGAGCAGAGCCTGCCGAACAACCTGCGCGATGCCCTGCGCGAGCTGGACGACAGCGAGGTGCTGAACAAGTACATCAGCCCCGAGTACATCGACATCTTCGTCGCGTGCAAGGAAGCCGAGTTGGAGGAGTTCGAGACCACCATCTCCGACCTCGAGTACAACTGGTACCTGCACACCGTGTAAGCAACACCCCCGACGCCGGCCTCGAGCCGGCGTCGTTCTATTCAGCCGGACCCGTCGCATCCTGCTCGCCTGTCGCGCGGGCGGGCAGCGGCCGGCCTGCGCTTGCCGCACCCGACGGCCGCGCCGGATGGCGTGGACCACCATGCTGACAGGGAGACGCCCATGCCCCGCTTGTTTGCTTCGCTGCTGCTTGCCCTGACGCCGCTGCTGGCCGGCGCCGAGGAGGTCATCCGCTTCTACAACTGGAACGACTACATCGCCCCGCAGGTGCTCAAGGACTTCGAGGCCGAAACCGGCATCCGCGTCGAATACCGCACCTTCAGCACCGATGCCGAACTGGACCAGGCCCTGGCCAGCGGCGAAGCCATCGACCTCGCCGTGCCCTCGAACGACGAACTGCCGGGTCTGATCGCAGCCGGCACCCTGCAGCCCCTGGACTTCAAGCGGCTGCCCAACCGCGCCCACCTGGACAAGGAACTGCTGAGCAAGCTGGCCGCGGTGGACCCGAACAATCGCCATGCCGTGCCCTACCTGTGGGGCGCGGTGGGCCTGGCCATCAACACGGCGCAGGCCGAGGCCGCGTTCGGCGGGCCGCTGCCGGACAGCTGGAGCCTGCTGTTCGACGCCGCGCAGAGCGCACGCCTGGCCAGCTGCGGCATCAGCCTGCTGGATGCGCCGGACGAGACCCTGTCGCTGCTGCTCAACTACCAGGGTCGCAACCTGACGCGCAGCGCGCCGAGCCGCATCGAGCGCGCCGCCAGCGTGCTCGACGGCCTGCGCCCCCACCTGCGCTACATCGACAGCGAGCGCTACATCGACGACCTCAACCACGGCCGCCTGTGCCTGGCCATGGCCTGGGTCGGCGACGCCCTGGCCGCCGCCGACGCCGGCCAACCGGTGCGCTTCGTGGTGCCGGACGAGGGCTCGGTGCTGTTCATCGACAACCTGGTGATCCCGCGTAGCGCCCGCCGCGCCGACCTGGCCCACCGCCTCATCGACTACCTGCTGCAACCCGAGGTCGCCGCCCGGATCACCGAGGAGACCCTCTACCCCAACGGCAATGCCGACTCCCAGGCGTTTCTCGACCCGGCCCTGCGCAGCCAGCCCGGGCTCTACCCGGATCGCGACACCAAGCGCCGCCTGTACGCCCTGACGGCCATGCCGGAGAAGCATGCCGTCGTCCGCGACCGGGTCTGGACGCGCTTTCGCGACGCCCCCTGAGCCCCGGCCGGGGCGCCTGCGGCTTGCTTCCGGGACGACGGCTGACGTCCAATAAGCCGTCCCCTGCCGAGAAGACCGCCATGCCGCGCCCCGCCACCGCCCGCAAACCCCGCGCCAGCAGCCAGGCGCGCATCGCCGTGATCCTCGCCGCCGCCCGCGAACTGCTCGCCGAACAGGGCGTGGCCGGCCTGTCGATCTACAGCGTGGCCGAGCGCGCGGCGATCCCGCCGTCCTCGGTGTACCACTTCTTCGCCAGCGTACCGGCGCTGCTCGAAGCCCTGACCGCGGATATCCACGCCGCCTTTCGCGCCAGCCTGCAGGCGCCGGTGGCCCACGCCGAGCTGGACGCCTGGCGCGACCTGTCGCGCATCGTCGAGCGGCGCATGCTGGCGATCTACGCCGAGGATGCCGCCGCCCGTCAGCTGATCCTCGCCCAGCACGGCCTGGCCGAGGTGACCCAGGCCGACCGCCAGCACGACATCGAGCTGGGCCAGTTGATGCAGGCGCTGTTCCAGCGCCACTTCGTCCTGCCGCCACTGCCGGAGGATGTCGACGTGTTCGCCCTGGCCATGGAGCTGGGCGACCGCGTCTACGCCCGCTCGGTGCAGCTGCACGGTCAGATCAGCCCGCGCCTGGCCGAGGAGGGCATGCGCGTGTTCGACGCCTACCTGGGCCTGTACCTGCCGCCCTGCCTGCCGAAGCGAGCCCAACCACTGCTACCCGACTAGGCGCTGCCTGCCATCTCCAGTGACAGGCCTGCTCCACACCGACAAAAATCGATTTATATCCGCATAAATCAATATTTATATTTTCAATAAGGAATTTTCCGCTTTAAAAGCCGATTTTTATCGGTTATAAATCCACAACCGCTCGCCCCCCCCCGTCGAGCCGGCATCGTCATCGGCCGCCCGCTGACTCATTGCGGCCACCGTTCATCGTTCCTACGAGGTGTTCCATGTCCCGCATCGTTACCGTCGCCGCCACCCAGATGGCCTGCTCCTGGGATCGCGCCGCCAATATCGCCAACGCCGAGAAGCTGGTGCGCCAGGCCGCCGCCCAGGGCGCGCAGATCATCCTGATCCAGGAGCTGTTCGAGACCCCCTACTTCTGCCAGAAGCCCAACCCGGACTACCTGCAGCTGGCCACCCCGGTCGAGGCCAACGAGGCCATCGCCCACTTCCAGAAGATCGCCAAGGAGCTCCAGGTGGTGCTGCCGATCAGCTTCTTCGAGCTGGCCGGGCGGGCACGCTACAACAGCATCGCAATCATCGACGCCGACGGCAGCAACCTCGGCATCTATCGCAAGAGCCACATCCCGGACGGCCCCGGCTACCACGAGAAGTACTACTTCAACCCGGGCGACACCGGCTTCAAGGTGTGGAACACCCGCTACGCCAGGATCGGCGTGGGCATCTGCTGGGACCAATGGTTCCCCGAGTGCGCGCGCAGCATGGCCCTGCTCGGCGCCGAAATCCTCTTCTACCCCACCGCCATCGGCAGCGAGCCCCATGACCCGACCATCAGCTCCCGCGACCACTGGCAGCGCGTGCAGCAGGGCCACGCCGGCGCCAACCTGATGCCGCTGGTGGCGAGCAACCGCATCGGCCGCGAGGACCAGGACGGCTACCACATCACCTTCTACGGCAGTTCCTTCATCGCCGACCAGTTCGGCCAGAAGGTCGAGGAGCTGAACCAGACCGAGGAAGGCGTGCTGGTGCACCGCTTCGACCTCGACCGGCTGGAGCACATCCGTAGCGCCTGGGGCAGCTTCCGCGACCGCCGGCCGAACCTCTATGGCCCGCTCAAGACCCTGGACGGCGCCCTGGAGTCCTGATCGCCAGATGACCTGTAGGGTGGGTCGAGGCGCACAGCGCCGCTACCCATCGCCACCCGACTATGGCTAGCGCTACGCTTAACCTACGCGGCCCGACCTGTGCGGGCCACTCCCCCTAGCCAGTTCCACGTTTTGGTGACCCAATGACTGCACTGAACAGCACCCCCCGCGCCGACGGCTTCCGCATGCCGGCCGAGTGGGAACCCCACGCCCAGACCTGGATGGTCTGGCCCGAGCGCCCGGACAACTGGCGCCTGGGCGGCAAGCCGGCCCAGGCCGCCTTCAGCGCGGTGGCCCGCGCCATCGCCGAGTTCGAGCCGGTGACCGTCTGCGTCTCGGCCGGGCAGTACGAGAACGCCCGCGCGCGCCTGGCCCACCCGGCCATCCGCCTGGTGGAGATCAGCACGGACGACGCCTGGGTGCGTGACACCGGGCCGACCTTCGTCTGCAACGAGCAGGGCGAGGTGCGTGGCGTGGACTGGGCCTTCAACGCCTGGGGCGGCTTCGACGGCGGCCTGTATTTCCCCTGGAACCGCGACGATCAGGTGGCCAGCAAGATCCTCGAGATCGAGCGCTGCGCCCGCTACCGCACCGAGGGCTTCGTGCTCGAGGGCGGTTCGATCCACGTCGACGGCGAAGGCACCCTGATCACCACCGAGGAATGCCTGCTCAACCGCAACCGCAACCCGCACCTGGAGCGCGAGGCGATCGAGCTGAAGCTGCGCGAGCACCTGGCCGTCGATACGGTGATCTGGCTGCCGGACGGCCTGTTCAACGACGAGACCGACGGCCACGTCGACAACTTCTGCTGCTACGTGCGCCCCGGCGAGGTGCTGCTGGCCTGGACCGACGATCCGCAGGACCCCAACTACCCGCGTTGCCAGGCGGCCATGGCCGTGCTGGAGCAGGCCCGCGACGCCCGCGGCCGCCAGCTGATCGTGCACAAGATGCCGATTCCCGGCCCCCTGCACGCCACCGCCGAGGAATGTGCCGGGGTCGACCTCGCCGCCGGCAGCCAGGAACGCAGCCCGGCGGTGCGCCTGGCCGGCTCCTACGTCAACTTCCTGATCGTCAACGGCGGCATCGTCGCGCCCAGCTTCGACGACCCCAAGGACGAGGAGGCCCGCGCCATCCTCCAGCGCCTGTTCCCCGAGCACCGGGTGGTGCTGGTGCCCGGCCGGGAGATCCTCCTCGGCGGCGGCAACATCCACTGCATCACCCAGCAGCAGCCGGCGCCGCAACGGCGCTGAGCCCCAGGGCCCGGGTTGGCCCCGTCAGCCAACCTAGGCCATCTGTCGCAGCGCCCGCTCGGCGCAGTCCGGGTCCAGCGCCTGCAGCGCCTGGTACTGGCTGGTGAACACCTGGCCGCCGAAACCCTGGAGAAAGTCCGCGCGTTGCAGCTGGTCCATCACCGGCCCCTTCACCTCCGACAGGTGCAGTTGCGCGCCGGCGCTGCGCAGGCGCTCGGCGATGGCCGCCAGGCTGTCCAGGGCGCTGGCGTCGATCAGGTTGACCCCCGAACACATCAGCACCAGATGGCGCACCTGCGGCCGCGCGGCGATCAGCTCGCCGATGCGCTCCTCCAGGTAGCGCGCATTGGGAAAATACAGGCTCTCGTCGACCCGCAGCGACAGCACGCTGGGACTCTGCACCACGGCATGGCGCAGGATGTTGCGAAAGTGCTCGCTGCCCGGCAGCTGGCCGACCACCGCCATGTGCGGACGGCTGGTGCGCCAGAGGAACAGCAGCAGCGACAGGCCGACGCCCAGCAGGATGCCGACCTCGACCCCGAGCAGCAGCACGCCGCCCAGGGTGGCCGCCTGCGCCGCGCCGTCCTGGCGGGAATAGCGCCAGGTGTGGCGCAGCGCGCCGAGGTCGACCAGGCCCAGCACCGCGACGATGATCGCCGCCGCCAGCACCGCCTGGGGCAGGTCGTGCAGCCAGGGCGTCAGCAGCAGCGCGCTGAGGGCGATGCCGAATGCGGTCAACACGCCGGCCATGGGCGTCTGTGCGCCCGCCTCGAAGTTGACCACCGAACGGGCGAAACCGCCGGTCACCGGCATGCCGGCGCTGAGCGCCGCCGCCAGGTTGGCCGCGCCGAGGCCGAGCAGCTCGCGGTCCGGGGCGATGCGCTGGCGGCGCTTGGCCGCCAGGGTCTGCGCCACCGAGACCGACTCGACGAAACCGATCAGGCTGATCAGTGCCGCGGCCGGCAGCAACTGCGCCATCAGCGCCAGGTCCAGAGGCGGTAGGGTCAGAGGCGGCAGGCCGCTGGGGATGCTGCCGACCACCCGCACCCCGGCCTGCTCCAGCTGCAGTGCGCCGACCAACAGCACCGCCACGACGATGGCCAGCACCGGCCCGGCCTTGGCCAGGCTGGCCGCCAGCCGCGGCGCGGCGCCGCAGGCGCACAGCAGCGGCTGCAGGTGGCGCCGCGCCCACCAGAGAAACAGCAGACTGCCGGCGCCGATCGCCAGGGTCGGCAGATGGGTCTGCGGCAAGTTCTCGAACAACGCCGGCAACAGCTGCGGCAGCGCCTGGCCCGACGCGGCGATGCCGAGGATATGCTGGAGCTGGCCCAGGGCGATGAGCAGGCCGGAGGCGCTGATGAAGCCGGAGATCACCGGATGGCTGAGGAAGTTGGCGAGAAAGCCCAGGCGCAGCAACGCCATGCCCAGCAACAGCAGGGCCGAGAGCAGGGCCAGCAGCATGGCCCCGCCCAGGTACTCGGCGCTGCCCGGGGCGAACAGCGGCCCCAGGGCCGCGGCGGTCATCAGCGACACCACGGCCACCGGCCCCACCGCCAGGGTGCGGCTGGAGCCGCACAGAGCATAGGCCAGCAGCGGCAGGATGCTGGCATACAGGCCGGTCTGCGGCGGCAGCCCGGCCAGCATGGCGTAGGCCAGGCCCTGGGGAATCAGCATCAGGGTGACGATCAATGCGGCCAGGCCATCCTGGCCGGCCACCCGGCGGTCGTAGCCGCGCAGCCAGTCTGGACGCCACTTCATGGGAACATATTCAACGGGATCTTCAGGTAGCGGGTGCCGTTGTCCTCCGCAGGGGGCAACTCGCCGGCGCGCATGTTCACCTGCACCGCCGGCAACATCAGCGCCGGCATCTTCAGCTCGGCATCCCGGGCGCGGCGCATGGCGACGAAGCTGTCCTCGTCGATGCCCTCGCGCACCTGCACGTTGTGCGCGCGCTGCTCGGCCACCGTGGTCTGGTACTGGTAGTGCTCGCGCCCCGGGGCCTTGTAGTCATGGCAGAGGAACAGCCTGGTCGCGCCGGGCAATTCGAACAGCCGGCGGATCGAGCGGTACAGCGCCCGGGCATCGCCGCCGGGGAAGTCGCAGCGGGCGGTGCCGTAGTCGGGCATGAACAGGGTATCGCCGACGAAGGCGGCGTCGCCGATCAGGTAGCTCATGCACGCCGAGGTATGCCCCGGGGTGTGCAGGGCGCGGACGCTGAGCGCGCCGATGCCGAGGCAGTCGCCGTCCTGCAGCAGCCGGTCGAACTGACGGCCATCGGTGGCGAATTCCCGGCCGAGGTTGAACAGCCGGGCGAAGCTGTCCTGCACCTGGGTGACCCCCGCGCCGATCGCCCGGCGCCCGCCCAGCTCGCGCTGGAGGTAGGCGGCGGCGGACAGGTGGTCGGCATGCACATGGGTCTCCAGCAGCCAGTCCAGGGTCAGGCCCCGCTCGCGCACATGGCCGACCAGGCGCTCGGCGCCCGCGTGGGAGATGCGCCCGGCGGCCGCGTCGTAGTCCAGCACCGGGTCGATGATGGCGCAACGCTTGCTGCCCGGATCGCTGACCACATAGCTGTAGCTGGAGGTGGCCGAATCGAAGAAGGCGGTGATTTCGGGCGACATGACGACTCCTCAGGTGCGGCGGCGACGCTGCTGGACAGAGAACACTAGCATCCCGGCCAGCATCGCCAGCACGAACAGCACGGCTTGGCCCTGGCCGCTGGGCAGGATCACCAGCGCCGGACCGGGACAGATGCCGGCGACGCCCCAACCGATGCCGAACAGCAGGCTGCCGCCGATCAGCCGGCGGTCCGGCTCGCGCCCGGCCGGCAACCGCATGGCCGCGCCGAGCAGCGAGCGCGAGCGGCCCCTGGCCCAGGCCATGGGCGCAGCGGCGACACCGATGGCCCCGACCATGACCAGCAGCAGCGACGGGTCCCAGGCCCCGGCCAGGTCGAGGAAGCCGAGCACCTTGGCCGGATTGGCCATGCCGGACAGCAGCAGGCCGAGGCCGAAGAGCAGGCCGGCGAGCAATGCGGTGAGTGGGCGCACGTTCAGCCTCCGAATAGATGACGCAGGACAAACACCGTGGCAAAACCACTGGCCATGAAGACGAGCGTCGCCACCAGCGAGCGCGGCGACAGGCGCGCCACGCCACAGACCCCATGACCGCTGGTACAACCGGAACCGTAGCGGGTGCCGATGCCGACCAGCAGACCGGCCACCAGCACACCCGGCCAGCCGCCCTCGAATTCGATCGCCGGCAGCGTGGCGAACAGGCTCCAGAGCGCCGGCGCCAGCAGCAGTCCGAGCAGGAACAAGGCCTTCTCACCGCGCCCCTCGCCGCCCTCCAGGACGCCGCCCAGCAGGCCGCTGATACCGGCGATGCGCCCGTTGCCCAGCACGAACAGGGTGGCGGCCAGACCGATCAGGGCGCCGCCGGCCAGGGACGACCAGGGGCTGAAGTGCAACCAGTCGATGGCGACCCCGTCGGTGGCGATCCCGGCTGTGGCGCCCCCGGCGATGCTCATGGCGCCTCTCCCGCGCAGAACAGCCGGTACAGGGTGTCGAGCACCGCCGAGGCAGCCGGGCTGCTGACCCGGTAGTGGATTTGCTTGCCGTCGCGGCGGGTGGCCACCAGCCCCTCGCGGCGCAGGACCGCCAACTGCTGCGACAGGGTCGGTTGCTGGATGCCGAGCAGGGCCTCCAGCTCGCCCACGCTGCGCTCGCCTTCGGTGAGCTGGCAGAGCAGCAGCAGGCGGTCGGGGTTGGCCAGGGCCTTGAGCAGCTGGCCGGCGGCCTCGGCATTGGCGCGCAGCAACTGCATATCCAGAGGCGATAGGGGTGCGTTCATGGCGGCTCGCTCACTTAATGCAATGACAATATATTTTTTTATAAAGTATATAGCAAGACCGCCACGCTTCAGGTCATCCCCCGCGACTGCGCTCACCGAGCAGGCCGAAACGCAGAAGCCCGCCAGTTGGCGGGCTTCTGCGTGCCTCGTCACGACCGGGCAGGATGCAACTACCCGGTCATGTCTGTATCCCGTCGCGGACGGGACAAGCCTTACAGCAGCGGCAGCGTGTAGCTGACGATCAGACGGTTCTCGTCGATGTCGTTGGCGAAGTTGGAACGCACCGCGGCGTTGCGCCAGCGCACGCCGAGGTTCTTCAGCGCACCTTCCTGGAACACGTACATCAGCTCGGTATCGCGCTCCCACTCCTTGCCCTCGGAACGGTTGGCGCCCAGCTCGACGTTGTCGCCGGTCAGGTAGCGGGTCATGAAGGTCAGGCCAGGGATGCCGATGGAGGCGAAGTTGAAGTCGTAGCGCGCCTGCCAGGACTTCTCGTCCTTGTTGGCGAAATCGCTGATCTGCACGTAGTTGACGAGGAAGGGGTCGGTACCGTTGATATAGGCGAAACCGGTGTCGCCGCTCATCTTCTGGTAGCCCAGGCCGAAGCTGTGGCCGCCCAGGCCGTAGGTGACCATGGCACCGAGGGCCTTGTTGTCGACGTTACTGCGCGAGCCGTCGTCGGTGGAGCGGGCATAGCGCAGGTCGGTCTTCAGGCTCTGCTTGTCGCCCAGCGGCAGCACATGCACCAGATTGAAGGAGTTCTGCTTGTACAGGTCCTCCAGGTTGGAGTGGTAGTAGGACGCGGTCAGGTCCTGGGTGAGCTTGTAGCTGCCGCCGAGGAACTGGAAGGAATCGGTCGTGGTGCCGCCGGTGGTGGTGATGCCGCGTTGACCGCCGCGGGTGATGGCGATGTCCTCGAAGTCGCCGGAGTTGCGGTGGTTGACTTCGCGCAGGTAGCCGCCATCCAGGGTCAGGCCATCGATCTCCTGGGAAACCAGGTGGCCGCCCTTGAACACCTGCGGGGTCAGGCGGCTGTCGCTGGAGGCGATGGCCATGTTCTTGAACTGCATGCTGCCGGCCCGCAGGGTGCTCTTGGAGGCCTTGACCTTGGCGGCGACAGCCAGGTCGGAGGAGTAGTCCTGGGAGCCGCCCGACGACTGATCGGGCACCAGCAGGCCGCTGCCGGCGGTGCCGTCGCCGGAGTCCAGCTTGAAGCCGAGCATGCCGATGGCATCCAGGCCGAAGCCCACGGTGCCTTCGGTGTAGCCCGACTCCGCGCGCAGGATGAAGCCCTGGGCCCACTCTTCCTGCTTGGCCTGGCTCGGGGTCGGCCGGCTGTCCTGACGGAAATCGCGGTTGAAGTAGAAGTTGCGCGCCTCCAGGCTGGCCTTGCTGTCCTTGATGAACTCGGCCTGGGCCAGCGGGCTCAGGGACAGGGTGCCGGCGGCGATGGCCAGTGCCAGGGTGGTCTTTCTCATCGTGATTTACTCCAGTGTTTTAGGGGTGACACACCGGCCCGGCGCAGGCTTCGCAACGAAGAGGCAGGCGCGAGCCGAATCCGATCGCCACAGCGCCCCGCCCTGGGTGGCCGTCATAGGGCTGTCCAGGACGCTGAAACGAGGCTGGGCGAGGATGATTCAGGGGCGCGGGACGGGCCGCCGACCGCGGACGAATGGAGCGGGCCTGGGAGCGATGGAACAGCAACAGGAGAGGTTCATCGGCGCGGGTCTCTTCATTGTTATTGTGCGCCAGCCCAGGGGGCCGGCTTGGGTCTGAAGAGCCATAGGCAAATACTGCGCCAGAAGCCAAGGCACGCGAAGAAAGGCTCTGGCTCAAGGGGGCGGCAGCTGTGTCAGGGCCGCGAGGGGCCGAGGGACCAAGGCGGGTGGGCGGCTTTCCGCCCACTCGCAGTGCGCCATCGGCGGATTATCGCCATAAGCGGGCGCTAGCCACGGACGATCTGGTTCTTGCCCTGGCGCTTGGCCAGGTACATGGCCGCATCGGCGCGGGCGAACAGCGCATCCAGACTCTGATCGCTGCGCTCCAGGCTGGTCAGGCCCTGGCTGATGGTGATGCCGAACGACTTGCCCTGGTGCGCGAACCCCAGGCGCTTGACCTCGCGCTGCAGGCGCTCGGCGATCTGCCCGGCCAGTGCCGGCTCGCAGCCGGGAAACAGGGCGGCGAACTCCTCGCCGCCGATGCGCCCGAACAGGTCGCCACGACGCAACACCGAGGCGCCGCATTGGGCCAGGCGCTGCAGCACCCGGTCGCCCATCTGGTGGCCGTACCTGTCGTTGATCTGCTTGAAGTCATCGATGTCGAGCAACAGAAAGGCCAAGGGCGTGCCGAACTGGCGGGCGCGCTCGAACTCGCCCAGGGCGCAGTCGAAGAAGTGCCGGCGGTTGCTGCTCTGGGTCAGCACGTCGGTGGTGGCCAGGCGATGCAGCTCCCCCTCCAGTCGCTTCTTCTCGGTGATGTCCTCGGCGATGCCGACGATGATCTGCGCCTGCCCCGCGGCGCTCTGGTGGCTGATGAAGCACTTGTCGTTGAGCCAGCGCAGCTGTCCGTCGCCGCGGATGATGCGGTACTCGCGGCTCTCCACCGCACCGGCGTCCAATACCTTGGCCAGGCTCTCGGCGGCATAGTCGAGGTCATCCGGATAGATGCAGTTGCGCCACTCGTCGTAGTCGGCCAGCAGCAAGGCAGCCGAACGGCCGAAGATCTGCTCGTAGGCCGGACTGACATAGATCACCCGTTGCTGCTGCCAGTCGAAGGCCCAGAGCACGGCATTGACACTGCCGAGCAGGGTACTGAACAGCTGCTCGCGCTCACGCAGGCGCGCCACTTCCGAGCGGCAATGCAACAACGCCAGGGTCAGCTCCTCCAACTCGACCGGGATAGGACTGTGCTCGTCCATAGAGCCGCTCCGCAGACTGCAGGGGGAATACCCTCAGCATAGAGCGTCACAACGAAAAAGCCCGCCGTACGGCGGGCTTGGCAGATGCGGCGCGGGCCGCTCAGTGCGCGGCGGCCGGACGCAGGGAGTAGCTCTGCAGCTGCTCGGCGAAGTCGCGCAGGGACTGGATGCCGCTGGCCTCGGCCTCGTGCACCCACTGCTTGATCGCCTCGAGCATCTCGTGGCCGTTGGAGCTGGTCTTGGCCCAGATCTGCTGCAGGGCCAGGCGCTTCTCGTAGATCACCTTGAGCGCATGGCTCTGCGCCAGCATGGCGTCGATGCGCAGCTGCTGACTGTCCTGCAGCAGACTCGGCTCGCGGGCCAACAGGCGCTTGGCACGGCGGAACTGGTGGCGTACCGAGGCGTCGGCCTTGAGCAGCTCCTGCTTGACCAACGGCCCGATCACCAGCCTGCGGTACTGGGCCATGATCTGGAAACGGTTGTTGAGGATGGCCATGGCGGTGTCCATGTCCAGCTGGCGCTTGCCCTCGACCCGATGGGCGATCGGCGCCACCCGCTGCACCTTGGCCAGCCCCAGCAGGCTGAACAGCTTGATCCAGGCCCAGCCCATGTCGAACTCCCACTTGCGCACCGACAGCTTGGCCGAGTTCGGGTAGGTGTGGTGGTTGTTGTGCAGCTCCTCGCCGCCGATCAGGATGCCCCAGGGCAGCAGGTTGGTGGCCGCGTCGCGGCACTCGAAGTTGCGGTAACCGACGGCATGGCCCAGGCCATTGATCACCCCGGCGGCCCACACCGGAATCCACATCATCTGCACCGCCCACACGGTCATGCCGAGCACGCCGAACAGGGCCAGGTCGATGATCGCCATCAGGGTCACGCCGCCGATCGGGTAGCGTGAATAGAGGTTGCGCTCGATCCAGTCGTCGGGGCAGTTCTTGCCATAGATGCGCAGGGTTTCCGCGTTCTTCGCCTCCTCCTGGTACAGCTCGGCGCCCTTGCGCAGCACGGTACCCAGGCCCTTGATCACCGGGCTGTGCGGATCGTCGAGGGTTTCGCACTTGGCGTGGTGCTTGCGGTGGATGGCGGTCCACTCGCGGGTGTTCTGGCCGGTGGTCAGCCACAGCCAGAAGCGGAAGAAATGCTTCAGTAGCGGGTGCAGTTCCAGGGCGCGGTGCGCCGAGTAGCGGTGCAGGTAGACGGTGACGCTGACGATGGTCACGTGCGTCAGCACCAGGGTGACCGCGATCAGTTGCCAGACCGACAGGTCGAGAAAGCCGTTGTACCACATGGGGTCGAGTACCTCTGCAAAAGTGGCGCGGCCTGTTCCAAAGTATCAGGCCGTTAAGCATTATCCCTGACCTCAGACAGAAAACCAGTTGGTCTTTTGGATAAGAATGACGCGGCTGCGCCTGTCTCTATACTGCACTGCACGCAAAAGGAGTTGACCGCCCCTCCATGAACACACGCTTAGGCGCCTCGCGCCTCACCCTGCTCTACCTGCTGGCTGCCGGCCTGTGGGTTCTGCTCGGCGACAGCTGGCTCGCCGCCCTGGGGCTCGACAGCACCCAGCTGAACCGCCTGCAATCGGTCAAGGGCCTGCTGTTCGTCCTGCTCAGCGGCGCCCTGCTGTATGGCCTGCTGCGCGTCCAGCAGCATCGGCTGACCCGCTCCAGCCGGGACCTCGGCGCCAGCGAAGACAGCCTGCGCCAGGCCGCCGCGGTCTTCGAGTCCACGCAGGAAGGGGTGCTGGTCACCGACGCCGAGCAGCGCATCGTCCACGTCAACCCGGCCTTCAGCCGCATCACCGGCTACAGCGCCGCGGAGGTCCTTGGCCAGCGCCCCAGCCTGCTCAAGTCGGGACGGCATGACGGGGCGTTCTACCAGGCCCTGTGGGAGGCCCTGCAACGCCACGGCAGCTGGAGCGGCGAGGTGTGGAACCGGCGCAAGAGCGGCGAGGTCTACCCGCAGTGGCACTGCATCCGGGCGATCCACGACGAACGGGGGCGGATCGGCCACTATGTCGCGGTGTTTTCCGACATCAGCGCCCTCAAACGCTCCGAGCGGGAACTGAACCAGCTGGCCCATTACGACCCCCTGAGCAACCTGCCCAACCGTTTGCTGTTCACCGAGCGCCTGGCCCACGCCTTCGACCGCACCACTCGCACGCAGTCCCACGGTGCGCTGCTGCTGATCGACCTGGACCACTTCAAGCACATCAATGAAAGCCTCAGCCACAACGTCGGCGACCTGCTGCTGCAGGCGGTCGGCGAGCGTTTCGCCGCCCAGCTGAGCGACGGCATGACCCTGGCCCGCCTGGGCGGCGACGAATTCGGCCTGCTCTGCGAACCATGCGCCAGCCCCGACCAGGCCGCCGACCTGGCCCAGCAGCTGCTGCACAGCCTGGCCAGCCCCTTCCTCCTCGCCGGCCGGGAGCTGTACATAGGCGCCAGCATCGGTATCAGCCTGTTCCCCGAGGCCATCGACAGTGTCGAGCAGGTGCTGCGCAACGCCGATTCGGCGCTGTTCAAGGCCAAGAGCAACGGCCGCGAAGGCTTCGCCTTCTATGACCAGGCGCTCACCCAGTACGCCCGGCAACGGGTCGAACTGGTCGGTGCCCTGCGCCAGGCCCTGGACAACGCACAGCTGCGCCTGCACTACCAGCCCCTGCACGACCTGCAGGACGGCCGTCTGGTCGGCGTCGAGGCCCTGGTGCGCTGGCAGCACCCGCAGCGCGGCCTGGTGCCGCCGGCGGAGTTCATCCCGATCGCCGAAGACAGCGGCCTGATCGGCGCCATCGATGCCTGGGTGCTGGAGCGGGCGTGCCGGCAGATGGTCGCCTGGCAGGCCGCTGGCGCCGAGCTGGAATTCGTCGCGGTGAACGTCTCCGGCCGGCTGTTCAACCGCGGCGAGTTGGACCTGCAGGTGACCCGGGTCCTGGCCGCGACCGGCCTGGACCCGGCCTGCCTGGAACTGGAAGTCACCGAGAGCGCTGTCATGGAGAACCCCGACGCCGCCCTGCTGCGGCTCGAACGCCTGCGCCAGCTGGGCGTGGGCCTGGCCATCGACGACTTCGGCACCGGCTACTCCTCCCTGGCCCGCCTCAAGCGTTTGCCCGTGCACAAGCTCAAGCTCGACCAGAGCTTCGTGCGCGGCCTGCCCCACGACAGCGACGATGCGGCGATCACCCGGGCGGTGATCGCCCTCGGCCAAAGCCTGGAGCTGCGGGTCGTGGCCGAGGGTATCGAACGGCCGGAACAGGTCGAGTTCCTCCGCCAGCTCGGCTGCGACTACGGTCAGGGCTACCACTTCGGACGGCCGGTCACGGCCGAGCGGATCGGCCGTGCGGCGGACCCGGCGACCCTCGCCAGCGAACCACTGGGCGCGCCCTGATGCGGCGACGGTGTACCGGACATCCGGCCGAAGAGAGCAAGGAGCTGCCATGCGCGTGATGATTCTCGAAGACGACCCCTGGATCGCCGACCTGCTCAAGCAGGTCGTCCTCAGCCTGCGCCCGGCCGCCCAGGTCAAATGCCTGGGCAGCGTCGCCGAGGC
Organism: Pseudomonas benzenivorans; assembly: GCF_033547155.1. GTDB lineage: Bacteria > Pseudomonadota > Gammaproteobacteria > Pseudomonadales > Pseudomonadaceae > Aquipseudomonas > Aquipseudomonas benzenivorans_B. Next base: position 4,290,859 of record NZ_CP137892.1, read on the forward strand.
CCTGCTCGACTGGCAGCAGCATGCCGCCGACCTGGTGATTTCCGACTGGAACCTGCCGGACGACCAGGGCACCCACCTGCTCGAACAGGTCCGCCGCGACAATCCCCAGGTACCGCTGCTGATGGTGACCGGACGGGCCGACCGCGACAGCGTGCTGGAGGTGCGCCGCCTGGGCATCAGCGCCTTCATCAGCAAACCGTTCCAGCTGCCCAAGGTACTCGAGTGCCTGGGACAACTGCTGCCGGCCGACGATGCCGAGGCGGCGGCCGCGGCGCCCGCTGCCGACAGCTTCGTCGCGCTCTTGGGCGACCTACCGGCCAGCGCCCTGGACCTGCCCCTGCAGGCCGGCATGCTCGACGGTCTGCAGGCCGATGCCGCCGAGCCGCCGAGCCTGCAGCAGCTCTGCGAACGCTGGCGGCACGACGCGGCGCTGACCGCGCGCCTGGTCGCCGCCGCCAACAACAGCCAGTACAACCGGAGCAACCGCCCCTGCCTGAGCCTGGCCGAGGCCCTGCAGATCCTCGGCCCGGTCACCAGTCGCAGCCTGGGCCTGGGCCTGGGCCTGCGCCCGGCCGCCGAACTGGAGGATGGCGAACTGAAGCTGCAGGCCCAGGCCTACCTCGAGCAGGTCGAGCGCCTCACCGAACGGGTGACCCGGCTCGCCGAGCAGGCCAAACTCGACCCCGCCCCGTTGCAGTGCGCCGCAACGCTGCACCGCATCGGCGAACTGTGCGTGCTGCAGCAGGCGCAACTCTGGAAGGACGGCGGCCAGCCCCTGGACACGGAGCAGCTGCAACAGGCGCTGGATCAGTGGAGCAACGAACTGGCCTTTCGCCTCAAGGCCCACTGGCGCCTGCCGACCGCCTTACGCGAGCTGATCGGCGCCTGCTATGGTCTGGCCAGCAATAACGTCAAACGAGAAACCATCGTCATGCGCCTGGCCATCTGCGAGCAGCACCCCGAACCCGACAACGACGACCTGGCCCGCCTGCGACGCCTGGCCGGACTGAGCTGAGCACGGCCGTGAGCGGAGCGCCCACCCCAGGATGTCGTCGATGAGCCCAGCCGCCAAAGCCAACACCATTCACTGGATAGTGGTCGGCGGCAGCCTGCTCCTCGCCCTGCTCTTCAGCGCCCTCGGCTGGCAGGCGCTACGCGAACGGGAAGCCCTGTGGCAGTTGCAGATGACCCGCCAGGGTGAACTGCAGCGCCTGGCCCAGCAAGGCAGCCAGGAGCGCCTGCGGGAGCAGGCGCAGATACTCGCCGATGCCATCGCCGCCGACGCCTGGGTCGTGGAGCTGGTGCGCCAGGCCCAGGTGCTGGCGCGCGAGGGCAAGGGACCTCGCGACGCCCGCCTCGGTTATATCCGCAATCAGCTGTACACCCGCCTGGCGCCACGCTGGCGCAGCCTGCAAGCCGGTCACCCCTTCCGCCTCTATGTGCACCTGGCGCCCAGCGCCGAGGTGCTGCTGCGGGTACACCAGCCCAAGGTCTTCGGCGACCACCAGGCCGCCGGGCGGCCGATGCTGCGCGACGTCCTCGCCGATGGCCGCAGCCGCTCCGGCCTCGGCCTGGCGCCCGGCAACCTGGGCATGCGGGCCGTCGTGCCGCTGCAGGTGGAACAGGCCGACGAGACGACCACGGTCGGCGCCATCGAGGTGGGGCTCGGCGTGCTCAACGACCTGCGGCAGCTCGACCTGGAGCTGGACGCCGGGGTCGCCCTGCTGGTTCGTCACAACCTGCTCGAATCGCCGGACAGCGGCGAGAGCCTGCGCGGCCTGCCCACCCGGGACCAGCTCTGGTACCTGCTGGACGCCTCCCGCCCAGAGGTGCGTCGCTGGCAACGACAGCGGCTGTTGCCGACCCCGGACAGCGGCACGACCCTCAAGCTGATCGCCGATGACGGCCATACCTACCTGCTCAACCAGATCGTCCTGTCCGGCTACCCGTACCGCCAACCGCATGCCGCGCCAGCCAAGGCCATGGCCCTGGTCTGGCGCGATGTCAGCGAGCTGTTCGCCCGCCACCAGGAGGAGAAGAAGCGGCTGATCGGCAAGTGGCTGCTGGCCTGGCTGGGCGCCGAAGCCCTGCTCCTGCTGCTGCTGTTCGCCACCCGCAACGGCACCCGGGCGCTGATGCAGCGGCACCAGCGCGCGCTGCTGGACAAACACCGGCAGAGCGAGCAGGCGCGCCAGTTGCTGACCATCATTACCCAGGCCCAGGCCGCCTACATCGATGCGCGGAACCAGTACCAGGTGTTCGCCGACCTGCTGCAGCGCATCCTCGAACTGAGCGCCAGCCCCTACGGCTTTATCGGCGAGGTGCTGCACGACGCCGACGGCCCGCCCTATGTGCGCACCTATGCGCTGCGCGACCTGGCCGACCAGTCGGCGTGCGCCGAGGCCCAGCCCGCACGCCTGGAAATTCGCGACCTGGACAGCCTGTTCGGCCAGGTCCTGGACAGTGGCCAGCCACAGATCGTCAATTCGCCGCTCGCCCCCCGGCAACCCAGCGGCCTGCCGACGACGCACCCGCCCCTGCAGGCCGCCGCCGGCCTGCCGATCTTCAGCCGCGGGCAACTGGTCGGCCTGCTCGGCCTGCTCAACCGGGTCGACGGCTATCCCCACGAGCTGATCGAGCAGCTCCATCCGCTGCTCGCCACCCTCGGCCAACTGATCGATGCGCTGCGCCGCGACCGCCAGCGCGAACACGAGCAGTTGCGCCTGCAACGCCAGCAGGGCGCGCTGCGCGCCCTCAACGAGATTGCCGCACTGCCCGAACGCAGCAGTCAGGAGCAGTTGCGCCAGGCGCTGCACCTGGGCGCGCGCTTCTACCGGCTGCCGCTGGCGATCATCAGCCAGATCGACGACGAGGATTACCGGGTGCTGGTCCAGGTCTCGCCAGACGGCGGCCTGCAGGACGGCCAGCGCTTCGCCCTCGGCGAGACCTACTGCAGCCTCACCCTGCAGAGCGACGAGGTACTGGCCATCGCGCACATGGCGCAGTCGCCCCATGCCGGCCACCCCTGCTACCGGCAGTTCGCCCTGGAGACCTATATCGGCATCGCCATCTGGGTCGGCGGCCGGCGCTTCGGCACCCTCAACTTCTCCGCCGCCCACGCCCGCGAGCAGCATTTCGACGAGGCCGATAGGGAGTTCCTGCGGCTGTTCGCCCGCTGGGTCGGCGCCACCCTCGAGCGCCAGCGCCAGGCCCAGGCGCGCCAGGCGCTGCTGGAGCGCCTCAACGAATCCCAACGGATCGCCCGCCTGGGCCACTGGGAAGTCGACCTGCACAGCGGCCAGGCACACTGGTCCGATGTCATCTTCGCCATCTTCGGCCAGGACCCGCAGCACTTCAGCCCCAGCATGACGGCCTTCTACCAGTGCGTGCACCCCGAGGACCGCGAACTGGTCGAGGCCAGCCAGCGCCTGGCCGAGGCCGGCGGCGGACACGAGGTGGTCTACCGCATTGCCCGTCCCGACGGCGCAATCCGCTGGATCCACGAGCTGGGACGCCTGCAGCCGGACGAGCAGGGCCGGCCACTGCGCCTGCTCGGCACCGTACAGGACATCAGCGACAGCAAGCAGCGCGACCTGGAGATCCACCGGGCCCGCAGCTTCCTCCAGGCGGTGCTCGACTCCGCCACCGGGGTCTCGATCATCGCCACCGACCCCAGCGGCCTGATCACCCTGTTCAACTCCGGCGCCGAGCGCCTGCTCGGCTACCGGGCCGCGGAGATGGTCGGCCGCAGCACGCCGGCGCTGTTCCACCTGGAAAGCGAGATGCAACAGCGCAGCGCCGAGCTCGCCCAGGCCGAGGGGCGCGCGGTGACAGGCTTCGAGGTGTTCGTGCACAACCCGCGCCGCGGCGAACCCGAGACCCGGCAGTGGACCTATGTGCGCAAGAACGGACAGACCCGCACGGTGCACCTGACCGTCAGCGCCATCCGCGACGGCGCCGGCGAGATCAGCGGCTTTCTCGGCATCGCCAGCGACATCAGCGAACTGCAGCAGGCCACCCGTGCCCTGCAGAAGAGCGAGAGCCGTTTCCGCGGCATGGTCAGCAACCTGCCGGGGGTGGTCTACCGCTGCGACAACGATGTCGAGTGGACCATGCGCTATATCAGCGAGGAGATCCTCAACCTGTGCGGCTACCCGGCCAGCGACTTCGTCGACAACCGCCGGCGCAGCTACGCCAGCCTGATCCACCCGGACGACCTGCCGGATACCTACCGGATATTCGAGGCCCTCGCCCGCCAGGAAACCTTCGAGCTGACCTACCGCCTGCGCCATGCCGACGGCCACGAGGTCTGGGTACGCGGCAAGGGCCGCGGCGAGTACGACAGCCAGGGCCAGCTGCTGTGGATCTCCGGCTTCATCTGGGACATCAGCGCGCGCAAGGCGGTCGAGGACCAGCTCAAGCTCAGCCAGCAGCGCTTCAGCACGGCCTTCAGCACCGCCCCCCAGGGCATGGCCCTGGTCTCCCCGCAAGGCCAGTGGCTGGAGGTCAACGACGAGCTATGCCGCATGCTCGACTACAGCCGCGAGGAGCTGCTGCGCACCGACTTCCAGCACATCACCCACCCCGACGACCTGCAGGCCGACCTGCACAACGTCGAGGCCCTGCTGCAGGGGCGGATCAACGCCTACCAGATGGAGAAGCGTTACCTGAACCGGCGCGGCGAAACCGTCTGGGTCCTGCTCAGCGTCTCCCTGGTGCGCGACGGCCAGGGCCAGCCGGTGCACTTCGTCTCCCAGGTGCAGGACTTCAGCGAGCGGGTCGCCGCCGAGCGCGCCATCCGCGAACGCGAGCACTACCTGAGCACCCTGCTCGACAACATCCTCGACGCCATCGTCACCATCGATCAGTTCGGCCGCATCGAGACCTTCAACCGCGCCGCCGAGCAGCTGTTCGGCTACAGCCTGGAGCAGGTGCTGGGACAGAACGTCAAGCTGCTGATGCCGGAACCCGAGCGCTCGGCCCACGACCACTACCTGGCGCGCTACCGCCGCAGCGGCGAGGCGCGCCTGATCGGCAGCGTGCGCGAACTGGCCGGACAGCGCAGCAACGGCGAGCAGTTCGCCCTGGAGCTGGCCGTGTCGCAGATCAGTCACCAGGGCGAACCGCGCTTTATCGCGGTGATCCGCGACATCAGCGAGCGCAAGCGCATCGAGCGGATGAAGGACGACTTCGTCTCCACCGTCAGCCACGAGCTGCGCACCCCGCTGACCGCCATCGCCGGCTCCCTCGGCCTGATCAACGGCGGCGTGCTGGGCGAGGTGCCCGCCACCATGCAGCAGATGCTGACGATCGCCCAGGGCAACTGCCAGCGCCTCAGCGCGCTGATCAACGACCTGCTGGACATGGACAAGCTGGCCGCCGGGCAGATGCACTTCGAGCTGCGCGAGCAGGCCCTGCGGCCCCTGCTCGCGCAGGCCCTGGAGCAGAACCAGCCCTATGCCCGGCAGCTGGAGGTCGACCTCGAGCTGCGCGAGGACGCCGACACGCCCTGGGTGCGGGTCGACGCGCAGCGCCTGCTGCAGGTGCTGGCCAACCTGCTGTCCAATGCGGCGAAGTTCTCCCCTCCCGGCCAGGTGGTCGAGCTGGGCGCGCAGCCCTGCGCGGGCGGCGTGCGGGTCAGCGTGCGCGACCGCGGGCCGGGGGTGCCGGAACGCTTCAAGCAGCACCTGTTCGGCAAGTTCTCCCAGGCCGACTCCACCGATACCCGCACCAAGGGCGGCACCGGCCTCGGCCTGGCCATCAGCAAGGCGATCATCGAACGCATGGGCGGGCGCATCGGCGTCGACTCGATCGAGGGCCAGGGCGCCACCTTCTGGTTCGAGCTGCCGGTGGAGGTCGCGACATGACCGGCCTGGCACGCCAGAGCGCCAAGTCGCGACGACGGCGCACGCTGAACTGGGCGCTCAGCCTCGGCCTGCTGCTGCTGCTCGGCCTGGGCGTGGAACTGCTGCTGCAGCAATATGCCCTGCGTCAGTTCGAAACCGCCCAGCAGCGCCTCACCGCTCGCGCCGGCGAGGTGCGCGCGGTGCTGCTCAGCGAGCTCAACGCCACCCTGCACCTGGCCACCGGCCTGGCCTCCTATATCGGCGCGCGCCAGGGCCAGGTGCACTCGCCCGAGTTTCAGCCCTGGCTCGATGGCCTGCTGCGCCAGGGCCGGCATATCCGCAATATCGGTCTGGCACCGGACAACCGCATCAGTTTCGTCTACCCCCTGGCCGGCAACGAGCGCGCGCTGGGCCTCTACTACCCCGACCAGCCCCAGCAGTGGCCGGCGGTACAGCGCGTCATCGCCAGCCGCGAACCGGGACTGGACGGCCCGTTGCAGCTGGTCCAGGGAGGCAACGGACTGATCTACCGGGTGCCGGTGTTCCTCGGTAACGACAGCTATTGGGGGCTGATCAGCACGGTGATCGACTTCGACCGCCTCTATGCGCGGATCGAGCAGGTGGCGCGCCAGCTCGACCTGGCGATCCGCCTCGAACGCCTCGACGAAGCCGGGGCGGCCAGCCTGATCAAGGGCCATGACCCGTCCGGCGCCCCTACCGTGGCCCTGCAGGTACGCCTGGCCGGCGCCCACTGGCGGCTCGAAGCCCGCGAGGCCCAGACCCAGCCCTCGAGTCTGCTCTGGCTGCGCGTGCTCGGCTGGGGCCTGGCCCTGGCAGTGAGCGCGCTGATCGGCCTGACCCTGCACGGCCAGCACCGCCAGGCCAGCCTGCTGCTGGCCCTCAACCAGAGCCAGCGGCAGTTCCGCCGGGCCTTCGAGCAGGCCCCCCAGGGCCTGGCCCTGCTCGACGCAGAGGGTCGCCTGCTGTCCGTCAACCGCACCCTGTGCCGCCTGCTGCAACGCGAGCCGGGCAGCCTGGTCGGCCACCGTCTCGCCCAGTTCGGCGGCGCCGAGCTGGAGGTCGGGCTCAACGGGCTGCTCGCCGAGGGGGGCGAAGGACAGGCGCGCGGCCGCCAGCTGTGCCTGTTCGACGCCCAGGGCGAGCCCATCGACATCGAACTCAGCGCCGCCGCCCTGGACGACGATGCCCCCGAGCAACCCAGGTGGATCCTCCATCTGCAGGACATTCGCGAGAGCAAGCGCCTGCTGCGCCTGCAGAACGAATTCGTGTCCACCGTCAGCCATGAGCTGCGCACCCCGCTCACCGCCATTCGCGGCCCGCTGGAGCTGCTCAATGCCGGGGCCCTCGGCGAAGTCCCCGCCGCCATGCGGCAGATGCTGCAGATTGCCGGCGACAACAGCCAGCGCCTGGCCCTGCTGATCAACGACCTGCTGGACATCGGCAAGCTCGAAGCCGGGCGCATGCTCTTCGACTGCCGGCCCCACGCCCTGCAGCCGCTGATCGAACAGGCGCTGCAGGCCAACCAGGCCTATGCCGCCGACTACGGGGTGCGGCTCAGACAGATCGGCGCCTGCCCGGACTGGGTGCGGGTCGACGAACGCCGCCTGCAACAGGTGCTGAGCAACCTGCTGGCCAACGCCGCCAAGTTTTCCCCGCAGGGGACGGACGTGGAACTCTTCACCGAGCGCCGCGGGCAGTGGCTACGCCTGCACGTGCGCGACCGCGGCCCGGGCATCGCGGCCGCCTTCCGCCCGCGGATCTTCCAGAAATTCGCCCAGGCCGACGCCTCCGACAGCCGTCAGCAGAGCGGTACCGGCCTGGGCCTGGCGATCAGCAAGGAACTGGTGGAACAGATGGGCGGGCAGATCGGTTTCGACTCCGTGGAAGGCCAGGGTGCTATCTTTTGGCTGGAACTGCCGCGGCTCGACGCCACCGAGGGACAGCCGTCATGACGCCGCCCCTGCGCCAGCCTTCGCGCTGCCAGACAGCACACGGAAGCCGGTGCCGCCCCCCGAAGCGGCACCTCGCCAAGGAACAGCCATGAACACCCCCTCCCCTAGTCTGCGCGACGCCAGCCTGCAGGCCCTCTTCAGCCGGCGCAACGCCCTGGCCTGGGCGGTCCTGGCCATCGCCCTGCTGGCCAACCTGGCCAGCTGGCTGTACCTGCAGCAACGCGAGCACCTCGCCGCCCTGCGTCAGTTCGACCAGTTGGCGAGCGAGGTCAGCGAGGCGATCGGCAAGCGCATGAAGGATCACGAGCAGATCCTCCTGGGCGCCGCCGGTCTGTTCGACGCCAGCCAGCAGGTCGACCGCCGCGAGTGGCGCACCTACTACCAGCGCCTGGCGCTGGCCGCCCACTACCCCGGCATCCAGGGCGTCGGCTACGCCCAGATGCTGCAACCCGAAGAGGTGGCGCAGTACGAGACCGCGATACGCGCCGAAGGCTTCCTCAACTTCCGCCTGCACCCGCCCGGTGAGCGGCCGCTGTACAGCTCGATCCGCTTTCTCGAACCCCTGAGCGGTCGCAACCTGGCCGCCTTCGGCTACGACATGCTGTCCGAATCGACCCGCCGTGACGCCATGCTGCTCGCCGCGCGCAGCGGCAAGACGCGCATCACCGCCCGGGTCACCCTGCTGCAGGAGACCCACGGCAAGGTCCAGGCCGGGCTGCTGATGTACGTGCCGGTGTATCGCCCGGGCCTGCCCCTGGATAGCCCCGAGCAACGCCTGGCGGCCCTGCGCGGCATTGTCTACAGCCCCTATCGGATGGACGACCTGATGGCCGGCATCCTCGGCCACCAGGCCCCGCAGCTGGACTTCAGCATCTACGACGGCGCCGAGCCACAGACCGAGGCCCTGCTGTTCAGCACCCGGGAGGGCGACGCTCGACGCGCCCCCGAGTTCGGCAAACAACTGCAGCTCGAACTCTACGGCCAGCGCTGGACCCTGACCTTCGCCAGCCTGCCGGCCTTCGAGGACAGCTACCACAACGCCGGCCCCCTGATGCTGCTGGGCCTCGGCGTCAGCCTGTTGCTGTTCGTGCTGGCCTCGCTGCTGACCCTGCGTCGGGAGCAGGCCGAGGCCCTGGCGCGCAAGATGACCGAGCAGATCCGCCAGAACGCCGAGGCCCTGCGCCAGAGCGAGGAGCGCCAGCGCCTGGTGCTCAAGGGCAGCAATGACGGCTGGTGGGACATCGACCTGCAGGCCGGCAGCCTGTTCGCCTCGGCCCGCGCCTGGGAGATGCTCGGCTACCCGCCCGACGAGCGCCCGCAGCCCGCCCAGCACTGGCTGAAACTGATGCTGCCCGCCGACCTCGACGCCCTGCAGGACGGCCTGCGCCAGGCGGTGGATGCCGGCGACGAGTGGTTCAGCCGCGAAGCGAGCATGCAGCACCGCAGCGGACACCAGGTGCCGGTGCTGCTGCGCGGCTATCTCCAGAGCGATGCCCAGGGCCGGCTGCAGCGCCTGAGCGGCACCATGCTCGACCTGAGCGAACGCAAACGCATCGAACGCCTGAAGAGCGAGTTCGTCTCCACCGTCAGCCATGAACTGCGCACCCCGCTGACCTCCATCTCCGGCGCCCTGGGCCTGGTCAATGGCGGCGCCATCGGCAAGGTGCCGGCGCCGATGGCGCAGATGCTGCAAATCGCCCAGCAGAACTGCCAGCGCCTCAGCCTGCTGATCAACGACCTGCTGGACATGGAGAAGCTGGAGGCCGGCAGGATGACCTTCGACCTGCAGAACCAGCCGCTGAAACCGCTGATCGAGGAGGCCCTGACCGCGAACCAGGCCTACGCCGAGCAGCACGGCGTGTCCTTCAGCCTCGATCAGCTCGGCGACATCTGGGTGCGAGCCGATGCCGCACGCCTGCAGCAGGTACTCGCCAACTTCCTCTCCAACGCCATCAAGTTTTCCCCGCGCGGCTCCGGCGTGCACCTGCACAGCGAGCTGCGCGGCAACCGGGTACGGGTCAGCGTCAGCGATCGCGGCCCCGGCATCCCCGAGGCGTTCCGCCCGCGCATCTTCCAGAAGTTCGCCCAGGCCGACGGCTCGGACCGCCGCACCCAGGCCGGCACCGGCCTGGGCCTGGCGATCAGCAAGGAGCTGATCGAGCGCATGGACGGCAGCGTCGGCTTCCATTCGGTGCCCGGCGAAGGCACGACCTTCTGGTTCGAGCTGCCCCTGCTCGAGATGCAGCAGGCGACGCCTGATCAGCACACGACCGCGCCGCGTCTGCTGGTGGTGGAGGACGAGCCGAGCATCGTCCACCTGTTGCAGGCGATGCTCGGCCATGCCGGTTACCGGGTCGACAGCGTCTTCAGCGAGGCTCAGGCCCTGTCGCGTCTGGCCGAGCAGCGCTACACCGCCATGACCCTCGACCTGCGCCTGAGCGACGGCCACGGCCTGGCCCTGATCCGCGAGGTGCGCGCCAACCCGGCCACCCGCACGCTGCCGATCCTGGTGATCTCGGCCTATTGCGACGAGGGTCGCAAGCTGCTCGACGACCGCAGCGCCATCGCCTGGCTGGACAAGCCGTTCAGCAACGCGCAGCTACTGGACACCCTGGAGCGCTGCCTGCGCGACGCGTCCAGCCCGCACAAGACCGCGGCCAACGACCATGACACCGCGCACTGACCCCCAGCATCGCCGACCCTCGCGAGCGGCGCGCGCGATCCCCCCTGGCCCGCAGAGGAGCTGCAGATGAACCCCATGCCCAACGGCGCTCCCCTGCCCAGCGACGAAGCCGCGCGGCTCGCCGAGCTGCACCAGTACGCCCTGCTCGACAGCCCGGCCGAGCAGGCCTACGACGATCTCACCCAGCTCGCCGCCCAGCTGTGCGACACCCCCATCGCCCTGATTTCCCTGGTCGACGAGCAACGGCAGTGGTTCAAGAGCCGGGTCGGCCTGGATGCCTGCGAAACGCCGCGCCAATTCGCCTTCTGCGCCCATGCCATCCTCGCCGACCGGCTCTTCGAGGTCGGCAACGCCCTGGAAGATCCGCGCTTCCACGACAACCCGCTGGTCACCGGCGCGCCGCATATCCGCTTCTACGCCGGCATGCCGCTGACCACCGGCAGCGGCCACAGGCTCGGCACCCTGTGCGTGATCGACAGCCACCCGCGCCAACTGACGGCGCAGCAACGCGACGGCCTGCAGCGCCTGGCCCGACAGGTCGTGCAGCTGTGCGAGCTGCGCCTGAGCAATCGCCGCCAAGTCGAGCAGGCCGCGCTGCAACGGGCGATCCTCAGCAGCGCCGGCAGCGCCATCCTCACCACCGACCCGGCCGGCAGCATCATCAGCATCAACCCGGCCGCCGAGCAGCTGTTCGGCTACCGCCAGCACCAGCTGCTCGGCCAGCCGCTGGTGCCCACCCTGCTCAGCGCCGCGCAGCTGGCCGGGCATAGCGCCGGCGGCGCGTCGCCGGCGGGCGCGGACAGCGACTTGGCGGCGTTGCTGGCGAGCGCCGCGTGCGACCCAAAGGAGCCGCTCGAGTGGACCTATCCGCGCCGGGACGGTAGCCGGCTGTCGCTGCTGCTGACGATCTCGGCGATCCACGGTCCCGTCGACCAGCTGCTCGGCTTCGTCATCATCGCCCAGGACCTCAGTCCGCTCGCGGCGGCCCAGCAGCGCCTGCGCCACATCGCTGCGCAGATACCGGGCATGGTGTTCCAGGCCCAGCTGCACAGCCAGGGCACGGTGCTGTTCCCCTATGCCAGCGCAGGCATCGAGGACATCTACGGCTTGGCTCCCGGGGATGTGCGCGCCCGCAGCACGGCGATCTTCGCCGCCATCCACCCGGACGACCGCGCAGCCGTTACCGCCTCCATCCTGCGCTCGGCCGAAGAGCTCAGCCAATGGCAGCAGCAGTACCGTGTACAGCACCCGCGCAAGGGCCTGATCTGGGTCGAAGGCAAGGCCACCCCGCAGCGCCAGGACGATGGCTCGGTGGTCTGGCACGGCGTGCTCACCGATATCAGCGCGCGCATGCAACAGCAGGCGGAGCTGGAGCGGCAGGAGGAAATGAACCGGCGCCTGCTCGAGGCCCTGGCCGAGGGGGTGGTCGCCTGCGACGCCCAGGGCAACCTGACCCTGTTCAACGAGACCGCCCGGCAATGGCACGGCACCGACGTCGGCCAGCTGCCCCCCGAGCAATGGGGTGAATACTACGACCTGTTCGAGGCCGACGGCCTGACCCCGCTGGACAGCGCGCGGGTCCCGCTGCTGCGCGCCTTGCGCGGCGAACGGGTGCGCCAGAGCGAGATCAGCATAGTCGCCAAGGGCCAGGCGCCGCGCCTGGTCACCACCAACGCCGACCCGCTGTACGCCCCGGACGGCCGCCAGCTGGGCGCGGTCGCGGTGATGCACGACATCACCGAGCACAGGCGCATCGAGCGCCTGCAGCGCGAGTTCGTCTCCGCGGTCAGCCATGAGCTGCGCACCCCGCTGACCTCGATCGCCGGCTCCCTCGGCCTGATCCAGGGCGGCGCCCTGGGCCAGCTGCCGGCGGAGATGCAGCAGATGCTGGAGATCGCCCACCACAACAGCCTGCGCCTGAGCCACCTGATCAACGACCTGCTGGACATGGACAAACTGGTCGCCGGCAAGATGAGCTTCGAGCTGGAGGACCTGGCGCTGCGCACCCTGCTCGACGACAGCCGGGTCAGCAACCAGGCCTACGCCGACCAGCACGGCGTGCACCTGGTACAGGGCCCGACGCCCGAAGTGCGGGTGCGCACCGATGCCATGCGGGTGCAGCAGGTGCTGGCCAACTTCCTCTCCAACGCCATCAAGTTTTCCCCCCGCGGCGCCCAGGTGCAGCTCAGTGCCGCGATGCGGGGCCAGCGGGTACGGATCAGCGTATCCGACCAGGGCCCCGGCATCGCCGAGCAGTTCCGCGCACGGATCTTCCAGAAGTTTTCCCAGGCCGACGCCACCGACAGCCGCCAGAAAGGCGGCACCGGCCTGGGCCTGGCCATCAGCAAGGAATTGATCGAGCGGCTGGGCGGGCGCATCGGCTTCGACTCCGTCGAAGGCCAGGGCGCCACCTTCTGGTTCGAGCTGCCCACCCTGGATGCGCCCCACGCCGAGCCCGGCCCCGACGGCGAGAACGACCCGCGCCCCTGCCTGCTGGTGGTCGAGGACGACGCGGATATCGCCCAGCTGCTGGACCAGCTGCTGCGCCAGGCCGGCTACCGCGTGGTGCTCGCCGCCAGCCTGCAGCAGGCGCGGACACGCCTGACGCAGCAGCCCTTCGCCGCCCTCACCCTGGACCTGAGCCTGCCGGACGGCAACGGCCTGCAACTGATCCGCGAGCTGCGCGACGCCCCGGCCACCGCCGAGTTGCCGGTACTGGTGATCTCTGCCGCCTGCGAAGACGGGCGGTTGAAGTTGCAGGGCGGCGTCCAGGCCATCGACTGGCTGGACAAGCCGTTCGATCCGCAGCGCCTGCTGAGCCGCATTCGCCTGGCCCTGCAGGGGCTGCCGGGGCGACCCCGGGTGCTGCACATCGAGGACGACGCCGACCTGCGCCTGGTGATCGCCGAGCAGGGCCGTGGGCTGGCCGAGTTCGTCGCCGCCGGCAGCCTCAAGGAGGCGCGCCAGCGCCTGCAACAGGGCCGCTTCGACCTGGTGCTGCTGGATCTCGGCCTGCCCGACGGCAATGGCGTGGAACTGCTCGAAGATCTCCACCAGCAGCATCCCGAGCTGCCGGTGGTGGTACTCTCGGCCCAGGAACTGCCTGCCGAGCAGTTCGGCCGAGTGGAGGCCGCCCTAGCCAAGTCGCGCGGCAATGCGCAACACTTCCTGCAACTGCTCGGCCGCCTACTGCCCGCCAAGGAGAACCGGCATGCCTGAACTGAACCGCATCCTGCACGTGGAAGACGACACCTCGATCCAGGCCGTGGCCAAGGTCGCCCTGGAGGCCGTCGGCGGCTTCAAGGTGCTCAGCTGCTCGTCCGGCCAGGAGGCCCTGGACCAGGTCCAGGGCTTCGCCCCCGACTTCATCCTGCTGGACGTGATGATGCCCGGCATGGACGGCCCGCAGACCCTGGAGCGGCTGCGCACGCTGGTGGACATCGACCTGATCCCGGTGGCCTTCATGACCGCCAAGGTGCAGCCGGCCGAGATCCAGCACTATCGCAGCCTGGGCGCCCGCGAGGTGATCATCAAGCCCTTCGACCCGATGCAGCTGGCGGCCCAGGTGCGACAGATCTGGAGCCAGGTCCATGGTTGAGCGCACCGAAGCGGGCGCCGAGCTGCAGCGCCATCTGCAGCAGCTCGGCGAACAGTTTGCCGAACGCCTGAAACAGGAGCTGCCGCAGCTGGCCGACAAGGCCCAGCAGCTGCTGCTGGCCTGCACCCCGGCCGAACAGGAACAGCACCTCAACAGCCTGCGCGACCAGCTGCACAGGCTGGCCGGCACCGCCGGCACCTTCGGCTTCGCCCGCCTCGGCGAACGCGCCCGCGAGCTGGAGCTGCAAGCCGAACAATGCCTGGCCAGCCTGCAGCAGAAGCAGCAAGGCCTGCACAGCTTCATCGACAACCTGCAACAGCTGACCAGCCAGCAGTACCAGGCCGAACCGGCGAGCAACAGCCCGCCGGCCGTGCCCAGGAACGGCCGTGCCGACCGCGAGGAGCAGTGGATCTACATCCTCGAGGACGAGGCCTGCGTCGGCGAGAACATGCGCCTGACCCTGAGCAACTTCGGCTACCACGCCGAACACTTCGCCACCATCGAGGCGCTGGACGCCGCCATCGGCCAGCGCCTGCCCGACGCCCTGATCGTCGACGTCAACCTGGAAGGCACGCAGCAGACCGGGCTGACCTACGCCGCCGCCCTGCAGCGGCGCCTCGACGCGCCCCTGCCGCTGCTGGTGATCAGCACCCAGGACGACTTCGCCACCCACCTGGAGGCGGTGCGCGTCGGCGCCACCGGCTTCTTCACCAAGCCGGTGGACATCCCCCAGCTGGAGAACCGCCTGGAGCGCTGCTTCGCCCAGCAGCAGGGCGAGCCCTACCGGGTGCTGATCATCGACGACGACCATGAGCTGGCCAGCCGCTACAGCCTGGTGCTGCGCGCCGCCAACATGCTGGTGGAGATGAGCCAGGACCCGGCGGACATCTTCCAGCGCATGCGCGAGTTCAACCCGGAAGTGGTGCTGCTCGACGTCAACATGCCCGGCTGCACCGGCCCCGAGCTGGCCCAGATCATCCGCTTCAACGACGACTGGCTGCGCGTGCCGATCATCTACCTGTCGGCGGAGACCGACATCGCCCGGCAGATGAACGCACTGATGATGGCCGGCGACGACTTCGTCACCAAGCCGCTGTCCGACAACGCCCTGGTCACCACTGTGTTCGCCCGCGCCCAGCGCGCCCGCCTGCTGAGCAATGCCCTGTCCCGCGACAGCCTGACCGGGCTGCTCAAGCACGCCGACATCAAGGAGCAGGTGGCCATCGAGCTGGAGCGCGCCAGGCGCAGCGGCAACCGCGCCAGCGTGGTGATGCTGGACATCGACCACTTCAAGAAGGTCAACGACAACTACGGCCACACCGCCGGCGACAACGTCATCCGCGCCCTGGCCAACCTGCTGCGCCAGCGCCTGCGGCGCATCGACAGCCTCGGCCGTTACGGCGGCGAGGAGTTTCTCGCGGTGCTTCCGGACTGCTCGACGGCGCAGGCCCAACGGATTCTCGACGAGATCCGCGAGCGCTTCGCCGGGCTGCGCTTCATCGCCGAGGGCGTTGAGTTCACCGTGACCCTCAGTGCCGGCATCGCCTGCACCGACCTCGACAGCAGCGCCGGCGAACTGCTGGAGCGCGCCGACCGCGCGCTGTACGCGGCGAAGAACGGCGGGCGCAACCAGGTTCGCCAGGCCGAATGAGCGACGCTGCCGCGGGTCGATCGACCCGCGGCTTGGCCACATGAATTTTATGGCGTATATTTTCATGAAATAATTACTTAGTTATTTCATGAGGCCGCCATGTTCAAGCAGTCCGCCCAGCATGTAGCCAGCTACTACGCCGGCACCTTCCCCGCCGCCATCCCCCTGCGCCCGACCCTGAGCGGCCGCGAAGACTGCGAGGTGCTGATCGTCGGCGCCGGCTTCAGCGGCCTGCACACCGGGCTGCGCCTGGCCCTGGCCGGCAAGCGGGTGTGCCTGCTGGAAGCCAGCCGGGTGGCCTGGGCGGCCTCCGGGCGCAACGGCGGCCAGGCGCTGCTCGGCTGGTCCTGCGACATGGCGCCGCTGGAGCGGGCCCTGGGCCAGGAGCGCGGCCGCCGCCTGTGGGACAGCATGCGCTGGGCCGCCGCGGAGTTGCGCGAGCTGCCGCAGCGCCATGGCTTCGCCATCGACTACCGCCAGGGCAGCCTGTGGGCCGCGGTGCAACAGCGCCGCGTCGGCCAGCTGGAACAGGCGCGGATCGAGGCCGAGGAGAAATGGGGCTACCACGATCTGCGCCTGATTGCCCGGGAGGAGCTGAGCGAGTGGATCGCCAGCCCGCG
The DNA here is from genome assembly GCF_033547155.1 of Pseudomonas benzenivorans. Classification (GTDB taxonomy): domain Bacteria; phylum Pseudomonadota; class Gammaproteobacteria; order Pseudomonadales; family Pseudomonadaceae; genus Aquipseudomonas; species Aquipseudomonas benzenivorans_B. The sequence goes on from NZ_CP137892.1 coordinate 4,307,230, forward strand.
CTACCGGGCCGCGCTCTACGACCCCGAGGCCGGCCACCTCAACCCGCTGAAACTGGCCCAGGGCCTGGCCGCGGCCATCGAGCGGGCCGGCGGGCGCATCTACGAACAGAGCCGCGTGCTCGACTACCGCGAGACCGCCGCCGGCTACGTCGCCCGCACCGAGCGCGGCGAGGTGCGCGGCGACGTCCTGGTGCTGGCCTGCAACGCCTATATCGACCGCCTCGACCGCCGCCTGGCCGGGCGCCTGCTGCCGGTCGGCTCCTACCAGGTGGCCACCGCGCCGCTGGCCCCCGAGCTGGCCCGCTCGCTGCTGCCCCACGACAGCTGCGTGATCGACAATCAGTTCGTCCCCGACTACTTCCGCCTGACCCCGGACCACCGCCTGCTGTTCGGCGGCGGCTGCACCTACCTGGGCGGCATCCCGGCGGATGTCGCCAAGGCCACCCGCCCCTACCTGGAGCGGGTCTTCCCGCAGCTGCGCGGGGTCGAGCTGGAGTTCGCCTGGGGCGGGCACATCGACTGCAGCATGAAGCGCACCCCGGACATCGGCCGCCAGGGCCAGCGCTACTGGCTGCAGGGCTTCTCCGGCCACGGCGTGCTGCCGACCCTGGCCGGCGCCCGGGCGGTGAGCGATGCCATCCTCGGCGACGACGGGCTGCTGGCGCTGTACCAGGCCCTGGACAACCCGCGCTTCCCCGGCGGCGCCCTGCTGGCCGCGCCGCTGGAGGCCGCCGGCAAGGCCTGGTACCGGCTGCGCGACCTGATTTGACCCCTGGACTGGAACGGCGCCCAGCGTTTTCCGGCAACCGAATCGAGGACAACGACATGGACATGCAAGAAGAAATCGAAGGTCTGGCGATCCTGATTCGCGACCTGCGCAAGCACAAGAACCTCACCCTTGGCGAACTCGCCGAGCGCATCGGCCGCTCGGTGGGCTTCCTCTCCCAGGTCGAGCGCGGCCTCTCAAGGCCGACCGTCGCCGACCTCACCGCGATCAGCGAGACCCTGGGGGTGCCGACCACCTACTTCTACAGCCTGAGCAAGCCGCGGGCGCTGCCCTGGGTGACCCGCCCCGGCGAGCGCCGCACCCTGTACTACGGCGGCGGCATCACCGACGTGCTGGTGTCGCCGAACATGGCGGCCGGCTTCTCCATGCTCGACAGCCACCTGGAGCCCGGCGCCAGCAGCGGCGAGGGCCACCTCAACGACAGCGACGAGCAGGGCGGCTTCGTCCTCGAGGGCGAGCTGACCATCTGGCTGGAGGGCAGCGACGAGCCGGTGACCCTCGGCCCCAACGACGGCTTCCAGCTGCCGCCGCACACCCAGTTCCGCTACGCCAACCTCACCGACCAACCGACGCGGGTGCTCTGGGTGTTCCGCTAACCCAGGCCCGCAGGACCCCACGCCATGACCACGCCCCCCAGTTTCCCCGACCTGCTCAGCGAAGTACGCGCCTTCCGCGCCCAGCACCCCGCGGTGCGCTACGTCGACCTGATCAGCCTGGACATCCCCGGACACTTCTACGGCAAGCGCTACCCCATCGACATGCTCGAGAAGGTCGCCGCCGGCAGCCCCCTGAAATTGCCGCAGAACTGCGTGCTGCTGGGCGTCCAGGGCGGTCTCTACCCGATCGGCGACTACTGCTTCGCCGACGGCGACCCCGACGCGCCGCGCCGCCTGATCCCCGGCACCCTCAAGCCGGTGCGCTGGGAGCAGCAGCCCCTCGGGCAGATGCTGATCAGCTCCGACGGCACCGCGGCGCCTATCGAGTTCGAGCCGCGCGAGGTGCTGGCCCGGGTGCTGGCGCGCCTGGAGGCCCGTGGCATCCGCCCGGTGGTGGCCTTCGAGCTGGAGTTCTACCTGTTCGACCGCAAGCTCGAGAACGGCCTGCCGCAGTTCCCCCGCGACCCGCTGAGCGACGACGCCGACGACCAGCCGAATATGCATATCGAGCGCCTGTCGCGCTTCTCGGACGTGCTCGACGAGATGGTCCTGGCGGCGAACGAGCAGGGCGTGGACGCCAACGTGATCACCGCCGAACTCGGCCCGGGGCAGTTCGAGATCAACTTCGGTCACTGCGACGACGGCCTGCGCGCCGCCGACTGGGCCGCCCTGTTCTGCCGCAGCAGCCGCGGCGTGGCGCTGAAACACGGGTACAGGGCCAGTTTTATGAGCAAGCCCTACCTGGACGCCCCGGGCAGCGGCATGCACGTGCACGTCAGCCTGTACGACCGGGACGGTCGCAACCTGCTGGCCGCCGACCAGCAGCGCCCGCTGCGCCACGCCGTGGCCGGCTGCCTGGAGCTGCTGCCCCACTGCATGCCGATCTTCGCCGCCAACCACAACGCCTTCCGCCGCTACGGTGCCATGGTCAACGCCGCCAGCCGCGCCAGCTGGGGCTTCGAGGACCGCGACGCGTGCATCCGCATCCCCGAGTCGGACGGCAAGAACCTGCGCCTCGAACACCGCCTGGCCGGCGCCGACGCCAACCCCTACCTGGTGCTGGCCGCCATTCTCACCGGCATGGAACACGGCCTGGACGCCCAGCGCGAGCCCATCGCCCCGCTCAACCAGGATCGCGACAGCGGCATCGACTTCCCCCAGGACATGCTCTCGGCCGTGGCGGCCATGCGCGCGCACCCGGCGGTCAACCAGGGCCTGGGCAGCGAGTTCGTCATGGTCTATTGCGAGAACAAGCGCCAGGACCACCTGGCCTTCATGCACGAGGTCAGTGCCCGGGAATACCGCTGGTTTCTCTGAGCAGGCCGCCGCTGCGGCGTGGCTCCTGCCGGTAGCCGGGGCGGCCTGCGCCCCGGCTCAGCCGATGCCGAACTGCAACTCGATGCGATTGTCGGGGGAATCCGCCCCCTGCCAGCGGTGATAGACCTCCCGGCTTTCTCCGGTCAACCTGTGACCGGCCGCCAGGGCCCCCTCGACGAGCGGGGCATAGCCCTGGGCGAAGATTCCGGCGAGTGGCCCGTGGTAGTCGCCATGGACGCAACGCATGGCCGCGAGCTCCCGGCTTTCGACGGCACCGGCCGGCTCGTCCAGGGTGCCCTCCACAGGCAGGCAGAACGCGATCCGGAAGCGCTCGCTGGCGTTGCTCGGGAGCTTGTGGGAGACGAACACCCAGGGCCCCGCGACCTTCAACCCCCGCGCCTCGGCCACCCGCGTGATCTCGGCACAGCATGCCTGCGCCTGCGCGGCGATCTCCGGAATCGACAGCTCCCGACCGATGCACAGCACCCGCTGCGGGCCCACGATTTTTTCCTTCATCCGTAACTCCCTGTTTGCCTGGCAACGCACCGCGAGGGGGTTGCGTCCCTTGTCGAAAGCAGCGCATGAGCCTCGCCCCGGCCCCTGGGCGACTCAGAACACTAGCAGGTGCAGCAGCAGCCCGGCCAGGGCGCAGGCGCCGAGCACCTCCATCACCCCGCGCTTGTAGCGCAGCAGCGCCACGGCCGCGGCCAGGGCGATCAGCGCCGAGGGCCAGTCGAAGGCGCCGGCGAAGCCCTGGGGCCAGAGCACATGGTAGGCGAAGAACAGCGCCAGGTTGAGGATCACCCCGACCACCGCGGCGGTGATGCCGGTCAGCGGCGCGGTGAATTTCAGCTCGCCGTGGGTCGACTCCACCAGCGGGCCGCCGGCGAGGATGAACAAAAACGACGGCAGGAAGGTGAACCAGGTGACCAGGCAGGCGGCCAGCGCGCCGCTCGAGAAGGCCGCGTCGCCGGCCAGCATCGGCTGCAGGTAGGCGCCGACGAAGGCGACGAAGGCCACCACCATGATCAGCGGCCCCGGCGTGGTCTCGCCCAGGGCCAGGCCGTCGATCATCTGCGCCGGGCTGAGCCAGCCGTAGTGGCCGATGGCGCCCTGGTACACATAGGGCAGCACCGCGTAGGCGCCGCCGAAGGTCAGCAGCGCCGCCTTGGTGAAGAACCAGGCCATCTGCGTCAGGGTGCCCTGCCAGCCGTACAGGGCGCACAGCAGGGCCATGGGCAGCAGCCAGAGGGCGGCGCCCACGGCGAGGATCAGGGCCAGGCGCGAGGCACGGAAGCGCGCGTGCTGCGGCGTCGGCGTGTCGTCGTCGATCAGCGCCGGGCCGTAGGACGCCTTGGCCGCGCCGTGGCCGCCGCCGACGCTGAAGGCCTCCGGCAGCAGGCGCCCACCCAGGTAGCCGAGCAGCGCGGCGCCGAGGACGATCAGCGGAAAGGGCAGATTCAGGGCGAAAATGGCGACGAAGGCCGCCGCGGCGATGGCCCACAGCCAGTGGTTCTTCAGCGCCCGCGCGCCGATGCGCAGGGCCGCCTGCACCACGATGGCGGTGACCGCCGGCTTGATGCCGTAGAAGATCCCGGCCACCAGCGGCACATCGCCGAAGGCGATATAGACCCAGGACAGGCCAATCAGCAGCAACAGCGAGGGCAGCACGAACAGCGTCCCGGCGATCAGCCCGCCCCAGGTGCGGTGCAGCAGCCAGCCGATGTAGGTGGCCAGCTGCTGGGCCTCCGGCCCCGGCAGCAACATGCAGTAGTTCAGCGCATGCAGGAAGCGCCGCTCGGAGATCCAGCGGCGCCGCTCGACCAGCTCCTGATGCATGATGGAAATCTGCCCGGCCGGGCCGCCGAAGCTGATCAGCCCCAGCTTGAGCCAGAAGGCCAGGGCCTGCAGCAGGCTGACGGGGGGCGGCGGGGCGTGTTCGGCGGGCTCGGCCATGGGCGGGCGTCCAGTCGGGTTACGGAGTCGGCGCACTATAACCCGCGCCGTCCGAGGCCGTGCTAGCGGCCCCGGACGTCGTTGCGCGACCACCCGCCCGGTCCTTGGATGGGGTTAAATAGAGGCCTTCTTCTCGTCCAGCGGCCGCCCCGTCCCATGCCCTACGATGCCGAGCAACTGCAGCAGATCAGCGCCCTGACCCTGGCCCACTACCAGGACCACGCCGAGGATTTTCGCGCGGGCACCCGCGACCACGACGTGAGCCAGAACATCGCCGCCCTGCTGCGCCATATCCGCGGCGAGCCACCCTACCGCATCCTCGACTTCGGCTGCGGACCGGGCCGCGACCTGCGCACCTTCAAGGCCTTGGGCCACAGTGCGGTCGGCCTGGACGGCTGCCCGCGCTTCGTCGAGATGGCCCGCGCCGAGAGCGGCTGCGAGGTCTGGCGCCAGGACTTCCTGGCCCTGGAGCTGCCGGATGGGCAGTTCGACGGCATCTTCGCCAACGCCGTGCTGTTCCACGTCCCCAGCCAGGAGCTGCCCCGGGTGCTCGGCCAGTTGCACGCCACGCTCAAGCCCGGCGGCGTGCTGCTGAGCTCCAACCCCCGCGGCGACAACCGGGAGGGCTTCAACGGCGAGCGCTACGGCGCCTACTACGACCTCGACCACTGGCGCGCGCTGCTGCGGGCCGCCGGCTTCGACGAGCTGGAACACTACTACCGTCCGCCCGGCCTGCCGCGCGCCCAGCAGCCGTGGCTGGCCAGCGTCTGGCGCCGCGCCTGATGACAGGGCAACCCGCGCTTGACTCGGCAGTCAGCTATTTTCAAGATGCAGCCTGCGCCGCCGGTTCCGGTGGCCGCAGCGAACCTTAATCCCGCCGCGTCGAGCGCCGCGGCCCTCCGGAGAGCCCCCATGCGTCACGTTCTGTTGCGAGCACTGGCCAGCCTGGCCGCCGGCCTGCTGAGCGGCAGCGCCCTGGCCGGCGAGGTGCAGGTGGCGGTGGCCGCCAACTTCACCGCGCCCATGCAGGCCATCGCCCGCCAGTTCGAGGCCGACAGCGGCCACCGGGTGCTCGCCGCCTACGGCGCCACCGGCCAGCTCTATGCACAGATCAGCAACGGCGCGCCCTTCGCGCTGCTGCTGGCCGCCGATCAGAGCACCCCGGCGCGCCTGGAACGCGAGGGCCTGGGCGTGCCCGGCTCGCGCTTCACCTACGCCACCGGCGCCCTGGTGCTGTGGTCGGCGCAGGCCGGCTACGTCGATGACCAGGGCCAGGTGCTCAGGGACGGCGACTTCCGCCACCTGGCCCTGGCCAACCCCAAGGCCGCCCCCTACGGCCTGGCCGCCATCCAGGTGCTCGAGGCGCTCGGCCTGAGCCCGGCCGTGGCGGGCAAGCTGGTCGAGGGCCAGAGCATCAGCCAGACCCTGCAGTTCGTCGCCAGCGGCAACGCCGAACTGGGCTTCGTCGCCCTGTCCCAGGTCTACCGCGACGGGCGGATCGACCAGGGTTCGGCCTGGCGGGTGCCGGCGACGCTGTACCAGCCGCTGCACCAGGACGCCCTGCTGCTGAAACAGGGCGCCGATAACCCGGCCGCCGCGGCCCTGCTCGACTACCTCAAGAGTCCGCCGGCGGCCGCCATCATCCGCGCCTACGGCTACTCGCTCTAGCGCAGGCCCCGCATGCCCCTGAGCCCGGCCGACCTCGACGCCATCCTGCTGACCCTGCAGCTGGCGTCGCTGACCACCCTGCTGTTGCTGCTGCTGGGCACGCCCATCGCCTGGTGGCTGGCGCGCACCGGCTCCTGGCTGAAGCGGCCGGTCGGCGCCATCGTCGCCCTGCCCCTGGTGCTGCCGCCGACGGTGATCGGTTTCTACCTGCTGGTGAGCATGGGGCCCCATGGTTTCATCGGCCAGCTGACCCAGGGCCTCGGCCTCGGCACCCTGACCTTCAGCTTCAGCGGCCTGCTGATCGGCTCGGTGATCTACTCCCTGCCCTTCGTCGTGCAGCCGCTGCAGAACGCCTTCGAAGCCATCGGCCGCGCGCCCCTGGAGGCCGCGGCGACCCTGCGCGCCGGGCCCTGGGACGCCTTCTTCAGCGTGGTCCTGCCGCTGGCCCGGCCCGGCTTCGTCACCGCCGCCATCCTCGGCTTCGCCCACACGGTCGGCGAGTTCGGCGTGGTGCTGATGATCGGCGGCAATATCCCCGGCCGGACCCAGGTGGCCTCGGTGCAGATCTACAACCATGTCGAGGCCCTGGAGTACACCCAGGCCCACTGGCTGGCCGGCGGCATGCTGGCCTTCTCCTTCCTCGTGCTGCTGGCGCTCTACTCCAGCGGCCAGGCGCGCAGGGCCTGGCGATGAGCTGGCGGCCACGTGCGCGCGACGCGGTCACGGCCGCCGCAGCCGATGGCGACGGGCTGATCCAGGCGCGCTTTCGCATCGAGCACCCCGGCTTCGCCCTGGACCTGGACCTGCGCCTGCCGGGTCGCGGCATCAGCGCCCTGTTCGGCCCCTCCGGCTCAGGCAAGACCAGCTGCCTGCGCTGCTTCGCCGGCCTGGAGCGGCCGACCGAGGGCTATCTGCGGGTCAACGGCGAGCTGTGGCAGGACAGTGCAGGCGGCCACTTCCTCGCCCCCCACCGACGCCCCCTGGGTTATGTGTTCCAGGACGCCAACCTGTTCCCCCACCTGTCGGTGCGCGGCAACCTGGAGTTCGGCCTCAAACGCATCGCCGCCGGCGAGCGCCGGGTGCGCCTGGAGCAGGCCGCCGAGCTGCTCGGCATCGCCGGCCTGCTCGAACGCATGCCGGCGCGCCTGTCCGGCGGCGAGCGCCAGCGCGTCGGCATCGCCCGCGCCCTGCTGACCAGCCCGCGCCTGCTGCTGATGGACGAGCCGCTGGCCTCCCTGGACCACAGGCGCAAGCAGGAGGTGCTGCCCTACCTGGAGCGCCTGCACCGCGAGCTGGAGACCCCGATCCTCTACGTCAGCCACGCCCCGGACGAGGTGGCGCGCCTGGCCGATCACCTGGTGGTGCTGGAACAGGGCCGGGTGCAGGCCAGCGGCCCGCTGAAGGAGACCCTGCTGCGCGCCGACCTGCCGTTCATCCTCGAGGACGACGCCGAGGCGGTGGTGGAGGGCCGGGTCTGCGCCTATGACCCGGCCTATCGCCTGCTGAGCCTGGAGCTCGGCGGCGGCGAGGCGCGCCTGCAGCTGAGCCACGGCCCGTTGCCTGCGGGCCAGCGCGTGCGCATCAAGGTCAAGGCCCGCGACGTCAGCCTGAGCCTGAACCGGGCCGAGGGCAGCAGCCTGCTCAACCTGCTGCCGGCACGGGTCGAGCACTGGCTGGTGCTGGACGAGCAGGCCCAGGTGCTGGTCAACCTGAGGGTCGGCGACGAGCGGCTGATCGCCCGCATCACCCGTTACTCCTTCGACCGCCTGGGCATCCACCGGCAGCAGGGGCTGTGGCTGCAGATCAAGTCGGTGTCGCTGCTCGCCTCCGACTGAGACGCCGGCTCAGGCGCGCAGGCGGCCCTGGCGGGCGATCTGTCCCTGCAGGCGGTAGAGGTACTCGAAGCCCTGCTCCCAGCGGTGGTGCCCGGACGCCACGTTGATATGCCCGGCGCCGGCCAGGATCAGCGCCTCGCTGCCCCAGTCGGCGGCCAGTTCCAGGGCCCGCGCGGCGCTGGCGGCCGGGTCGCTGTCCGAGCCGACCAGCAGGCTGGCGAAGGGCAGGGGCCGGCGGGCGATGGGCGCGAAGTTGCCCAGGGCCGCCGGGCAGTTGTCCCGCTCGACATCCGCCGGCGCCACCAGCAGGGCGCCACGCACCCGCCGCAACAACGCCTCCGGCGCCTGCGCCGCCCAGTGCGCCACGGTGATGCAACCGAGGCTGTGGGCGATCAGCAGGGTAGGCCGCGGGTCGGCGGCGATGCTGCGCTGCAACTCGGCGACCCAGTCGTCCCGGCGCGGCGCCAGCCAGTCGCCCTGCTCCACCCGGTCGCTGCCCGCCAGGCGGCGCTGCCAATGGCTTTGCCAATGCTCGGCGGGCGAGCCCTGCCAGCCCGGCACTATCAGGTAGCGGATATCTGCGTTGTTCATAAGGCCTCCGACGGCGTGCGGCGGCGGGCAGTGTAGGCGCGGCCGGAACAGGACAAAAAAGAATAAAAAATTATTTATTTATGCAATTTCGCTTATTCCGTAGCGCGTTGCGTGGCGCAATCTTATATATCCAAAAACCATATATATGTTCTTAAATATTATTTTTAGGAATAACGAATCCTGCCTAGCATCCGCTCCACGTTCAGCCCAACGGCTGGTCCGCAACCCACCGCAACCTGAGCACTGCCGCCGAGGAGGCACCCGATGAAGCCGCACAGCAGCTACCGATGTCGCCGGCGAATGTGGCGCTGAGCGCCCCGCCCCATCCCCCTGCATCGACATCACTTTCCTGCTCAGGAGCTGCACCATGTCCATTCGCCGTTTCGCCCTGGCCGCCCTCGCCAGCGCCCTGATCGCCGGCCCAGCCGCCGCCAGCCAGACCCTGCTCAACGTGTCCTACGACCCGACCCGCGAGCTCTACACCGAGTACAACCAGGCATTCAACCGTCACTGGCAGGCCCTGGGCCACGAGGCGGTGCAGGTTCAGCAGTCCCACGGCGGCTCGGGCAAACAGGCCCGGGCGGTGATCGACGGCCTGCGGGCCGACGTGGTGACCCTGGCCCTGGCCGGCGACATCGACGAGCTCCATCGCCTCGGCAAGCTGCTGCCCGAGGACTGGCAGAGCCGCCTGCCCCAGGCCAGCACGCCCTACACCTCGACCATCGTGTTCCTAGTGCGCAAGGGTAATCCCAAGCAGATCAAGGACTGGGACGACCTGGTCAAGCCGGGCGTGGAGGTGATCACCCCCAATCCCAAGACCAGCGGCGGCGCGCGCTGGAACTTCCTCGCCGCCTGGGCCTTCGCCCAGCGTCACTACGGCAGCGAGGCGCAGGCCCAGGCCTTCGTCGAGAAGCTGTACCGGAACGTGCCGGTGCTCGACAGCGGTGCCCGCGCCTCGACCATCACCTTCGTCAACAACCAGATCGGCGACGTGCTGCTGGCCTGGGAGAACGAGGCGCACCTGGCACTGCGGGAGCAAGGCGGCGAGCAGTTCGAGATCATCGCCCCCTCGCTGTCGATTCTCGCCGAGCCGCCGGTGGCGGTGGTCGACAAGAACGTCGAGCGCAAGGGCAACCGCGAAGTCGCCGAGGCCTACCTGAACTACCTGTACAGCGCCGAAGGCCAGCGCATCGCCGCGAAGCACTTCTACCGCCCGCGTGACCCGGCGGTGGCCGCCGAGTTCGCCAGGCAGTTCGCCGACCTCGAGCTGGTCACGGTCGAGGGCGAGTTCGGCGGCTGGAAGCGCGCGCAGCCGAAGTTCTTCAACGACGGCGGGGTGTTCGACCAGATCTACCAGGTGCAGTGAACTCACTGAGCAAACCGAGGCTGGGTGCAGGCGCGTAGCGCCTATACCCACCGCAACAGAGCGGTGCGCGCGGCGCACCCTACCCTGACTCACCTGAAGGCATTCGCCATGCACCGCCGCACTTCCCCCGTGATTCCCGGCTTCGGCCTGACCCTGGGCTACACCCTGGTGTACCTCAGCCTGCTGGTGCTGATTCCCCTGGCCGCGCTGTTCCTGCATGCCGCCCAGCTGAGCTGGGGCGAGTTCTGGGCCATAGTCACCGCCCCCCGGGTGCTGGCCGCGCTCAAACTCAGTTTCGCCACCGCCCTGGGCGCCGCCCTGCTCAACGGCGTGATCGGCGCCCTGCTGGCCTGGGTGCTGGTGCGCTACCGCTTCGCCGGGCGCAAGCTGATCGAGGCGATGATCGACCTGCCCTTCGCCCTGCCCACCGCGGTGGCCGGCATCGCCCTGACCGCGCTGTACGCGCCGAACGGGCCGATCGGCCAGTGGGCTGCCGAGCTGGGCCTGAAGATCGCCTACACGCCGCTGGGCATCACCCTGGCGCTGACCTTCGTCACCCTGCCGTTCGTGGTGCGCACCCTGCAGCCGGTGCTGGCCGACATCCCCCGCGAGGTCGAGGAGGCCGCCGCCTGCCTCGGCGCCCGGCCGCTGCAGGTGCTGCGCCACGTGCTGCTGCCGGCCCTGCTGCCGGCCTGGCTGACCGGCTTCTCCCTGGCCCTGGCACGCGGCGTCGGCGAGTACGGCTCGGTGATCTTCATCGCCGGCAACATGCCGGGCAAGACCGAGATCCTGCCGCTGCTGATCATGGTCAAGCTCGACCAGTACGACTACACCGGCGCCACCGCCATCGGCGTGCAGATGCTGCTGGTCTCCTTCATCCTGCTGCTGGCGATCAATCTGCTGCAGCGTCGTCTGGCCCGCGCCTGAGGAAGCCAAGATGTCCACTGCCACCCTGATCCTCGCGCCGGCCAGTGCCGCGCGCCGCGACCCGGCCTGGGGCCGCCGCCTGCTGATCGGCGCCGCCTGGCTGGTGTTCGCCCTGTTCCTCCTGCTGCCGCTGCTGGTGGTGCTGAGCGAGGCGCTCAAGCAGGGCCTGGGGCCCTTCTTCAGCGCGGTGCTGGAGCCCGACGCCCTGGCCGCCCTGCGCCTGACCCTGCTCGCCGTGGGCATCGCCGTGCCGCTCAACCTGGTGTTCGGCGTGGCCGCCGCCTGGTGCGTGAGCAAGTACCAGTTCCGCGGCAAGAGCCTGCTGGTGACCCTGATCGACCTGCCGTTCTCGGTCTCGCCGGTGCTCGCCGGGCTGATCTACGTGCTGCTGTTCGGCGCCCACGGCTGGTTCGGCGACTGGCTGGCCGAACACGACATCCAGATCATCTTCGCCCTGCCCGGCATCGTCCTGGCGACCATCTTCGTCACCCTGCCCTTCGTCGCCCGCGAGCTGATCCCGCTGATGCAGGAGCAGGGCACCCAGGAGGAGGAGGCGGCGCGCCTGCTCGGCGCCAGCGGCTGGCAGATGTTCTGCCACGTGACCCTGCCGAACATCCGCTGGGGCCTGATCTACGGCGTGGTGCTCTGTACCGCCCGGGCCATGGGCGAGTTCGGCGCGGTGTCGGTGGTCTCCGGGCATATCCGTGGCTACACCAACACCCTGCCGCTGCACGTCGAGATTCTCTACAACGAATACAACCATGTCGCCGCCTTCGGCGTCGCCAGCCTGCTGCTCGCGCTGGCCCTGCTGATCCTGCTGCTCAAGCAGTGGAGCGAATCGCGCCTCGAGCGCCAGCAATCCCGTACCGGCGAGGAATAAGCCATGAGCATCGAAGTCAGCCACATCAACAAGCGCTTCGGCGCCTTCCAGGCCCTCAGCGACATCAACCTGGACATCCGCAGCGGCGAGCTGGTGGCCCTGCTCGGCCCCTCCGGCTGCGGCAAGACCAGCCTGCTGCGCATCATCGCCGGCCTGGAGACCCCGGACAGCGGCCGCATCGCCTTCCACGGCGAAGACGTCGGCGCCCGCGATGTGCGCGAGCGCAACGTCGGCTTCGTGTTCCAGCACTACGCGCTGTTCCGCCACATGACGGTATTCGACAACGTCGCCTTCGGCCTGCGCATGAAGCCGAAGAAGCAGCGCCCGGGCGAGGCGCAGATCGCCCAGCGGGTCCACGAGCTGCTCGAGCTGGTGCAGCTGGACTGGCTGGCCGAGCGCTACCCCGAGCAGCTGTCCGGCGGCCAGCGCCAACGCATCGCCCTGGCCCGCGCCCTGGCGGTGGAGCCCAAGGTGCTGCTGCTCGACGAGCCGTTCGGCGCCCTCGACGCCAAGGTGCGCAAGGAACTGCGCCGCGCTCTGGCGCGCCTGCACGAGCAGGTGCACCTGACCAGCGTGTTCGTCACCCACGACCAGGAGGAGGCGATGGAGGTGGCCGACCGCATCGTGGTGATGAACAAGGGCGTGGTCGAGCAGATCGGCACCCCGGCCGAGGTCTACCAGCAGCCGGCCAGCGACTTCGTCTACCAATTCCTCGGCGACGCCAACCGTCTGCTGCTCTCCGGCGACCAGCCACTGCTGTTCCGCCCCCACGAGATCTCGCTGTCGCAGCAGGCCGAGGCCGGCCACCTGGCGGCCGAGGTGCGCGACATCCGCCCGCTCGGCGCCATCACCCGGGTGACCCTGAGGGTCGCCAGCCAGGCCGAACCGATCGAGGCGGAAGTGGCCAGGGACCACGCCAGCCTGCAGCGGCTGGTGCGGGGCGCCACCCTGTACTTCCAGCCGCGCATCGCCCAGGCGTCGGCCCTCGGCTGAGGCCGCCGGGCCGCGACGCCAGCGCACCCGCCGAACGGCCGGGCCAACCGCAAGGGGGCCTGGCCGCGTGGCTGGGCGGCGTCTTTCCGACGAAATCACTCTTTCGGGTCATGCCCATAGCCAGCCCTGGCGGTACTCTTGCGAACGGGGCCTGCCACGGCCCCCAGTTCCGCACTGCTCACAACAACAACAAGGAGCACCCCGGATGCGCTTCGAGTCGCTACTCAGACCGCTATTGCTCTGGACGCTTGGCGTCCTCGTCAGCCTGCCACCACTGGCCGTCGCCGAGGCGGCGAGCCCCCAGGTCCAGGCCCAGGCCTATGCCAGCCGCGCCACCAGCAGCCTGCTGCTGCTGCGCGGCGAGGGCTTCCAGAACAGCCACCGGCAACGCCTGGAGAACGACATCCAGACCCTCGCCGCCGCCGTGCAGAGCCTGCCGCAGAGCAGCGACGCCCTGCGCGCCAGCCACCTGGAGCTTGTTACCCAGCTGCGCCGCGGCGTTTCCTTTGGCCCCAGCGAGGACAACGTGCCCTGGGGCTATCCCCAGGAGCTGGCCAAGGCGCTGCGCGAGTTCCTGCATGCCGCGCGCCAGCTAGCGCACGCCGGTGACAGCGAGCTGTCGGCCAAGGTCGAGTACCTCGCCGTGCAGTACCTCAGCCGTTCCTACATCGGCAGCTTCGAGATCGCCCGCGAGCAGCCGGACACCTACCTCGGCCAGGACGAACGCCTGCTGGTGCCGGCGGTCGACCAGGAGCTGGCGACGCTGGATGCCAAGGCCGATCCGGCCCTGACCAAGCTCAGGGTGCGCTGGGAATACCTCAAGGCCGCCCTGAGCGACATGAACAGCAAGAGCAACACCCTGCAGAGTGTGTCCGGTCGACCCTTCGCACCCATCACCGTGGACCGCCACAGCCGCGCCCTGACCCAGCAGTGGATGGCGCAGAGCCGCTGAAGCACGCCGCCGGATCAGAAGTGGTGAATGCCCCGTCTTCGTGGACGGGGACGGCCAAGGAGCCGTGCCGCGAGGCGTGGACTCGCCCCCGCCGGATCGGGGTATGAGCAACGGCGATGAATACCTGCACACCACCCGTTTATGCGCACACGGCGCCCTCGACCCATCCCAAGGCATCACGGGGCCTAGACTGGAGAGCATCCCGCACGAAAACTGCCCGGGGTGATCCCGACCACCTTCTTGAACGCCCGAGTCATATGGCTCTGGTCGAAGAAGCCACAAGCGAGGGCGGCATCGGCAATGCTCACACCGGCACGCAGCAGGCGCTGAACCTGGGCAACCCTGATCTGGATCAGGTAACTGTGGGGCGATACACCCAGGCTCTTCTTGAACACCCGGATCAGATACAGCGGCTCCAGGCCCACCATATCGGCCAGTAGCGCCAGGGAAATCGGCGCGTCGAAGTCGTCTTCGAGCCTGCGCCGCACGCTCCGCACCGCCTGTTTCTCGAACGCAGCGACCGGTGAGTGGCTCGCACCTTTGCACTCGAAGAGCTGGCTCACCAACTCAAGCAAAAGGTTTTCCCGCTCCAGGCCACACTGGGACGACTCGATGACCTGGTGATGGCGCACAAAGGTATCGGCGAGCGCCGGCAACTGCTCGAAGGCCTCCCTGAATAAATGGATGTGATCACCGGCCTGACTCGGCCTCAGTATCCGGTTGAGCCACTGCGGGTCCAGATACAACATGCGGTACATCCAGCCCCGCTCATGAGCGGGCAAGCCATCGTGGATCTCCCCCGGACTGATGGTCACCACGGTGCCCGCCCCGCCCAAGCAATAGCGACCACGGTAGTACAGGCGCTCCACGCCGCCGGTGATGACCCCAACGGCGTAGCGGTCATGGGAATGGCGCCCGAACGTATGGTAGCTAAAGCGCGCCGAGAGCAGCTCGCAATCGCCCTCGGGTATTCGCCTGAACCTGATGAAGCCGCTGTCCAGAGCGGCTCGCTTCTTGCCTTGCTGTGCGTCCATGCTTGTCCAGTTTTTTACAATACGCCGCGAGAACGGCCGCCTACTTTAGCGCTTCATTCACAACCTGAGCGAGTAAGTGCGATGTCCGTGAAGTTGGTAATTGGCGATTTCGGCAAGTCTTCCTGGTCGTTCCGTGCCTGGCTGGCACTCGTGAGCGCAGATGTGTCGTTCCAAACCTTGCAGATCCGGCTCGGGCAACCGGACACCCACCAGCGCATCCTCGCGCACTCACCCTCGGGCAAAGTCCCCGCCTTGCTGGTCGACGACATCGTCATCCACGACAGCCTGGCCATCTGCGAATACATCGCCGAAACCCACCCTCACGCCCAACTCTGGCCCGAGGACACTCGCCTACGCGCCAAAGCCCGCGCCGCAGCAGCGGAGATGCACTCCGGTTTCACCCATCTACGCACGCAGATGTCGTTCGGACTGAACACCGGGGACCAAGTCGATGAGCTGCAAGAGCAGACCCGGGAAGAGATCCAACGCATCTTCGCGATCTGGAGCGACCTGCTCGCGGCAAGCCAATCGCCCACATTCCTCTGCGGCAACTTCGGCATCGTCGATGCCATGTTCGTGCCCGTGGTATTTCGCTTCCGTCGCTACGGCATCGAAATCCCGCCTCATCTGCAGACCTATGTCGACAACGTACTGGCCCACCCCGCCGTCCAGCAGTGGCTGAAACTGGCCAGTCGGCAGGTCTGAGCCTCGCTTGCCAAGCAACGAGCCAGGTCGCGAGAACACATCGAGCCTTCTGCTGGATCGACAGCCTAATCCGCTCAGGGCGGGGCTCGATGTCACCACTGGCGACGGGCTGCTGCGTCTGCGCCGGCTGATCCGCGAGTACGGCATCCTGCCGATGCAGCGACGACATCCGGGCAGGCTGTGGCCGTGCCGGCACCTTCGACCAGAGGCCCATGCAAACTGGGCCAGACCGCATCTTCGATGCCATGGCTCAGATCCTAGGCAAGGCATCTGAGGCCCGCGAAAACAGGGAGTCATCAATGCCGTCGCCTATGTCGACTAACAGCAACCGAGCGATCCTTGAACTGACCATCGGTGGGCTGATGCTCAGTCTTTCGGCCTTG
The DNA here is from genome assembly GCF_033547155.1 of Pseudomonas benzenivorans. Classification (GTDB taxonomy): domain Bacteria; phylum Pseudomonadota; class Gammaproteobacteria; order Pseudomonadales; family Pseudomonadaceae; genus Aquipseudomonas; species Aquipseudomonas benzenivorans_B. The sequence continues at coordinate 4,323,280 of NZ_CP137892.1, forward strand.
GCCGTCGCCTTTGCCCAGATCGGGGCCGGTGGCGCCGGTTTCTACCGGATGTTGTTCGCCTCGGTCCTGTTCTTGCTGCTGCTCAAACTGCGCCGCACTCCGGTCATGCTCAAGGGCCTCAAGGCCCAGTTGTATACCGCGCTTGCCGGCGTGTTCCTGGCCATCGACCTGGCGCTCTGGCACCAGAGCATTTACATCGTAGGCCCCGGCATCGGCTCGATCCTGACCAACTGTCAGGTGTTCTTCATGACCTTCCTGGGGTTCTATCTGCTCAAGGAAAGACCATCAGTGTATTTCCTCATCTCGATCAGCCTGGCCTTCATTGGGCTGTACCTGTTGCTAATGCCGGAGATGAGCGATGCCATCGGGGTCAAAGGGGTGGTGTACGGGGTACTCTCGGGGCTGGCCTATGCCATCTGTGTGTACTTCCTCAAGGTCAACGCCCAGTTGCCGAACGGAGGTGGCGACAAGATCGCCCAGATGCTCAACCTGAGCCTGTGGGCGGCGCTGGTACTGCTCGGCTACGCCTTGGCCAACGACGAAAGCCTGGCCATCAACGATGGTCAGACCTTCCTGATGCTGGTGATCTATGGGGTGCTGGTGCAATTCGTCGGCTGGCTGCTGGTCAACCGCTCGATCGGCACCATCAGCCTGGGACTGGCCGGGCTGATCCTGCTGCTGGAGCCAATAATCACTTATTTCATCGATATCGCCTGGCTCGGCAAGGCCAACTCGACCTTGCAGATCTGTGGCGCCCTGCTGAGCATCCTGGCGGTGTATATCGGCTCGCTCAAGCCACCGGAAAAGACGAACCCGGCACTGCTCGAAACGACCTGAAGAGCGCCTCGACCACCGCCCAAGATGACCTTTGGTATTGACCCAGTGATACCGAAGGCCAAGTGGCCAGGCGGCAGCGCCTCACGACTCAGGGCGAGTGGCTTGGCGTAGGTACGCCTCGTAGCGATGACGCCCTGTAGCGACCCGCGCGACCAAGCGAGCGGCTCGATCTATTCACGCTGCAAGCGAATGCCGACGGTCTGGTCGTGCCGGCCAAGCGCCGGGGACGCACCCATGCCTGGAGTGAGTGCGCCCAGAGGCTGCTCATGCATCACGACCGACTGACGCAGATCGCCGAAGCCTAGGTCAGGCCCCGCTCGGCCCCGTCCGGATACGGGTCGGCCCGGCGCGCTCGACCACCGCCCGCTCCAGTTCGCGGCGCAGGCCGAGGAGGAAGGCCGCCTCGGCCACCACGAACAGCGGCCCGATCGCCAGCCCCATGAGGTCGTCGACGAAGGCCGGCTTGCGCCCCTCGTAATGGTGGCCGACGAACTGAATGACCCAGCCGACCACGAACAGCCCCAGGCCCGCGCTCAGCCACAGCGCCGTGCCCTGGGCCGCCAGCGCCATGCCGGCCCACAGGCACAGCCCCAGCAGGGCGGCCATCAGCAGGCCGAAACGCAGGTCCAGGCGCAGGTAGAAGGCCGCGGCCAGCAGCGCCGCCAGGGTCGCCGGCGACAACCACAGGCCGGCCAACGCCAGGCCCGGCCGCGACAGCAGCACCGCGACCGCGAGGACGATCAGCGGGATGCCGATGAAGTGGCTGGCGATATTGCGCCGGTCGCGGTGGTAGGCGGCGTACTGGCTCAGGTATTCGACCAGGGTCTTCATCGGGCTTGTCCTCGTGGCGGGCGGGTCGGATGATGATGGTCCCGGCCCACCGCGTCCCTCTGTCGGCTAGCCGACAAATCAACGGAGATCGCCGATGAACGATGCCCAGCGCGCCCGCCTGCGGGGCGGCCACTGGTTCGCCGCCCTGCCCGAGGCCCTGCAGCAGGCCCTGCTGGCCGCCGCCCGGGAGCAGCGCCTGGAGGCCGGGCAGCGCCTGTTCCGCCGCGGAGACCCGCCCAGCGGGCTGTACGCGGTGCTGGAAGGGGCCATGCGCGTCGGCGCGGTCAGCCCCGACGGCAAGGAGGCGCTGCTGACCCTGATCGAGCCGCCCTACTGGTTCGGCGAGATCTCCCTGTTCGACGGCCAGCCGCGTACCCACGACGCCTTCGCCGAGTGCCCCAGCACCCTGTTGCTGGTGCCCCAGGCCGAGCTGCTGGCCCTGCTCGAACGCGAGCCGCGCTACTGGCGCGACTTCGCCCTGCTGATGAGCCAGAAGCTGCGCCTGGCGTTTATCGCCCTGGAGGAGATGAGCCTGCTGCCGGCCGCGCCGCGCCTGGCCCGACGCCTGCTGCTGATCGCCGAGAATTACGGCGAGGGCGAGCCACGTCGGGTCATCCACCTGGCCCAGGAGCAGCTGGCCCTGATGCTGGCGATCTCGCGGCAGACCACCAACCAGATCCTCAAGGAGCTGGAGGCCCAGGGCATCCTGCGCCTGAGCTACGGCGAGATCGAGCTGCTCGACCTGCCGCGCCTGCGCCAGGCGGCGCGCTGAGCCGCGGGCGCTGCCACAAGCGGAAACAATGCCGGAGCGAACGCCCGCCCCGGGCCATGGTCTATCCCCATTCCCCCAGGAGCCCCAGCCCGATGCCGACACAGCCGCCCAGCGCCGCCCCCTCCAACGCCTTGCCGGCGGTGCTGGCCGGCCCCCTGCTGCGCCGCCTGGAGCCCCAGCGCCTGGTGCTCTGGCTGGTCGGCTCGCGGGCGCTGTCGCTGCGCCTGTGCCTGTGCCATGGCGGCGCGGAGCAAAGCGACTACCCGTTGGACGAACGCCACTGCCGGGTGCTGCAGGTCGGCGAGCACGCCTTCGTCCACCTGATCGACCTGCGCCTCAACGCGCCGCTGCCGCAGGACGTGCGGATCGACTACGACCTGCTGATCGAAGGCGACGGGCCCGCGCAGGGCATCGCCGAGTGGGCGCCGCACCTGCTGTACGACGGCACCGAACAGCCGAACTTCGTCCTGCGTACGCGCCTCGACCATTTGCTCCACGGCTCCTGCCGCAAGCCGCACCACGCCGCGGCCGACGGCCTGCTGTGCGCCGACCGCCTGCTGGCCGAGCAGCCGGCGCCCGAACAGCGCCCGGCGCTGCTGCTGATGAGCGGCGACCAGATCTACGCCGACGACGTCGCCGGGCCCATGCTGTGCGCCATCCACCAGCTGATCGCGCGCCTGGGGCTGTTCGGCGAACGCCTGGAAGGCGCCCTGGTCGACGACAGCGACGCCCTCTACGGCCATGCGGTCGGCTACTACCAACGCAGCGAACTGCTGCCGGAACTGCAGAGCAACGTCGGCCTGCGCGAGCGCTTCTTCGGCGGGGTCAGGAAGCCGATCTTCACCACCAGCAGCGCCGACAACCACCTGGTGACCCTGGCCGAGGTGCTGGCCATGTACCTGCTGGCCTGGTCGCCGACGCCCTGGACCCTGCTCGGCAGCGGCCGGCCGGCCCTGGATGCCGAGCGGGCGCGGCGCTACGAGGACGAGCGGGGCCGTATCGAGGCGTTCCGCGACGGCCTCGGCGGCGTCGCCCGCGCCCTGGCCCACCTGCCGACCCTGATGATCTTCGACGACCACGACGTCACCGACGACTGGAACCTCTCGGCGCAGTGGGAGGAAACCGCCTACGGCCACCCCTTCTCCCGGCGCATCATCGGCAACGCCCTGATCGGCTACCTGCTGTGCCAGGGCTGGGGCAACGACCCGGACGTGTTCGCCGATGCGCTGGAGCAATTCCAGGCCATGGCCGCCGGACGCGACGGGCGCAACCAGCTGGACGGCGCCGCCCAGGACGCCCTGATCGACCGCCTGCTGCACTTCCACCACTGGCACTACGTGCTGCCGACCGAGCCGGCGCTGCTGGTGCTGGACACCCGCACCCGGCGCTGGCGCAGCGAGCGCCACCCCCAGCGGCCGTCCGGGCTGCTCGACTGGGAGGGCCTGTGCGAGCTGCAGCAGGCGCTGCTCGACCACCCGGCGGCGATCATCGTGTCGCCGGCGCCGATCTTCGGGGTCAAGCTGATCGAGGCGGTGCAGCGGCTCTTCACCTGGTGCGGCTACCCGCTGCTGGTCGATGCGGAGAACTGGATGGCCCATCGCGGCGCCGCCCGGGTGATCCTCAACATCTTCCGCCACTCGCGCACCCCGGGTTGCTACGTGGTGCTGTCCGGCGACGTGCACTACTCCTTCGTCTACCGGGTGCTGATCCGCCACCGCAAGAGCGCCCCGCAGATCTGGCAGATCACCAGCAGCGGCCTGAAGAACGAGTTCCCGCGGCGCCTGCTGGACTGGTTCGACCGCCTCAACCGCTGGCTCTACTCGCCGCGCTCGCCGCTCAACTGGCTGACCAAGCGCCGGCGCATGCAGGTGGTGCCACTGATCCCCAGCCGCAGCAAAGCCGGCGAGCGCCTGTGGAACGGCGCGGGCCTGGGCCAGGTGCGTTTCGACGAGCGCGGCCGGCCGAGCGAGATTCTCCAGCACAACGCCGACGGCTCGGCGCCGGTCGGCTTCGTCGAGGATCGCGACGCCGCCCAGCGCGCGGCCCAGCAGGCGCAGGCCGGCCGCACGCTGGCGGCCGGCGACAAGTCCGCGCGCTAGACCGGCCATTTATAGGGGCGAAGTGGCACGGCCTGTTAGGTTCTGTACGAAAAGTACTGCCGTAGGCATCGCAGCGTGCAAGCCAGCGTGACCATCGCGCCAAAACTTCTGGCGAGCTTGTCGTAGCGGGTGCCGATTCTCCGGCTCTCTTTCAGCCAGCCAAACATCCGCTCGATGATGTTCCGTTGCCGGTATTTCGGGCGATCAAATAGCCGAGGTAGTCCTGGCTTGGGTTTGCGCTTCATGGTGCGCTGCGGAATCACTGGCTGCATGCGGTAGCGGTCGCAGTACTGGCGCAGATGCTCGGCGTCGTAACCTTTGTCGGCCAGTAACCAACGACAACGCTTGCGAGGCCGTCCCGACTTTCCGGGGATACGCACCTGCTCCAAGAGCGGCTGAGCATGTGCAATGTCGCTGGCTTGCCCCGGTGTCAGCATGAAGCGAAGAGGTATCCCATTGGCATCGCAGATCAGGTGAATCTTGGTAGTCAGGCCGCCTCGGCTACGTCCCAAGGCATGGTCTACCGGTTCTTCTGGCCCCCCTTTTTCCCGGCGCCAGAAGAGGCTCGGGTTGCGCGCACCGCGGTGGAGTCGATCATCCACGTATCCAAATCAATCAGGCCTTCCTGATTCAACCGGACGTGCAATCGCTCAAGTACTCGCTCAAACGTGCCATCGTCTCGCCAGTCACGGAACCGTTGATACACCGTTGACCACGGGCCGAAACGTTCCGGCAGATCACGCCAGGCGGCTCCCGAGCAGAGGATCCAGAAGATGCCGTTGAGCACCAGCCGATCATCACTGCGAGGCCGGCCCATCTTCTGTTCCGGGGAAACCAGATCCTTGATCAACTCCCAGGCCGCATCCGGGAGTTCGTAGCGCCTTGCCATGTGGGCCTCCAGCCAATCATGGCGATGATTCTACCTGCACCGACTTTTCGTACAGAACCTAAGGGGCATGGCAATAAGTGCGGCCAGGAAGCAAAGGCAGAGATCGACCCGAAGCGGCCGGTGAAAACCAACAAGTTCGTGATCTGTCCCCGATTGCTCCCTACTTCGAGCCGAAGGCATGTCTGTGCTGGCTGTTACACAGAAGGGGATCGAAACCGAGGCAGATCGAGCACTACCGGCGCAAAGCCACTATGGCATGCTAGGATCGGCGCACATCTAACCAGGGAAGGCGTAATGAAGGCACTAATTGATGTGACACCGACTGCCGAGCAGTTGGCTCTGTTCTCACGCAACGGTCCTGGAGTGGAGATCATTCGTGGGGCAGCGGGTAGCGGGAAAACCACTACCGCACTTCTCAAACTTCGATCTCTGGCCGCGTTTTTTATCAATCGAGCTCGGCGTCAGGACAACCCTGACCCAGTGAGTGTCTTGGTGCTGACGTACAATCGCACTTTGCGCGGCTACATCAACGAACTCACGCAACAGCAGCTGCACGAAGAGCCTCTCATCCACCTGGAAATTCAGACCTTTAACTCTTGGGCAAGGAGCCTTGTCCCACCAAGATTCATGATCATGGGTATTGAGGAATCGATGCAGGCCCTGAGAAGCTTCTCTGGTGCTATGAGGCTGGACTCTCAATTTGTCGTAGAAGAAGCCTCATACGTGCTTGGCCGATTTCTACCGGATGATCTTGACGAATATTTAGGCGCACGCCGGGACGGTCGTGGCATCGCGCCTCGAATGGAGCGGTCAACCAGGCAGCTCTTACTTGACACCGTCATCCGCCCTTACATCCAGCTCAAGCGAAACAACCAGCTCCTAGACTGGAATGACCTCGCAATTCAGCTTGCTAGTGAACAGGTGCGTGAGTATTCAGTCATTGTCGTTGACGAGAGCCAGGATTTTTCTGCCAATGAGGTTCGGGCGGTACTGAACCAGCGCGCTGAGCATGCGTCGACCACCTTCGTTCTGGACAGCGCGCAGAAAATATATGCCCGAAACTTCATCTGGCCTGAGGTAGGCGTCACTGTCACCTCTGGGAGAAGCAGTACTCTTCAGACGAACTACAGAAACACGAAGCAGATCGCTCGCTTTGCGGCTGCACTGCTCGAAGGGTTAGCACTGGATGACAACGGGACTATGCCCAATTACGACAGTGCAATTTCTGAGGGGGAATTGCCGTGTGTGTTGACTGGGCCATACCAGAATCAGGTTCGTTTTGCCTTGAGCTACATCCAGGAAAATGTGGATCTGACACTAGACTCGGTAGCGTTTCTACATCCCAAGGGGTGGTTCAGAGATTTGACCCCAGAACTTGATCGCCTCGAAATGCCTTGGGTATCACTGACAGGAACACCAGATTGGCCACAGGGCAGTCAGAACATTGCGCTGTGCACACTTCACTCAAGTAAAGGTCTTGAGTTCGACCACATCATCATGCTCGGTCTGGATGGAAGTATCGTCGACGTACGCCCCCCGGATGACGACGCTGAGGATTATGAGCCATCTGCAAGATTGCGCCGGCTGATCGCGATGGGGGTAGGTCGTGCCAGAAAGAGCGTGATTATCGGCTTTAAAAGGAATGACGCCCCCGACATCATCCGGTTTTTCGGAGAGGGGCTATACCAAGGAGTTGACGTATGAGCGTAGAGAGGGTTGTCGCGAGTCGGGCTATCGAATCGATCGTTCATTTCACTACGAACCGAGGCTCGTTAGGTGTGTTCGCGACTGGCGCTTTACAGTCCCGGCAACGGCTCAATGTAGATGCTCAATTGAAGCATATCTTTCAGCCCAACGCCGCCTATCGAGGCAAGGATGCGGACTGGCTTGACTACGCGAATCTATCGATCACTCATATCAACTCCGAATTCTTCAGAACAGCCTCCAATAATTGGCACAGGGAGCGGGGATTTTTCTGGTGCATTCTGGATTTCTCGCCACAGATCCTGAGTCATGAAGGTGTCTGGTTCACAACGACCAATAACATCTACACCGGCGTCAGGCGTGGACAAGGGCCAGATGGACTGGAGGCCGCGTTCCAGAACCCTGTAACACTCTGGGACGGAAAGATGGCGCGGCGCTCGCCAAATCAGCCCGCGAACCGGACAACCTGCCCACAGGCGGAAGTGCTTTACCCTGTCGGCGTATCCACGGAATACTTGCAGCGAATCTACGTCAGAACTGAATCCGAGAGTGATGAATTGGCTGCGCAGATGTCTGCTGTTGGCCATAGAGAAGTGACGGTCGTGGTCAACCCCGACCTGTTCGTAGAAATCAGGTGAAAACCCAATGTCAGACCTTAGGCTGAAACGTACTATTTCCTCCGCGCTGTGGTCGGCCTATGCAGATGCGCTAGGGTTTCCCACAGAGCTTGCATCCGATAGGACTGTTCAACAGCGCCTAGGGCATTCCACTATTACTCGGACAGAACCGTGGAAGCGTATTGTGGGTGGACGATTCGGTGCAACCGTATCCCTGCCTGCCGGCGCCTATTCGGATGATACCCAACTGCGGTTAGCGACCAGCAGGGCCATACGCGGCAATGGTTATTTCGATGTGGAGTCATTCGCTAAGATCGAGCTCACCGTGTGGCAAGCCTATGCGTTGGGAGCAGGCCGTGGCAGCAAGGCAGCCGCAGCAGCATTGTGCAACCGCAGTAATAACTGGTTTAGCAACTTTTTCACCAATTATGAAAACGGCGGAGGCAATGGCGCAGCAATGCGCATACAGCCGCACGTATGGGCCGCCAGCAATCTGGCGGACAAGGCATCTTACATCCCCGACGTCATCCGCAATGCGCTTTGCACTCATGGGCATATGCGAGGTATCGCGGGCGCGGTTATTCATGCCGTCAGCCTTGCTCATGCCTTTGACACCGGAAAACCCTTGCCCCCCGATCAATGGCCAGCATTGGCCAATGACATCCGCGCGATTCCAAAAATGATCGCTGGCGACAACGAGTTGATGACTTTTTGGGTACCTACGTGGACGCAGAAGAGCCGGCAAACTCTTGAAGATGCAGTTGATACCGTTGCACGTGAATGGGAAGACGCCTCACGGAGTGTCGCGTCAATACTACACACCCGGCGTCCACACGATTATTCGGCGACTTATGAAGAAGTTGTCAAAGCGCAAAACGGCCTGAGCGCCGAGGAGCGTGGGTCTGGACTTAAATGCGCTCTGTTTGCCAACGTCGCAGCGTGGATATCTCCCAAAGCAGGTGCGCAAGAAAGCATTCAGATCGTTGCGAACCTTCTAGACAGTGACACAGATACGATCGGAACAATGGCTGGCGCGCTCATCGGGGCTGCTTATCCTGATGCAAGCTACCTCGGACCTATTCAAGATCACATTTACATCCGTGATGAAGCGGAACGGCTATACGACGTCAGCCAAGGGAAAAACACCTACAGTTTCAGCTATCCTGACCTTCTCTACTGGCAGCCACCTCGTACCATGGTCGACATTTTGGGGATCAAGGACAATCGGCTCCACATCGATGGACTCGGCGACGTTACCCCCCTTGAAGCCCCATTTACTGGTCAGAAAGGCACAAGTTGGCAATGGTTTCTTCTGTCCACAGGCCAGACCATTCTCAGCCGTTTACGGACGGATTTGCTCACACAAGCACAGCAACGAAAAGAGTTCCCTTCTGAAAAGCTGGACACTCCTGATCTCTTTGACCAGACCATAGAAAATAGAGAGCGAAAAACTGCTCGCAATGCAGATGCGCACGCCACCAGCAAAACGACCTCAGACGATGCTGAGCAGTCGAATATTGAAAGCACCTCCGGTGAGCTAGCTTCTTTATCAACACAGCCGAGCAAATTCGAAAGCCTAGTTGAGCATCATGCCCTATCCGCAGCTGCTCAAGCCCCATCAGAAAGCCAGGCTTCGACGCCGATCGATCTGGACAAGTTGACCAACGAAGCAATTCGGGGCTTCGACCCGCAGACCATTGGCCGTCACATCCTGTTGTTGGCCGAACAACCAAATGCCATAGAACTGTCCATTGCCTATAGCGCCGTTGTGGTAAAGGCGCGGGCGGCACGCTTGAAGTACAAGTCCCGCAATGGATGAATCTTCGACAGCGAGGTAGCCTGGATGACCGCTGGTGGACAACGCTTTCTTGTCCACCAGCTTTTCGAGCGACCGAAATGAGCCAGAAGCACCATTGTCGAATGGCCGCTTTGACCGGATTCTGTTGAAAAAGTCGGTTTTGGCCAGAGTCGCCTGTCCATAGTCCCAAATGCGGCTGATTTGCGCGTTGCTATGTGAAATCCAAGGCAGTTCTGCCTCGGAAATGGCTCAGATTTCAGCGTAGGCAACGCACTTTTATGGGCGGAAATCTCGAAGGGACTTTTTCAACAGAATCGGCCGATAGTCGCCACTCCCCCCCGGCGCCTATCGGCCCGGCCCAGGCAAACCACCCTGCACCTTCGGCGCACGACTCAGCGCAGCTTCTCCAGCAACTGGTAGTACCACATGCCGACCGCCAGCATCGGGTTGCCCAGCTGCTCGCCCAGGGGCACCTTGATCTGCCGGCAGGCGGCGAAGGTGTCGAAGCGGCCGAGGGTGCCGGTCAGGGCCTCGGCCATGATCTCGCCCATGACGTGGCTGGTGGCGATGCCGTGGCCGGAGTAGCCCTGGCAGTACCAGACGTTGTCCGAGAGCTTGCCGAGCTGCGGGATGCGGTTCATCACGATGCCCATGGCGCAGCTCCACTGGAAGTCGATGGCCACGCCCTTGAGGGCCGGGAAGGTGCGCTCGATGGCCGGGCGCAGCTCGGCGGCGATGTCCCGCGAGTCGCGCCCCGAGTAGTTGGCGCCGCCACCGAACAGCAGGCGGCCGTCGGCGGTCAGGCGGTGGTAGTCGAGGACGAAGCGGCAGTCGTAGACCGCCAGGTCCCGGGGGTTGATCGCCTTGGCCAGCTCGCCCAGCGGCGCGGTGGTGACGATGCCGCCCATGGCCGGGAAGATCAGGCCCTTGAGTTTCTGCGGTTCCAGCTTGTGGTAGACGTCGCCGGCCAGCAGCACCTGGTCGGCGTCGATGCGTCCGTCGGCGGTGATCACCGCCGGGTTGGCGCCATGGACGATCTCCAGCACCTCGGAGTGTTCGAAGATCAGCGCACCCAGGCCCTCGGCCGCGCGGGCCTCGCCGATGCACAGGTTGAGCGGGTGCAGGTGCAGGTTGCGGTCGTTCCTGATCGCCCCGCAGTACAGCTCGCTACCCAGCTGTTCGCGCACGCCGGCGCCGTCCAGCAGGCTGACCTCCGCGCCCATGCCGCGGCGCACGGCCTCCTCGTAGGCGTCTTCCAGCTCGGCCATGTGGCTGGGCTTCATCGCCGCGTGCAGGTGGCCGTGCTTGAGGTCGCAGGCGATGCCGTACGTCGCCACGCGGTTCTCGATGATGTCGTGGCCGCGCCAGCGCAGCCGCCAGATGAAGTCGTCGACTTCCGCGCCCAGGCTGTTGCGCATCTGCTTGCGCATGGCGGCGTCGCCGGACAGGCTGCCGGTGACCTGGCCGCCGTTGCGCCCGGTGGCGCCCCAGCCGATCTTCTTCGCCTCGACCACGGCCACCTTGAGGCCGCGCTCGGCCAGCTCGACGGCGCTGGCCACGCCGGTGAAGCCGCCGCCGATGATCACCACATCGACGCGGTGGCGGCCCTGCAGGGTCGGGTACTGGGTTTCCTGGTTGAGCGTGGCGCTGTAGTAGGACGGGCAGCGCTCGGCGGCCGGGGTTACGGGAGGGGTGATGGCATTCATGGTCTGGTCCTTGTCGTCGGGCGGCCGCGCCGCCGTGGGGCCGCGCCAGGCGCGGCCCGGAAATATTGGGGTCGGGCGTAGGCTGGCCGCCCGACGCCGCGCGATTCGCCTCAGGCGTTGCTCAGGTACCAGCGCCAGTCCTGCTCGCCGACCTCGCCCATGAACTGGCGGTACTCGGCGCGCTTGATGGCCAGGTAGACCCGCAGGAATTCGACGCCCAGGGCCTCGCGGGCCCAGGCCGAACGCTCCAGGGCCTGGATGGAGGTCAGCCAGTCGGTCGGCAGCAACTCCTTGGCCTGGGCGTAGCCGTTGCCCTCGACCGGCGCGCCCGGGTCGAGCCGCGCGCAGATGCCGTGGTGGATGGCGGCGAGAATCGCCGCGGCGGCCAGGTAGGGGTTGGCGTCGGCGCCGCAGATGCGGTGCTCGATATGCCGGCTGGCGGCCGGCCCGCCCGGTACGCGCAGGCTCACGGTGCGGTTGTCGATGCCCCAGCTCAAAGCCAGGGGCGCGTAGCTGTTGGCCTGGAAGCGCCGGTAGGAGTTGGCGTTGGGGCAGAACAGCAGCAGCGAATCCAGCAGATTCTCGAGCAGGCCGCCCAGGGCTTGCTTGAGCAGGCTGCCGGCCGGACCGTCGAGGTCGTCCGGCGGGCCGGCGAACAGGTTGGCGCCCCGGGCATCGGCCAGGCTGACGTGCATGTGCATGCCGGTGCCGGCCAGGTGATCGAAGGGCTTGGCCATGAAGCAGGCCTGCATCCCGTGCCGGTGCGCCACGCCCTTGACCAGGCGCTTGTAACGCACCGCCTGGTCCATGGCGGCCAGCGCCGGACCGTGCTCCAGGGTGATTTCCACCTGGCCGGGGGCGTACTCGGAGATCGCCGTGCGCGCCGGAATGCCCTGGGCCTTGCAGGCGGCGTAGAGGTCGGCGAGGAAGGGTTCGAGCTGCTCCAGTTCGCGCAGGCCGTAGACCTGGGTGCTGCGCGGCCGGCCGCCGTCGGCATCCCGCGCAGGCTGCGGGCGACCCTGGGCATCGCGCTGCCGGTCGAGCAGATAGAACTCCAGCTCGCAGGCCATCACCGGGTGATAGCCCGCGGCCTCGAGGCGCTCGATCACCTGCACCAGCACATGACGCGGGTCGGCCACGGTGGCCGGCAGGCCTTCTTCGGGGTGCATGCCGACCTGCAGCGCGGCGGTGGGCACCTGGCGCCAGGGCAGGCGCACCAGGCTGCCGGCCAGCGGATAGGCGCGGCAGTCGATGTCGCCGACCTCCCAGACCAGGCCGGTGTCTTCGACATCCTCGCCGTGGATGCTCAGGCCGAGGATGGTGCTGGGCAGCGGCCGGCCGCTGCGGTACACCGCGAGCAGCTCCTCGCGGTGCAGCAGCTTGCCGCGGGGCACGCCATTGGCGTCGAGGATGAACAGCTCGAACAGTTCGATATCGGGGTGATGGGCGAGGAATGCCTCGGCCTCTTGCACGGCAGCGAATGACATGGGGGGACTCTCGTAAGCGCCCGACGGGCGCGGTGCCCGCACCGCGACGCTGCTGGGCAGGCGCAGGACGGGCGAGACGGATGAAGCGGCCGCCGCTGAGCGGCCGAGGTCATGGACGACTTAGGAGAGCGGCATCCGGTGGGCGCGCATGGCGGCAGTGCCACAGCGCCCAGAAGGCGAGTATCGCCGGCAGCCTCGAATTGGCCCGCTCGGCGCCGAGGCGCTGGCCCTCCCGCAGGCGCGGGCAGTCACGGAACGGGGCGAAAAACGCGGGTGACGAAGTCATGGCGAACAGCCTCGCACGACGCCGGGCGGGCTTTAAATCGGATTATTCACACGCTCGGATCGCAATCGGCTAAACATTTGCCGGCAGCCTCCCCCGCCTGGGTTCTGGACGAAGAGTCGTCGAGGGACGGTCAGGCGGGCGGTTTTCACGCAGCAGCAGCGAGCGCGGGCACTTCTCGTACAGAACCTAGGGCTCCGGCTTGTAACCCAGACGCAGGCCACCCCAGTGGCGGCCCTGGACCCAGATCGGCACCGACAGGTCGTGCATCAGCTCGCCGGTATCGCGCATATAGGTCTGCAGCAGCAGCGCCTGCTGATGACTGCCGCAACGCAGCCCGGTGCGGTCGTCGAACAGGCGCTTGCTGCGGCTCCTGAGCGTATCCACCGCGCGGTCGCCGGTCGGCGCATGGTTGAAGGCGTTGTTGTGGGTCGGCACATAGCCTTGCGGCGTGCTGGCGATGGCGAACACCAGGCCCTCGTGGCGCTTGAGCAAGGGCTCCTGGATGGCCGGCAGGACCTGGTCGGCATAGCCGTCGAAGCGGGTCTTGAACTTGGCCGGGAAGCTGTTCGGAATCGGCTGGTACTGGCGGTCGAACAGGTCGGCCAGGCTGGTGCGGCCGGCCTCGATGTCCTGCTCGAACTGCGCGGCAATGCTGGCCGCGCCCTCGCGGGCCAGGTCATAGACGCGCTGGTGATAGTCGTCCAGGCTCACCTCGGCGAGCTTCTCGCTGACCGCCTCGGCCTGGCCGACCAGCTGCGCCGCCGAGTCGCCGAGCTGGCGGGTCTGGCCCTCGCTGGCGCGCACGTCGCCGCGCAGCTGCTCGACGGCGACGGCCAGGCTGGCCAGGCGCTCGTGATTGTTCGCCGTGCCGGCGCTGATCTGCGCCACCTGGCGCTCCACGTCCTGGGCCAGGTCAGCGATGCCGTGCAGCTGCGTACCGGTCTGCTCGACCTGGCCGGCGGCCTGTTCCAGCTCGCGGGCCTGGTGCTGGATATGGCTGACCACCGCGGCGCTCTGCTGGCGGATGTCGGCGACCATCTGGCCGACCTCCTCGGTGGCGCTGGCGGTGCGTGCGGCGAGGTGGCGCACCTCGTCGGCGACCACCGCGAAGCCGCGGCCCTGCTCGCCGGCGCGGGCCGCTTCGATGGCCGCGTTGAGGGCCAGCAGGTTGGTCTGGCTGGCGATCGACTGGATCACCTGGGTGACCTGCTCGATCTGCTCGGTGCGCGCTCCCAGGCCGTCGATCAGCTCGCGGCTGGCGGCGGTCTGGGCGCTGAGCTGCTGCATGCGGGCGATGGCCTGCTGCACCGCCTGCTGGCCGCTGGCGCTGTTCTGCCGCACGGTCTGCGCCGCCGCCAAGGTCTGCTCGGCGCGCCGCGCGCTGTCCTGCTCGGTGAGGGTGATGGCCTCGGCGCCCTGGCTGACCTGTGCGATGGCGCCGAGCTGCGACTGCAGCTTGGCCGCCAGCTGTTGCACGGCATGGGCCACCTGGGCGGCGGACAGGGCGTTATGGCAGGTGTGCCGGGACAGCGTGCGGCTCAGCTCGGCGAAGCCGCCGGGCCCCTCGTCCGCCGTGGCGGTGCTGTCCTGGCGCCGCCAGGCTCCCAGCCAGGGCCAGAGGGCGGCGCCTAGGAGCAGCGGCACGGCGGCGTAGGGCGCCAACTGCAGCCGCTCGGCGAGCCACAGCGAGGCGATCAGGCCGAGGGCGTGCAGCAGACAGGTGCGCGACTGGCGAATGGCGGCATTACTCATGGCAAACCCCGTGCTTATCGTTCTGCGATGCCGGCGACGAGGCCCCCGGGCGCAACGATTCGAGCACGGTCGGCCAGGCGCGACCATCGCACTTTGGTCTAGAGGGTGTTGGCGTTTCGTCGCGGCCTAGCCCGGCAGGCTATGGCGGCGGATAAAGCCCTGGTCCAGATAGTCCTTCCAGCGCCCGCAGAAGCGGCCGCCGGCACTCCACTGGCGCCAGCCCAGCAGGGCCCCGCCATCGCCGGTGGCGAGCAGCGCCAGGCTGTGCCGCTGCGGCCGGTAGGGGCGCAGCGGCTGGCCACGCAGTGCGGCGGCGAGATTGGCCGCCAGCACCGGCCCCTGGCGCACCGCGTAGACCCCGCTCTTGCGTGCGCCGGGCAGACTGGCGCAGTCGCCGACGGCGAAGATGGCGGCATGGGACTGGCTCTGCAGGGTCGCGCCGATGCGCACGAAGCCGCCCTCGTCGCAATCCAGGCCGCTGCGGGCCAGCCAGGGCAAGGCCCGGGCGCCGCTGGCCAGAAGCAGGCGGGAGCCGCGCCAGACCGGCTCCGCGCCGCTGAGCAGGCGCTCGCCGTCGATCAGGCTGACCGGACAGTATTCGCGCACCCTCACCCGGCGCTGGCGCAGGTGCCCCCAGGCGCGCAGGTGCAGCCCGGCGTTATGCCCGTCGAGCAGCTGGCCGGCGCAGAACAGCGACAACTCCGGCACCTGACCGGCCAGGGCCAGGGCCAGTTCGACCCCCGCCGCGCCGCCGCCGAGGATCGCCAGCGGCTGCGGCTCGGCCTGCCAGGCGTGCCAGCCGGCGAGGAAATCGGCGAAGGGCTTGACCGCCAGCACCTGCATGGCCGCGCCCCGTTGCGGCGGACAGGCGACCTCGGCGCCGAGGTTCAGCGACAGCCAGCGTCCGCTCAGTTCCCGGCCGTCGGCCAGGCGCACCTGACGCTGCGCCGGCTCCAGGCCCACGGCCTGGCCGATCAGCAGCTCGACCTTGGCCGCGCGGCACAGCGGGTCCAGCTCGATGCGGCAGTCCTCGGCGGCGAAGCGCCCGGCCAGCAGCCCCGGCAGCATGCCCGAGTACCAGGCCTGCGGGCCGGCGCTGAGCAGGGCGATGCGCCCCGGCGGGCGCTCGACCAGGGCCCAGCGGCGCAACACGCCGAGGTGAGCATGGCCGGCGCCGAGCAGGATCAGGTCATAGTGGTTCATCGCGCTATCGGTTCTTCAAGGCTGGCCAGGCGCAGAGGATGGCGGCAGCAGGCGCCGTGGCGCAAGGCTCAATCAAGGCGCGGCGGGCTGCAGGCGGGGATCGGCGAAGTAGCTCTGCGCCCGCTCGCCGGTGTTGTCGCTGTCGGCGGCGAACACCACCCCGAGGATGCGCGACGGCGCGCTGCCGAAGGCGGCGATGGCATCGGCGCGCAGGTCGCGGCGCTCGCTCAGCCACTGCCCGAGCGGCGCCTCGGGCCCACGCAGCACGCGCATCTCGACCTGCTCGGTGTAGGCGCTGCGGGCGTGGCTGCCGGGCGCCTGGCGGTTGTCCCAGACGTAGCTGAGGGTCGCCGCCGGCAGGCTGGGGTCGTAGAAGGTGCGCGCCAGGCGCAGCTTCTGCCGGGTCAGGAACGGCAGGCTGGCCAGCGGATAGTCGAGCAGCACATAGACCCGCGCGGCATAGTCGTCGCCCTCGCGGGTGGCGAAGCGCGCCTGCTCCAGGCGCCGCTCGCTGCGCCACTGCCAGCTCAGCTGCCAGGGCCGGTCGCCGGGCAGATCGAGCGGGTGCAACAGGCCGCCGGCGGCGGCATCGGCGTCGATGTGCAGCACCAGGCGACCGTCCCGCTCGACCAGGCTGCGGGTCGGCGCCTTGAGCTTGGGAATGTCGGCCACCCGCCAGGGCGGCGACCACTCGGCCGCCGGCGGGCCGGCCGTCCAGGGCGTCAGGCGATTGCCCGCGGCGCCATCCTCGTCCGCGACGGCCAGCAGCGGCAGCAGGGCCAGGGCCAGCAGCAGGGCCCGGCTCATCCCCGTCTCCAGCCGTGGAAACGCTCGACCCAGCGCAGCAGGGCCTGGGGCGCATGGGCGCGCTTCCACTCGCCGGCCGCGTACTTGTTGGCCTCGGCCAGGGTCGGGTAGCTGTGGATGGTGCCGAGGATCTTGTTCAGGCCGAGCTCGTGCTTCATCGCCAGCACGTATTCGGCCAGCAGTTCGCCGGCCTGCTCGCCGACGATGCTGACGCCGAGGATGCGGTCCTTGCCCGGCGCGGTGAGCACCTTGACGAAGCCGTGAGCGGCCTCGTCGGCGATGGCCCGGTCGAGGTCGTCGATGCCATAGCGGGTGACCTCGTAGGCCACCCCCTGCTGCCGCGCCTCGCCCTCGGAGAGACCCACCCGCGCCACTTCCGGCGCGGTGAAGGTGCAATAGGGGATCACCCGGTAGTCCGCCTTGAAGCGCTTGAAGGGGCCGAACAGCGCGTTGACCGCGGCGTACCAGGCCTGGTGCGCGGCGACATGGGTGAACTGGTAGGGGCCGGTGACATCGCCCACCGCGTAGATGTTGGGAAAGCGCGTGGCCAGGTACTCGTCGGTCTCCAGGGTGCCGTTGTCGCGCAGCCTCAGGCCCAGTTCCTCGACCCCGTAGCCGCTGACGTTGGCCACCCGGCCGAGGGCCAGCAGCAGGCAGTCGAAGGCGATGGTCACCTGCTCGCCGGTGTCCAGGCGGCGGGCCACCATGCGCTGCTCGCCGTCGACCAGCTCGAAGCGCTCGGCCTGGTGCTGCAGGCGCACGTCGACGCCATCGGCCTGCAGGCTGGCCAGCAGCGCCGCGCTGGCGTCGTCGTCCTCGCGCGGCAGCAGGCGCTCGGCCATCTCCACCTGGATCACCTGGCTGCCGAGGCGCTGGAAGGCCTGGGCCAGCTCGCAGCCGATCGGCCCGCCGCCCAGCACCAGCAGCCAACGCGGTCGCTCGCGCAGGGTCCAGATGCTGTCGGAGGTGTAGGCCTGCACCTGCTCCAGGCCGGGGATCTTCGGCACCAGCGGACGCGCCCCGGCGGCGATGATCAGGTTGCGGCTGCTCAGGGTCTCGCCGCCCACCTCCACCGTCCAGGGCGAGGTGATCCTCGCCTCGCCCTCGATCACCTCGACCCCCAGGCCGGTGTAACGCTCCACCGAGTCGTGCGGGGCGATGTCGCCTATGACCCGCTGCACGCGCTGCATCACCGCGGCGAAATCCACCTCGCCGCTCACCCCGCGCAGGCCCAGGGCCTCGCCCTTCCGCAACTCGTGGGCCAGCTTGGCCGAACGCAGCAGCGCCTTGGACGGCACGCAGCCAGTGTTCAGGCAGTCGCCGCCCATCTGGTGCTTCTCCACCAGGCCGACCCTGGCCTTCACCGCGGCGGCGATATAGGCGCTGACCAGGCCGCCGGCGCCGGCGCCGATCACCAGCAGGTTGCGCTGGAAACGCTTGGGCTTTTTCCAGCCGGCGTAGACCCGGCGCGCCTCGAGCAGCTCCAGCAGCTTGCGCGCCAGCAGCGGGAACAGGCCGAGCAGGACGAAGGCGCCGAGCAGCCCCGGCGAGAGGATGCCGCCCAGGGTCTCGAGCTGGCCCAGTTCGCGGCCGGCGTTCACGTAAACCAGGGTGCCCGGCAGCATGCCGACCTGGCTGACCCACCAGAAGGTGCGCAGCGGCAGGCGGGTCAGGCCCATGGCCAGGTTGATCAGGAAGAACGGGAACAGCGGCACCAGGCGCAGGGCGAACAGGTAGAAGGGCCCCTCGCGCTCGATGCCGGCGTCGATGCTGGCCAGGCGCCGGCCGAAGCGACCCTGCACCCAGTCGCGCAGCACGAAGCGGCTGCTGAGCATGGCCAGGCTGGCGCCCAGGGTGGAGGCGAAGGACACCAGGATGAACCCCTGCAACAGGCCGAACAGGGCGCCGGCCAGCAGGGTCATCAGCGCCGCGCCGGGCAGCGACAGGGCGGTGACCGCGACATAGGCGAGGAAGAACAGCCCGGCGGCCTGCCAGGGACTGGCCGCGACCTGGGCATTCAGCGCCGCCTGCTGGGCCTTGAGCGCCTCCAGGCTGAGGTACTGGCCGAGGTCGAAGGCGAAGAACGCGGCGATCAGGCCGAGGATGACCGCGACCAGCAATAATTTACGCGGGTTCATGGATTCGGCGCCTCCAGTGCGCAGGAACGGTGACACGGGGAGAAGCCGCCGAGCAGGGCCGCCGCGGGCGGCTCCAGGCCGACGCCCAGCACCCGCGCGCGATAGGACAGCGCCGCCGGGCTGCCCGCCGGCCACTGGCGGTCGAACTCGGCGACAAAGGCGTCGTGGTCATAGTGCAGCGCCAGCGCCTCGATAAACAGGCCATCACGCTCGCAGCGGTACAGCGCCTGCGGATGCGGGCGGGTGGCGATGCGGCTGAGCAGGCCGTAACGACCGTCGGCGAAGTTCGGCAGGCCGGCGGCGCCGTTGTTGATCAGCGCGCCGTTGGCCAGGTCGAGGGCCACCGCGGCGCAGGTGTGACTGGTCGCCAGCACCTGCACCCCGCTGGCGGCGAACCAGGCATCCAGCTGCTGCCGGCGCGCCGGTTCGGCCAGGGCCTCACGGGCGCAATCCCAACCGGCCAGGGAACGCTCGTCGCCGTGGCTGATGGCCACGCGCCGGCCGCCGACACCGACCAGCACACAGGGCGGCCGTGCCGCCAGACGTGCGGCCATTCCCGGCAGGCCCTGCACGGTTTCCTGCAGGGTGCGCTGGATGGCGTTGGAGCGCGCCACCACGGCGTCATCCACGCTCATCGGGTAGGCGCAGCCGCAACCGGCGCCGCTGTCGGCGCCGCGACCCAGCTCGGTCTCGACGTTGCCGCGCAGGGCCAGATGGCCGGCCAGGCCCTGTTCCACGACCCGAAACAGCGCCGGCTCGCGGTCGAACCAGTGGGCATCGCCGTTGAACACCGCCCGCGCCCCCGGCTCGTCGGCCAGCAGGCGCTGCAGGGCGGCCAGGGCCTGGCGGTTGCCGTACAGGCCGCCGACCACATAGAGGCTGTCGCACTCGAACAGCGGCGCGCCGGCGAAGGCCTCGCGCGGCAGGCGGTAGTCCAGCGGGCAGTCGCGCCCGGCGCGCATCAACCGCGCCCCCGCCACCAGCCGGGCAGCAGATAGCCCAGCACACACAGGCCGAGGCCGTAGAGCATGGAGTTGCCCAGCCGCATCAGCTGCGCCCTCGCATCAGGCCCGGCAGCAGATAGCCCAGGGTGCACAGCAGCAGGCCGTAGAGGTTGGTACCCAGCAGCAGGGCGTACTTGCCCTCGCCTATGGCCCAAGCCTGGGGAATCCAGCCCAGGGTCAGGGCCAGGCCCAGGCCCAGGCCGGTCCAGAAGCTCAGGTGGAAGCCCAGCCGGGTCGGGCGCACCAGGCCGTGGAGGATGAACACCGGCGCCAGGCCGATGACCATGGTGCCGCTGATGGTGGTGGCCTTGAGGATGTCGGTGCCGGCGATCATCGGCAGGTTGCCGAGCAGGGCGAACAGCACCATCACCGCCATGCCCACGCCGATGGCCTTCTGTCCCAGGTCGCGGCCGGCCAGCAGCGGCAGCTCGCGCCCGGCCAGCTTGGCCAGGCTGGAGAAGGTCGAGTCCAGGGTCGAGCCGGCGGCCGAGACCATCACCACGGTCATCACCAGCAGCGCGCCGATGCCCAGGCTCTTGGCCAGGGCCGCCGGCACGTTGTCCGAGGCGGCGATGCCGCTCAGCTGGGCATGTACGCCGATCAGGCTGAAGGCGAGGATGGCGAAGAAGCCCAGCACCCCGGCGACGATAAAGGAGCGGCGCATGGTGCGCTCCTCGCTGATGAAGCCACGGTCGGTCAGCACCGGGTCGTGGAAGCCGTAGCTGAAGATCTGCAGGCCGGCGACCAGCAGCAGGTCGACGCCGGCGTCCAGGGCCCAGTGGCTGGTGCTGGCCAGCTCGGCCGGCGAATGCTGCGGCAGCACCAGGCCCAGCACCCAGACCAGGGCGACGAGGAAGATCGCCGCCTGCGCCGCGTCGGTGAGGATCGAGCTGCGCAGGCCACCGCGCAGGCTGTAGGCCAGGGTCACGGCGGTGAACAGCAGGGCGGCGCCGATGAACTCGGCGCTGCCGGAGTCGCCGTAGTAGCCGCCGACCACCGCGGTGTTGCTCCACACCTCGTTGAACAGGCGAATCAGGATGGCCGCGGAGAAGGCCAGGGCGGCGCCGCGGCCGTAGTGGCTGCTGAGAAAACTGACCAGGCCGCTGGCGGCGAAGCGCCGACGCAGGCGGTAGATCACCAGGCCGGTGAGTGGGATCGACAGCCAGTAGGTGGCGTAGGCCAGGCCGCCGACCAGGCCGTAGCTGGCCCCCAGGTTGGCGGCGTTGGTCACCGATTTGGCGAAGATCCAGCTGATGAAGATGCTCGAGGTCAGCAGCCAGGGCGCCGCGCTGCGGCCCTGGCCGTCCTCGCCGTTGAAGAAGCCGCCGAGGGTCACGGCCCGCGGCGCCAGGGCCAGCATCAGCACCCCGTAGGCCAGCAGAAAGCCCCAGAAGAACAGCCCGATCACGCTGTTTCCGTCCATGTGTCAGTCCTTAAGAGTCGAGGGCGCCGCCGCAGCTCGAGCCCTGGCCGGCGGTGCAGGCGAAACAGTGGTCGCGGGTGACGATCGGGTTGCCGTCCAGCGAGCCGTCCAGCAGGTCGCGCAGGTGGGCGCGCTCGCGGCCGATCAACCGGTCCTGCAGCTGCAGCGGCAGCTCGAGCATCTGGTTGAAGTCGCAGTCGTAGAGGTAGCCCTGCCAGTCGACGCTGACCAGGCTGCGGCACATCACCGTGCCGAGGTTTTCCGGGCGGTAGCTGTCGCGCAGCAGCTGCATGTAGGCGTTGAACTGGCCCTTGCTGACCAGGGTGCTGCCGAAGCGGGCGATCGGCTGGTTGGTGATGCACAGCAGGTGGTTGAAGTGGATGCCGAAGTCCTCCAGCAGGTGGCGCTTGTAGTCGGCCTCCAGCGCCGCCTGGGGTGGCGGCAGGCTTGGCCCCTGGGGGTTGTAGACGAGGTTGAGGAGCAGCCCGCTGCCGTCCTGGCCGTAGCCCAGGGCGTTGAGCTGCTTCAGGCCTGCGATGCTGGCGTCGAACACGCCGTCGCCGCGCTGCTTGTCGACGTTGTCCCGCGAGTAGCAGGGCAGCGAGGCGGTGACTTCCACGCCCTGCTCGGCGAGGAACGCGGCGAGGTCCTCGTAGCCCGGCTCGCTCAGGATGGTCAGGTTGCAGCGGTCGATCACCCGCAGGCCCTCGCGACGCGCATGGGTGACGATCTCGCGAAAGCGCGGGTGCATCTCCGGGGCGCCGCCGGTGAGGTCCAGGGTATGCACCGGGTGGGCGTCGATGACCCGGTGCAGCAGCGCCAGGCTCTCGTCGGTCATCGCCTCGCTGCGGGTCGGCCCGGCATTGACGTGGCAATGCAGGCAGCGCTGGTTGCAGCGGTAGGTCAGGTTGATCTGCAGGGCCTCCAGATGGCCGCGGCGGATCGCCGGAAAGGCCAGCCGGTCCAGCAGGGGGAGCATGGCGCGCACGGGTAACTCCTTGGCAAATATGAACTATAGAGGAGGCTCCGGCGCTTTTGTTACAAGCCGCCCCGGTCACGCTGCTTTGTTATACGAGGATTGTACTAACGGGCAGCATTGAGCCGGCCACTCGCCAAGGAGGTCGTCCATGGGACGCCTGAGCCTGTTCTTTCTCGCCGGTTTCCTCGCCGTGCCCTGCTTCCACCAGCCACTGCTGGGCCTGCTGCACGCCCACGGCGTGGTGCCGTTCGCCCCGTTCAGCGTCCAGGCCACCTGGCCACTGGGGCTGCCGGCCTGGCTGTCGGCGGCATTCTGGGGCGGTGTCTGGGGCATGCTGATGCTCGGCCTGCTGCGCTGGCAGCCGGGAACGCCGCAGCCCTGGCTCAAGGCCCTGCTGTTCGGCGGCATCGCCCTGACCGGCGTGGCGCTGCTGCTGGTGTTTCCGCTCAAGGGCCTGGGCTTCGATCTGCGCCAGCTGCCGGGGCGCTTCCTGATCGGCTTCCTGCTCAACGGCGCCTGGGGCGTCGGCACCCTGGTCTTCGCCCGCAGCCTGTTCGGCCAGCCCGTGCCAGGCCGGCCCTAGGCCGGCGGCAGGCGCAGCAGCAGCTCGGGGCCCATCGACCAGGCGGGCAAGGGATAAAAAAGACCCGCCGTAGCGGGTCCCGCTCTGCGCGGCCGCAGAGCAGCGCGTCGACAGCCGCGGCGTGACGCATGCCTTATTCGGGCGCCAGGGCAAAGCCCACCCCGAAGCGGTTCCAGGCATTGATGGTGCCGATGGCCAGGGTCAGGTCGACCACTTCCTTATCGGTAAAGTGCTCGCGCAGGGCCTCGAACTGCGCCTGCGGTGCCCCCTGCTCGGCCAGCAGCGTCAGGCTCTCGGTCCAGGCCAGGGCGGCGCGCTCGCGCGGCGTGAAGAAGCCGGTGTCGCGCCACACGCTCAGGCACTGCAGGCGCTGCTCGGTTTCCCCGGCGCGGCGCGCGTCATTGCCATGCATGTTCACGCAAAAGGCGCAGCCGTTGAGCTGCGAGGCGCGCAGGCGCAGCAGTTCCAGCAGGGACAATTCCAGGCCGGACGTCTCCAGGGCCCGCTCCAGGCCGAGCATCGCTTCGTAGGCCGCCGGGGACTGCTTGTACCAGTCGATACGGGCGCTCATGGTCTATTCCTCTTCGTTCCTGGGCTCGCCCCTTGCGAACCATGGCGTTACTCTAAGTCGCGCTTTGGCCCCGACGAATAGCCAATTATTAGATTTTTCAGGTAGCCATTTCCGTGGAACTGCACCTCGCCCTTGACGGCCGCCAGGACCTCGCCGGCCAGCTCTACCGGCAGCTGCGCGCGGCCATACTCGACGGCCGCCTGGCGGCGGGCGATCGTCTGCCATCGATGCGCTTTCTCGCCGAACGCCTGGCGGTGTCGCGCAAGACCGTCGGCGAGGCCTACGAGCGGCTGGTCGCCGAGGGCTTTCTGCAGGCCAGGGTCGGCAGCGGCACCTATGTCAGCAGCCAGCTGGCGCCGGTCGAGCACCCACCCATGCCGACGGCGGCCCTGCAGGCCAACCCGCGCTGGCGAGCCATCGCCGCCGGCTGGCGCATGCCCGCGCATCGGCCGGCCCGCTACAGCTTCGCCGGCGGCACCCCCGATAAGCGCCGCTTCCCCTTCGACGCCTGGCGCACCTGTCTGCAGCGCGCCCTGCGCTTGCAGGCGCGCAGCCCGGCCTTCTATGCCGAGGCCCTCGGCAACCCGGAGCTGCGCCTGGCGATCTCGCGCTACCTGGCAATCAACCGGGCGGTGCGCTGCCACTGGCAGGACATCCTGGTCAGCCAGGGCGCGCAGCAGGCCATCGACCTGCTGGCGCGGGTGATGCTGACGCCGGGCGACCTGGCCGTCGTCGAGGAACCCGGCTATCCACCCGCCCGCCTGGCCTTCGAGGCCGCCGGCGCCCGCGTGCTCGGTGTACCGGTGGACCGCGAAGGGCTGCGCGTGGACTGCCTGCCGGAGCAGGCCAAGCTGGTCTACGTGACGCCTTCGCACCAGTTTCCGCTGGGCCAGCCGATGAGCCTGCCCCGCCGCCTGGCGCTGCTGGAGTGGGCGCGCCGTCGCCAGGCGCTGATCATCGAAGACGACTACGACGGCGAGTACCGCTTCGACGGGAGGCCACTGGAGTCTCTGCAGAGCCTCGACCGCGAAGGCCGCGTCGCCTATATCGGCACCTTCTCCAAGACCCTGTTCCCCGAGTTGCGCCTGGGCTACCTGTTGATGCCCGCCGCCCTGCGCGGCGAACTCACGGTCGCCAAGCAACTGGCCGACCAGCACAGCGAGAGCCTGCAACAGCTGGCGCTGGCGCACTTCATCGGCAGCGGCGCCTTCGCCCAGCACACGCGGCGCCTGCAGCGCGAGTACGCCCGGCGGCGTCAGCTGCTGCTGCGCCGGCTCGCGGGCGATCTGGCGCCCTGGCTGGAGGCCTTGCCGGCAGTGGCCGGCATACACCTGGCCGCACGCCTGCGCCAGCCGCTGGACTGCACCCGGCTGTGCGCACAGCTGGCCGAGCGCGGCGTGCTGCTGCTCGACCTCGCCCCCTTCTACGCCGAGGGTCCCGGCATGCCGGGGCTGCTGTTCGGCTTCGGCGCCATCGAAGCGCAGGACATCGACCCGGCGCTGGATATTCTGCACGAGCTGTTACGCCAGCATTGAATGCGCCATGCCGCGCAGCACCGGCGTTCACCGGCCCCTGGGCTCATTGCGGGCAAAAAAAGACCCGCCGAAGCGGGTCCAAGAAACGCCTGGTCTGGTGAGATTCAGGCGAGTTCGTCGAAGCACTCGGCGATGATCGCCAGGCCCTTGTCCAGCTGGGCATCCGGCGCGGTGACCGGCACCAGCACGCGCAGCACGTTGCCGTAGGTGCCGCAGGACAGCAGGATCAGCCCCTTGTCGCGCGCCTTGGCGACGATCTGCCCGGTCAGGGCGGCGTTGGGCTTGTGCAGATCGCCGTCCTCGAACAGCTCCACCGCGATCATCGAGCCCAGGGCGCGCACGTCGCCGATGGTCTTGTGCTTGGCCTGGATCTCCTTCAGGCCGCTGACCAGGCGCTCGCCGACCGCCTTGGAGCGCTCCAGCAGGTTCTCTTCGTCGAACACCTGCATCACCGCCAGGGCGGCGGCGCAGGCGATGGGGCTGCCGGCATAGGTGCCGCCCAGGCCACCGGGGGCGATGGCATCCATGTACTCGGCCTTGCCGCACACCCCGGCCAGGGGGAAGCCGCCGGCGATGGACTTGGCGAAGGTGGTCAGGTCGGCGGCCACGCCCATCTGCTCCATGGCGAAGAAGGTGCCGGTACGGCCGGCGCCGGTCTGCACCTCGTCGGCGATCAGCAGGATGCCGTGCTGGTCGCACAGGGCGCGCAGGCGCTGCATAAAGGGCTTGGGCGCGACGTAGAAGCCGCCCTCGCCCTGCACCGGCTCGATGATGATCGCGGCGATGTCGCGGGGTTCGGCATCGTTCTTGAAGATGCGCTCGATGCTGGCCATGGCGTCGTCGACGCTGACGCCATGCAGTTCGCAGGGATACTGGGCGCGGTACACGCCGCCGGGCATCAGGCCCATGCCGGCCGAATAGGGCGCGACCTTGCCGGTCAGGCTCAGGGTCATCATGGTGCGGCCGTGGTAGCCGCCGGTGAAGGCGATCACCCCGGCGCGGCCGGTGGCGGCGCGGGCGATCTTCACCGCGTTCTCCACCGCCTCGGAGCCGGTGGTGACCAGCAGGGTCTTCTTGGCGAAGTCCCCCGGCACCCGCGCGGCGACCTGCTCGCAGACCTCGACATAGGGCTCGTAGGCCAGCACCTGGAAGCAGGTGTGGCTGAGCTTGGTCAGCTGCTCCTGCACCGCGGCGATGATCTTGGGATGCAGGTGGCCGGTGTTGAGCACGGCGATGCCGCCGGCGAAGTCGATGAACTCGCGGCCCTCGACGTCGGTGACCGTGGCGTTCTCCGCGCGGTCGGCGAAGATCGGGTGGATCTGGCCCACGCCGCGGGGTACGGCGGCGGTGCGGCGTTGCATCAGGGATTCGTTGGTCTTGCTCATGGCGTTCCTCATTCGCCGCTCATCGTGCGGCGTGGTTCAAGGATGAAACGACCGGGTCAGGGCCGCAGCAGCATACGATGATCGACTGCTGCAGCCCTCCCGGTCACAGGAAATAATGTCTCTACACCCCCAGGGGCTGCGTCGCCCCGTGGAGCCTAGTCGCGCTTAGATGCCCAGGCAGAGGTACTTGATCTCCAGATAGTCCTCGATGCCGTACTTGGAGCCCTCGCGGCCCAGACCGGAGGCCTTGACCCCGCCGAACGGCGCCACCTCGTTGGAGATCAGCCCGGTGTTGATGCCGACCATGCCGTACTCCAGGGCCTCGGCCACGCGGAACACCCGGCCCAGGTCGCGGGCATAGAAGTAGGAGGCCAGGCCGAACTCGGTGTCGTTGGACATGGCGATCACCTCGGCCTCGTCCTTGAAGCGGAAGAGCGGCGCCAGCGGGCCGAAGGTCTCCTCCTTGGCCACCGCGGCGCTCAGCGGCACCTCGGTGAGGATGGTCGGCTCGAAGAAGCTGCCGCCCAGGGCATGGGGCTTGCCGCCGGCGAGCAGCTTGGCGCCCTTGCCCAGCGCATCGGCGATGTGCTCCTGGACCTTGGCTACGGCCTTCTCGTCGATCAGCGGGCCGGTGGTGGTGCCCTCGTCCAGGCCGTTGCCGATCTGCAGCTTGGCCACGGCGGCGGCCAGCTTCTCGGCGAAGGCGTCGTACACGCCGTCCTGCACGTAGATGCGGTTGGCGCAGACGCAGGTCTGGCCGTTGTTGCGGTACTTGGAGATCAGCGCGCCTTCCACCGCCTTGTCCAGGTCGGCGTCGTCGAAGACGATGAAGGGCGCGTTGCCGCCCAGCTCCAGGGACACCTTCTTGATGTCCTGGGCGCATTCGGCCATCAGCTGGCGGCCGATCTCGGTGGAGCCGGTGAACGACAGCTTGCGCACGATGGGGTTGCTGGTCAGCTCGCCGCCCACCTCGCCGGCGCTGCCGGTGACCACGCTGAGCACGCCCTTGGGAATGCCGGCGCGCTCGGCCAGGGCCACCAGGGCCAGGGCGGAGAAGGGCGTCTGCGAGGCCGGCTTGATCACCATGGTGCAGCCGGCGGCCAGGGCCGGGCCGGCCTTGCGGGTGATCATCGCCGCCGGGAAGTTCCACGGGGTGATGGCGGCGGTGACGCCAATCGGCTGCTTGATCACGATCAGGCGCTTGTCCGGCTGGTGGCCGGGAATCACGTCGCCGTAGACACGCTTGGCTTCCTCGGCGAACCACTCGATGAAGGAGGCGGCGTAGGCGATCTCGCCCTTGGCCTCGGCCAGCGGCTTGCCCTGCTCCAGGGTCATCAGGCGGCCGAGGTCGTCCTGGTTCTCCATCAGCAGCTCGAACCAGCGGCGCAACTTGTTCGCCCGCTCCTTGGCGGTCAGCGCGCGCCAGGCCGGCAGGGCGCGGTCGGCGGCCTCGACGGCGCGACGGGTCTCGGCGGCGCCCATCTTCGGTACCGTGCCGAGGATCTCGCCGGTGGCCGGGTTGTTGACCTTGATGGTCTGACCGCTGTCCGCGTCCAGCCACTGGCCGTCGATATAGGCCTGCTGGCGGAACAGCTGGGTGTCTTTCAGTTGCATGGCAGTCTCCTTCAAATCCCGACACCCGGGCGTCGGACGGTTGTTGCTGGGGGCCTGCGCCCATCGAAAAGTTTATGCTCGTTACGCCGCCAATGGCGGTGCCCTCGGCCTGTTCCGCCTTCGGACGGCAAACGGCGCACAGGGTTCCACACAGTTTCACCCTGAGCGTTTGAAATCTCAAACGAATCCTAGGGGTGCCACGGGTAAAGGGCAATAGGCTGTTCGAAAAAATTAACGCACCATAGAGCCAGCTGTCGCCGGCCTTGAGAGCCAGCGTGGTGCCCGGGCTCCGTGCAGAATCGCGAACGACGCCCGGCATGGACGCCCGCCGGCCAGATGCGTATGATTGCGCCCCGCAACGCATCCGTAGCTCAGCTGGATAGAGTACTGCCCTCCGAAGGCAGGGGTCGTGGGTTCGAATCCCGCCGGATGCGCCATCTCAAGCAAAAGGCCCAGGTGAAAACCTGGGCCTTTTGTCGTTCTGCGGCAGGGATTCGCTCTCTAGCCGTCCGTGGCGTGCCGCGGCAGGACCAGGGAGATCAGCGCCGCCAGCAGCACGAAGGCACCGGAGATCCACAGACAGGCCGCCAGGCCCTGGGCCTGGTAGACCCAGCCGGAGAGCAGGGTACCGAGCAGGCGGCCGAGGGCGTTGGACATGTAGTAGAAGCCGACGTCCAGCGACACCCCGTCTTCCCGCGCATAGCTGACGATCAGGTAGCTGTGCAGCGAGGAATTGACCGCGAACAGCGCGCCGAAGGCCAGCAGGCCGCCCAGCAGCACCGCCTCGGCCGGCAGCCCGCCCTGCAGGCCCAGGGCGATGGCCGCCGGCAGCCCGGCCAGGGCCAGGGCCCAGGCACAGGCGGCGCGGCCGTCGGGCAGGCGCCCGCGGCGCGTGCCGGTGACCCGCGGCGCCAGGGTCTGCACCAGGCCGTAGCCGATGACCCACAGGGCGAGAAAGCCGCCGACCTGCCAGAAGTCCCAGCCGAACGCCGTGCTCAGGTACACCGGCAACGCCACCACGAACCACACGTCGCGGGCGCCGAAGAGGAACAGCCGCGCGGCCGAGAGGCCGTTGATCGCCCGGCTCTTGGACAGCAGCTCGCGAAACTTCGGCTTGGCCTTGGCCCTGCCCAGGTCGCGGCCGAGACTGAAGATGCTGCCCAGCCAGATCAGCGCCAGCACGGCGGCCATGACCAGCAACGCGCCACGAAAGCCGAGCAGCGCCAGCAGGGCGCCGCCGAGGAAGAAACCGACGCCCTTGAGGGCGTTCTTCGAGCCGGTGAGCAGCGCCACCCAGTGGTACAGGCGGCCCTGGCCGCCATCGGCCACCAGCAGCTTGATGGCGCTCTTGGCGCTCATCTTGTTGAGGTCCTTGGCGATCCCCGACAGCGCCTGGGCGGCCATCACCCAGGCCATGCCCAGCCAGGCGCCGGGCACGGTGAGCATCAGCAGGGCCAACACCTGCAGGGCCAGGCCGAGGTTCATGGTGCGGTTCAGGCCCAGGCGCGCGCCGAGGTAGCCGCCGACCAGGTTGGTGACCACGCCGAACAGTTCGTAGAACAAAAACAGCGCGGCGATCTGCAGCGGCGAGTAGCCGAGGCCGTGGAAGTGCAGCACCACCAGCATGCGCAGGGCGCCGTCGGTGAGGGTGAAGGCCCAGTAGTTGCCGGTCACCAGCAGGTACTGGCGGACCTCGGGGGCCAGGCGGGACAAGGCGTGCATTCAAGGCGTCCTGTGCATGGGCAGTTACGATGGGTATCGCTGCGCTCAACCCATCCTACGAACCTGTAGCTGGGGCGAGGGCTGTCGTTGCCCTCGCCCTATCCTGCGGGGCCACCGTAGGCTGGGCCGCACGGCGGCCGGCCCCACAATCGGTGCGCCGGCGCCGGGGATCGCGATCAGCCGGCCAGGCCGACCAGCCGGGCCAGCTCGGCGGTGCGGTTGGCGTAACCCCACTCGTTGTCGTACCAGGCGTACAGCTTGACCTGGGTACCGCCGATCACCAGGGTCGACAGGGCGTCGATGATCGAGGAACGCGGGTCGCTGCGGTAGTCGATGGACACCAGCGGCCGCTCCTCGTAGCCGAGGATGCCCTTGAGCGGGCCGGCGGCGGCGGCCGCGAGCAGGGCGTTGACCTCCTCCACCGTGGTGGCGCGCTCGACCTCGAACACGCAGTCGGTCAGCGAGGCGTTGGCCAGGGGCACGCGCACCGCATGGCCGTTGAGCTTGCCGCGCAGCTCCGGGAAGATCTCGGCAATCGCCGTGGCCGAGCCGGTGCTGGTGGGGATCAGGCTCATGCCGCTGGCCCGGGCGCGGCGCAGGTCCTTGTGCGGCTGATCGAGGATGCTCTGGGTGTTGGTCAGGTCGTGGATGGTGGTGATCGAGCCGTGGCGGATGCCCAGTGCCTCGTGGATCACCTTGACCACCGGGGCCAGGCAGTTGGTGGTGCAGGAGGCGGCGGTGACAATGCGGTGCGCCGCCGGGTCGAACAGGTCCTGGTTGACCCCCATGACCACGTTGAGGGCGCCGGCTTCCTTGACCGGGGCGCTGACCACCACGCGCTTCACGCCCTGCTCCAGGTAGGCCTGCAGCACCGCCACCGTCTTCATCTTGCCGCTGGCCTCGATCACCAGGTCGCAGCCGCTCCAGTCGGTGTCGGCGATGGCCTTGTTGGCGCTGACCGGGATGCGCTTGTTGCCTATCAGCAGACAGTCGCCGTCGCTGCCCGCCTCGTGCTGCCAACGGCCGTGCACCGAGTCGAAATTGAGCAGGTGGGCGTGGGTGGCGGCATCGCCGGCCGGGTCGTTGATCTGCACGAACTCCAGCTCGGGCCAGTCCCAGGCGGCGCGCAGGGCGAGGCGACCGATGCGGCCGAAGCCGTTGATACCTACTTTGATGCTCATGTCGTTCTCTCGTATGGACGGGACGGAATTAACAGCAGGCGGAAAGCCGCTGGGGGCGCTCGCCCATGGCGGCGAGGCGTTGTTCGGCGGCGCGCAGCCAGGGCCGGTTGGCGGCCAGGGTGCCGTGCAGCAGCGCCCGCACCCAGTCCGCCAGCTCCGGATGCAGGCGGTAATAGACCCACTGGCCCTGGCGCCGGTCGGCCAGCAGGCCGGCGCCGCGCAGCTGAGCCAGGTGCCGCGAGACCTTCGGCTGGCTCTCGCCCAGGGCGCAGGTCAGCTCGCAGACGCACAGCTCCTGCTCGCCGGCGATCAGCAGCATCAGGCGCGCGCGGGTGTCGTCGGCCAGGCATTTGAACAGGGCCGGCGGCGTCAGGGGTTCGTGCATGGCGCCCTCGCAGAGTGCGGCGCGGCTATCGCCGACGGTATATATGGACGTCCGAATATATGGATAGCCATATATAAAGTAAAGCCGCGCCCGCTTACCTCAGGCCCAGGCGCCTGGCCAGGCGCAGCAGGTTGGCGCGGTCCACCCCCAGTTCGCGGGCGGCCTCGGCCCACTTGTTGGCGTGGCGCGCCAGGGCCGCGCCGATCAGCTGCTTCTGGTAGGCATCCACGGCGGCGCGCAGCGGCAGACCGGCGGGGACCTGCGTCGGCAGCGTGAGCGCTTCGGGCAGATCGCCCGGACCCTGGCCATTGGGCAGGTCCAGCGCCGCGGCGTCGATGCTGAGGATGCGCGGACGCTCGGCGCAGGCCGACAGGGCCTTGAGCGCGGCGCGGCCGATCAGGTGCTCCAGCTCGCGCACGTTGCCCGGCCAGTCGTGGGCCAGCAGGGCCTTCTGCGCATCGCCGCCCAGGCGCAGGCTGCGCAGCCCCAGGCGCGCGCGATTCTCCTCGAGAAAGAATCCGGCCAGCAGCAGTACGTCGCGGCCCCGCTCGCGCAGCGCCGGCACCCGCAGCGGGTAGACGCTGAGGCGGTGGTAGAGGTCGGCGCGAAAGCGCCCGGCGCGCACCTCCTCGGCCAGGTCGCGGTTGGTCGCCGCCAGCACCCGCACGTTGACCCGGTGCTCGCGGTCCGAGCCGACCCGCTGCAGCTGGCCGCTCTGCAGCACCCGCAGCAGCTTGGCCTGCACCGCCAGCGGCAGTTCACCGACCTCGTCGAGGAACAGGCTGCCGCCGTCGGCCAGCTCGAACTTGCCGCTGCGCTCGCTGAGCGCCCCGGAGAAGGCGCCACGCACGTGGCCGAACAGCTCGCTCTCCACCAGAGTGTCGGGCAAGGCGGCGCAGTTCAGGCTGATCAGCGGGCGCTGGGCCCGTGGCGAGGCGGCGTGGATGGCCTCGGCCACCAGCTCCTTGCCGACCCCGGTTTCGCCGCCGATCAGCACCGTCAGCTCGCTGTCGCCGACCAGGGCGATCTCCTGCAGCAACCGTTTGTGCGCGGCGCTCTGGCCGACCAGCTCGCGGGCCGGATGCTGATCGGCCGCCTGCTTGTAGACCTCGGCCAGGCGGTGCTCGTCCTCGACCCGGCGCAACAGCCCGTTGATCCGCTCGCTGGCCATCACGGTGGCGGCGGCCAGGCTGGCGAAGGCGGCCAGGCTGTCCAGGTCGACGCTGCCGAAGCGCGCCGGGTCCAGGGCATCCAGGGTCAGCAGGCCCCAGGGGCGGTCCTGCAGGTACAGCGGGCAGCCCAGGCAGTCGTGCACTTCCAGCTGGCCCTGGTGGCCCTCCACCAGGCCATCGTAGGGGTCGGGCAGGCCGCAGTCGGCGGCGAAGCGGGTCGGCCCGCGGCGCTCCAGCAGGGCCTTCAGGCGCGGATGCTCGGCCAGCTTGAAGCGCCGGCCGAGGGTGTCGGCGCTGAGGCCCTCGACCGCCAGCGGCACCAGCACCTCGCCGTCGAGCCTGAGCAGGGCCACCGCATCGCAGGGCAACAACTGACGCAGGGCCTCGAGCAGGCGCCGGTAGCGCTCGGCCTCGGGCAACTCGCGGGACAGGTCGGCGACCAGCGGGATCAACGCGGTGAGCAGGGCATTTGCTGTCATAAGGACCACATCGAGTCATTAAGACTCGCCACGACTCGCTGTCATTATGACAGCCTGATATTTAACTAGTTGAAATATAAGGAAATTAAACCTGGCACGAGTCCTGCGATAACCCAGGTGCAACCACGTTATCACGCGGCGCACGCCCCGGCCCACTGCGCCAGGCGCCGCCCCCGCCCCAGAGGAAAGCTGCCGATGCTCACCGCCCACCACCGCACCCTGATCAAAGCCACGGTACCGCTGCTGGAAAGCGGCGGCGAGGCCCTGACCCGCCACTTCTACCAGCTGATGTTCGCCGAATACCCCGAGGTGCGCGCGCTGTTCAATCAGGCCCACCAGGCCAGCGGCCAGCAGCAACGGGCCCTGGCCAACGCGGTGCTGATGTACGCCCGGCATATCGACCGGCTCGAGGCCCTCGGCCCGCTGGTCGGGCAGATCGTCAACAAGCACGTGTCGCTGCAGATCCTCCCGGAGCACTACCCGATAGTCGGCAGCTGCCTGCTGCGGGCGATCCGCGAGGTGCTCGGCGCCGAGATCGCCACCGACGCGGTGCTCGACGCCTGGGCCGCCGCCTACGGCCAGCTGGCCGACCTGTTGATCGGCGCCGAGGAGAAGGCCTACGCCGCCAATGCCGAGGCCCCCGGCGGCTGGCGCGGTGCCCGCGGCTTCCGCCTGGCGCGCAAGGTGCCAGAGAGCGAGGAGATCGTCTCGCTGTACCTGGCGCCGGAGGACGGCGGCGCGCTGCTGGACTTCCAGCCGGGGCAGTACATCGGCCTGCGCCTGCTGCTGGACGGCGAGGAACTGCGCCGCAACTATTCGCTGTCGGCCCTGGGCAACGGCCGCGAATACCGCATCAGCGTCAAGCGCGAGCCCGGCGGGCGGGTGTCGAACTACCTGCACGACCGCTTGCAGGTCGGCGAGCGCCTGGAGCTGTTCGCCCCGGCCGGCGACTTCGTGCTGCGGCCGTCGAGCAAGCCGCTGGTGCTGATCAGCGCCGGCGTCGGCATCACCCCGGCGCTGAGCATGCTCGAGGCGGCGCGCGGCAGTGGCCGGCCGATCCACTTCATCCACTGCGCGCGCCACGCCGGGGTGCACGCCTTCCGCGACTGGATCGCGGGCCAGGCCATCGAGCACCCGCAGCTCAAACACTACGTGTGCTACAGCGAGCCGCGCGAGGGCGACGCGGCCGACGCCCAGGGCCTGCTCAGCCGCGAGCAGCTGGCCGAGTGGCTGCCGGCCGAACGCGACCTGGACGCCTACTTCCTCGGGCCCAAGCCGTTCATGGCGATGGTCAAGCGCCATCTGCACGAACTGGGTGTGCCGGCGAGCCAGAGCCACTACGAGTTCTTCGGCCCGGCCGCCGCGCTGGACAGTTAAGCCAAGGGGCCCAAGGCCCGGGAGGCAAGCATGATGACTCTGTTCGACTGCCCCGAATGGGCGCTGCGCCTGGCCAACCGCTTGCTCGGCGGCGGGCTGGCGCTGCTGCTGGCCGGCCTGTTCGGCGCCTACGGCCTGGACGTCCACCTGGGCCTGCCCGCTCAGGTGGCCGCCCACAGCCTGGTGATCCTCGGCCCGAGTCTGCTCAAGCTCGGCTATGTGCTGCGCCTGGCGGCGCAGCACCGTCTCAAGCGCTTGGAGGGCCCCTGCTGTGCTGCTGCATGATCGCGCTCAGGCGCTGGCCATCGCGCCGCTCTGGCGTTTGGGTTTTCGCCCCTTCTTCCTCGGCGGCGCGGTCTTCGCCGTGCTGGCGCTGGGCCTGTGGCTGACCGCACTGCAGGGCTGGCTGGGTGCCTGGCAGCCGGTCGGCGGCAGCCTGGCCTGGCACCGCCACGAGCTGCCGTTCGGCTTCGGCGTGGCGATCATCGCCGGTTTCCTGCTGACCGCCGTGCAGAACTGGACCGGCCGCCCGGGCCTGGCCGGACGGCCACTGGCGGCGCTGTTCGGCCTGTGGCTGGCGGCGCGCCTGGCCTGGCTGGGCGGGGCGCCGCTGCCGCTGTTGCTGGCGCTGCAACTGCCCTTTCTGCCGCTGCTGGCCCTGTTGCTCGGCCGCCAGCTGTGGGCGGCACGGCAACGGCGCAACTACCCCATAGTCGGCGTGCTGCTGGCCCTCGCCGCCTGCGAGTACCTGCTGCTCCAGGGCCTGGCCCTGGGCGACGAGGCCCTGCAGCGGCGCGGCGCGCTCACCGGGCTGTGGCTGATCGGCAGCCTGGTCGGGCTGATCGGCGGCCGGGTGATTCCCTTCTTCACCCAGCGCGGGCAGGGCAAGGCGCAGGCCACGACGTCGCAGCCGCGCCTGGACCTGCTGGTGTTGCTGCTGTCGCTGCTGATCGCCGCCTTGCTGGCCGCCGGCCTGGGCCTGCAGCCACGGCCCTGGCTGGCGGTGCCGCTGCTGGCCCTGGCACTGCTGCACGGCCTGCGCTTGCGGCGCTGGTATGCCCCCGGCATCTGGCGCGTGCCACTGCTGTGGTCGCTGCACCTGGCCTATGCCTGGCTGGCGCTGGCCGCACTGGGTCTGGCGCTCTGGCACCTGGGCCTGCAGCCGCAGGCCAGCCTGGGCTATCACGCCCTGGCGGTGGGCGCGGTCGGCGGGATGATCCTGGCGATGCTGGCGCGGGTCAGCCTGGGCCACACCGGCCGGCCGCTGCAGCCGGCGCCGGCCATGACCTGGGCCTTCGCCAGCCTGCAACTGGCGGCCCTGCTGCGGGTGCTGCTGGCGCCCTGGCTGCCGGCCGCCGGGCTGTGGCTATCCGGCGCCTGCTGGCTGCTGGGCTTCGCCCTGTTCCTGCGCCACTACGCCGGCCTGTTCTGCCAGCCGCGGGTCGACGGCCAGCCGGGCTGAGACGGCTCAGACCACCCCGGCCCGACGCAGGGCGGCGACCTGCTCGGCGTCCAGGCCGAGCCAGCGCTGCAGCACCTGTTCGCTGTGCTCGCCGAGCAACGGCGGCGCGTTGCGGTACTGCACCGGGGTGGCCGACAGGCGGATCGGGCTGGCCACCTGGGGCACGCTGCCGGCCAGCGGGTGGGGCAACTCGACGCGCAGGCCGCGGGCCTGCACCTGGGGATCGGCGAACACCTGGGCCAGGTCGTTGATCGGCCCGCAGGGCACCCCGGCCGCCTCCAGCTGGGCGATCCATTCGGCGGTGGTCTTGAACACCGTGGCCTGGCGGATCAGCGGGATCAGCTCGGCGCGATGGGCCACGCGAGACTGGTTGGTGGAAAAGCGCGGGTCGTCGGCCAAAGCCGTCAGGCCGGCGACCTCGCAAAACTTGCGGAACTGGCCGTCGTTGCCGACGGTGAGGATGAAATCGCCGTCGGCACTGGGGAAGTCCTGGTACGGCACGATGTTCGGGTGGGCGTTGCCCAGGCGCCGGGGCGGCGTGCCGGTGGTCAGGTAGTTCATCGCCTGGTTGGCCAGGCAGGCCACCTGCACGTCGAGCAGGGCCATGTCGATATGCTGGCCCTCGCCGGTCTGCTCCCGGCTGGCCAGGGCGGCGAGCATGGCGGCGGTGGAATACAGGCCGGTGAGGATGTCGGTCAGGGCCACGCCGACCTTGACCGGGCCGGCGCCCTCCTCGCCCTCGGGGCGCCCGGTCAGGCTCATCAACCCGCCCAGGCCCTGGATCATGAAGTCGTAGCCGGCGCGCTTCGCGTAGGGGCCATGCTGGCCGAAGCCGGTGATCGAGCAGTAGATCAGCCGCGGGTTGAGCGCCTTGAGGCTCTGGTAGTCGAGGCCGTAGGCGGCCAGGCCGCCGACCTTGAAGTTCTCGATGAGGATGTCGGCCTTGGCCGCCAGCTCGCGGACGATGCGCTGGCCCTCGGCCTGGGTGAAGTCCAGGGTCAGCGACTGCTTGTTGCGGTTGGCCGCGAGGTAATAGGCCGCCTCGCTGGTGTTCTCGCCCTGGCCGTCCTTGAGGTAGGGCGGGCCCCAGTGGCGGGTGTCGTCGCCGGTGCCGGGGCGCTCGACCTTGACCACCTCGGCGCCGAGGTCGGCGAGGATCTGCCCGGCCCAGGGCCCGGCGAGTACGCGGGACAGGTCGAGTACACGGATATGGGACAGGGCGCCGGACATGGGTAGACCTCGTGAAGAGCTGGAAACGGCAACGGACGCAGGGTGGGTTGGCCGCAGAGCGGCGTAACCCATCGGGCGTCAGAAGAACGCCTGGATGCCGGTCTGGGCGCGGCCGAGGATCAGCGCATGCACGTCGTGGGTGCCCTCGTAGGTGTTGACCACCTCCAGGTTGACCAGATGGCGGGCCACGCCGAACTCGTCGCTGATGCCGTTGCCGCCGAGCATGTCGCGGGCCAGGCGGGCAATGTCCAGGGCCTTGCCGCAGCTGTTGCGCTTCATGATCGAGGTGATTTCCACCGCCGCCGTGCCCTCGTCCTTCATCCGGCCGAGGCGCAGGCAGCCCTGCAGGGCCAGGGTGATCTCGGTCTGCATGTCGGCCAGTTTCTTCTGGATCAGTTGGTTGGCAGCCAGCGGGCGGCCGAACTGCTGGCGGTCCAGGCAGTACTGGCGGGCGGTGTGCCAGCAGAACTCGGCGGCGCCCAGGGCGCCCCAGCTGATGCCGTAGCGGGCGGAATTCAGGCAGGTGAAGGGCCCCTTGAGACCGCGCACCTCGGGGAAGGCGTTTTCCTCGGGGCAGAACACGTTGTCCATGACGATCTCGCCGGTGATCGACGCACGCAGGCCGACCTTGCCGTGGATGGCCGGGGCGGAGAGGCCGGCCCAGCCCTTCTCCAGGACGAAGCCGCGGATCTCGCCGGCGTCGTCCTTGGCCCAGACCACGAACACATCGGCGATCGGGCTGTTGGTGATCCACATCTTGCTGCCGGACAGGCGGTAGCCGCCCTCGACCTTCTTCGCCCGGCAGACCATGGCGCCCGGGTCGGAGCCGTGGTTCGGTTCGGTCAGGCCGAAGCAGCCGATCAGCTCGCCGCTGGCCAGCTTGGGCAGGTACTTCTGCTTGGTCGCCTCGTTACCGAACTCGAAGATCGGCACCATCACCAGGGAGGACTGCACGCTCATCATCGAGCGGTAGCCGGAGTCGACCCGCTCCACCTCGCGGGCGATCAGGCCGTAGCTCACGTAGTTCAGGCCGCTGCCGCCGTAAGCCTCGGGGATGGTGGCGCCGAGCAGGCCGGTTTCGCCCATCTCGCGGAAGATCGCCGGATCGGTGTGCTCGTGGCGGAAGGCCTCCAGCACCCTGGGGGCCAGCTTGTCGGCGGCGAACTGCTGGGCACTGTCGCGCACCATGCGCTCTTCTTCGGTCAGTTGCTGGTCGAGCAGCAGCGGGTCGATCCAGTTGAAGCTTGCCTTGGCCATGGGGAAACACCTCGAGTCGGGTCGGTGAAGCGGCGGGACGGGAGCGGCGGCGCCCCAGCCACGCGGGTATCGGTCGATCCTAGGCCTGCCAGGCGCTGCGGACAAACGAGTTATTCGCACCTAACTGTGCGATAAACTCACTTCGTAATGGCATTGAACGCCTAAAAATGCGAGACAAAGTGAGGGTGTCGCACATATGCGTCGTAAGATCCCCAGCACCGCCGCCCTGGTCGCCTTCGAGTCGGCCGCCCGCCACCAGAGCTTCACCAAGGCCGCCGAGGAGCTGGCGCTGACCCAGAGCGCCATCTGCCGCCAGGTCGCCGGCCTCGAGGAGTTCCTCGGCGTCGAGCTGTTCCGCCGCTCGCGGCGCGGGGTCAAGCTGACCGAAGCCGGGCTGGCCTATGCCCGGCGGGTGGCCGCCCAACTCGACGCGGTGGAGCGCGACACCCTGGCGGTGATGGGCCAGCAGGGGGCCATGAGCATCGAGCTGGCGGTGGTGCCGACCTTCGGCACCCAGTGGCTGCTGCCACGCCTCAAGGACTTCCAGCGCCTGCACCCAGAGGTCACGGTCAACCTGACCAACCGCACCCGGCCCTTCCTGTTCGCCGACACCGACTTCGACGCGGCCATCTACTTCGGCGACGGCGACTGGTCGGGCACCGCCGCCCACCCGCTGATGCGCGAGAACGCCATGCCGGTGTGCAGCCCGGCCCTGCTCGGCGAGCACATCAGCCTCGACGCCGAGCAGATCGCCGGGCTGCCGCTGCTGCAGCAGACCACCCGCCCCTATGCCTGGCGCCAGTGGTTCGCCTCGCTGGGGCTGAGCGTGCCGCGGGACCTCGGCGGGCCGCGCTACGAGCTGTTCTCCATGCTGGCCCAGGCGGCCATGCACGACATGGGCGTGGCGCTGATCCCGCCCTTCCTGATCCAGCGCGAGCTGGCCGAGGGCCGCCTGGTGCTGGCCCTGGAACATGCCTGCCGCAGCGACAAGGCGTATTACCTGGTGATACCCGAACGCAAGGTGGAGTCCGCCGCCCTGCAGCGCCTGCGCGACTGGCTGGTGGCCGAGGCGCGGCATTATGCCGCGGCCAACGGCCTGTAATAGGGCCCTGCAACCGCTATCGGCATGTAGCTCGCACGGTGTTCGACGACATCCTTTTTTCCATTAGCGCCATCGCCGACGCCGCGGGGCCGCTAGGCTCCGTCCTGCAGCAGAGCTGACCCCGTAGTCAATTATCTTGCAGGCTACAGCCCTACTCGCTGAGTTACCCTTTGTCAGCCCTGCTCTTCGTCGCGGCATCCGCGTCCAGCCCTAGCAACCCGTGGGGCGGACCCTGTACGGGCGAGACAGCCGGCAGAATGATGAACCCTGATTCATGTCGAGGATACCGATAGCCACCGCAAAACCCGTTAATCGATCCGCAGGCGCCGGTGTAGCAGGGCTCGCCCGGAAAATCTGGCCATAAAGTCAAAGCGTGACCTGTAGTTATCGCCAGGTTTTACTCCAGAACGCCTTGAAGCCCCCGCGCTTCGCCTGCAAAATGCCGCGCCCTGCCCTCGCAGAAGCATCTGCTAGGGTGGGTTTGTGCTGATCCTCCCCATTGCCCGCGTGCCATCCGTAGTGCGCCGGTTCACTAAAAAGATCACGCAGGAGAAAAGAAGTGCACATCGGTGTTCCTCTCGAAACCCAAGCCGGCGAGACGCGGGTAGCCGCGACTCCGGAGACCATCAAGAAGCTGATCGGCCAAGGCCATCAGGTAACCGTCCAGAGCGGCGCGGGGGTCAGCGCCAGCATTCCGGACAGCGCCTACGCGGCAGTCGGCGCCTCCATCGGCAGCGATGCCGCCGCCTTCGGCGCCGACCTGGTGCTCAAGGTCGTGGCGCCGAGCGAGGCCGAGCTGGCGCACATGAAGACCGGCGCGGTGCTGGTCGGCATGCTCAACCCGTTCAGCAACGAGACCATCGCGCGGATGAACGCCCGCGGCATCACCGCCTTCGCCCTGGAAGCGGCGCCGCGCACCTCCCGCGCCCAGAGCCTGGACGTGCTGTCGTCCCAGGCCAACATCGCCGGCTACAAGGCGGTGATGCTCGCGGCCAACCACTACCCGCGTTTCATGCCCATGCTGATGACCGCCGCCGGCACGGTGAAGGCCGCCCGCGTGCTGATCCTCGGCGCCGGCGTCGCCGGCCTGCAGGCCATCGCCACGGCCAAGCGCCTGGGTGCGGTGATCGAGGCCTCCGACGTGCGCCCGGCGGTGAAGGAGCAGATCGAGTCGCTCGGCGCCAAGTTCGTCGACGTGCCCTTCGAGACCGATGAGGAGCGCGAGTGCGCCCAGGGCGTCGGCGGCTATGCCCGGCCGATGCCGCAGTCGTGGATGGAGCGCCAGGCCAGAGCGGTGCACGAGCGCGCCAAGCAGGCCGATATCGTCATCACCACCGCGCTGATCCCCGGCCGCAAGGCCCCGGTGCTGCTGAAGGAAGAAACGGTCAAGGAAATGAAGCCCGGCTCGGTGGTCATCGACCTGGCCGCGGCCCAGGGCGGCAACTGCCCGCTGACGGTCGCCGAACAGGTGGTCATCCAGCACGGCGTGACCATCGTCGGCCACAGCAACCTGGCCGCCATGGTGCCGGCCGATGCCTCGGCGCTGTACGCGCGCAACCTGCTGGACTTCCTCAAGCTGGTCATCGACAAGGACGGCCAGTTCCACCTCAACCTCGAAGACGACATCGTCGCCGCGTGCCTGATGTGCCGCGACGGCCAAGTCGTGCGCAACAACGGCTAAGGAGCAGGGACATGGATCTGATTTCCGATGGCATCTACAACCTGATCATCTTCGTGCTGGCGATCTACGTCGGCTACCACGTGGTGTGGAACGTCACCCCGGCCCTGCACACCCCGCTGATGGCGGTGACCAACGCGATTTCCGCGATCGTCATCGTCGGCGCCATGCTGGCCGCGGCCCTGACCGTGACCCCGCTGGGCAAGGCCATGGGCACCCTGGCCGTGGCCCTGGCCGCGGTCAACGTGTTCGGTGGCTTCCTGGTCACCCGGCGCATGCTGGAAATGTTCAAGAAGAAGGCGCCCAAGGCGCAGGCGGAGAAGCACTGACCATGAGCATGAACCTGATCACTGTTCTCTACCTCGTCGCCTCGATCTGCTTTATCCAGGCGCTCAAGGGCCTGTCGCACCCGACCAGCTCGCGCCGCGGCAACCTGTTCGGCATGGTCGGCATGGCCATCGCCATCGTCACCACGGTCGGCCTGATCTACAAGCTCGGCGCCGAGATGGCCACCGCCGGCATCGGCTACGTGATCGTCGGCCTGCTGATCGGCGGCACCGCCGGTTCGATCATGGCCAAGCGCGTCGAGATGACCAAGATGCCCGAGCTGGTGGCCTTCATGCACAGCATGATCGGTCTGGCCGCGGTATTTATCGCCATCGCCGCCGTGGTCGAGCCGCAGTCCCTGGGCATCGTTGCCAGCATGGCCGACCCGATTCCGGCCGGTAACCGCCTGGAACTGTTCCTTGGCGCGGCCATCGGTGCCATCACCTTCTCCGGTTCGGTAATCGCCTTCGGCAAGCTGTCGGGCAAGTACAAGTTCCGTCTGTTCCAGGGCGCCCCGGTGGTGTTCAAGGGCCAGCACCTGTTCAACCTGGCGGTGGGCCTGGCGATCATCGGCCTCGGCCTGGTGTTCACCTTCACCGGCAACCTCAGCGCTTTCGCCCTGCTGGTGGCCCTGGCCTTCGTCATCGGCGTGCTGATCATCATCCCGATCGGCGGCGCGGACATGCCGGTGGTGGTGTCCATGCTCAACAGCTACTCGGGTTGGGCGGCGGCCGGTATCGGCTTCTCCCTGAACAACTCGATGCTGATCATCGCCGGTTCGCTGGTGGGCTCCTCGGGTGCGATCCTCTCCTACATCATGTGCAAGGCGATGAACCGCTCGTTCTTCAACGTCATCCTCGGCGGCTTCGGCGGCGCGGCGGATGCCGGCCCGGCGGCGGGCAGCAGCGAACAGCGCCCGGTCAAGTCCGGCTCCAGCGACGACGCCGCCTTCCTGCTGACCAACGCCGACACCGTGATCATCGTGCCCGGCTACGGCCTGGCGGTGGCCCGTGCCCAGCACGCACTGATGGAACTGGCCGAGAAGCTGACCCACCTGGGCGTGACCGTGAAGTACGCGATCCACCCGGTTGCGGGTCGTATGCCGGGGCACATGAACGTCCTGCTGGCCGAGGCCGAGGTGCCTTACGAGCAGGTGTTCGAGATGGAAGACATCAACTCCGAGTTCGGCCAGGCCGACGTGGTGCTGGTGCTCGGCGCCAACGACGTGGTCAACCCGGCGGCGAAGAACGATCCGAAGTCGCCGATCGCCGGCATGCCGATCCTCGAGGCCTACAAGGCCAAGACCGTGATCGTCAACAAGCGCTCGATGGCCAGCGGTTACGCCGGCCTGGACAACGAACTGTTCTACCTGGACAAGACCATGATGGTGTTCGGCGACGCCAAGAAGGTCATCGAGGACATGGTCAAGGCCGTCGACTGACCTCACCCTCGCTGAAAAAGCCCGGCCCCGTGCCGGGCTTTTTCATTGCCGGGAGGGCCGTTCAAGCCAGTACAGATAACCCCCAACCACCCGACAGGCGCGAATATTTTCTGAACACGGAGTCAATAGCATCGAGCAATCAATTTGCAACTGTACCGGCAGGCAGTCACTGAAAAACACGATAAATACAGGTCAATCAACCAGACTTACTGGTAAATACGCGACATACAACTTCTATGCGGTACAGTTTCTACTAAAACCAGCATAACAGTTATAAAGCAAACTATCTAATAGGCCCGTAATTACCAATATCTGTGACTACAGAATCCCTTGGCAGAAGCGGAATATAGGCACCAGGCAAAACACTCTCTAGACCCGCCACAAGCGGAAGGATGTCACCATGGAACGCACCCTCAGTTCCGACCTGTTCTTCGAATACAGCGCTGCCCCTGCCACCAGTTCCCTGCCGCTGCGCATCGCCGCCACCCTGTTGCTGTGGCAGCGCCGCATCGTCAGCCGCCGCCAGCTGGCGCGCCTGGATGCCCGCCTGCTGGCCGACGCCGGCATCAGCGAGAGCCAGCGTTTCGCCGAGCTGCGCAAGCCGTTCTGGCGTTAAGCGCCACGGCCTGCGCCGACCCGCTCTGCAGACGAGCCCCGCCCACGCACCGCGTCGGCGGGGCTCGTCATTTGTGGCGGGCCATCCGCACGGCTGTGGAACAGTTATCCGGCCGAACAGCAGAACAGTTTCAAATACCTGAAGACTGCACCAATACAATTTGACCTCGCTGTAGCTGCCAACTGTTCACAGGGGGCGCGAACATGGTGCCCCATACCTCACACCCGCCCGAGGCGGGAAGGTCGACTGTCATGGAGCGCACCCTCAGCACCAGCACATTGCCCCTTCAGCCCAGCCACACCCAGCCGCTCGGCCGACTGCACGCCACCCTGGCCCTCTGGCTGCGCAACGCCCGTACCCGCCGCCAGCTGGCCGCGCTCGATGAGCGCCTGCTGATGGACAACGGCATCACTCCAGCCGAACGTCGACGCGAACTGGAGAAGCCGTTCTGGCGCTGAGCCGGCAGTAGGCTATGGGGTCCCGACTGCGCTAGGCTTAAGGCCATTGAGTACGACCAATCGCCGGCCCTGGCGAGCCTTCTCGGGAGACATCCGCATGAACCCCACCCGCCTATTCGCCCTTACTGCGCTGCTGCTGATCGGCGGCAGCGCCACGGCCTCCAGCTTCGTCGGCACCACCGATGCCATCGGCAACTCCCTGGCCGGCACCGCGGAAGCCAGCTCCGATGCCACCTCCTCGCTGCGCGACGACAAGGTGGTCCTGGCCGCCCGCGACGATGCCGCCAGCTTCGTCGCCAGCCAGGGCGCCATCCGTGGCGTGCGCCTGGAAGCGGCCCTGAACCATATCCGCCAGCACAACCCGGACCTGCGCGCCGACGACCTGCAGCTGGCCAGGGCGATTCTCAGCCTCTGACCTCGCACATCCGGGTTTCGCCACACGCCGGCCGGGGCTAGCCTTCGGCCGAGCCTAGATCGCCGCCCCCTTGCCTGCACGCGGGAACCGTCGGCGCGCCAACTCGTCCAATCGTCACCGCCCTCTACCCGGAGCCCATCCATGCCTCGTCCGCTGTTCGCCGCCATCGCCTGCCTCATCCTGGCCGCCGGCAATACCCAGGCGCA
Organism: Pseudomonas benzenivorans; assembly: GCF_033547155.1. GTDB lineage: Bacteria > Pseudomonadota > Gammaproteobacteria > Pseudomonadales > Pseudomonadaceae > Aquipseudomonas > Aquipseudomonas benzenivorans_B. Next base: position 4,367,808 of record NZ_CP137892.1, read on the forward strand.
GACCCTGGTCGCCACCAGCAACATCATCGTCCGTGCGCTGGACCGCAGCCTCGACTTCACCTCGGACACCACCACCTCGATCCGCGACATGAAGGTGGTGGCCGAGGCCCGCGACGACGCCGCCTGCTTCGTCGCCAGCCAGGGCGCCATTCGCGGCGCCCACCTGGAAGCGGCGCTGAGCGCCATCCGCCGCCAGTCCCCCGAGACCCGGTCCGCCTCCGACCTGGAGCTGGCCGAAGCCATCCTCGCCCTGTGAACCTGGCGCGCACCTGGCTACTGGCCACGGCGCTGCTCGCCAGCGCCGGCAGCGAGGCCGCCTTGCGCCTGGTGCTGGACAGCGACGACCTCGACCGCCAGCAACGCCGAGCCAGTCAGGCACTGCTGGACGAAGCCCTCGACGCCTTGCCGCCCCTGCTGCGCGAGCGCCTGGATCGCCCCGTGGCGGTGCGCTGGCGGAGCATGCCGGCGACGGTCTACGGCCGCGCCGGACGCTTCAGCGGCATCGAACTGAATGCCGCCCTGCTCCCGGCCTTGAGCGATGGCAGCGCCGCCCACCAGCAGACCGGCCGCCCCCACGGCAGCCAGCGCCGCGAGCTGCTGGCCACCCTGGTGCACGAGCTCACCCACCTGTACGACCGCGCACGGCTCTGGCCGGCGAACGAACGACGCCAGTTGCAGCGCTGCCGGCGCCTGGCCGCCAGCCTCGGCGCGGTCGGCCTGCCCGACGCCTGCCGCGGCCAGACCGCGCGCCGCTTCACCCTGAGCGACGACCCCTACCTGCTCGATCTGGCCGGCTGGCCGCAGCGGATCGGCAGTCGCGGCCAGCGCGAGCACAACAACGCCCAGCGCGTGCGCAGCCCGGATGTCTACGAACTGAGCAACCCGCGCGAGTTCGTCGCGGTGAACCTGGAATACTTCCTCCTCGACCCCGACTACGCCTGCCGCCGCCCCTCGCTGGCGCGCTACTGGCGCACCCACTTCGCCTGGGCACCGCCGCACCAGCGGCCCTGCAGCGAGGGCTACGCCTACCTCAACGCCGGCGGCGACTTCGCCCGCCAGCCCCTGGCCAGCCTCGACCCGGAGCGGGTCTACCAGATCGACTACCTGCTCGCCGAGGCCAACCAGAGTTGGGCCAGCCGCTGGGGCCACAGCATGCTGCGCCTGGTGATCTGCGCCCCCGGCCGGCCGCGCGGGCCGGATTGCCGCCTGGACCTCGAGCAGCACCTGGTGCTGTCCTACCGCGCCTTCGTCGGCGATCTGCAGCTGTCCAGCTGGGACGGCCTGACCGGCGCCTACCCCTCGCGCCTGTTCGTCCTGCCCCTGGCCCAGGTGATCGAGGAATACACCAAGGTCGAGCTGCGCAGCCTGGCCTCGGTGCCGCTGCGCCTGGAACGTCGCCAGCTGGAGGCGCTGGTGACCCGCGCCGCCGAGCAGCACTGGAGCTACGACGGCGACTACTACTTCATCTCCAACAACTGCGCGGTGGAGACGCTCAAGCTGCTGCGCAGCGGCATCCAGTCGCCGCGACTGCAGGCGTTCGACAGCATCCTGCCCAACGGCCTGCTGGACGGCCTGGTGGCCCGCGGCCTGGCCGACCCCGGGGTGCTCGACGACCCGCGCGAGGCGCTGCGCCTGGGCTACCGCTTCGACTCCTTCCGCGAGCGCTACCAGGCGATGTTCGCCGTGCTGCAGGAGCTGCTACCGATCGAACAGCGGCGGGTCGAGGACTGGCTGGCGCTGCCGGCCGCCGAACGCCGCGCCTGGTTCCCCCGGGCCGAGCTGCGCGCCAGCGCCGCGCTGCTGCTGCTCGAACAGGCCGCCCTGCGCCGCCAGCTGCTGCTGGCCCAGGACCAGCTCAAACGCCGTTACCTCGGCGACCCGCACGCCACGCAGCCGGGCGTGCGCAAGGCCGGCGACGCCCTGCAGCAGATACTCGCCGGCAGCGGCTTCCTGAGCCGCCCGGCGGAGCTGCTCGACAGCGGCTATGGCCTGCCCCAGGCCGACGAGCGCCGGCACCTGGAGGCCGAGAGCCAGAGCCGCCAGCACCAGCTGCGCCGCCTCAGCGACGACCTCGACCGCGAGGTGCGCCAGCTGCTGGAACCGGCGCTGCTGGCCGAACTGCAGGCCGGCGAGGCCAACCTGGCGGCGCTACGCGCGCAGCTGCGGGCGTTGCACCAGGCCGGCGGCGGCCTGCAGCTGCCCTGAGCGCCCGGGCAACGCAGCGCTCAGGGCAGCGACTCGCGCTGCTCCTGCGGCAGCTGCTCGTCCAGATGCAGCCAGGGCAGGCGGCTCTGCACCCAGATATGCCGCTCGGCTGGGGCCTGCTCGGGGTGATCCAGGGTGGCGACCGTCACGTCCAGGGTCTCGGGGCTGAGCGTGGTGAACAGGGTCAACTGAGCGCCGCAGGTCGGACAGAAGCTGCGGGTACAGCTGGCGGAGGAGGCATATTCCCTGGGCGTACCGGCCAGCCACTGGAAACTGGCCAGCGGCACCGTGACCCAGGTGGTGACGATGCCGCCGCCGCTGCGCCGGCACACCGCGCAATGGCAGTGGGCGATGTCGCGCAACGGCGCCTCGAACTGGTAACGCAGGGCGCCGCACTGGCAGCCGCCGCTGTGGACTTCACTCATCGCCTGCTCCTCCTCTGGGTTGGCCCGGCTCGGCCCTTGCGCCGCGCTGGGCGGCTGGCCAATATGGCCGTTTATCACGGACGGGGACTGTCGTGCTGGAGTTGCTGCTGGCCTTGTGGCCATTGTTCGCCTTGATCGTCGCCGGCTACTACCTGCGCCGCCTAGACTTCCCCAACGAGGCCTTCTGGCCCGGCGCCGAACGGCTGAACTACTTCATCCTGTTTCCCGCCCTGCTGTTCAGCAGCCTGGCCACGGCACCCCTGGATAACCCGGCGCTGCCGCGGCTGGCCCTGGCGGTCATGCTCGGCCTGGGCCTGGCCTGGCTCGCCCTGCTGCTGCTGCGCCGCCTGCGCGGCTGGCGTGCGGCGCGCTTCGGCGCCTTCACCCAGGGCGCGCTGCGCTTCAACACCTACCTCGGCCTGGCCGCGGTGGCCAGCCTGTTCGGCCAGGAGGGCCTGACCCTGGCGGCGCTGATGCTAGCGCTGATGGTACCGACGGTGAACGTGCTGTCGGTCTGGTCGCTGACCGCCGAGCGCGGCGTCAGCGCCCGCGGCCTGCTGCTGCCGATCCTCAAGAACCCGCTGATCCTCGCCTGCCTCGGCGGCGCCCTGGTCAACCTCGGCGGCCTCGGCCTGCCGGGCGGCAGTGATCGCCTGCTGAGCCTGCTGGCCGCCGCCAGCCTGCCGCTGGGCCTGCTCTGCGTCGGCGCGGCGCTCAAGCCCGAGCAGCTGGGCGGGGAGATCCCGGCCCTGGCCGGCAACAGCCTGCTGCGTCTGCTGGCCATGCCGCTGCTGGCCTGGGCCGTGGCCCGCGGCCTGCAGCTGCCGACGATGGAGAGCACGGTGCTGCTGCTGTTCTTCGCCCTGCCGACCGCCCCGACCGCCTACGTGCTGACCCGCCAGCTCGGCGGCGACAGCCAGCTGATGGCCGGGCTGATCACCCTGCAGACCCTGCTGGCGGCGGCCACTCTGCCGCTGTTGCTGACCCTGCTGGCGGCCTGAGAGCCCGCGTCAGGGGCCGGCCTGCTCATGGCGCTGCTGCAGGTAGCGCTCCAGCATGGGCCCGTACTCGTTGCGTTCATGCAGCCGGGCCAAGCCGGCGTTGAGCTGCTGCAGAATGCGCTCGGCTCGAGGATGGTTCCGCGGCACTATGACGTGCAGGGAACTGCTGCCGAACGAATGCTGCGAGCGGCGGAAGCGCCCCGCCTCGCCCGTGGTACGCAAGGCCGCCTCACCCAGCGGGCGGTTGGCGATAAAGAAGTCATCGCGACCGAGCAGCACCAGCCGGGCACAGGCGTTCAGACCGACCGGCGCATGCAGGGTCAAGCGACCCTGCTCGACCATCTGCTGGATGGCCGCCGGCGGCTGCCAGCCCAGGGGATAACACAGACGCTTGCCCCCCAGCGACTCCGTCCGGTCGGCCTCCAGTTCATCTCCGGCCAGGCTGAAAACATACTGGCTGACGTTGATCAGCACAGCCGAGTAGAGGTAGTCCGCGGCCCGCTCGTCCGAGTGAACATAGGGAAAGGTGGCGTCGTAGTCGCCCTGCAGGGTCATCCGGTAGCCACGGTTCCACGGCCGCCAGTCCAGCGTGCTGGAGACGCCCTGGCCAGCCAGGGCGGCCTGCACCAGTTGCGTGAGCAGGCCGCCGCCGGGCAAAGCGCGGCCAGTGAAGGGCGCATAGTCGTCGCCGGTGACCAGGCGCAGATCGCCGCCCTCGGCCCGCGCGCCGAGGCACAGCAGCAACAACCAACCCATCCAGCGTGTCCGTATCAACTACTTGCTCCCTCATGATCAGCCGCCCGGTGCAGGCCGCCGGCTTCGCGGCCCAGGTTCAGTGTAGGGACCCGGGCCCTCGATGCAATCGCGGGAGCCCGGGCGCGCTCACTCGAACAACCCCAGCTGGCCCCCGCCGCAGGCCGCCGGCGCGGGCCGCGGCGCCGCCAAACTCAGGCGCTCGGCCAGACCCGCCGCCCGCTCGGCGCGGGTGCTCACCGCCTCGGCCAGGCGCGGTGCCAGGCCCCAGATCTCGACTTTCTGCTTGGCCCGGGTGATGCCGGTGTAGAACAGGCTGCGGGTCAGCAGCGGGCTGGGCTGCTCGGGCAGCGCCAGCAGCACCTCGGCGAATTCCGAGCCCTGGCTCTTGTGCACGGTCATGGCGAAGGCGCTGTCGTGGCTGGGCAGGCGTGCCGGGGCGAAGGGGCGGTAGCCGTCCTCGCCCTCGAAATAGACCCGCAGGCCGTGGTCGCTCTGCAGGCACAGGCCGATGTCGCCGTTGAACAGGCCCAGGGCGTAGTCGTTCTGCCGCACCATCACCGGCCGGCCGACGTACCAGCGCTCGCGCCCGGCGACCTGGCCGCGGCGCTTGATCCGCGCCTCCAGCGCCTCGTTGATGCCGGCCACGCCCCAGGCGCCTTCGCGCTGGGCGCACAGCGCGCGGAAGGCGTTGAAGGCGGCGAAGGCCGCGGCCGGTTCGCCGCGGCGGGCGGCGGCCAGGTAGGGCGCGTAGCCGCGGTCCAGGCGTTCGAGCAGGTCCTGCGGGGTCGGCCGGGCGTTCCAGGCCAGGTCGGCGCGATCTTCCTGGAGCAGGGCGAGGGTAGCGGGCACATCGCCCCCGTTGATCCGCCGGGCCAGCTCGCCGATGCCGCTGTCGCCGGCGAAGCGGTGGCTGTGGGTCAGCAGCACCACGGCGTCACCGAGGCGCGAACCGGGCACGGCCACCGGCACAGCCTGGCCAGTGATCCGCTGCAGCTCGGCGGCTGCCTGAGCGTCGAAGCCGCGGCCCTCGCACAGCTCGGCGAATACCGCGCCGGCCTCCACCGCGCACAGCTGGTCCTTGTCGCCGAGCAGGATCAGCCGCGCCTGGGGCGGCAGGGCCTCGACCAGCTTGGCCATCAACGCCAGGTCGACCATGGAGGCCTCGTCCACCACCAGCACGTCCAGGGCCAGGGGGTTGCCGGCGTGGTGACGCACCGCCGGGCTGTCGCCGCGGCTGCCGAGCAGACGATGCAGGGTGCGCGCCTCCTCCGGCAGGGCCGCCTTGATCGCCGCGTCGACCGGCAAGGACGCCTTGGCCGTGCGGATCGCCTCCGCCATGCGCGCCGCCGCCTTGCCCGTGGGCGCGGCCAGACCGATGGCCAACCTGTCCCCGCCGGGCTGCTCCAGCAGCGCGGCGAGCAGGCGCACCACGGTGGTGGTCTTGCCGGTGCCGGGGCCGCCGGAGATCACCGCCAGGCGCCGGCGCACCGCCTGGGCCGCGGCCAGGCGCTGCCAGTCCGGTTGCTCGCTATTGAAGGCGAACAGCCGGGCCAGGCTCTCGCCCAGGCGAGCCTCGTCCACCGCCGGGCGGTCGCCGGCGCGGGCCAGCAGCTGCTCGGCCAGCTGCCGTTCGTAGGCCTCGTAGCGGGCCAGGTAGAGGCGCTCGCCCACGAGGATCAGCGGGGCGAAGGCACCCGTCTCGCCGACCAGCGAGGAGGCCTGCAGCGCCTGGCGCCATTCGCCGAGCGGCGGCAGGGCGAAGTCCTGCTCCGGCCAGGGCCGCTGGCCGGCCAGGCGCGCCAGCGGCAGGCACACGTCGCCCTGCTCCAGCGCCCCGCAGAGCAGGGCCGCCGAGGCCAGCACCAGCGGCTCGGCGGCCGGATCGAGGCGCTGCAGGCTGGCGACCAGGGCGCGCTGCAGGGGACCGAGGGGCAGGTCGGCCAGGCTCATCGGGCGCCCTCCTCGAACAGCCGGTCCAGGGCATCGAGCAGGCTATCGGCCGGGCGCGCGAAGTACACCCCGGCGCCCGGCATGCCACGCAGGAACAGGTAGTAGGCGCCGCCCAGCTGCGCATCGGTGAAATCCGCCAGGCGCTGGCGCAGGAAGCGCCGCAGCGCCACCAGGTAGATCAGGTACTGCAGGTAGTAGTGCTCGGCGGCCAGGGCCTGGAGCAACTGCTCGCCCTGGTAGTGGCCGGCATCCGGGCCGAGCCAGTTGGACTTGTAGTCGGCGATGTACCAGCGCCCGTCGTGTTCGAAGGTCAGGTCGATGAAGCCCTTGAGAAAGCCCTTGAGGCTGTCGAACTCCAGGCGTGCGGCGGCCTCGCGCAGCGGCGCCGGCAGGCCGTGCGCCGGGTCGCCGAGAATGGCGCGCAGACGGACCACCTCGAGGCCGGCCACCGGGAAGGTGAAGCCCAGCTCGGGCAGGCGCCGCGCCGGCTCCAAGCCGGCAAGGCTCAGGCCGTTGCCGTCCAGGTCGGTCTCGATGACCCGCTGCAACTGCTGGGTCGCGATCTCGCCCCAGGTGTCGGCATCGATGCCGTGACCGCTGAGCGCCGGCGCGACCAATTCGGCCAGGGGCGCCTTGCCCCGCGCCCAGTCCTCGAGGATGGCGTGCAGGCAGGTACCGGCACGGGCGCCACGGGGGAAGGCGAAGAAGCCGCTGCCCGGCTCGCTGGCAGCGGGCATGGCGAGAGTGTCGCGGTCCGGCGCCTCCATATGCATGCCGGCCGCCAGACCGGAGAAGCTGCCGATGCGCCAGGCGCTGTGCAGGCTGCGCTGCAGGCTGGCCAGCTGCTCGGGTGGCGACGCGCGGCGTTCGCCGGCCGCGCTGGCCTCGCCCGCGAACAACGGCTGTACGCTCATGCGCCCCTGGCTGGCGGCGACCAGCTGCTCGATCTCCCCGCGCAGCTGCGCCGGCCCCAGGCTCTGCAGGTGCGCGGCCAGCTCGCCCAGGGCATCCTCCCCCGGCAGCCGGCGACCGTGCAGCAGCCAGGCCAGGGCGCTGCTGTGCAGGCCCGAGTCGCCGAGGCTGCCGTCCTTCTTCGGCTTGCAGTCCACCGGCCCCCAGTGCAGCCACAGGCGGTCGCGGGCGCGGGTCAGGGCCACGTAGGTCAGGCGCAGCTTCTCGGCGAAGCGTTCCTGGCAGGCACGCTCACGATGGCGGTCGAGGTGCTCGCCGCCGAGGTCGAGCAGCGGCGTGCCGTCGTCGGCGTGACAGCTGATGTCCTCGAACTGGCGCAGCAGGGCGCCGTCCCACAGGTAGGGGCAGAACACCAGGGGGTATTCCAGGCCCTTGGAGGTGTGGATGGTGACGATCTGCACCCGCTCGGCATCGCTCTCCAGGCGCAGCAGGGCATCCTCGCCGTGGGCCTCGGCGCGGCGCTGGGCCTCGAACCAGGCCAGCAGCTGTTCCAGCCCCGGGCGCTGCAGACTCTCGCTCTGCAGCAGCTCGGCCAGGTGCAGCAGGTTGGTCAGCCGCCGCTCGCCGTCGACCAGCGCCAGCAGGCGCTCGGCCACCCGCTGCTCGTCCAGCCAGGCGCGGAAGGCACGCATGAAGCCCTGCTGCTGCCACAGCTGGTGGTAGCGCTCGGCGGCCTCGCGCTCCTCGTCCCAGGCCCGCGCATCGTCCTGACAGGCGGCCAGCTCGGCGGCGCTGCGGCCCAGCAGGCGGGTGGCCAGTGCGTAGCGCAGGGCGCCCTCGCGGCCGGGCTCGGCATAGGCGGCCAGCACCGCGGCCAGGGCCTCGGCCTCCTCGCTGTGCCAGACGTTCTCCTTGCCGCGGCGCACGCTGGGCACCCCGCGCGCGGCCAGCTCGGCGGCCACCTCGGCGGCCTGGCGATGGCTGGCCACCAGCACGGCGATATCGCCGCCCTTGAGCGGAGCCCGCTCGCCGCTGTGCTCGAAATAGGCCTGACCACTGCCGCTGGCGCTGAGCACGGCGGCGATGCGCCGCGCCGTGTCGCGGGCCGCCAGGGCGCCGGCCTGGCCCTTGGTCAGGTACTCGTCGTCCAGCCAGACCAGCGCCAGGGGTGCCTCGGCCTCCTCCGGCAACACCAGGCGCGGCCGCGGCCGCTGGCTGGCGCCCACCGGCGGATAGGCCAGGCCCTTTTCGGCGAAGGGCCGGGGCCGGTCGAACAGCTGGTTGAGGGCGGCGATCAGCGCGGGGGTGGAGCGATGGTTGGTGGCCAGGCTGTACTGCCGCGCCGCCTCGTCGCGGGCCCTGAGGTAGGTGGCCAGGTCGGCGCCGCGAAAGGCGTAGATGGCTTGTTTCGGATCACCCACGAAGCAAAGATCCCCTGCGTCCTGGTAAATGCGGCGGAACACCTGGTACTGCACCGGGTCGGTGTCCTGGAACTCGTCGATCAGGGCCAGCGGGTACTGCGCGCGCAGGGTCTGCGCCAGCTGCTCGCCGCCCTCGCCATAGAGCGCCTGCTGCAGGCGATTGAGCAGGTCGTCGAAGGCCAGCAGGCGCTGCGCCGCCTTGCGCTGGGGCAGCTGCTCGTTGAGCTGACCGATCAGCCGCACCTGCAGCGCGATCAGGCGTTGCTCGGCCTCCGGCAGCGCCGCCTCCAGCGCGTCGCAGAGGTCCTGCAGGGCGCCTGCCAGGGGGCTGGCCGGCGCCGCGGCGCCCTTCTTGCTGGCCTTGAGCAGGCCCTCGCGGCTCAGCCGGCGCAGGCCCTCGACCTTGCCGAACAGCGCCGCCGAATCGCCGAAGTAGCCGTCCAATTCGGCCTGCCAGGCGCCCAGCTTGGTGGCGTCGACCATGTTGCTCTTGAAGCCGTCGAAGGCCTTGAGCTGTTCCAGCCAGGCGCCGCCGTGCGTCAACCAGGCGTCCCGCGCCTGCTGCCAGGCCGCGCGCAGGGGCGCCAGATCGGCCTGGGCGCCGGGCTGGGGCTCGATACGCAGGTAGGGCTTGCCCAGGTGACCGCGCAGGCGCTGGCGCAGGACCTGGGGGGTGAGCCTCTGCTGCACCAGGAAGGCCGCCCATTCCGGCTCGGCGGCGGCCAGCTCGTGGCGCCAGAGGTCGGCGAGCAGGGCGTCGAGAATCTCCCGGTCGTCCTGGGTCAGCTCGTTGTCGAAGTCGCCGCCGGCCTCGAAGGCCGCATCCTGCAGGGCGCGCTGGCAGAAGCCGTGGATGGTGAAGATCGCCGCCTCGTCGAAGCCGTGCACCGCCAGCAGCAGGCGCCGGTGGCTGGCCGCGTCCGGGTAGCGGGCGTGCAGGCGGTTGAGCAGCGCATCCTCGCCCGGCCCCTGCTCGTAGACCGCCAGCAGCTCGGCCAGGCGCAGACGGATGCGCTCGCGCAGCTCGGCGGTGGCGGCGGTGGTGAAGGTCACCACCAGGATCTGCGACACCGACAGCTGCCGCTCCAGCAGCAGGCGGGCATAGAGCGCGGTGAGGGTCCAGGTCTTGCCCGTGCCGGCACTGGCCTCGATCAGCGAACGGCCGGCGAAGCTGTCCTGCAACAGGTCCAGACTGGCGCCGCTCATGCCTCGTCCTCCTCGCCCTGCAGGGCATCCAGGGCCGGGCCGTAGAGCTGCTCGGCCAGGGCCTCGAACGCTGCGTCCAGGGGATCGCGGTCGCGGAAGGCCAGGGCATTCCAGGGGTCCTGGCACTCGCCGGTCATGAAGTCGTTGCCCTGCCACATGACGCGCGCCTCGGCCCGCGCCGCCTCGAGCGGTTCCTTGCGCCCCGGGTTGCGCCACTTGTGGGCGAAGCCATGGCTGCACTTGGCCAGCAGCGGCAGGGGCTCGCACAGCGCGCGCTGGTAGGCCGCGAGCCAGGGCTCGAGCAGCGCCAGGGGATCGGCCAACGCCCCCAGGCGCCATTCGTTCTTCGGCGACAACAGACGGCTGTCGCGGGCGATGCCCGGGGTCGCGGCGCAATTGAGCAGCAGGTGGCGCAGCCAGAACGGCGCCAGCTCCCAGGCGCCGAGGCTGCGCAGGCGGTAGTCGAACAGGCCGCTGGCGGTCACCCCGTCGAGCCAGCCGTGGATGCGCACGCCGGCCAGGCTGATGTCCACCAGCAGCGGCTGCGGCGTGTCCGTCGGACGCTCGTCGAACAGGGTCGGGGCGAAGGCGCGGATCGGTCCGCGGATCTGCCCCCAGTGGGCCTGGCCCAGTTCGCCCACCGGCAGCCAGCCGGAGGCGGCAGCCAGCGCCCGCTCCTCGGCCTCGCTCCAGCCACGCTCGACGGCCTGCAGGGCCAATTGGCGCAGGCCGTGCTGGCTGGTCCATTCGACGCTGAAGGGCTCGTCGCCGGCCAGGGCCTCCTCGCTCTGCGCCAGGCGCAGGCCCAGGCGCTGCTCCAGCAGGTAGCGCGCCGGGTGCTTGAAGCAGTGGACCAGCTGGCTCGGTTCCAGCGTCAGCCAGTCCTCCCCCGGCGCCGGCAGGGTTGCGGCGAAGGGTGCAGGGGCCGCGACCGCCTCGCTCAGGCGCTGGGCCGCGCGGAACCAGGGCGCGGCGAAACCGGCCTGGCGTGCCCCGGCGAAGTTGCCGGGCGCGAAGGGCTGCAGCGGGTGTTCCAGGCGGATATGGCCGCTGGCCTTACTGCCGTCGGCGCAGACCGCGGTGAGGTCGACCGCATCCAGCAGCTCGCTGACCAGCACCGAGGGCGGCAGCTCGGCATTGCTGCGCGGATCGCGGCCGACGTAGCTCAGGTACAGGCCGCCGCGGGCCGAGAGCAGGGTCTCGAGCAGCAGGTAGCGGTCGTCCAGGCGCCGGGCGCGGTCGCCGCGCCTGGGCTGCTGTGCGATCAGGTCGAAACCGGCGGCCGGGGTGCGCCGGGGCAGGGCGCCGTCGTCCAGGCCGAGCAGGCAGACCTGACGAAACGGCAGGCTGCGCATCGGCACCATGGTGCAGAAGGTCACCGCGCCGGTGAGAAAGCCCGAGGCGCCGCTGCCCTGCTCCAGCGCCGCCGTCAGCTGCTGGCGGATCAGCGCCAGTTCCAGCGGCCGTTCGATGCCGGCGGCCGCGGCCTGCTCGGCCAGGCCGGCGCAGGCCCTGGACAGCAGCAACAGGCTGTCGCCGGCCTCGCGTTCGTCGAACAGCTCGTCGATCAGCGCCCGCAGGGTTTCGGCCCACTCGGCCAGCGGGCGCGGCCGCTGCAGGCTCTGCGCCAAGCTGGCGAGGCGCTCGACGAAGGCGGCCAGGCGCCCGAGCAACTGGGCGCGGGCACCTTCCAGGGCATCCAGCGGCCAGCTGGCGCCGAGCAGCGGCGCCCGCGCCCCGGCCAGCTGCGGCGGCGCGGCGAAGCCCAGCAGCAGGCGATCCAGGCCCTGACGCCAGGTGAAGGCGGCATCCGCCGGCAGGCCGAGCTGGGCCCGGTGGCCGGCGTCGCGGCCCCAGCGCACACCGGCCTCGCGCAGCCAGTCGCGCAGCAACGGCAGGTCCTCGGCCTCGATGCCGGCACGCCGGGCCAGGGCCGGCTGCTCCAGCCAGGTCAGGACCTCCTCGGCGCTGAAACGGCTGTCGGGCAGGGCGAGCAGGCCGAGGAAGGCCTCGATCAGCGGCACCTCGGCGCGCAGGCTGCGGTCGGCCAGGCTGAAGGGAATCCGCGGGGCGGCCATCCGCGGCACGCCCTCACGCGGCGCGAACACCGCCTCGATATAGGGGGCGTAGCGCTCGATGTCCGGGGTCAGCACCACCACTTGGTCCGGGCTCAGCTGCGGGTCGGCCTGGAAGCGGGCGAGCAGCTGATCGTGGAGGATCTCCACCTCGCGCAGCGGCGAATGGGCCACGTGCAGCTCCAGCGAGCGGTCGTCCTCGCGCAGGACCAGGCGCTCCTCCGGGGCGCGGGTGCGCAGCCGCAGGATGTCGTTCTGCAGCGCCTGCAGCAGGCTGGCGTCGTGCAGGTCGGCGTCTTCGGAGTAGAGGCCCAGCTCCTGGGCGCCCTCGGCCGAGGCCAGGGCGAACAGGCTGTCGAAGAAGTCCCGGCCCTGCTTGCCGAGGCTGGCCAGCAGGGGGTGGCCGACATCCAGATACCAGTCGTCCGGGCTCATGGCCTGAGCATCCGCTGCGTTCTGCGACTGCCTGGCCAGTTCGCGGATATCGCGGATCTCGCCCCAGGCCTCGCGGCAGGGGTTAAGGGCGAAGACCACCACCTCGGTGTGCCGGGCCAGGCCCTCGAGCACGCGCATATGGTGCGGGGCCAGGGCGCTGATGCCGAACACCAGCAGGCGCTCGGGCAGGCCGGCGAGGGGTGTCTGGTCGTGCAGGCGGCGCAGCAGGTCGTCGAGCAGGCGCGCGCGGTGCGGATGGCCGTCACGGGTCAGCTCGCGCCAGAGCAGCGCCTGCCAGGCCTCGTCGGGGCCCAGTTCGAGCAGCTCGCCGCGCTCCCAGGCGGCCAGCCAGTCGTCGCGGTACAGCAGGTACTGGTCGAAGACGTCGGCGATCCTGGCCGCCAGCGACAGGCGTCGACGCTCGTCGCCGCCGTCCAGGTAATGCGCCAGGCGCGGCGCCTGGGCCAACTGGCCCGGCTCGCACAGCCAGTCATACAGGCGCCAGGCCAGGGTGCTAGGGGTGAAGGCCGATTGCTCCGGCAACTGGCCGAGCACCAGCCGCGACAGTTCCCAGACGAAGGCCGAGGGCAGCTGCACCTCCAGCTGCATGGCGATGCCCTGGCTGCGTGCCAGCTGCAGGGTCAGCCAGCGGCCGATGCCCTGACTCGGCACCACCACCCGCGCCGGCGCGAAGGGCTCGCGTTGCGGCTGGGCGAGCAGGGTGGTGGCCAGCTCGCCGAGGGTCTCAAGGTCTGGTGCGTGGTAGAGCGTCAGCATGGGGAGCGGTCGCATCCGTTCGGTCGGGCTAGGTTACCAGTTCGGCGAGCATGACGGACTCGGCCGACAACCTGTGTCGCCCGCTGGGTGCTGTCCGGAGTCCGTCGGATGCCGCCCGAGTTGTCCCAGGCGCGGCCACACGGCGCCGTATCGCAGGCCGCGGCGCCTGGGGTCTGGGCCCCCGATCCAAGAGCCGCCGGCCTGGTGGCTCTGGCCACGCGCACGCCCAGCTGAACCGGCCCGAGGGCGACCCGTAGCTGGCGCAGCGGCCATTCGCCGGCTACAGCTTAAGTAGAGCCCGGGAAAAAAATCATCGCCTCCGGGCCTGCCACGCACCTGCGCTGCCTGCCACAGGCTCGTCCCGTGGCCGCCTGCGCCGTACCCGGTTGTCGCCCCTGCTTGGGCGGCCCGCGACAGGGAGATGCACGATGCTGACCCTGCTCAATCTGCTCTCGGCCATCGCCTTGCTGATCTGGGGCACCCATATCGTTCGGACCGGCATCCTGCGGGTCTACGGCTCCAACCTGCGCAAGGTGCTCAGCCACAACGTCAACCGCCTGCCCATGGCCTTCGTCGCCGGCATCGGCGTCACCGCCCTGGTGCAGAGCAGCAACGCCACCGCGCTGCTGGTCACCTCCTTCGTCGGCCAGGGTCTGATGGCGCTGACCCCGGCCCTGGCGATCATGCTCGGCGCCGACGTCGGCACGGCGCTGATGGCCCGGGTGCTGACCCTGGACCTGGGCTGGCTGTCGCCGCTGCTGATCACCCTCGGGGTGATCTTCTTCCTCTCGCGGCGGCAGAGCCGTGCCGGCCAGCTCGGCCGCGTCGGCATCGGCCTGGGCCTGATGCTGCTGGCCCTGGAGCTGATCGTCAGCGCCGCCACGCCGATCACCCAGGCCTACGGCATCAAGGTGCTGTTCGCCTCGCTGACCGGCGACCTGCTGCTCGATGCCCTGGTCGGCGCGCTGTTCGCCCTGATCTCCTATTCCAGCCTGGCCGCCGTGCTGCTCACCGCGACCCTGGCCGGCGCCGGCCTGATCAGCCTGCCGGTGGCCATCGGCCTGGTCATCGGCGCCAACATCGGCAGCGGCCTGCTGGCCTTCCTCACCGCCAGCCTGCAGACCCCGGCCGGACGCCGGGTGGCGCTGGGCAGCCTGCTGTACAAGCTGCTCGGCCTGCTGCTGGTGATCCCGCTGCTCGATCCGCTGGTGGCCTGGCTGGACAGCCTGAACTGGCGCCCGGCGGAGCTGGTGGTCGGCTTCCACCTGCTCTACAACAGCCTGCGCTGTCTGGTGCTGCTACCCAGCGTCGGGCCCATGGCACGCTTCTGCAACTGGCTGCTGCCGGATCGCGCCGAGGACAGCGGCGTGGCCCGCCCGCGCCACCTCGACCGCACTGCCCTGGACACCCCGAGCCTGGCGCTGGCAGGGGCGGTGCGCGAGACCCTGCGCATCGGCGACCTGATCGAGACCATGCTGCGCCATCTGCTGGAGGTGCTGCGCAGCAACCAGCCGGCCCTGAGCAAGGAGTTGCGCCGCCTGGACGACGACGTCGACGCCCTGTACAGCGCGGTCAAGCTGTACCTGGCCCAGGTGCCGCACGACGCCCTCAGCGAACGGGACAGCCGGCGCTGGGCGGAGATCCTCGAGTGGGCGGTCAATCTGGAGCAGGCCGGCGACATCATCGAGCGCATGCTCGGCAAGGTGCAGGACGAGAAGACCGCCCAACGCCATGCCTTCTCCGAGAGCGGCCTCGAGGAGCTGACCGAGTTGCATGCCCAGCTGATGGCCAACCTGCGCCTGGGGCTCAACGTGTTGCTCTCCGGCGACACCGAGAGCGCCCGCCAGCTGCTGCGCGAGAAGCGCCGCTTCCGCGCTCGCGAGCGGCGCCTGGCCCATGCCCATGTCGGTCGCCTGCATCGTCAGGTGGTGCAGAGCATCGAGACCAGCGCCCTGCACCTGGAGCTGATCAGCGACATGAAGCGCCTCAACTCGCTGTTCTGCAGCAGCGCCTATGTGGTGCTGGAGGCCGGCGAGACGGGCGCGCTGAAGGTGGAAGAGGTGGCCGGCGAGTGACCTCCGCCGAGCCCCGAAGCCAGACCGGACGAAAGGTGTAACAAGCGCCAAGCCGAGCCTTCGAATATCCAGGTGGGTCGCCTTGAGGAGTACCCACCCACTGCGGCAGCCGCTGCCCAGGAGGACCCGATGGACGACGAGCAACAGCTGATTCGCGGCATGCAGCGAGGGGACCCGCAGGCCTTCGCGGCGGCCATCGAGGCCCATCACAGCTTTCTGGTCGTCATGGCCACCCCCCTGGCCGGCCCCGATCTGGCCAAGGACGTGGCCCAGGAAACCTGGATCAAGGCCTTTGCCGCCATCGCCCAATTCGAGGGCCGCGCCAAGCTGCGCACCTGGCTGGCGCGCATCGCCTTGAACGAGGCGCGAGCCCTGTTGCGTAAATACAAACGGGAAGTCGCCTGGGACGCCTGGGGCGCCGACGGCGGCTCGCCCCTGGCGGGTCGCTTCGATCGGGACGGCGCCTGGAGCCGCCCGCCGGCCGGCTGGCATCACGACTCGCCGGAGGCCCTGCTCACCGAGGCCGAGCTGTACCAGTGCATCCGCGAGCACCTGCACAAGCTGCCCAAGGACCAGCAATCGGTGGTGTTGCTGCGCGAAGTCGCGGGCCTGGAGTTCAGCGAGATCGCCCAGGCCCTGAAACTGGCCGAAGGCAATGTCCGCGTCCTGCTGCACCGCGGCCGGCAACGCCTGCATGCGATGCTCGAACACTATGAGGAGGTAGGTACATGCTGAGCTGCCAGGAAATGACGGAACTGGCATCGGACATCATCGACCGCCGCCTGAACTGGCGCACCCGTATGGCGGTCATGCTGCATACGCGCCGTTGCGACCGGTGCCAGCTGTACATCGAACAGCTGCGCCTGACCTCCGACACCCTCCGGCGCCTGCCGCTGGATGACGAGCCGGTGGACAGCGCAGCCATTCTCGCCGCCAGCCGCCCGCCAGGCGGCCCCGGGCAATAAGCCGAAGCACGCCCCGGACACCGGCGCGCGGCCGGTGCCCGGGACGCACCTGGCTCACTGCAGCCAGCCGCGCTCCTTGTAGTAGCGCACGGCCCCCTCGTGCAACGGTGCACTCAGCCCCACCTCGATCATTTCTTCGGCCTTGAGCTCGGCGAAGGTGGGGTGCAGACGCTGGAAACGCTCGAAATTCTCGAACACCGCCTTGACCAGTTGATAGACCAGCTGCGGGTCGGTCTTGGCGGTAGTGGCGAGCAGCGCCTTGCTGCCGATCGAGGGCGTTGCGGCATCGTTGCCCCGGTACAGCCCGCCGGGAATCTTGGCCTGGCTGTAGTAGGGCCGCTCGGCCAGCAGCTTGTCGACCACGGCGCCATCGATCGGCACCAGCACCGCGTCGGTGATGGTCGTGGCCTCCTGGATCGCGCCGTTGGGATGGCCGACGAAATAGGTCATGGCGTCGATGTTGTTGTCGCCCAGGGCAGACGCCTGCTCGGCGGGCTTGAGCTCGGCGGCCAGGGCGAACACCGTGCTGTCCCAGCCCTTCACCCGCATCAGCTCTTCCAGGGTGTTGCGCTGCCCGGAGCCCGGGTTGCCGAGATTCACCCGCTTGCCCTGCAGGTCGTCGAGGGTGGCGATCCGGGCGTCGCGGCGGGCGAGCAGGGTGAAGACTTCATCCTGCAGGGAGAATACCGCGCGAATGTCCTTCATCGCCCCCTCGGCCTCGAACGGCGCCAGGCCCTTGAGCGCCTTGAACTGGTGATCCGCCTGCATCAGGCCGAAGTCGAATGCACCGCTGCGCAGGCCCCTGACGTTGGCCACGCCACCGCCGCTGGCCGGGGCCTTGCAGCCGCGGCCCTGCTCGCCCATGGCGCCGTTGAAGAAACGGCAGATCGCCTGACCGGCGACGTAGTAGATGCCGGTCTCACCGCCGGTGCCGATGATCACGGGCCTCTCCTCGGCCTGCACCACGCCGCCCAGGACGCCACCTGCGAGAACAGCCGACAGGACCCAGGCGAGGGGTTGGCCTTTCATGGGAACTCTCCTTAATTTGTGGATTTTCGAACGGGCGCGCCTGCTGGGCTGCGCCGGATATGCAAAGACTAACCCGTCGAGGCCGATTTGCACGACAGCTAGCCGAGCTCAGCAGCACGGCTGAATGCCCTGGGCCTGGAGAAAGGCCAGGAACGCCTCGCGACTGCTGTAGCGCGGGGTGTAGCCGAAGACCTCCTTGAGTCGCCGATTGGCCAGCACCGGCCGATAACGCAGGAAATCCAGTTGCTCGGCACCGTGCCGGCTCAGGCCGAGGGGCTTGAACAGGCGCAACGCCGTGCGCAGCAGGCCAAGGGGCAGGGGCCGGTAGGGCTTGCCCAGCAGGGCGGCGATTTCCTGCAGCGACAGCGCCCCATCGCCGGCCAGGTTGAAGATGCCGGCGCTACCCCGCTCCAGCCCCTGGCGTATGACATTCACCACATCCTGGTCCCAGACGAAGCCGAAGCGGCTGTCATGGCCCCTGAGCCCCACCACAGTGCGGCGGCTGAACAGCTCGCCGATGCGACTGTCGACCCGTTTGCCGAGAATGGTGCTGGGCCGCAACACCAGCTGCCGGAGCCGCGGCTGCCGCGCGCGGGCGACGGCCAGCAGCTCCTCGATTTCGCACTTGTGCCGGGCATGGGCGAACGATCCATGCCCGCGCAGCGGCTGCTCCTCATCGATCCACTCGGCATGCCCCGGACAGAAGCCATAGGCCGCGCCGGAGCTGGTGACGATCAGGTGCTCGACAGCATGGGCCAATGCCGCCTCGAGCAACGCCCGCGTGCCGCCCACCTCGATGGCGTGCAGGCGCGCCTCGCTCATGCCGGGGGGCGGGTTGACCACCGCGGCCAGGTGCAGGATCGCCTGCGGTTTCCACTCGCCGACGCAGTCCTGAACCTGGTCGGGGCGGCTGATATCCAGGCGCACCGGCTCCACGTTGAGCTGCAAGCCCTGCAGGCTGACGGGGCGGATATCGGCGGCGATCAGCATCCACTTGGGGTGCTGGACCGCCAGTTCGGCCAGCACCTGCTGGCCGATAAAACCCGCGGCACCGGTGATCAAGACGCGCATGCAGCTCCCCCTCCCTGACGCCCCCGCGGCACCGGCGAGCTACTGCACACGGGCGCCTGCGCATGCTGACAGCATAGGCCACCGGGCCCCGTGGCACTGCGCTCGGGCGGGCCGATACAGTATCCTTGGCCGTCCATCCCCTGCCCTGGGCTCGCCCTTGCCATTGCCCCTGCTCCAGCACGGCAAACCCCTGCTGCTGCGCCTCGCCGCCCTGATCCGCCGCCATCCCTGGTTGGTGGCGATCTTCGGTTTCGCCTCCGGCCTGGCGAGCTTCCTGCTGGTCGAGCGCCAGGCCGGGCTGGCCAGCGTGCTGGCCCTGGTGATGCTGGTCAGCTGGCTGTGGCTGATCCTGGAAAACCTGCTGCGCGAGCGCATCGCCCGCCGCTTCGGCTTCGAACTGCCGCCGCCGCTGCTGCGCTACGCGACCCAGCTGATCCACCAGGAGAGCCTGTTCTTCGTCCTGCCGTTCTTCTTCATCACCACCACCTGGGACAGCGGCCAGGCCCTGTTCAGCGGCCTGCTCGGCGCGGCCGCGCTGGTCTCGATCATCGACCCGCTGTACTACCGCTGGCTGGCGCCGCGGCGCTGGCTGTACCTCGGCTTCCACTGCCTGACGCTGTTCGCCGTGCTGCTCACGGCGCTGCCGCTCATCCTCAAGCTGACCACGCCGCAGAGTTACCGGCTGGCCCTGGCCATCGCCGTGCTGCTGTCGCTGCCCAGCCTGCTGGGCAGCATCAACGTGGCACGCTGGTGGCGCGGCCTGTTGCTGCTCGGCCTGTGCCTGGCGCTCGGCGTCGGCGGCTGGCTGACGCGGGTCTGGGTGCCGCCGGCGACCCTGTGGCTGACCGAGGCGGCGCTGTCTGCCGAGTTCGACGGTTACCGCCGCAGCCCCGGCCAGCGCCTGAAGCAGCTCGGCGCCGACCGGCTACGCCGCCAGGGCCTGTACGCCTACACCGCGATCAGCGCCCCGCGCGGGCTGAACGAGCGCATCTACCATGTCTGGCGCCACGAGGGCCGCGAGGTCGAGCGCATCGCCCTGTCCATCCATGGCGGCCGCAAGCAGGGCTACCGCGCCTGGAGCCACAAGCAGAACTTCCCCGCCGACGCGGCAGGCCGCTGGCAGGTCCAGGTGCTCACCGAGGCCGGGCAGATGATCGGCGTGCTGCGTTTCCGCGTGCTCGCGGCGGAGGCGGCCGACGCCGCCAGCGAACGGTACGAGGACGCCGCGGCCAGCGCGGGCCTGGTGCTGCCGGTTCAGCCGAAGAACCAGTAGCACACCGCGATGGCGGCGAGGATGCCGCTCAGGTCGGCCAGCAGGGCACAGCCCACGGCGTGACGCGCGCGCTGGATGCCCACCGCCCCGAAGTACACCGCCAGCACGTAGAAGGTGGTCTCGGTACTGCCCTGCACCGTGGCCGCAAGCAGCGCCGGAAAGCTGTCCACGCCGAAGTTCTGCATGGTCTCGATGAGCATCGCCCGCGCCGCGCTGCCGGAGAAGGGCTTCATCAGGGCGGTGGGCAGGGCGTCGATGAAGCGGCTGTCCCAGCCGAGCGCCTGCACCAGCGCGCGTATGCCATCGAGCCCCAGGTCCAGTGCACCCGAGGCGCGCAGCACGCCGATCGCGCAGAGCATCGCCACCAGATAGGGCAGCAGGCTCTTGGCCACGTCGAACCCCTCCTTGGCGCCCTCGATGAAGTTCTCGTACACCGGCACCCGGCGCAGCGCGCCGACCAGCAGGAACAGCAGGATCAGCCCGAACAGGGTCAGGTTGCCGAGCAGCGAGGACAGCGCCGCCAGTGCCGTGGCGCTCAGCCCGGCGAGCAGCGCCATGAAGGCGCCCAGGGCCAGGGCGCCGGGAATCAGGTAGGCCAGCACCACCGGGTCCCACAGGCGCAGACGCTGCACCAGGGCCACGGCCAGCAAGCCCGCCAGGGTCGAGGCGCTGGTGGCCAGGAGGATCGGCAGGAACACCAGGGTCGGGTCGGGCGCGCCCTGCTGCACCCGGTACATGAAGATGCTCACCGGCAGCAGGGTCAGGGACGAGGTGTTGAGCACCAGGAAGAGGATCTGCGCATTGCTCGCCACGGTCTGGCTCGGATTCAGCTCCTGTAGTGCGCGCATGGCCTTGAGGCCGATCGGCGTGGCGGCGTTGTCCAGGCCCAGGCCGTTGGCGGCGAAGTTGAGGGTGATGAACCCCAGCGCCGGATGGCCACGCGGCACCTCGGGCATCAGCCGCGCGAACAGCGGCCCCAGGGCGCGTCCGAGCAAATCCACCAGGCCGGCCTTCTCGGCGATACGCAGAAAGCCGAGCCAGAGCGTCAGGGTACCGAACAGCACCACCATGACCTCGACCGACAGCTTGGCCATGGCGAACAGGCTCTCGACCATGGCGGCGAACACCGCCGGATCGTCGCCGAACAGCCAGCGCGACAGGCCGGCCAGCGCCGCCACCAGGAAAAAACTCAGCCACAGGCCGTTGAGCATGCTTCATCCCCCCGAATCGATGCGGCGGATGATAGCGCGCCGGCGAGCGGCAGGCGCCAGGGCGCAGCGGGGATCATCGCGCCAGGCCGCTCAGGTGCGGCTGTTGAGCACCAGCAGCAGCGCCGCCGTCTCGGCATCCGCCACGCCGTCGTGGCGCGCCGGCCGGTACTTCATCTGGAAGGCCGCCAGCACGTTGCGCGTGGCCTCATCCAGCTCGCCATGCCGGGGCACCTCGTAGCCCTGCAGGGCCAGCTGCGCCTGGAACCAGGCCACGCTCGGCAGGCTGGCGGCGAACAGCGCCTGCTGGCGCGCCACCGCCTGGGCGTCCGGCCAGGGCACCAGGCCGGCTTCGGCCAGGCGCCACCAGGGGAACAGCGGCCCCGGGTCGACCTTGCGCTGCGGCGCGACGTCGCTGTGGCCGAGGATGCTGCCGGGGGCCAGGTCGTGGCGGCGCATGATGTCCTCGAGCAGTTCGATCAGGGCATCGATCTGCTCCGGCGGATAGGCCTGCCAGGTGCGGCCGTCGGGCCCTTCGGCATAGCCCCGGTTGACCAGCTCGATGCCGATCGTGGTGCCGTTGAGCCAGGTCCGCCCCTGCCAGCGGCTGTCGCCGGCGTGCCAGGCGCGGCGGTTCTCGTCGACCAGGCGGTAGATGGTCGGCGGGGTGTCGCCGATCAGGTAGTGGCTGCTGACGTCGCCCTCGGTCAGCAGGCGCAGCGAGCGCGGCAGGTCGGTCGAGGTGTAGTGCAGGACGATGTACTGCACCCGGCTGCTCTGGCCGGCGGCGCTGTACTGGGTGTCGATGCGCGGGCCGCGGGCACAGCCGGCGAGCAGGGTGAGTAGCACGACGAGGCAGAGGGCTCTCATGGGACGATATGCAGCACGCTTTGCAGGTTGTCCAACAGCATGTCGACGCTGAGCATGATCAGCAGCATGCCCATCAGCCGCTCCACCGCGGTGAGGCCGCGGGCACCGAGGAAGCGCTGCAGGAAGGAGGCCTGCAGCAGGATGCAGGCGGTCGCCGCCCAGGCCAGGATGACCGCCAGGTAGAGCTCCCACAGCGCCCCCTCATGGGTGTTGCGCAGGGTCATCAGCACCGCCAGGGCCGAAGGCCCGGCCACCGCCGGGGTGGCCAGCGGCACCAGCATCGGCTCGCCGTCCGGCAGGTCGCCGAGCAGGCCCTGGGGGCTGGGGAAGATCAGCCGCATGGCGACGACGAAGAGGATGATGGCACCGGCGATCGCGGTGGCCTCGCGCGACAGGCCGAGGCCACTGAGCAGCTTGTCGCCGAAGGTCAGAAACAGCAGCAGCAGGGCCAGGGCGAACAGCAGCTCGCGGCCGGCCACCCACAAGCGGCGCTTGGGCGCGACGTTCTTCAGGGCGGCGATGTAGATGGCGATGTTGCCGAAGGGGTCGGTGACCAGAAAAATCAACGCGGCGATGCCGAAAATATCCATGCCAAACTCCTCGACGAATCGCCACAGTCTAAAGGGATGCGCGGCGCCCGTCTGTCGACAAAGTGCCCTTCGGCGGACAGAACGGCGTCGTCCGTCAGTCGGGGGCTGACATCTGCCGCCGACCTGGGCCACAGTGACGGGGCCCCGGCAGTAGATTCCATCGGGCATCGCCAGGTTTCCGAGGAGCCCGCCATGCACGCCCTGCTCTGGTTCAAACAGGATCTGCGTCTCGACGATCACCCAGCCCTGCAGGCCGTCCTGCAGGCCGAGCGCCTGCTGCCGCTGTTCGTCTTCGACCCGGCACAGCTGCAGCCGGGCGAATTCGGCACCCGCCGCCTCGGCGTGCACCGCGCGCGCTTCCTCCTGGAAAGCCTGGCGGCGCTGAACGGCGCCTTGCGCCAACGCGGCTCGCAACTGCTGGTGCTGCCGGGCCGCCCGGAACAGGTGATCCCGCAACTGGTCAGCCACCTGGGCCTGGAGCGGGTGCTGACCCTGGAAGAAATCGCCCCGCACGAGCGGGCCGAGGTCGAACGCGTAGGCCTGGCCCTCGGCGATGTGCCGCTACAACAGCTGGAAGGCAACGGCCTGCTGCGCCGCGAGGAACTGCCCTGCGCGGTCGAGCAGCTGCCGAGCGTCTACAGCCAGTTCCGCGAACAGGTCGAACAGCGCCTGCTGGTATTCCAGCCGCAGCCCGCGCCGAGCCGACTGCCCCCGCTGCCCGAGGGCGCCGAGGCGCTGCTGCAGCCGCTGCCGAGCCTGTCCCTGCTGGGCCTGGGCGAACCGCTCAGCGTGCCGGCCAGCGCCTTCCCCTTCTCCGGCGGCGAGGCGGCGGGGCAGGCACGGCTGCGCGACTACCTGTGGGGCAGCCGGGCCGTGCGCCACTACAGCGAAACCCGCAACCAGCTGATCGGCAGCGAATACTCCTCGAAACTCTCGCCCTGGCTGGCCAACGGCAGCCTGTCGCCACGCCGGGTAGTGGCCGAACTGCGCCGCCATGAGGCCCAGGCCGGACGCAACGACTCGACCCATGCCCTGTGGCTGGAGCTGCTCTGGCGCGAGTTCTTCCGCTGGACCCTGGTGCGCCATGGCGGCGCGCTGTTCCGCGCCGGCGGCGTGAAAGCCACCGCGCGGGCGCCGACCCAGCTCGACCAGCGCTTCCAGCGCTGGTGCCACGGCCGCACCGGGCTGCCCCTGGTGGACGCCAACATGCGCGAACTGGCGGCCACCGGCTTCATGTCCAGACGCGGTCGCCAGGTGGTCGCCAGCTACCTGATCAACGACCTGCAGCAGGATTGGCGACATGGCGCCGCCTGGTTCGAGGAGCATCTGATCGACTACGACCCGGCCAGCAACTGGGGCAACTGGGCCTACCTCGCCGGTGTCGCCAGCGACCCGCAGCTCGGCCATCTGTTCAACGCCCTGCGCCAGGCCCGCGCCTACGATCCCGACACCGCCTACGTCAGCCTCTGGCTGCCGGAACTGCGCCACCTGCCGCAGCACATGCGGCACACGCCCTTCCTGTTGCCGCAGTTGCAGCTGCAGGCGCTGAACTACCCGCGCCTGGAGCAGATTCCCAAGACCTGGCGGCCCTACCTGCCCGAAGCGGCCTGAACCCGGAACAGCGTAGCCGCGCGGCTAGCCCTGCTCGATGCGGTTGCGGCCGCCGCGCTTGGCGCGATAGAGCGCCTGGTCGGCGCGTTCCAGAACCTGATCGCTGCGCTCACCGGCGGCGAAGGCACTGATCCCGGCCGACAGGGTGATGCTCACCCGCTCGCCGCGGAAGTGGAACGGGCAGGCGGCGATGCCCTCGCGCAGCGTCTCTAGCAACTGCAAGCCGCCCGCGAGCGGCGTGGAGGGCAGCAGCAGGACGAACTCCTCGCCGCCGAAACGGGCGATGAAGTCGATCTTGCGCAGGCGCTTGCGCAGCTCGCCGGCGATGATCTTCAGCACCTTGTCGCCGGCCAGGTGACCGTAGGCGTCGTTGATCCGCTTGAAGTGATCGATGTCCACCATCGCCAGCAGCAGCTCGCCGCCATAACGCTGCCAGCGGGCCAGCTCCAAATCCAGGCGCTCGCCCCAGGCCGCGCGATTGGGCAGCCCGGTGAGCGGATCGAGCAGGGCCTTCTGCCGCTGCTCCTCCAGGTGCTGGCGAAAGCCCTTGGCCTCCTGTTCCATGTTCGCCACCCGCTCGACCAGGGTTTGCAGGCGCCCGCTCACCAGCTGTTCGCGCTCGTCGCGCTGGCTCTGGTACTGCTGCATGGTGGCGAGCAGGCCATTGAGGCGGTTCTCCACCAGGTCCTTCAGGCTGCCCAGGTCGGTGGCCTGCTGCACGCTGCTGTGCAGGCCGTCGACCTGCTGGCGCAGCTCGCTGTCCAGCTCGCGGGCCGCACTGAGCGAGTCGGCATAGCCCTCGTGGGCGTCCTGCAGGGAGCTCTGGAAGGTCGCCAGACGCTCGTTGAGCTGCTTGAGATAGACCTCGAAATCACGCTGGCCGACGTCGGCGGTGGCCAGCATCAATACCGCCAGGTCGTCCAGCACCGGCACCAGTTCGTAGAGGTTCAGCCCCGCCTGGATGCGTTCACCCAGCACGTCGGCCTGAGCCTGGTGGCGCTCCGGCAGCGGCAACTCGTCCAGCAGGCGCAGCAGGGTGGCTTCGACATGGTTGGCGATGGCGCTGTAACCGGGCTCCGGTGGCGAGGGCAGGGCGTACTCGGGGTCCGCCGCCGGCTCGTCTGCCGCGGCATCGGCCGCCACGCCTTGATCCGCCTCGGACTCCGGCGCCAAACGCGGCTCAGGCCCCCGCGCCAGCAGCTCGGCAGGCGCCGGCAGGCTGTCCAGCGGGGCCGGCCCGGTCCCTGGCCGACGCAACGGCGCGACAGCTGGTTCTGGATCGGCCACCGCAGGCTGCACGGCGGCCGCGGCGGGCGGCTCCACAAGCGCCTGGGGCTCGGTCTGTGCGGTCTGCCCCGTCTCCAGGGCAATAGGCTCCGGCGAGGCCGCTGTCTCCACGGCGGCCGTGGCCCCAGCGCCGTCGCGCCCGCCGAACAGGCGCTGCAGCAAACCCGGGCGCTCACCCCCAACCTGGCCGAGTTCGGCCAATGCCTGCTGCTGCAGCTGACCGAGCTCGACGAGCAGGGCCGGCAGTTCGCGCACCTGCTCGGCGTGGCTGCTCAGGCGCTTGGCGAGGCTCTTCAGCGGTTTGCGCACCTCGCGCGGCAGCTCCAGTTCGAGCAGGGGATCGACCAGGCCGGCCAGGGCAGCGGCGAGCTGCGCGACCCGTTGCTGGCGTTGCTGCTCGGAGCCCAGCACGGCCTTTTCCAGGCGCGGAATCAGCGCCGCGAGGCCGCCGTCCATGTCGTCGCGGCGGAGGATCTCGCGCAACTCCTGCATGCACCTGTCGACCGCCTTGTCCGCCCCCTCGGCAGCCAGGCTGCTGCGCACCAGGCCGCGACGCAACAGGTCGACGCGCTCGGCCCAACGACGCTCGAGGCTTTCCTGCTGCTCGAGGCTGGCCAGGTACTTGTTGCGCCAGCGCTGCGCGTCTTCGCTCATGCCAGGCCTCCTCGCGGTGTTCCCGTCAGCGCCGGCGGGCGGTGCTGCTCCGGGGAGTGCGGCAGACGGATCTCCACCGCCACCGGCAGGTGATCGGAGATCGGCAGGGGCAGCACCTCGAAACGCTCCAGCTGCAGCTCAGGGCTGAGCAGGATGTGATCGAGGCAGCGCTGCGGCCGCCAGCTGGGGAAGGTCGCCTCGAGCTGCGGCGCCAGCAGGCCGAGGTCGCGCAGCGGCGAGTGCTGCAGCAGGTCGAGGGCATGGGTGTTCATATCGCCCATCAGCACCTGGTGGCGGTAGTCGCCGATCAGCTCGCGGATATAGGCCAGCTGGCGGGTGCGGGTGCGCGCCCCCAAAGCCAGGTGCATCATCACCACCGCGATGGCGTTCGCGCCCTGGCCCAGGCGCAGCAGCATCGCGCCACGACCGGGCGGGCCGGGCAAGGGGTGGTCTTCCAGCAGGCTGGGACGCAGCCGGCTGAGCAGGCCGTTGCTGTGCTGGGCCAGGCGGCCGAGGTTGCGGTTGAGCTGTTGGTACCAGTAGGGGAAGCCCCCGAGGTGGGCCAGGTGTTCGACCTGGTTGACGAAGCCGGAGCGCAGGCTGCCGCCATCGGCCTCCTGCAGCGCCACCAGGTCGTAATCGCCGAGCAGCGCGCCGATGCGCTGCAGGTTGCCGGCGCGGCCGGGGTGCGGCAGCAGGTGCTGCCAGCCGCGGGTCAGGTAGTGGCGATAGCGTTCGGTGCTGATACCGACCTGAATATTGAAACTGAGCAGGCGCAAGCGCCCGTCGCTGGGCCAGTCGCCGGCCGCCGGACAGCCCGGGTTGACCCGCGGGTCGCACAGGCCGGCCTGGCGGCCGCTGGACCATCGGCGCAGCATGCTCGGCGCTCGCTGCGGGCCGCTTACTGCGCGGCGCGCTCCCGTTCGATCAGGTGGTCGGCCACCTGCAGCGTCTGCTGCGGGCCACCGGAGCTACCGATGTCGAAACGGTACTTGCCGTTGACGACCATCACCGGCACGCCACTGATCTGGTAGGCCATCGCCAGTTTCTTGGCCTTCTCCATCTGGCCCTTCACGGCGAAGGAGTTGTAGGTGCTGAGGAACTTGGCCTTGTCGACGCCCTGGCCGACCAGGAACTCGGCGATTTCCTCCGGGGACGCCAGCTTCTTGCCCTGCTTGTGAATGGCTTCGAACACCGCGTCATGCACCTTCTGTTCGACCTTCATGCTTTCCAGGGTGATGAACGCCTGGCCGTGCACGTTCCACACGCCGCCGAACAGTGCCGGGATGCGCACGAAGTTGACGTCTTCCGGCAACTGCTCGATCCAGGGGTTGATGGTCGACTCGAACTGATAGCAGTGCGGGCAGCCGTACCAGAACAGCTCGACCACCTCGATCTGCCCCGGCTTGGACACCGGCACCGGGCTGGTCAGTTCGACGTACTGCTTGCCGGCCTCGATCGGCTCGGCCTGGGCGACCATGCCGAACAGGCCGGCGGCGGCGAGGGCGGCACTGAGAATCAGGTTACGCATGTGTGACTCCTTGAGGATTGAGCGGTGCCCGGGGGCAGCCAGCGTTCGACCCGTGGCGCAAGTGCGGGTTCCAGCCATTGTAGCGGCGCGGCCAACGAAAAAGGGTGGCCGAAGCCACCCTTTACCACGCCACAGCATTGCAAGCTGTTGCAGTATCAGTGCAGGCCTTGCACGTAGCTGGACAGCGCTTCGATGTCCTTGTTGCTCAGCTTGGCGGCGATCGAGCGCATGATCAGGCTGTCGCCGTCGTTGGTGCGATTGCCTTCGCGGAAGTCGGTCAGCTGCTTGGCCACATAGGCCGCATGCTGGCCACCGATCTGCGGGAAGCCCGCGGCATCGAGGCCTCGACCATTGGGGGCATGGCAACCGATGCAGGCCGGCATGCCTTCTTCCAGCTTGCCGCCGCGGAACAGCGCCTCGCCACGCTCGACCAGCTTGGGATCGGCCGCGCCAACGCTCATCTTCTGATTGGCAAAGTAAGCGGCGATGTCGGCCAGGTCCTGGTCGCTGAGGTTGTCCAGCAGGCCGGTCATTTCCACCACCTGGCGACTGCCGGACTTGATGTCCTGCAGCTGCTTGAGCAGATAACGCTCGCCCTGGCCAGCCAGTTTCGGGAAGTTCGGTGCGGCACTATTGCCGTCGGCACCATGGCAGGCGCCACACACGGCCGCCTTGTTCTGGCCGGCGACCAGGTCACCCGCGGCGTGGGCCAGGCCGGTGATGCCCAGGGTCAACAGCAGACTCACGAGTACTTTGTTCATCAGCTAATCCAACTACGGCTAAGAGAGAAGAGGGTTTGCGTCGGGCTCACTTGGACATCAATTCGATGACGGCCTGGTAATCCTCGGCGGTGCAGTCCATGCACAGGCCGCGGGGCGGCATGGCATTGAGACCATTGGTGACGCTCTGTACCAGCACGTCCATGCCCTTGGCCAGACGCGGCTCCCAGGCAGCCTGATCGCCGCGCTGCGGCGCCATCGGCAGCTGGCCGTTGTGGCAGGCCGCGCAGGCGCGGGCGTACACGGCTTCCGGATCCTGGGCGGCGAGAGCCTGGAACGACAACATCGACACAGCGGCAGCGAGCAGTATTTTCTTCATGAGATCGGCCTCATCGCGGAGGGGAGCGTCCTGCTTTCTACGGGCAGATGGTCTATATCGCTCCCGTGAACACTTATCCAACGGGTGGGACAAAGCGCACACAAAATCTGCGGCATTATATACTGGCGCCGCCGAAACGGAAACGACGCCACTTGCCGTGCGGCGCCATGCCCGGCAGGATGCGCGCAATTGTCGCAAGGGCCGCGCCTCGCAACACGCCCCCACGCCCGCCCTCAACGGATGTCCGATGCAAGCCAAGAACCCCATTATCGGCCTGTGCCAACAGGCCAGCTTCCTCATCAGCGCCGCCAAGGTCGACCAGTGCCCGGACGACCAGGGCTATGAAGTGGCCTTCGCCGGACGCTCCAATGCCGGCAAGTCCAGCGCGCTGAATACCCTGACCCACGCCAGCCTGGCCCGCACCTCGAAGACCCCGGGGCGCACCCAGCTGCTCAACTTCTTCCGCCTGGACGACGAGCGCCGCCTGGTCGATCTGCCCGGTTACGGCTACGCCAAGGTGCCGATCCCGCTCAAGCAG
This sequence comes from Pseudomonas benzenivorans, assembly GCF_033547155.1. Taxonomy (GTDB): domain Bacteria; phylum Pseudomonadota; class Gammaproteobacteria; order Pseudomonadales; family Pseudomonadaceae; genus Aquipseudomonas; species Aquipseudomonas benzenivorans_B. The sequence goes on from NZ_CP137892.1 coordinate 4,396,771, forward strand.
CACTGGCAGAAGCACCTGGAGGCCTACCTGGGCAGCCGCGAGAGCCTGCGCGGGCTGATCCTGATGATGGACATCCGCCATCCGCTGACCGAGTTCGACCGCCTGATGCTGGACTGGTCCGGCGCCAGCCAGATGCCCATGCACATCCTCCTGACCAAGGCCGACAAGCTGGCCTTCGGCGCGGCGAAGAACGCGCTGCTCAAGGTCCAGCAGGAGATTCGCAAGGGCTGGGGCGAGGGCGTCAGCATCCAGCTGTTCTCCGCGCCCAAGCGCCAGGGCGTGGAAGAGGCCCAGGCGGTGCTGGCCGAGTGGCTGGAGCTGGGCCAACCCGCAGAAGCAGAAGCCGAAGACTGAGGAAGGCCGGCGGGGGAGGGCGGCGGCCTACCCCGGCGCCACCGGCGATTTTTCTGCGGGCAAAAAAAACCCCGAGCTTCGTATGGGGAGGGAGAAGTTCGGGGTTTAAGGGTCTGAACCGCTAGGGCGGGGTTCAGATGTCTGCCAACACTTAACACAGGAGCATCGAAGGCTTTAGTGGCCGTTCCTAGACTCTGACTGCCCGGTTAATCGCAAAGTTCATCGGCCTTTTAAAATCTATTGGTAATAAAAATATAGTCTATAGGACCAAAAAGAGCTAAAAGGCCCGACCCAGCTACGCCGTGGCGCAGCCGGCCGAGCGCCAGCCCGCGACCTCAGTGCGCCTCGTCCCAGTTGTCGCCCACCCCGACCTCGACCAGCAGCGGCACCTCCAGCTGCGCCGCGCCGCCCATCAGCGCCTTGATCCGCTCGCCGACCTGCTCGACCAGGTCCTCACGCACCTCCAGCACCAGTTCGTCGTGCACCTGCAGGATGACCCTGGCGTCCAGCCCGGACTCACCCAGCCAGGTGTCCACCGCGACCATGGCGCGCTTCATGATGTCCGCCGCGGTGCCCTGCATCGGCGCGTTGATCGCGGTGCGCTCGGCGCCCTTGCGCAGCGCCGGATTCTTCGCGTGGATCTCCGGCAGGTACAGGCGGCGGCCGAACAGGGTCTCGACATAGCCCTGCTGGGCGGCCTGCTCGCGGGTGCGCTCCATATAGGCGAGCACCCCGGGATAGCGGGCGAAATAGCGGTCGATATAGGCCTGGGACTGCTTGCGGTCGACGCCGATCTGCTTGGCCAGGCCGAAGGCGCTCATGCCGTAGATCAGGCCGAAGTTGATCGCCTTGGCGCTGCGCCGCTGGTCGGTGGTCACCTCGTCCAGGGCCACGCCGAACACCTCGGCGGCGGTGGCGCGGTGCACGTCGCGGTCATGGCGGAAGGCATCCAGCAGGCCGGCGTCCTTGGCCAGGTGGGCCATGATGCGCAGCTCGATCTGCGAGTAGTCGGCGGCGAGCAGCTTGTAGCCCTGGGGTGCGACGAAGGCCTGGCGGATGCGCCGGCCCTCGGCGGTGCGGATCGGGATATTCTGCAGGTTCGGGTCGCTGGAGGACAGCCGTCCGGTGGCGGCCACCGCCTGGTGGTAGCTGGTGTGGATGCGCCCGGTACGCGGGTTGATCTGCTCCGGCAGGCGGTCGGTGTAGGTGCTCTTGAGCTTGCTCAGGCTGCGGTACTGCATCAGCACCTTGGGCAGCTCGAAGTCCTGCTCGGCCAGCTCGGCGAGCACCGCCTCGGCGGTGGACGGCTGGCCCTTGGCGGTCTTGCTGAGGATCGGCAAGCCCAGTTTCTCGTAGAGGATCACCCCGAGCTGCTTGGGCGAGGCCAGGTTGAACTCCTCGCCGGCGATGGCGAAGGCCTGGCGCTCCAGCTCCACCAGCTTGTCGCCCAGCTCCTGGCTGTGCTGGCCGAGCAGCTTGGCATCGACCAGCGCGCCCTGGCGCTCGATGCGCGCCAGCACCGGCACCAGCGGCATCTCGATCTCCCTGAGCACCTTGGCCAGGGACGGCTCGGCCTCGAGTTTGGCCCACAGGCACTGGTGCAGGCGCAGGGTGATGTCGGCGTCCTCGGCCGCGTAGGGCCCGGCCTGCTCCAGGGCGATCTGGTCGAAGGTCAGCTGCTTGGCGCCCTTGCCGGCGATGTCCTCAAAGCGCGTGGTGCTGTGGCCCAGGTACTTGAGGGCCAGGCTGTCCATGTCGTGGCGGGTCGCGGTGGCGTCCAGCACGTAGGACTCGAGCATGGTGTCGAAGGCCACCCCCTGCACCTGGATCGGCGTGGAGGCATTGGCCAGGACATTGATGTCGTACTTGGCGTGCTGGCCGACCTTGGCCTTGGCCGGGTCCTCGAGGATCGGCTTGAGCGCCTGCAGCACCGCGTCGCGATCCAGCTGGGCCGGCACGCCCATATAGGAGTGGGCCAGGGGAATATAGGCCGCCTCCTGGGCGCTGACCGCGAAGGACAGGCCGACCAGCTGCGCCTGCTGGGCGTCGAGGCTGGTGGTCTCGCTGTCGAAGGCGATCAGCTCGGCGCCCGCGAGCTTGTCCAGCCAGGCGTCGAACTGCGCCTGCTCCAGGACGATCTGGTAGTTCGTCTCGACGCCAGCGGCCTCATCTGCCGCCTCGGCGGCGGGCGCGGCGAACAGGCCGCCTTCCGCCTGCGCCACCGGCTGCTTGTCCTGGCGCTGCAACTCGTCCAGCCAGCTCTTGAACTCCAGCTCGGCGTACAGTTCGAGCAGCGCCGCGCGATCCGGCTCGCCCGGCTGCAGGGCGTCGATCTCGATGTTCAGCGGCACGTCGAGCTTGATGGTCGCCAGCTCGTAGGACAGGTAGGCCATCTCGCGGTGTTCGGCGAGCTTGGCCGGCAGCGTCTTGGCGCCGCGGATCGGCAGTTCCGGCACCTTGTCGAGGTTGGCGTAGAGCACGTCGAGGCCGCCGCCGAGGCCGACCAGCAGGCCCAGGGCGGTCTTCTCGCCAACCCCGGGCACGCCGGGAATGTTGTCGACCTTGTCGCCCATCAGCGCCAGGTAGTCGATGATCAGTTCGGGACCGACGCCGAATTTCTCTTTCACGCCATCCACGTCGTAGACGCTTCCGGTCATGGTGTTGACCAGCGTAACGTGCGGGCAGACCAGCTGCGCCATGTCCTTGTCGCCGGTGGAGATCACCACGTCGCGGCCCTCGCCGGCGCCCTGGCGGGCCAGGGTGCCGATCACGTCGTCGGCCTCCACACCCTCGACGCACAGCAGCGGCAGGCCCAGGGCGCGCACGCTGGCGTGCAGCGGCTCGACCTGCACCCGCAGCTCATCGGGCATCGACGGCCGGTTGGCCTTGTACTCGGCGTAGAGCTCGTCGCGGAAGGTCCCGCCCTTGGCGTCGAAGACCACCGCGAAGGGGCTGTCCGGGTATTGCTTGCGCAGGCTCTTGAGCATGTTCAACACGCCCTTGACCGCGCCGGTGGGCAGGCCCTTGGAGGTGGTCAGCGGCGGCAGGGCGTGGAAGGCGCGGTACAGGTACGAGGACCCGTCGACCAGGACGAGGGGGGCAGTGCGGCCAGTCATGAGTTGCTTCCTTCAGTGCGACGGCGCGCGATGCCCGTCCAGATCAAGCTTTTCGACGGGTGCAGCGCTAGAATGACTGCACCATTGACGACAAAGGGACAAGGTTATCATGCGCACAGTCAATCGCCTGTTGCTGGCCAGTCTGCTGGCATTCGCCCCGGCCGCGGTTCTGGCCGAGGAACCGGTGTCCGGCGAGCCGGACGTGACCATCCGCCAGGAGGGCGACAAGACCATCCAGGAATACCGGGTCAATGGCTTCCTCTATGCGATCAAGGTCACGCCGAAAGGCGGCAAACCCTACTTCCTGGTGCGTGCCGATGGCAGCGATGGCAACTTCGTGCGCTCCGACCATCCGGACATGCTGATTCCGGCGTGGGAAATCTTCAAATGGTAAAGCGATCCTGATATGTCGGTTTTCACCCCCCTCGAACGCCATGAACTGGAAGCCTTTCTCGCGCCCTACGGGCTCGGTCGCCTGCGCGACTTCCAGGGCATCGCCGCCGGTAGCGAGAACAGCAACTTCTTCGTCAGCCTGGAACAGGGCGAGTTCGTCCTGACCCTGATCGAGCGCGGCCCCAGCGCCGACCTGCCGTTCTTCATCGAGCTGCTCGACGTGCTCCACGAGGCCGGCCTGCCGGTGCCCTATGCCCTGCGCACCGAGAGCGGCGAGGCCCTGCGCGAGCTGGCGGAGAAGCCCGCGCTGCTGCAGCCGCGCCTGCCCGGCAAGCACATCAGCCACCCCAACGCCCATCATTGCGCCGAGGTCGGCAGCCTGCTGGCCCACCTGCACCTGGCCACCCGCGGCCATACCCTGGAGCGCAAGAGCGACCGTGGCCTGGACTGGATGCTCGCCGAGGGGCCGAGCCTGGCCCTGAAGCTGCCGGAGGCCGACCTGCCGCTGCTGCGCGACGCCCTGGCCGAGATCGCCGCGCTCAAGGCGAAGATCCTCGCCCTGCCGCGGGCCAACCTGCACGCCGACCTGTTCCGCGACAACGTGCTGTTCGACGGCAACCACCTGACCGGGGTGATCGACTTCTACAACGCCTGCTCGGGGCCGATGCTCTACGACCTGGCGATCACCCTCAACGACTGGTGCTCGGAGGCCGACGGCAGCCTCGACCACGCCCGCGCCCAGGCCCTGCTCGGCGCCTACGCCGCGCTGCGGCCGTTCGGCGCCGCCGAGGCCGAGCTGTGGCCGGCCATGCTGCGCGTGGCCTGCGTGCGCTTCTGGCTGTCGCGGCTGATCGCCGCCGAGTCCTTCGCCGGCCAGGAAGTGCTGATCCACGACCCCAACGAGTTCCTCCGCCGCCTGGCCCAGCGCCAGCGGGTCGACCTGCCGCTGCCGTTCGCCCTGTAGCCGCTCAGCCGCACCTGGAATAGCCGCAATTGAGGCAGGTGGCGCAGCCCTCCAGCTGCACCACCGCCTGGGTCTGGCACTTGCCGCACAGCCGGGCGCCGGGCGGGAAGCCCTCGCCGGGCTCCAGCGCCGCGGCGTCCTGACTGGCCTGGTAGACCGCCCACTGCTCCGCCAGCTGGCGCCGCTGCTGCTCATCCAGCTCATGGCCTTCGAGCAGGCCGATGGCGCTCAGGTGGCGCTCCAGCACCGCGCCGATCTCCGCCACCAGCGACGGCATGTACAGCCCGCCGCGCTTGAGGTAGCCGCCGCGCGGATCGAACACCGCCTTGAGCTCCTCGACCAGGAAGGTGCAGTCGCCGCCCTTGCGGAACACCGCCGACATGATCCGGGTCAGCGCCACTATCCACTGGAAGTGCTCCATGCCCTTGGAGTTGATGAAGATCTCGAAGGGCCGGCGCTGCTCGTGGGGCGTGCCGGCGTTGAGCAGGATGTCGTTGATGGTGACGTACAGGGCATGCTCGAACAGCGGCGACTTGATCTTGTAGGTCACCCCGAACAGGGTTTCCGGGCGCTGCAGGGTCTCGTCCATCTGCACCGGAGTGGGCGTCGCCTCGGCCTCGGCGGACGGCGAGGGCGGCGCCTCGTCCACCAGCTGGAAGCCCGTGATGCGTTGTTCGATCTTCACCGCCATGCTCGCCTCCATCGCGCCGCCCAGGACTGGCGCGGCGCCGCTCAGTACTTGCCGTAGTAGCCTTCCTTCAGCGCCTCGAACAGGTTGGCCGCGCTGTGCAGCTGGCCGTCGTACTCGACCTCCTCGTCGCCCTGCAGCTCGATCTGGCTGCCGTCGGCCAGCTCGAAACGGTAGCGGGTGCGCGCCAGATCGGCCTGCTTGACCAGCACACCCTGGAACGCCGCCGGGTTGAAGCGGAAGGTGGTGCAGCCCTTGAGGCCCCGGCGCCAGGCGTACAGGTAGATGTCCTTGAACGCCTCGAAGGGGTAATCGGCGGGCACATTGGCGGTCTTGGAGATCGACGAGTCGATCCACTTCTGCGCCGCCGCCTGGATGTCCACGTGCTCGGTCGGGCCGATGTCCTCGCTGCTGACGAAGTAGTCGGGCAGGCGCTCGGCCGGGTCCGCCGAGCCGGGCAGGGCCCGCGGGTTGACCAGGGCGCGGTAGGCCAGCAGCTCGTAGCTGAACACCTCGATCCGCGCCTTGCTCTTGCGCCCGGGACGAATCAGGTTGCGCCAGTAGTGCTGGGCGAAACTCGGCTCGATGCCGTTGGAGGCGTTGTTGGCCAGGCTCAGGCTGATGGTGCCGGTGGGGGCGATGGAGCTGTGGTGGGTGAAGCGCGCGCCGCGCTCGGCCAGGGCCGCCACCAGCTCGGGGGCCTGCTCGGCCAGCTGCTGCATATAGCGCGAGTACCTGGCATGCAGGACCCGTCCGGGAAGCCTGTCGCCGACCTGGTAACCGTCGGCCGCCATCTCCGGGCGCAGCCGCAGCATCTGCGCGGTCACCTCGAACTCCTCGGCCAGCAGCGGCGCCGGGCCCTTCTCCTCGGCCAGCTCCAGGGCCACCTGCCAGCCGGTCAGGGCCATCTCCCGGGCCACCTCCTCGGTGAACACGCAGGCTTGCGCGCTGCCGTAACGCAGCTTGAGCAGCGCCAGGGCCGAGCCCAGGCCGAGGAAACCCATGCCGTGGCGGCGCTTGCCGAGTATCTCGGCACGCTGCTCGGCCAGCGGCAGGCCGTTGATCTCCACCACGTTGTCCAGCAGCCGGGTGAAGATGCGCACCACCCGGCGGAAAGCCTCCCAGTCGAAGCGCGCCGCGGCGCCGAAGGGGTCGAGGACGAAGCGGGTCAGGTTGATCGAGCCGAGCAGGCAGGAACCATGGGGCGGCAGCGGCTGCTCGCCGCAGGGGTTGGTGGCGCGGATATGTTCGCACCACCAGTTGTTGTTCCACTGGTTGACCCGGTCGATGAGGATGAAGCCCGGCTCGGCATAGGCGTAGGTGGCGGCCATCAAGCGGTCCCACAGCTCGCGGGCGGGCAGGCTGCCATGGACCTTGCAGGCCACCCGGCCGGCCGCGTCCACGCAGTAGCCCTGCTGCAGCGGCCAGTCGCGCCAGCGCACCTGGGCCGGATCGTCGAAGTCGAGGCCGTCGCGCTCTTGGGCATGCACGGGAAACAGCAGCGGCCAGTCGGCGTCCTGCTCGACCGCCTGCATGAAGTCGTCGCCGACCAGCAGGCTCAGGTTGAACTGGCGCAGGCGGCCGTCCTCGCGCTTGGCCTCGATGAAGGCCTGCACGTCCGGGTGGGCGATGTCGAAGGTGGCCATCTGCGCGCCACGGCGGCCGCCGGCCGAGCTGACGGTGAAGCACATCTTGTCGTAGATATCCATGAACGACAGCGGCCCGCTGGTCTGCGCCCCGGCGCCGGACACCCGGGCGCCGCGCGGGCGCAGGGTGGAGAACTCGTAGCCGATGCCGCAGCCGGCCTTGAGCGTCAGCCCGGCTTCGACCAGGCGACCGAGAATCGCCTCCATCGAGTCCTCGAGGGTCGCCGAGACGGTGCAGTTGATGGTCGAGGTGGCCGGTTTGTGTTCGCCGGCACCGGCGTTGGCGACGATGCGCCCGGCGGGAATGGCGCCGTGACGCAGCGCCCAGAGGAATTCCCGGTACCAGTGCTCGCGGCGCTCGGGCGCCTCCACGGCCGCCACGGCGCGGGCGATGCGCTGCCAGGTCTGCTCGACGCTGGCGTCCAGCGCAGTGCCCTCGGCATCGCGCAGGCAGTATTTGTGCGCCCAGATGTCCAGGGCGGCGGCCTGCAGCGGGATCACCGGGGCCGCCGTCGAGGGGGTCGTGCCGCGCTTGGCCATTGCCGTCCTCCCGTCGCCGAGCACGCGGCCCTGACCGGGGTCGGCGGCAGGCGGCGCATCGCTCGCCCGCCGGCAACCACGGGGCCGCTGACTTCTACCTTAGCCCCTGCACGGCGGTCGTGACGGCGCGCCGATCGCCGCGCGGCGCTACAGACGCTCCAGGCAGCCCGCCAGGTTCTCGCCCAGCTGTTCGAGCAGCCGCTCGTAGGCACCGGCCTCGACCGCCAGGGCGCCGCCCATGGCATCCAGCTCGGCCAGGGTCACCGGCAGGCCGGCGCTCAGGGTGTCGGCCAGACGCGGACGCAGCGGCGGTTCGCTGAATACGCAGCTCGGGCCGGCCTGCGCCAGGCGTGCCCGCATCGCCGCCACGTGACGCGCCCCCGGCTGCACCTCGCCGCCGAGGCTGAACACCCCGGCGTGACGCAGGCCATAGGCCGCCTCGAAGTAATCGTAGGCCTCGTGGAAGACGAAATAGGGCTTGCCGGCGATGCCGCTCAGGCGTGCGCGCAGGCGCCGGTCGAGAGCCGCCAGGCGCGCCTCGAAGGCAGCCAGGTTGGACTTGTAGCGCGGCGCGTTGGCCGGGTCGGCGGCGGCCAGGTCGGCGGCCATGCGCGCGGCGATCACCCGGGCATTGGCCGGCGCCAGCCACAGGTGGGCATCCAGGCTGCCGGGGCGGTGGGCGTGGTCGTGCTCGTCCGCCGCGGCCTCGTGCCCGCCGTGCCCCTCGTGCTCGTCGTGACCGGCGTGGTCCTCATGACCAGAGTGGTCGTCATGGCCAGCGTGATCGTCGTCGCCGAAATGGCGCAGCTGCATGCCGGGCAGGTCCTGCACCGCCACGCTGGGCTTGTCCCGCGCCTCCAGCACCCGCGGCAGGAAGCTCTCCAGATCGGCTCCGACCCAGTACAACAGCTCCACCTCGCGCACCCGGCGCACGTCGGAGGGACGCAACGCATAGTGATGCGGCGAGGCGCCCGGCGGCAACAACACCTCGGGGCTGCCGACGCCATCCTGCACCGCCGCGGCGATCAGCTGCAGCGGCTTGATGGAGGTCAGCAGGCGCACCTCGGCCTGGGCGTTGACACTGAGGAAGAGGGTCGCGAACAGCAGGCTGACGGCGGAAAAAAGACGCGGCACGGCGAATACTCGGGCTGGAAGAAACAGGTAATATAATAACGTCTCTACCGCAAGGCTGTCGCCGCCCATGATCCTCACCCCGCTGGCCTCGCGCCCCCACGACCATTCCCGCTGCGTCAGCCAGGCCCTGGCCGAGGCCGAGAACATCTGCAGTCGCCAGGGCCTGCGCCTGACGACGCTGCGCAAGCGTGTGCTGGAACTGGTCTGGCAGAGCCACAAGCCGCTCGGCGCCTACGACATCCTCGCCGTGCTGAGCGAGGCCGACGGCCGCCGCGCCGCGCCGCCGACCGTCTACCGCGCCCTGGACTTCCTCCTGGAGCACGGCCTGGTGCACCGCATCGCCTCGCTCAATGCCTTCGTCGGCTGCAACCAGCCCGAGCACGCGCACCAGGGCCAGTTCCTCATCTGCCGCCAGTGCCACGCGGCCATCGAGCTGGAACAGACGGCGATCAGCCAGGCCATAGTCGCGGCCGCCGCCGCCGTGGGCTTCAGCGTCGACAGCCAGACCGTGGAAGTGGTCGGCCTGTGCGCCGGCTGCCGGGAGGCGGCATGAGCGAGCCCCTGATCCGCCTGGACGGCGTCGGCGTCAGCTTCGCCGGGCAGAACGTGCTGCAGGACGTGCAGCTGGCCGTCGAGCCGGGGCAGATCGTCACCCTGATCGGCCCCAACGGCGCCGGCAAGACCACCCTGGTGCGCACCGTGCTCGGCCTGCTCAAGCCCGACCGCGGCAACGTCTGGCGCAAGCCGAAACTGCGCATTGGCTACATGCCGCAGAAGCTGCACGTCGACGCCACCTTGCCGCTTTCGGTGCTGCGCTTCCTGCGCCTGGTGCCGGGGGTCGACCGCGCCAGCGCCCAGGCCGCCCTGGCCGAGGTCGGCGCGAGCCAGGTGCTCGACAGCCCGCTGCAGGGCATTTCCGGCGGCGAGCTGCAGCGCGTGCTGCTGGCCCGGGCGCTGCTGCGCAAGCCCGAGCTGCTGGTGCTGGACGAGCCGGTGCAGGGCGTCGATGTCGCCGGGCAGGCCGAGCTGTACCGCCTGATCACCCGCCTGCGCGACCGCCATGGCTGCGGCGTGCTGATGGTCTCCCACGACCTGCACCTGGTGATGAGCACCACCGACCAGGTGGTCTGCCTCAATCGCCACGTGTGCTGCTCCGGCCACCCCGAGCAGGTCAGCTTCGATCCGGCCTTCGTCGAGCTGTTCGGCCAGGATGCCCAGAGCCTGGCGGTCTACCACCACCACCACGATCACCAGCACGACCTGCACGGCGCGGTGATCGAGGCGCGCGGCGGCCTGACGATCCAGGGCCCGCTGAAACCCCATGTCCACGGAGATGGCTGCAACCATGGCTGATTTTCTGCTCAACGCCCTGCTCGCCGGCCTGGCCCTGGCCCTGGTGGCCGGTCCCCTGGGCTCCTTCGTGGTGTGGCGGCGCATGGCCTACTTCGGCGACACCCTGTCCCACGCCGCCCTGCTCGGGGTGGCCCTGGGCCTGATGCTGGACGTCAGCCCGACCCTGGCGGTGACCGTCGGCTGCGTGCTCCTGGCCGTGCTGCTGGTGACCCTGCAGACCCGCCAGCCGCTGGCCTCCGACACCCTGCTGGGCATCCTCGCCCACAGCACCCTGTCCCTCGGCCTGGTGGTGCTGAGCTTTATGCGCGAGGTGCGCATCGACCTGATGAGCTACCTGTTCGGCGACCTGCTGGCCGTCGGCCCGGTCGACCTGGCCTGGATTCTCGCCGGCAGCGCCCTGGTGCTGCTGCTGCTGAGCCTGCTGTGGCGACCGCTGCTGGCCATCACCGTGCACGAGGAACTGGCCCGGGTCGAGGGCCTGCCGGTGGCGGCGATCCGTCTCGCCCTGATGCTGCTGATCGCCGTGGTGATCGCCGTGGCGATGAAGATAGTCGGGGTGCTGCTGATCACCTCGCTGCTGATCATTCCCGCCGCCGCCGCCCAGCGCCATGCCCGCACCCCGGAGCAGATGGCCCTGGGCGCCAGCCTGCTGGGGGTCCTGGCGGTGTGTGGCGGGCTCAGCCTGTCCTGGTTCCAGGACACCCCGGCCGGCCCGTCGATCGTGGTCGCCGCGGCCAGCCTGTTCCTGCTGAGCCTGGCCTGGCCGCGGCGCACGGCCTGAACCCGGCCGCGACACGGTTTGGTGCCTGCCGGTCGGGCGGTGTAGACTTGCGCACTTTTTGCACAACTCGAGACTCTCAGCCATGAAGTCGTTCGCCTCACGTTGCCTGGTCCTGATCGCGGCTGGCTGGCTGCTGACCGCCTGCCAACAGGCTCCGCAAGTCGCCGATATGCCGACCGACGAGTTGGTCAGCGCCTTTCGCCAACTCGACCAGAGCCTGGCGAAAGGCCAGCTGGAAGCCGCCGAAGCCCGGCTCGCGGCCCTGCAACAACGGGCCGACGGCGATACCCGCCTGGAGCAATACCAGCGGCAACTGGCCGAGGCCTACCTGCAGAAAGGCCAGCAGGCCCTGCAGAGTGGCGATCTGGACAGTGCCACCACGGCCCTGAGCCATGCCCGCCGCCTGATGCCCCAGGCCCCGGCCCTGACCACCGGCCTGGACGGCGCCATCGCCCAGGCCCGCGACGCCGAGCTGGATGCCGCCGACCGTGCCCGCAGCGCCGCCGAACAGGCCGCCGCACGGGCCGCGGAGGCGCGCCAGGAACAGGCGCGCCAGCTGCGCCTGGCCGCCGAACGCCAGGCCGCGGCCATCCAGGCGACCGAGTTGCCCAATACACCGAGCGAGTTCGCGCCCCCCCGGGCCCGGCTGATCGACCCCAGCGCCGCCAGCAGCGCGGTACCGCTGCCGATGCTCGACCGGCAGGACAACGAAGGCCTGCGCAACCTGCTCGACCGGGTCGCCGAGGACGTGGTGGCGTTCCGCTGCGCGGTGCGCATCGAGGTGCGCCAGGCCAAGGACTACCAGTGGGTCGCCGCCCTGCTCAACGCCCGGGTCAAGCGCCTGGACCCGGCCTTCAGCCCGCGCCTGACCCAGGTGCTCAAGCCGGGACAGGTGCCGCAGCTGGTGCTCAGCCCGACCCACCGGCCCTAGGCGGCCGCGAGGCAGGACACGGCCGGGCTCGCCCGGCCGTGTGCATTGGCGACGGCGCGGCCCGAGCCCATTCAGTAATGCAATTTCGCTATAAACATAGGTCTACAAAGATTTTCGCGACCTAAACAACCCCCGGTAGACTAGCCGCCCTCTACGGCTCACCCGCCAGCTCGACGAACCCAAAAGGTTTCCCGCGTGATCGAATTCCACTCAGTCCACAAGGCGTACCACGTCGCCGGACGCGCCATCCCGGCCCTGCAGCCGACCGACCTGCACATCGCCCGCGGCGAGGTGTTCGGCATCATCGGCCACTCCGGCGCCGGCAAGAGCACCCTGCTGCGCCTGATCAACCGCCTGGAGGAACCCTCCGGCGGGCGCATCGAGGTCGACGGCCTCGACACCACCGCCCTCGACACCGACGGCCTGCGCCGTTTCCGCCAGCGGGTGGGGATGATCTTCCAGCACTTCAACCTGCTGTCGTCCAAGACCGTCGCCGCCAACGTCGCCCTGCCGCTGAAGCTGGCCGGCGAACTGTCGCGCCGCGACATCGACCAGCGGGTCGCCGCGCTGCTGGCCCGGGTCGGCCTGCAGGACCACGCCGACAAGTACCCGGCGCAGCTGTCCGGCGGCCAGAAGCAGCGGGTCGGCATCGCCCGCGCCCTGGCCACCGAGCCGCAGATCCTGCTGTGCGACGAGGCCACCAGCGCCCTCGACCCGCAGACCACCGCGCAGGTCTTGCAACTGCTGGCCGAGATCAACCGCGAGCTGGGCCTGACCATCGTGCTGATCACCCACGAGATGGACGTGATCCGCCGCGTCTGCGACCGCGTGGCGGTGATGGACGCCGGCCAGATAGTCGAACAGGGGCCGGTGGCCGAGGTCTTTCTGCACCCGCAGCACGCCACCACCCAGCGCTTCGTGCTGGAATCCGAGCACGTCGACGAGAACGAGCAGCGCGACGACTTCGCCCATGTCGCCGGGCGCATCCTGCGCCTGACCTTCCAGGGCGAGGCCACCTACGCGCCGCTGCTCGGCACCGTGGCGCGGGACACCGGGGTCGACTACAGCATCCTGGCCGGGCGCATCGACCGGATCAAAGACACCCCCTACGGCCAGCTGACCCTGGCCCTGACCGGCGGCGACCTGGACGCCGCCATCGCCCGCTTCGAGGCGGCGGACGTGCACCTGGAGGTGCTGCGCTGATGACAGGTGTCTCGATACACAGGCTCCGGCGAAATCCTGGCGACGTCTTTTGCCGCCAGGCCGCGTTGCCACTCCTCGCCATAGCACGCTATGACTCGTCATGGCGCCTTGCCTGGCAACAAAATCCATTCGCCATCCCTTTGCCAAGCCTATGAATCTAGACACCTTGTTTCCCAACGTCGACTGGCTGGAAATCGGGCAGGCCAGCCTGGACACCCTGAGCATGCTCGGCGGCTCGCTGCTGTTCACCGTGCTGCTCGGCCTGCCCCTGGGCGTGCTGCTGTTCCTCACCGGACCGCGCCAGCTGTTCGAGCAGAAGGCGCTGTACGCCGTGCTGTCGCTGCTGGTCAACGTGCTGCGCTCGGTGCCCTTCGTCATCCTGCTGATCCTGATGATCCCGCTCACCGTGCTGGTCACCGGCACCTCCCTGGGGGTGGCCGGCGCCATCCCGCCGCTGGTGGTGGGCGCCACGCCCTTCTTCGCCCGCCTGGTGGAGACCGCCCTGCGCGAAGTGGACCGCGGCATCATCGAGGCGACCCAGGCGATGGGCGCGACCACCCGCCAGATCATCACCAACGCCCTGCTGCCCGAGGCCCTGCCCGGCCTGGTCGCGGCGGTGACCGTCACCGCCATCACCCTGGTGTCCTACACCGCCATGAGCGGCCTGATCGGCGGCGGCGGCCTCGGCGACCTGGCGGTGCGCTACGGCTACCAGCGCTACCAGCCGGACGTGATGCTGGTCACCGTGGTGCTGTTGCTGATCCTCGTGCAGATACTGCAGAGCGCCGGCGACAAGCTGGTGGTGCACTTCTCCAGGAAATAAATAGTTCTCGTAAATCGACAGTCCAGAAAGTAGGGCAGCCAACCGCTGCCGCTCGCCGATCCCACAAGGAGCCCTTCATGAAAAAACTGCTAGTTGCCGCCGCGGCCTTCGCCGCCCTGTCCGCCCAGGCGGAAAGCCTGAGCGTCGCCGCCACCGCGGTGCCTCACGCGGAGATCCTCGAGTTCGTCAAACCGGCCCTGGCCAAGGACGGCGTCGAGCTGGAGATCAAGGTCTTCACCGACTACGTGCAGCCCAACGTGCAGGTGGCCGAGAAGCGCCTGGACGCCAACTTCTTCCAGCACCAGCCCTACCTGGACGAGTTCAACAAGAGCCGCGGCACCGACCTGGTCAGCGTCGCCGGCGTGCACGTCGAGCCCTTCGGCGCCTACTCCAGCAAGCACAAGAGCCTCGACGCGCTGCCCGAGGGCGCCCAGGTGGTGATCCCCAACGACGCCACCAACGGCGGCCGCGCCCTGCTGCTGCTGCAGAAGGCCGGGGTGATCAAGCTGAAAGACGCCGGCAACATCCTCGCCACGCCCAAGGACATCGCCGAGAACCCCAAGGCCATCAAGGTGCGCGAGCTGGAAGCGGCGACCCTGCCGCGGGTGCTGAACCAGGTCGACCTGGCGCTGATCAACACCAACTACGCCCTGGAGGCCAAGCTCAACCCGACCCAGGACGCGCTGGCCATCGAGGGCAGCGACTCGCCCTACGTCAACATCCTGGTGGCCCGCGCCGATAGCAAGGACGGCGTGGCCCTGCAGAAGCTGGCCAAGGCGCTGAACAGCGCCGAGGTGAAGGCCTTCATCGCCGAGAAGTACCAGGGCGCCGTGGTGCCGGCCTTCTAAGCCGGCTGCACCTCCCGCGCCATGCCGAGCCCCGCCCTGTGCGGGGTTCGTCGTTTCTGGGCGGCCATCGCCGCGCCGCAATTTTCCGCAGGGGCCCACGGTTTTTTGAGTTGTCCCTTCCCGCCAGGCCTGGCGCAATGACCGCCCACCCACGGTTGGAGTCCAGGATGCATCAGCCACACCCTCCAGCAGGACGAGCACGACTCTGGCTGAGCGCCTGCGTGATCTTGATCGGCCTCAACCTGCGCCCGTCGATGGCCGCCGTCGGCCCGCTGCTGGCGGAGCTGCGCGGCGAACTGGGCATAAGCTTCGCCAGCGCCGCGCTGCTGACCCTGCTGCCGGTGATGAGCATCGGCCTGGCGATGTTCGTCGGCCTGGATATCGCCCGGCGCTTCGGCGTGCGCCGCTCCATCGGCCTGGCGCTGTTGCTGCTCGGCTCGGCCAGCCTCGCCCGGCTGTTCAGCGTCGGCGTGCTCGACCTGCTGCTCAGCGCCTGCGCGGCCGGCCTGGGCATCGCCCAGATCCAGGCCTTGTTGCCGGCGCTGCTCAAGGCCCGCTACGGCCAGCAGGTGGCCCTGCCGATGGGGCTGTATGTCACCGCCATCATGGCCGGCGCTGCCCTGGCCGCCGGCCTGGCACCGAGCGTAGCCGAGTTCGGCGGCGGCTGGCGCACCGGCCTCGGCATCTGGGCCTGGCTCGCCGCACTGGCGCTGCCGCTGTGGCTGAGCCTGCCGCCAGGGCTGACGCGCCTGGGCGATGCGTCGTGGAACGCCGACGTGCCGCGCCTGCGCTTTTCCCGCTACCCCCGGGCCTGGCTGCTCGCGCTGTTCTTCGGCCTGGGCACCGCCGGCTATACCTGCGTGCTGGCCTGGCTGGCGCCCTACTTCGTCGAACTGGGCTGGCATCGCCAGCAGGCCGGGCTTCTGCTCGCCTTCCTGACTGGCCTGGAAGTGCTCTCGGGACTGCTGTCGCCGTGGCTGGCGAGCCGCAGCAACGACCGCCGCGCCGTGCTCGGTGGCTTGCTGTCGTTGATCTGCGCGGGTCTGCTCGGGCTGGTCCTGGCCCCACTGGCCGCCCCCTGGCTGTGGGCGACCCTGCTGGGGCTGGGCATCGGCGGGTTGTTCCCGCTGAGCCTGATCCTCTGCCTCGACCACCTCGACGACCCGCATCAGGCCGGCGGGCTGACCGCCTGGGTACAGGGCATCGGCTATCTGATCGCCGGCCTCTCGCCCTGGCTGGCAGGACTGCTGCGCGATGCCCTGGGCAGTTTCAGCGCCGCCTGGCTGACCCTGGCGGGGATCATGCTGCTGTTGCTGCTGGCCTCCTGGCGCTTCGCCCCCCGGGACTACGCCAGGCACTTCCTGAATGACGGCGGCCAAACCCTGTCGGTCGGCTAGCAGACGCGCACGTCGAGCTTGCCGCAGCTGCCGCCAGCGGTTCTGATGGGGCCCCCGGCCACAGGAAGCGCCCCATGCTGCTCGCCAACAGTCTGCGCAAGATCGATATCCAGGATCTGCTGGTGTTCCTCGAGATCTGCCAGCGGCGCCACCTCGGCGAGGTGGCCGAGCGTCTCAGCCTCAGCGCGTCGAGTGTCGGCTACAGCCTGAAGAAACTGCGCGCCAGCTTCGCCGACGAGCTGTTCATCGCCACCCGCAGCGGTATGCTGCCCACGCACAAGGCCCAGGCGATACGTCCCCATGCGCTGGCCATGGTCGAGTCGATCAATCGCTGCTACAGCGAAGCCAGCGCCTTCGATCCGCAGCAGGCGCCGCGGACGTTTCGCCTATGCGCGCCCGAGTATTTCGAGTTGCTGATCCTGCCGCCTCTGCTGCGCCGGCTCAGTGCCCACAACTATCCGGTCAACCTGGAGATCCAGCGCCTGGCGGGGGAGATCCCCGCCGATGACCTGACGCAGGGCAGCCTCGATCTCGCCATCGGTTTCGGCCCCCACCTGCACCGCGCCCATCCCGAGCTGGTCGGCCTGGCCCTGTTCAAGGACGAACTGCTGTGCGTGCGCGATGCCGCCGCCCCCGCGATACGCGACCTCCAGGATTTCTGTGAGCGACGCCAGGTATTCCCCACCCCCTGGGACTCGGCGCGCAACATGGTCGATGGCTGGCTGCAGGAGCAAGGCCTTGCGCGCCAGGTGACGGCGCGCACCAACAACTACCTGGCGGCGCTGCAGTTGATCCCGCACAGTCCGCTGCTGCTGATGCTCCCGGGGCGGATCTATGCCCACCTGGCAGACCACCGCACCCTCGCCAGCCCGCTTCCGGGACTGCCGGAGTTCTCCCTGGAGCTGTTCTGGTCCCGCGCCCTGGATCAGGACCCCGCTGCCGTCTGGTTACGCGAGCAGATTCTCTGCGTCTGCGCCGAGCAGGCGCTGATCTAGGAGCAAGCGGCCGCACCCTCGCCGGCCACCTGCGCCCGCAGGCAATCCAGCAGACAGTCCAGCGCCGGCTGGCGCTGCGCCCGGTGCATGACCGCGACCAGCTCGCGGTGGAAGGTCAGCGGCCCCAGTTCGATCACCCGCAGCTGGGTCGGCCGCTGCAGCCACAGGCCGGCACGCGGGATCAGCGACACCCCGAGACCGCACTCGACCATGCGTACGATGGCCTCCAGCTCGTCCAGCTCCAGCGCCTCGCGTACCTCCAGGCGCTGCTCGCGCAGGAACCGGCTGACCCGCCGGCCGCCGAACGAGCTGCGGTCGTAGCGCACGAAAGGTTGCTCGGCGAGCAGGCGCAGCGGCTCGTCGCCCTCGATCCCCAGGGGCGCGATCAACACGAAGGGCTCCCGGGCCAGGCCGACTTGCAGCAGTTCCTTGGGCAACTCGAACGGCGGCCTGATCAGCAGCGCCAGGTCCAGTTCGCCGGCATCCACCTGACTCAGCAACTGCAGGGACACCCCCGGCACCAGCTTCAGCTCGACCCGCGGCGCGGCGGCGCGAAAGCGCGGCAGGGCCTCGGGCAGCAGGCCGGTCTGCACCGTGGCGATGGCGCCGATGCGCAACTCGCCCTGCCACTCGGCCAGGGCCGTGGGCTGCGCCATCTGCCCGTAGAGCGCGAGTATCTGTTCGGCCAGCGGCAGGGCATGCCGGCCGGCGGCGTTGAGCACCGCGGCGCGGCCGCTGCGATCGAACAGGCGCACGCCGAGGTGCTGCTCCAGCACGCGTATCTGCGCGCTGACCGCCGACTGGGTCAGCCCCAGGTGCTGGCCGGCGGCGGCGAAGGTGCCGTGACGCACGACCATCAGGAAGGTTTTCAGCTCGCGCAGCATGGCCGCCTCGATTGATCGATTTTATTTGTTCTCGGGCACAAGGATATTCGCTTTCAATCGATTTAGTCGTTACTAGAATGGAGCGGAAATCGCCCCCAAAGGAACCTCGCCATGCCACTCGCGCCCTTCCACCTGGCCATTCCCGTCTTCGATCTGGCTGCCGCCCGGCACTTCTACGGCGAGCTATTCGGCTGCGCCGAGGGTCGCAGCAGTGCGCAGTGGGTGGATTTCGACTTCTTCGGCCACCAGCTGGTGATCCACCAGGCGCCGAAGATGGCGTATCAGGAGGCGGCACACGGCAACCCGGTGGACGGCCACGAGGTGCCGGTGCCGCATTTCGGTGTGGTGCTGGCCTGGGACGACTGGCAGCGCCTGGCCGATCGCCTGGTCGCCAGGGGTACCCGTTTCGTCATCGAGCCCCATGTGCGTTTCCAGGGCCAGGTCGGCGAGCAGGCCACCCTGTTCCTCCTCGACCCCTGCGGCAACGCCCTGGAGTTCAAGGCGTTCAAGGATATCGGCCAGCTGTTCGCCAAATAGCCGGGCCGGGCAGTCGCGGCGGGCTCAGCCGGCCGGCTTGAGCAACTCGGGCAGCTGCGCGGCGAGTTTGGCGTTCTTCAGCGGCGCGCGGATGAAGCCGCGCTGGGTGCCGTCCGGACCGACAATCACCAGGTTGCCGCTGTGGTTCACCGTGTAGTTTTCCTCGCTGGTGTCGGCCGGGATAAAGGGAATGCTCACCGCGTTGGCCAGCTTCTGGATGGCCTCCAGCTCGCCGGTCAGGCCGATGAACTCGGCATCGAAATAGCCCAGGTACTTCTTCAACTGCTCCGGCGTGTCGCGCTGGGGGTCGACGCTGACCAGTACCACGCGCAGGTTGTCCCTGGCCTCCTCGGGCAGCAGGGTGCGCAGCTGCCGCAGCTCGGCGAGGGTGGCCGGGCAGATGTCCGGGCAGAAGGTGTAGCCGAAGAACAGCAGGCTCCACTGCTTCTCGAGCCGATCGACCCTGAACGCCTGGCCATCCTGGTCGACCAGGCTCAGCTCGGGCAGATCGCGGCTCTGCGGCAGCAGCACGATGCCGGCATCCAGCAACGCGGTGGGGTCGGCCTGGCCCTTGCTGGTCAGCACCTTGTTGACGGTCAGGCCGAGGATCAAGGCGACCACGGCGACGAGGATGAAAACGGTCTTCTGGGTACGGGTCATGACACCAACGTTTACAGGTTGAGCAGCAGGTAGTGATCGGCCAGCAGGGCGATGAACAGCAGGAACAGGTACCAGATACTGTACTTGAAGGTGTTGATCGCCGCGTGCGGCCGGCTGTCACGGTACAACACCCAGGCCCAGTGCAGAAAGCGCAGGCCCAGGCCGACGGCACAGGCCAGGTAGAGCAGGCCGCTCATGTGGATGGCGTAGGGCAGCAGGGTCACCGCGAACATCACGCAGGTATAGAGCAGGATGTGCACCTTGGTGTAGTGCTCGCCATGGGTCACCGGCAGCATGGGGATATCGGCCTTGGCGTACTCGGCCTTGCGGTGGATGGCCAGGGCCCAGAAATGCGGCGGCGTCCAGGCGAAGATGATCAGCACCAGCAGCAAGGGTTCGGCGCTCATGTGCCCGGTCACCGCGACCCAGCCGAGCAGCGGCGGCGCGGCCCCGGCCAGGCCGCCGATGACGATGTTCTGCGGCGTGGCGCGCTTGAGGAAGCCGGTATAGATCACCGCGTAGCCGAGCAGCGAGGCCAGGGTCAGCCAGGCCGCCAGCGGGTTGGTGAAGGCCAGCAGCAGCGCCATGCCCACCACCGCCAGCAGCAGGGCGAAGCTCAGCGCCGCGGCCGGGGAGACGCGGCCTTCGGCCAACGGCCGCTTGTGGGTGCGCGCCATGAGCGAGTCGATGCGCCTGTCCACCACGTGGTTGACCGCCGCCGCCGCGCCCGCGCACAGGCCGATGCCCAGGTTGCCGAACAGCAGCACCTGCCAGGGCACCCCGGCACGGGTGGCGAGGAACATGCCGACCAGGGAGGTGATCAGCATCAGCAGCACCACCCGCGGCTTGGTCAGCTCCAGGTAGTCGCGCCAGCCGGCTTGGGCGTGTTGCTTGCGCAATAGGGTAGCCATCGCTTCTCTCCTCGATCGTTCTTCTTATTCGTTCGGCAGCGCGCTCAGCCCGTGGCTGGGCGGCGGCGGAGCCGTCCGGACACGGGGCGCGGCAGCCGCCAACGGGGCCGGGTGCAGGCGGTAGTTGATCAGCACCAGGCACAGCAGCAGCCCGGCGCCACCGGCGTTGTGCGCCACCGCCACGGCCAGCGGCAGATGCAGCAGCACGTTGCCGATGCCCAGCGCCAGCTGCAGGCCCAGCGCCAGCAGCAGCAGGCCCGCCAGGCGCGGCGCGCCGGCGACACGCAGGCGCCAGGCCAGCAGTAGCAGAGTGAGGCTGACCAGCAGGGCGCCCAGGCGGTGACTCATATGAATGGCCGTGCGCGCATCGCTGTCGAGCTGGCCGCCGAGGTAGTTCGGGCCTATGTGCTGGGTCAGGTGGAAGCCGTTGGCGAAGTCCATGGCCGGCCACCACTGGCCGTGGCAGGTCGGCAGGTCGACGCAGGCGACTGCCGCGTAGTTGCTGCTGACCCAGCCACCGAGGGCGACCTGACCGATCACCAGGGTCAGGGCCAATGTGGCCAGGCCGCGTAATGCCGCGGGCGGCCGTTGTACGGGCGCGGCCGCTCCGGACAGGCGCAGGGTCAGCAGGAACAGCAGGCTGAGGGTGGCGAAACCGCCGAGCAGGTGAGCGGTGACCACCTGCGGCCAGAGCTTGAGGGTCACGGTCCACATGCCGAACGCCGCCTGAATCAGCACCAGGCCGAGCAGCAGCAACGGCAGCCGCAGCGGCTGGCCGGGTTCGTCGCGCCGGCGCAGGGCCTGCACGGCCAAAGCGAGGATCACCAGGCCGAGGCTGCCGGCGAAATAGCGGTGGATCATCTCGTACCAGCCCTTGGCCACCTCCAGCGGCGCCTCGGGAAAGCGCGCCTCGGCCAGGGCCTGGTTCTGCTCGCTCATCGGCACGCCGAGAAAACCGTAGCAACCGGGCCAATCCGGGCAGCCGAGGCCGGCGTGGCTGAGCCGGGTATAGGCCCCGAGCATGACCACCAGCAGGGCCAGCAGGGTGGCGAACAGGGCCAGGGGGTATCCGGGTTTGCGCATGGCGAATCCTTAGCCGATTTGCGAGATCTTCAGCAGATAGCGTAGGTCGTCGAGGATGGCTTTGCCCTTGCTGCGGCTGTCGTAACGCAGCACCAGGTTGCCGTGGGGGTCGACTATCCACAGCTGGGCGCCTGCTCTGCCGCCGGTGGCCTGCCGATAGACCGGCAGCTGCACGCGGTAGCGATCCAGCTGCGGATACTCGCGGCGCAGCCTGGCGTCCAGCTCCGCGTCCAGTCCCTCGCCACTGGCCAGCCCATGAGCGGCCCGCGTGGCGTCGCGATTGAGGCCGATATGGATCTGCCGGGCGAGGAACACCAGTTGCTGGCAGTCCTGCCCGCAGGCGTCGGGGGTGGTCACCAGCAGCTGCCAGCGCCCCTCCTCGGCCGTCACCCCCAGGCCGGCGCGGGTCAGGCCGGTGCCGATCAGCTCGCCGTGGTAGCTGCGCGTCTCCGGCACCCAGAAACGCCACTGGTACATGGCGCTGGCCAGGATCATCGGGCCTATCACCACGGCGAGGATCAGCAGCAGCTGCAGGCGGCCGCGCCAGCGGCGGCCAGTCTTGGCGTCAGGCAGGGCGATGGCTGGGTTCATGGCGAGTCTCCCGCGCGTTATGCAGACCGAAATAGATGAACAGGCCGAGCAGGGCCGCCGCCAGGGCGAACCATTGCACGGCATAGCCCAGGTGCTTGTCCGGGCTCATGGCGACCACCGGCCAGTCGGCCTGAAAGGCCGCCGGGCCTGGCTCCAGGCGCAGCTCATAGCGCAGGCCGGCGCGTCCCAGGCGTTGCCACAGGGCCTCGGGCTCGACCTGGGTGATCAGCTGCGGCCAGCCCGACGGCCCCTGCCCACGACCAAGCTGGAAAGGCTCGCCCGGCGGCACATAGGCCCAGGCAGTCAGGCTCAGCCTGTCTTCGGGGGTGCTGAAAGCGGGTGCGACGCGGCGGTCCGGCCAGGGCAGCCAGCCGCGGTTGAGCAGCAGCCACAGGCCGCTGGGCTGGTCGTAGAAGGGTTGCAGCACCTCCACCCCGGCCCGGCCGTCGCGGGTGCGGTTATCCAGCAGCAGGATGTGCTGCGCATCGAAGCGTCCGTTCAGGCGGACCCGGGTATAGGCCCAGTCTGCCCGGCGCTCCAACTGGTTTACCTCGATGGGTACGGCGAGCCGGCGAGCCTGATGCACGGCCAGCAGCTCGCGCTTCTGCTCGGCTCGCGTCAGCTGCCAAAAGCCCAATCCCAGCAGCGACGGTAACAGTGCCAGGACCAGCAGGCTGGGCAGCAGGCCGGGGCGAAAGGCGCTCATGGCCGCCCCGCAAATGTACCGATCAAGCTGGGTATACTGCCTCTACCGCGCATTGCCCTTCCCCGGAGTTCCCTATGCTCAAGGTCGCGATCGTCATCCTGCTGCTGGCCACCCTGGTCAGCCTGTTCAGCGGCCTGTTCTTCCTGGTCAAGGACGAGGGGCGCAGTTCGCGCCTGGTCAACGCCCTGACCGTACGGGTGACGCTCACCGCGCTGACAATCGGCCTGATCGCCTGGGGCTTCTACAGCGGCCAGTTGGGCTCCCAGGTCTCCTGGTAGCCGGTTCACAGCACATAGACGAAGGTGAACAGGCCGATCCACACCACGTCGACGAAGTGCCAGTACCAGGCGGCCGCCTCGAAGCCGAAGTGCTGGTCGGGGCTGAAATGCCCGCGCAGGATGCGCACCAGCATGATCGTCAGCATCAGGGCCCCCAGGGTCACATGGGCACCGTGGAAGCCGGTGAGCATGAAGAAGGTCGCGCCGTAGATGCCCGAGCCCAGGGTCAGACCCAGCTCGGTGTAGGCATGGATGTACTCCTCGGCCTGGAACACCAGAAAGGCCGCGCCGAGCAGGATGGTCAGCGCCAGCCACAGCTTCAGCGGCTTGCGCTGGTTCTTACGCAGGGCGTGGTGGGCGAAGGTCAGGGTGAAGCTGGAGGTGACCAGCAGCACGGTGTTGAGCAGCGGCAGCTGCCAGGGGCTGATGATGTCGCTGGGCGCGGGATAGAGCTTGGGGTCCGGATTGTTGAGCAGCGGCCAGCTGTACTCGAAACCCGGCCACAGCATGTTGGCGATGCCCTTGTCGCCCTCGCCGCCTAGCCAGGGCCCGGCGAAGGTGCGCACATAGAACAGCACGCCGAAGAAGGCGGCGAAGAACATCACCTCGGAGAAGATGAACCAGCTCATGCCCCAGCGGAAGGAGCGGTCCATCTGCGCGCTGTAAAGGCCGGCGCGGCTCTCCTTGATCACGTTGCCGAACCAGCCGAACAGCATATAGGCCAGGAACAGACTGCCGATGAAGAAGATCAGCGGGCCGTTGGAGTCCGCTCGCTCGGCCTTGAGGTCGTTGAACCAGGTGCCGACACCATAGACGGTGATCAGCAGGCCGAGGGTGGCGATGATCGGCCACTTGCTCTGGGCCGGAACGTAGTACTGCTCGTGACTCGACATTGTTGTGCTCCTTATGGAGTCGCCCGGACAAGGGTCGCCTGGGCGACAGGCGATTTACGCGCAGTGATATCGAACAGGGTGTAGGCCAAAGTCAGGTGCTTGACGTCCTCGGGCAGGTCCCGATCGACGATGAAACGCACCGGCATCTCGATGCGCTCGCCGGGCTGCAGCACCTGCTGGGTGAAGCAGAAGCACTCGGTCTTGTGGAAATAGGCCGCCGCCTTGGACGGCGCCACACTGGGTACGGCCTGGGCGGTCATGGGCCGGTCGGTGGGGTTGTGGGCGACGAAGCGCATCTCGTTGCTCGCTCCTGGGTGCACCGTGATCTCATCGGCCAGCGGGCGGAACTCCCAGGACATGCCGGCGGCGTTGGTGGCAAGGAACTGCAGGCGCACCTGGCGCCGCTCGTCCACCACCTGGGCGCCCTGGTAGGCGCCGGCGGTCTTGCCGTTGATGCCGAAGGCCTGGCACATGACGTCGTAGATCGGCACCAGGGCGAAGCCGAAGCCGAACATGGCCAGCACCACCAGCAGCAGGCGCTGGACCAGGCGACGGGTTCCCATGGCTTCGCTCATGCGCCTGCTCCTACTTCACGTCCGGCGGGGTCTGGAAGGTGTGATAGGGCGCCGGCGACGGCACGCTCCACTCCAGCCCCTCGGCGCCATCCCAGGGCTTGGCCGCCGCCGGTGCGCCGCTTCTGATGCACTTGATGACGATGAACAGGAACAGCAACTGGGTCGCGCCGAACATGAAGGCGCCGATCGAGGAGACCATGTTGAAGTTGGCGAACATCATGTTGTAGTCGGGAATGCGCCGCGGCATGCCGGCCAGGCCGACGAAGTGCATGGGGAAGAACGCCAGGTTCATGCCGATGAAGCTCATCCAGAAGTGCAGCTTGCCGAGGGTCTCGTCGTACAGGCGCCCGGTCCACTTGGGCAACCAGTAGTAGACCGAGGCGAAGATGCCGAAGATCGCCCCGGGCACCAGCACGTAGTGGAAGTGCGCCACCACGAAGTAGGTGTCGTGGTACTGGAAGTCCGCCGGGGCGATGGCCAGCATCAGTCCGGAGAAGCCGCCGATGGTGAAGAGGATGACGAAGGCCACCGAGAACAGCATCGGCGTCTCGAAGGTCATCGCGCCCTGCCACATGGTGCTGGCCCAGTTGAACACCTTCACCCCCGTGGGCACGGCGATCAGCATGGTGGCGTACATGAAGAACAGCTCGCCGGTCAGCGGGATGCCCACGGTGAACATGTGGTGGGCCCAGACGATGAACGAGAGGAAGGCGATGGACGCCGTGGCGTAGACCATCGAGGTGTAACCGAACAGCGGCTTGCGGGCGAAGGCCGGGATGATCGAGCTGACCGCGCCGAAGGCCGGCAGGATCATGATGTACACCTCCGGATGGCCGAAGAACCAGAACACATGCTGGAACAGCACCGGGTCGCCGCCGCCGGCGGCGCTGAAGAAACTGGTGCCGAAGTGCACGTCCATCAGCATCATGGTCACGCAGCCGGCCAGCACCGGCATCACCGCGATCAGCAGGAAGGCGGTGATCAGCCAGGTCCAGACGAACAGCGGCATCTTCATCAGGGTCATGCCGGGGGCGCGCAGGTTGAGGATGGTGGCGACCACGTTGATCGCCCCCATGATCGAGCTGATGCCCATCAGGTGGATGGCGAAGATGAAGTAGGTGACGCTCTCCGGTGCATAGGTGGTGGACAGCGGCGCGTAGAAGGTCCAGCCGAAGTTGGGCCCGCCGCCGGCGCTGAACAGGGTGCTGACCAGCAGGCCGAAGGCCGCCGGCAGCAGCCAGAAGCTGAAGTTGTTCATCCGCGGCAGGGCCATGTCCGGCGCGCCGATCATCAGCGGGATCATCCAGTTGGCCAGGCCGACGAAGGCCGGCATCACCGCGCCGAAGACCATGATCAGGCCGTGCATGGTGGTCATCTGGTTGAAGAACTCCGGCTGCACGATCTGCAGGCCCGGCTGGAACAGCTCGGCGCGGATCACCATGGCCATGGACCCGCCCAGCAGGAACATGGCGAAGCTGAACCACAGGTACATGGTGCCGATGTCCTTGTGGTTGGTGGTCAGCACCCAGCGCATCAGGCCCTTGGCCGGGCCGTGGTGGTGGTCATGCGCGGCATGACCCTGGTCGATCACTGCACTCATGTCCTTACTCCTGAGCCTGCTTGAACGCGACGATGTCCTGCGGGGTGACCATGTCACCGACCTTGTTGCCCCAGGCATTGCGCTCGTAGGTGATGATGGCGGCGAGATCGACTTCCGACAGTTGCTTGCCGAAGGCGGCCATGGCGGTGCCCGGCTTGCCGTTGACCACTATGCCGATATGGCCGTCGGCGGGGCCGGTGGCGATGGCCGAGCCCTTGAGGGCCGGGAACATCGGCGGCAGACCCTCGCCGCTGGCCTGGTGACAGGCCGCGCAACTGGTGGCGTAGGCCTTCTCGCCGCGGGCCATCAGCTCCTCGAGGGTCCACTGCTTGCTGGTCAGCTCCTTCTCCGCGGCGGCGGCCTGCTGGCGCTCGGCCAGCCAGGCGGCGAAGTCCTCCTTGGACTTGGCCTCGACCACCACCGGCATGAAGCCGTGATCCTTGCCGCACAACTCGGTGCACTGGCCGCGATAGATGCCGGGCTCGTCGATGCGCGTCCAGGACTCGTTGACGAAGCCGGGGATGGCGTCCTTCTTCACCGCCAGCGCCGGCACCCACCAGGAGTGGATGACGTCGGCCGAGGTGATGAGGAAGCGCACCTTGCTGCCGACCGGCACCACCAGCGGCTCGTCGACCTCCAGCAGGTAGTGCGGGCCCTTCGCGGCCTGGTTGTTGATCTGCTCGGCCGGCGTGGTCAGGTTGCTGAAGAACTCCACGTCCTGGCCCAGGTACTTGTAGTGCCATTTCCACTGGTAGCCGGTGACCTGGACATCCAGCTCGGACTCGCTGCTGTCGTAGATATCGATCAGGGTCTTGGTCGCCGGAATGGCCATCAGCACCAGGATCACCAGCGGTACCACGGTCCAGAGAATCTCCACCGTGGTGCTCTCGTGGAAGTGCGCGGGCTTCTGTCCCGCGGCACGGCGGTGCACCAGCATCGACCAGAACATGGCGCCGAACACCAGCACGCCGATGACGACGCAGATCCAGAAGATGGTCATGTGCAGATCGAAGACTGAGCGGCTGACCTCGGTGGCACCGGGCGCTATGTTCACGCCCCACTCGGCCTGCGCCGAGCCCATCGCCAACCACAGCAGGAGGCCCATCCAGACTCGTGGATGTCGCATCATTGCGGGTTCCCCTTATGGTTCTTGTTATCCCGCCGGCAAAGCCTGCGGCAAAGGGATCGACTGCCATAACTGCTGGCGACCACTGTCGAAACCTCTCCGTGCCGAAGCCCGTCCGGTTCCATCAGATACAGCCTTTCGGGTTCGAGTATAGACGGCGACTTCTAGCTCGCAACGCGCCGAGGAAAATGTCCGAAGCCTCGTGCTAAACGCCACGGGCGGCCAATGGCCGGGCGCAATCGGCCCCGAGCGGATATAGCTCGCTCGCATAAGGATTAAAAAATTATGACAATTGCATCTGAGCTGCCGCTTCCGGCCAGCTAAGGTTCACGTCCATGTCCTCACATCAGGAGCAGTCATGAACACAGCCGCCTTGCGCGACCTGATACAACGCGCCCACCAGCACGAAGCCGCCAGCGGCCAGCTGGCACGTCAGCTGCAAGCCCAACTCGACCGTCTGCACCCCTCCATTCGCCTGCCGAGCCAGGATGCCCTGGGCGTTCTCACGCGCTTCGTGGCGGCCTATATCGAGCAGGTGCCGGACGTGCTGGACGCCGCCCAACAGGTGGCCCGCGAAGCCGGTATCGAGGAGCGGATCAAGCCGGTGCTGAAGGTCGCCGAAGAGTTCTTCCTGCAGCCGCCGGCGCTGATGCAGGGGCACGAGGGCCTCGACGGCCTGCTGGACGAGGCCTACCTGGCCCATCGCCTGGTCGAGGAGGTCAACGACCGCTATAGCGCCCACCTGGGCCGGCCGCTGATTCCGCTGGATACCACGGTGGCCAACCTGATCGCCCACCAGCTGATCGGCGAGCCCTTCGCCAACCAGCTGGACGAAGCCGTGCACCATGCCGTGGAGGGCATGCTCGACGCGGACAGTTTCAGCCAGACCTCGGTGCGCGCCTACCGCGAGCGCCTGAGCGACCCGCAGACCGAGGCGGCCTGGCAGCGCTGGCCCTGCCTGTCCGGGCAACTGGGCGTCGAGCTGGTGCTGGACCCCTCCCGCGCCGCCAGCTGACCTCCGCCAAGCACGCCGCCGCAGTTCAGCCCTGGGGGTAACGGGCGCGCGGCGTGGCCATCGGCAGGGGTCCATCGTCGATCGGGCGGAACTCGCCCTGCTCGGCATCGTAGGCGCGGATCGCGCAGGTCTCGATGTCATAGACCCAGCCGTGAATGAACAGCTGACCGCTGGCCAGCTTGGCCGCCACCGAGGGGTGGGTGGACAGGTGGTTGAGCTGGGCCACCACGTTCTCCTCGGTGAGGATGCCGAGGGTCTCATGGCCATCGCAGCCGCAGTTCTCCTCGACCACCCGCAACGCCACCTCACTGTGGCGCAACCAGGCCTTGACCGTCGGCATGCGCTCCAGACTCTCGGGCGCCAGCACCGCCTTCATCGCGCCACAGTCGGAGTGGCCGCAGACGATGATGTGCTGCACGCCCAGCGCCAGCACGGCGTACTCGATGGCGGTGGAAACCCCGCCCAGGAGCTGGCCGTAGGGCGGCACCACGTTGCCGACGTTGCGGCTGACGAACAGGTCGCCCGGGGCGCTCTGGGTGATCAGCTCGGGAACGATGCGCGAGTCGGCGCAGGTGATGAACATGGCACGCGGGTTCTGCGCGGTGGCCAGTGCCTTGAACAGCTCCTGCTGCTGCGGAAAGACCTCGTGGCGGAAGCGCTTGAAACCGCCGACTATGGCATTCAGCGCCTCGTCGGCGCTCTCCGGCGCGGTACGTGCTTTCAAGGGAATGGCGTTGTGCTTGTAGGGCATTGCAGCTACCTCCTGCGGAAACGGTCGCGCGGTGGCGAAGGTGACAACTATTCAGTCTGCCATGCGGACAGTCGCCAGCCTCGACGAGTCACAATTTACAGCAATGCCAGCTGACCGCCCGGCGGGCAGAAGCGCGAGCAATCCAGCTCGAAACCTTCCCGGCGCTGCAGGCCGAGGCGCTTGCTGGCCACGGCGAAGCGCCGCGCCAGTAATTCGGCGAAGGCCCCCTCGCCACGAAAGCGCGTAACGAAGCGGCTGTCGTACAGGGCCCCGCCGCGGCTCTGGCGCACCAGGCTGAGGACGTGCTCGGCACGCTGCGGATAATGTGCCAGCAGCCACTCCTCGAACAGCGGCGCAACCTCCCGCGGCAAGCGCAGGAACATATAGGCGGCGCTCTGCGCCCCAGCGTCCCCGGCAGCCTCGAGCAGACGCTCGAGTTCCATGTCGTTGATCATCGGAATCATCGGCGAGCAGAGCACCCCCACCGGAATGCCGTGATCGCGCAGTACGCGGATCGCCCGCAGGCGCGCCGCCGGGGCCGCCGCACGCGGCTCCATGATGCGTTTGAGTTCGTCGTCCAGGGTGGTCAGGCTGATCATCACCGCCACCAGGCGCTGGCGCGCCAACTCCGCGAGCAGGTCGAGGTCGCGCAGGATCAGCGCGCCCTTGGTGACGATGGTCACGGGGTGGCGGTAGTCCAGCAGTACCTGCAGGGTGCGCCGGGTCAGCCGCTGCTGGCGTTCGATCGGCTGGTAGGGGTCGGTGTTGGAGCCCAGGTTGATCGGCGCGCAGACATAGCCGGGCCGGCTCAGCTGCTGCTCGAGCAACGCCGGCGCGTTGGTCTTGGCGATCAGCCGGGTCTCGAAGTCGAGGCCCGGCGACAGATCCCAATAGGCGTGACTGGGCCGCGCGTAGCAGTAGATGCAGCCGTGCTCGCAGCCACGGTAGGGGTTGAGCGAGCGGTCGAACGGCAGGTCCGGCGACTGGTTGCGGGTGATGATGCTCTTGGCGGTTTCCGCGCGCACCTCGGTGGCGCGGCTGGGCGGCACCTCCTGGAACCAGCCGTCGTCCTCGGCCACCGCGCGGGCCGGCGCGAAGCGGTTGTGCGGATTGCTGGCGGTGCCGCGACCGCGGGGCGGGAGGGATGCAGGCATGGCGGGGCTCCATTAACTGTATTTATATACAGTATATGCAGCTTTTCCCGCCACTGTACGCCTTCCGCCGGATGGCGCTCTCAATCCTCTGCGGCGCAGCGCTCCAGCGCGTCGATGTCGGCGGCCATGATGGCGGCGAGGTGACGACCGATCTTTTCCACCGGCCAGTCCCACCAGGCGACCTGCAGCAGGCGCGCGACCACCTCGTCGGCGAAACGCCGCTTCAGCGGCGCGGCCGGGTTGCCGCCGACTATGCAGTAGGGCGGCACGTCGCGGGTGACCACCGAGCGCGAGGAGACGATGGCGCCGTGGCCGATCTGCACACCCGGCATGATCAGGCTGTCGTAGCCGATCCACACGTCGTGGCCGATCCGCGTGTCGCCCTTGTAGGGGAATTCGTCCGCCGCCGGCGCGTGGCGCTCCCAGCCACCGCCGAAGATCTGGAAGGGGTAGGTGGAGAAGCCGGAGAGCTTGTGGTTGGCGCCATTCATGATGAACTTGACCCCGCGGGCCAGGGCGCAGAACTTGCCGATCACCAGACGATCGCCGATGAAGGGGAAGAGGTAGAGCACGTTGCGCTCGAAGTTCTCGGCACCGTCCGGGTCGTCGTAGTAGCTGTAGTCGCCGATCTCGATCTGCGGGTTGCTCACCACATTCTTGATGAAGCAGACCTGGGGAAACCCGGCCATGGGGAAGGGATTACGCGGATCGGGTCCCTGCATGCACAACCTCCTGCTGTTCACTGTCCGGCCACGCCTCGGCCAGCCGTCGCCGGCGTCCCGGGTCAGGCGCCATGGCGGCGCCTGACCCGCAGCTCGCCGGTATCGCTGACATGGGTCCCGCCGGCCAGCTCGAGCAGGCCGCTCGCGGCCAGCTCGCGCACGCGCCAGAACAGGAACATGTCGGTGGGGAAGAAACCGTCGCAACGGGCCATGACCTCGGCCAGCACGCGCAGCAACGGCTGCCACTGGACCGAGCACCATTGCACCAGACTGGCGTCGATGGCGTCGTGGTCCTCGCCCTGGAAGGCGCCGTCGCGCCAGCGGCGGATCGGCGCGCTTTCCGCCAGCGTCGCCCGCCACTGAGCGGCCAGCTGCCGCCGCCGTTGCGGCTCGATCGGTTGCGGTCGATAGAGCGCGGGCAGGTCTGCGGGTTCGACCATGGTCACCGAGCGGCGACTGGCCACGCCGCTGTCGCCCGTGCCGCAGGACACCTCCCACAAGCCCAGGCCCGTGCCCTCCAGCGCCGCGGCAACCCGCGCCAGCAGCAGCTGCTCGCAAGCGCTGTCGCCGTGCCAGACCGTGACCGGACGCTCCTGCTGCGCCAGGGCGGCGAGCCAGCGGGCATCGTCATTCAGGCCGCCGTGAAAATCCGGCACCAGCATGGCCTGGGGCCAGAGCGCCTGCCAGTAGGCCACGCGGGCGGCGCAGGGGGGCTGCTCGATATCCGCCAGAGGTCCCACCGCCAGGTCGTCGCGCAACACCCGCAGCGCATCGTCGGCCCGGGCCTGGCCGAGGACCAGGGTGACACCTGGCACCGCCGCATCGCCGCATACCAGGTGCCACATGCTCCCTCCTCGGCCTACGCCTTACTCGCCGGGCTTGTGCAACTTGGGATTGGGGAAGAACTGCACCGCCTTGACCTTGGGGTCGGCGGCCTTGGGCTTGAGGGCGCCGACATTGACCCGGGTCGGCAGTTCCTTGACCACCGAATTGCCGCGCGCATCCAGGGTGTCGGCATAGCCGCAGCGCACGCACTCGCGGTGCGGCACGCCGTCCTCGTCCCACATCTTGATGCTGTCCATCTCGCTGCAGGCCGGGCACACGGCACCGGCGATAAAGCGTTTCTTGGCATGGCTCATAGGCGATCCGCTCAAGCGGCCTCCTGACTCAGGCCGAGGTGACGGAGCAGGGCGTCGATACGCGGCTCGCGGCCGCGGAAATCGACGAACAGCACCATCGGCTCCTGGGAACCGCCGCGGGCGAGGATCGCCTCGCGGAAGGCACGGCCGGTGTCGCCATTGAGCACACCCTCCTCCTCGAAGCGGGAGAAGGCGTCGGCGGACAGCACCTCGGCCCACTTGTAACTGTAGTAGCCGGCCGCGTAACCGCCGGCGAAGATGTGCGCGAAACCGTTGGCGAAACGGTTGTAGGCCGGCGGACGCAGCACCGAGACCTCGTCGCGCACGCCCTCGAGCACCTGCAGCACGCTGCGGCCGTCGCCATGGTGGGCGTGCAGCTCGAAGTCGAACAGGGAGAACTCCAGCTGGCGCACCATCATCAGCCCGGACTGGAAGTTCTTCGCCGCCAGCATCTTGTCCAGCAGGTCCTGGGGCAGCGGCTCGCCGCTCTCGAAATGGCCGGAGATCAGCGCCAGGCCCTGGGGCTCCCAACACCAGTTCTCCATGAACTGACTGGGCAACTCGACGGCGTCCCAGGCCACGCCGTTGATGCCCGAGGCGCCGGCCTGCTCGATGCGGGTCAGCAGGTGGTGCAGGCCGTGGCCGAACTCGTGGAACAGGGTGGTGACCTCGTCGTGGGTCAGCAGCGCCGGCTTGCCGTTGACTGCCGGGGTGAAGTTGCACACCAGGTTGGCCACCGGGCTGATCAGCTCACCGCTGGCGCTGCGGCGCTTGTCGCGGGCGCCGTCCATCCAGGCGCCGCCGCGCTTGTGGGCGCGGGCGTAGAGGTCGAAGAAGAAGCGCCCGACGTGCTGGCCGTTCTCCTTGATCTCGAACAGGCGCACGTCCGGATGCCAGGTGTCGAAGCCGGAGAGTTCCTCGATCTGGATGCCGTAGAGCTGCTCGACTATGGCGAACAGGCCGCTCAGCACCTTGTCGATGGGGAAGTAGGGCCGCAGGATCTCCTGGGAGATGCTGTAGCGCTGCTCGCGCAGCTTCTCGGCGTAGTAGCCGACGTCCCAGCTCTGC
Organism: Pseudomonas benzenivorans; assembly: GCF_033547155.1. Classification (GTDB taxonomy): domain Bacteria; phylum Pseudomonadota; class Gammaproteobacteria; order Pseudomonadales; family Pseudomonadaceae; genus Aquipseudomonas; species Aquipseudomonas benzenivorans_B. The sequence goes on from NZ_CP137892.1 coordinate 4,429,630, forward strand.
AGGTCCGCGCAGCCCTGCTCGGCAGCGAAGGCGCGCAGCTCGTCCAGGTCCTGGGCGGCGAAGGGCTTGCTGCGCACCGCCAGGTCGCGCAGGAAGCTCAGCACCTGCTCGCCGGACTCGGCCATCTTGGTCGCCAGGCTCAGCTCGGCGTAGTTGGCATACCCCAGCAGCCTGGCCAGCTCCTGGCGCAGGTCGAGGATTTCCTGCATCACCGGGCCGTTGTCGTGCTGGCCGGCGTTCGGCCCCTGGTCGGAGGCGCGGGTGCAGTAGGCGGCGTAGACCTCCTCGCGCAGCGCGCGGTCGTCGGCGTAGGTCATCACCGCGTAGTAGCTGGGGAACTCCAGGCTGATCAGCCAGCCGCCCAGGCCCTTGGCCTCGGCGGCCTGCTGCATCTGCGCCTTGGCCGACTCGGTCAGGCCGGCCAGCTGGCCCTCCTCGGTGACGTGCTTGGTCCAGGCCTGGGTGGCATCCAGCAGCTGGTTGGAGAAGCGGCTGCCGAGCTCGGCGAGCTTGCTCTGGATGGCGCCAAAGCGCTGCTTGTCGGCCTCGGCCAGGTCGATGCCGGACAGGTGGAAGTCGCGCAGGGCGTGCTCGAGGATGGTCTTCTGCGCCACCTCGAAGCCGGCGGCCGCGGGGCTGTCGGCCAGGGCCTGGTAGGCCTGGTACAGCGCGCGGTTGTGGCCCAGCTCGGTCCAGTACTCGGACAGCTTGGGCAGGCAGGCCTCGTAGGCCTGGCGCAGCTCGGCGCTGTTGCACACCGCGTTGAGGTGGCTGACCGGCCCCCAGGCACGGCCCAGGCGCGCGTGCAGCTCGTCGAGGGCCAGCACCAGGCCGTCCCAGCTCGGTGTGCCAGACTGTTGCCTGAGGAGTTCAGCGATGGCCGCGCGGCTGTCGGCGAGGATGGCGTCGATGGCCGGCTCGACATGCTCCGGGCGGATGGCGGAATAGGGTGGCAGGTCGAAGTCTTGCAGCAGGGGGTTGTTCGCAGTCACGACTGAGGCACCTGTAACCAAGGGAGTTTCATGCTGGCCCGGCGCTGGCAAATAGCCTGCAAAGACGGGTTTCAGCGGATTTGCCGGCTATCTTAATTACAATCACCGCTCACCGCAGCCTAAGAGGTTTCTATCGTGGCGATTCGCAGTTATCAGCAGTTCACCCCGCAACTCGGCGAGCGGGTGTTCGTCGACGCCTCCGCCGTGGTCCTCGGCGACGTGGAGATCGGCGACGACAGCTCGGTCTGGCCGCTGGCGGTGATCCGCGGCGACATGCACAGCATCCGCATCGGCGAGCGCTCCAGCGTGCAGGACGGCAGCGTGCTGCACATCACCCACGCCGGCCCCTTCAACCCCGGCGGCTACCCGCTGAACATCGGCGACGACGTGACCGTCGGCCACAAGGTCATCCTGCACGGCTGCAGCATCGGCAACCGGGTGCTGGTCGGCATGGGCAGCATCGTCATGGACGGCGTGGTGATCGAGGACGAGGTGGTACTCGGCGCCGGCAGCCTGGTGCCGCCGGGCAAGCGCCTGCAGAGCGGCTATCTGTATGTCGGCAGCCCGGCCCGGCAGGCCCGCGCGCTGACCGAGGAGGAACGCAGCTACTTCCGCTACAGCGCCGACAACTACGTGCGCCTGAAGGACCAGCACCTGATGGAAGGCTTCTCCTCCAACTGATCCCGACCCGCACCAGGTTGTCCATGCACTACCAGAACCTCCTGTTCGACCTCGACGGCACCCTCACCGACCCGCGCGAGGGCATCACCCGTTCGGTGCAGCACGCCCTGGTCCGCCTGGGCATCGAGGCACCGGACCTGGCCAGCCTGGAGCACTTCATCGGCCCGCCCTTGCTGCAGTGCTTTATGCACAGCTATGACCTGGATGAGGCCACGGCCTGGCAGGCGGTCGGCCACTACCGCGAACGCTTCGCCGCGGTCGGGCTGTACGAGAACCGGGTGTTCGACGGCATCGCGGCGCTGCTTGAGGCCCTCAATGGCCAGGGCCGCCGGCTGTATATCGCCACCAGCAAGCCGACCCTGTTCGCCGAGCGGATCGCCGCGCACTTCGCCCTCGCCCGGCACTTCCAGGCGATCCACGGCAGCGAGCTGGACGGCACCCGCACCGACAAGGCCGAGCTGATCGGCCATCTGCTGGCGGAGGAAGGCCTGGCGGCGCGGGACACGCTGATGATCGGCGACCGCAAGCACGACCTGATCGGCGCCCGGCGCAACGGCCTGGATGCGGCAGCGGTGGGCTATGGCTTCGGCAGCGCCGAGGAACTGCAGGCCGAGGCGCCGACCTACCACTTCGCCACCCTGGGCGACTTGCGCCGGGCCTTCGCCGCCTAGGACGGGGTCGGCGCCGCAATGCCCGGTGCGTCAGGAAGAACCGGGCTCAACCGTTCTTCTGGTAGATGATCTTCTTGGTGCCGTTGTCGCAGCTGCCGACCACCATGCTCGGGTCGTGCACCTCGTCGTTCGCCACGATCTCCAGGGTGTAGCTGATCACCCCGGCGGCCTGGATCTTCACCTCGATCTCCCGCTTCAACTCCTCGCAGGGCTTGGGCTGCGCCAGCGCGGCGGCGCCGAGCAGGCCGATCACAGGTACCAGCATCCATCTGTTCATGGTCCATCGCCTCTGGTCGCGAGACTCCTAGGGTTGGACCCATGGCGTGGCGTGCAAGTTCTGGCCGGCGCCCTGCAAGGCCTGCAGCGCCGCGCCTCGTTGCGGCGCCGGCAGGCGACCGAGGGCGGCGGCGCGGCGGTAGAAGGCCGGCCAGTCGCCGCCCACCTCGGCGTACAGCGCAGCGAAGGCCGGCACCCAGCTGTCGTACAGGCCGAACGGCAGCAGCTTGGCGTTGTTCAGCGGCGCCTCGATCCAGGCATCGTAGCGGCCGGCGCCGCCCCACTGGCGATCGCGCAGCGCCCGGTAGTCGCGGCGCAGGCGGGCGAACTCGGCCTGCTTGGCGGCGCGCATGGCCGGCGCCGGCAGGTCGCGGGCATACAAGGCGCGCAGGCGCTCGCGGCTGGCCAGTACCAGGGCGCTGAACTGCTCGCGCTGGCGCAGCGGCGCCGCCTCGGCCTCGGGCAGCCCGCGGGCCGCGCGCCAACGGCGCAGCCCCTCGCGCTCGACGAAGGTGGCGAAGGACTCGTTGAAGGCCGTGTCGCCGGCCACATACAGTTGCTGGTGGGCCAGCTCGTGGAAGATCACCGCCACCAGACGCTCGTCGCTCCAGGCCAGCATGGTGTTGAGCAGCGGGTCGTCGAACCAGCCCAGGGTCGAGTAGGCCTCGACGCCGCCGATGTAGGTATCCAGCCCCTGCTGCTGCAACAGCGCCGCCGCGCCGCGGGCACGGCCCTGGCGGTAGTAGCCGCGGTAGGCCACGCAACCGGCGATGGGGAAGCAATGGGTCTCGGGTTCCACCGAGAACTCGGCGGTGGCGAACAGGTTCCACAGCACATAGGGTCGCCCCAGATCGGCGTACAGGCGATAGCTGCGGTTGTCCGGCAGGGCCAGCTCGGCGCTGGCGAAAGACCGCGCCTGCAGCGCCAGGGCCAGGCGCTGACGCAGCGGCGCGGCGGTGGCGGGATCGGCCAGCAGGTCCTCGACGGGCTGGCGCGCCCGCAGCAGCTCGAACTGGCCGGCGGCCAGCTGGCCGTAGTAGTCCAGGGTGCTGCACCCCCCCAACAGCAGGGCCGCCAGCAGCGGAACCCAGCGCCAGGCCGGGGAGTCGATAGAGTAGGGAGTGCAGCCTTGGGTCATGGCGTCCACGCTAGCGCATCGCGGCGACTGCCTCCACCCCGGGATCGGCGTAGGCTGCATCCCACCATTCGATTGCGGAGACCCTCATGCGTCGTCTCGCCCTGATCGCCAGCCTGTCCCTCCTCGGTGCCTGCGCCTCGCCGTTGCCGGCCCACGACCCGGGACTGGCCTGGGTCGAGCTGTACACCCCGCCCAGCGACCTGCTGATGGCCGACAAACTGGACGGCAAACGCCTCGACGACGGCCGCTACTTCCAGGTGACGCCCGGCGCCCACGAGTTGATCAGCCGCTTCCAGTTCGAGGTGCCCGGTGGTGGCGGCATCAACATCATGGCCGAGCCGATCCAGCGCACCTGCGAGATTCGCGTGCGCTACGCCGACTTCGCCGCCGGCCAACGCTATCTGCTGGAGGCCCGCCCCATGGTGACCAGCGCCCAGGCCTGGCTGTACGACGACCAGCGCAATGTCCTGGCCCGCGGCCGGGTACTGCGCTGCGGGGTGTTCTAGCCCGGATCACCCGCACCGGTGCAGTTCGGCCAGCAGCTCGAAGGAGCGCAAGCGATCGTCGAAGTCGTAGAGGTCGCCGGTGAAGATCAGCTCGTCGGCATCGGTCTGCTCCAGCAACACCTCCAGCTTCGCCCGCACCTTGGCCGGGCCGCCGACCACCGCCAGGCCGAGAAAATCGCCCACCGCCTGCTTTTCGTGAGGCAGCCACAGCCCCTCCATGCTCGCCACCGGCGGGCGTTGCACCAGGCTATGGCCGCGCAGCAGGGCGAGAATCCGCTGATACACCGAGGTCGCCAGATAATCGGCGCGCTCGTCGCTGTCGGCCGCCACCAGCGGCACGCCGAGCATCACGTAGGGCCGCTCGAGCACCGCCGAGGGTTTGAAGTGATTGCGATAAACGCGCAGCGCCTCGTGCATCAAGCGCGGAGCGAAATGCGAGGCGAAGGCATAGGGCAGGCCCCTCTCGCCGGCCAGCTGGGCGCTGAACAGGCTGGAGCCGAGCAGCCACAGCGGCACCTGGGTGCCGCTGCCGGGCACGGCGATGACCCGCTGCTCCGGGTTGCGCGGCCCCAGGTAGCGCTGCAGCTCGGCGACATCCGCGGGGAAGTCGTCGGCGCTGCCGGTGCGCTCGCGGCGCAACGCCCGGGCGGTGAACGGGTCGGCCCCCGGGGCGCGCCCCAGGCCCAGGTCGATGCGCCCGGGATAGAGGGTGGCGAGGGTGCCGAACTGCTCGGCGATCACCAATGGCGCATGGTTGGGCAGCATCACCCCGCCGGAACCGAGGCGGATGCTGCGGGTGCCGGCGGCCAGGTAGCCGAGCAGCACCGCGGTGGCCGAACTGGCGATGCCGTCCATGTTGTGGTGCTCGGCCACCCAGAAGCGCGTGAAGCCGAGGCGCTCGGCGTGCTGCGCCAGCTTCAGCGAGTTGCCCAGCGCCTGGGCCGGGCCGCCGTCGTCGCGGATAGGCGCGAGGTCGAGAATGGAAATCCTGGTCTGTGCTAGAACGCTCATCGGCCCGCCTGGTCGTAAACCCCTGCTGATCGACGCCGGGGCGGCGCCAATACCCGAGTAGCATAGTGGGGCTTAATGACGAGATTCCAAGGCCGACGGTCGGCCGGCGCAGTCCTCAGCTATTGGCAATGCGGAAGCCGACCTTGAGCGTCACCTGGTAGTGGCCGACCTTGCCGTTCTCGATATGGCCGCGGGTTTCCACCACCTCGAACCACTCGAGGTTGCGGATCGACTTGGCGCATTCGGCCAGGGCGTTGTTGATCGCCTCGTCGGAGCTGACCGGCGACGAGCCGACGATTTCGATTTTCTTGTAGGTGTGATGGTTGGACATGGCGCTTGCTCCTCTGGACGATAGTTAAACGCTAGACGAGAAGTGCCGCCCTTGTAGTGCGGGATGGGTCGGGCCGGGAAACGCTCAGCCGTGCAGCTCGCTGCGCAGCCACTCGGCCAGGCGCTGCGCGCGCTTGTCCAGTTGCCGCGCCGGCACCCACAGGGCCAGGCGCGCCGGGGTCTCGACGAAGTCCCAGGGCGCCACCAGGCGCCCGCCGGCCAGGTCGTCGGCCACCAGCTGCTGCGGGGCGATGGCCACGCCGAGGCCGGCTGCCGCCGCCTCCAGCAGGTAGTAGAGGTGCTCGAAGCCCTGGCCCGGCTTCAGCGCGGTCTCGTCCAGGCCACAGCTGGCCGCCCAGCTCGGCCAGGCCTGGGGCCGCGAAGTGGTGTGCAGCAACGGCTCGTTCAACAGCGCCGCCGGCGGTGCCCGATGCAACTCGGCGAAACGCCCGTAGCGCGGGCTGAGCACCGGGCCGATGCGCTCGGCGGCCAGTTCGAACACCTGCATGTCCGCCGGCCAGGGCGGCTCGGCGAACAGCAGGGTGGCGTCGACGCCGGGACGCCGCGGGTCCAGCTCGCCCTCGCTGGCCGACAGCTGCAGGCGCAGCTCCGGCAGCTCGCGATTGAGGCGGTCCAGGCGCGGGATAAACCAGCGCGCCAACAGGCTGCCGGGGCAGGCCAGGACGAAGGGCGCCTCGGCCTGGCCCTGCTGCAGCTCGGCGCACACGCCGCGCAACCGGGCGAAGGCCTCGCCGCTGGCGTCACGCAGGCGCAGCCCGGCATCCGTGAGTTTAAGGCCGCGCCCCTCCTTGACGAACAACGCCAGCTCCAGGTGTTCCTCCAACGCGCGAATCTGCCGGCTGACCGCGCCATGGGTGACATGCAGCTCGTCCGCCGCCTGACTGACGCTCTGCAGGCGCGCCGCCGCCTCGAAGGCGCGCAGGGCATTGAGCGGGGGTAGCTCCCGAGTCATCTGTGAGATTTCCTGACAAGTTACGGCGATCTTATCGCTTTTGCCGGCGGCCACACAGCCGTATCCTCTGTGCATTGCCCGAACAGCCTGCGGGCCAGACTTCACAGGAGAACAGCATGACTTCATTGCGCAGCGGCCCCGACGCCAAGGGCCTGTTCGGCTCGTTCGGCGGCCAGTACGTCGCCGAAACCCTGATGCCGCTGATTCACGACCTGGCCGCCGAATACGAGAAGGCCAAGCAGGATCCGGAATTCGCCAAAGAACTGGCCTACTTCCAGCGCGACTACGTCGGCCGCCCGAGCCCGCTGTACTTCGCCGAGCGCCTGACCGAGCACTGCGGCGGCGCCAAGATTTATCTCAAGCGCGAGGAGCTCAACCACACCGGCGCGCACAAGATCAACAACTGCATCGGCCAGATCCTCCTGGCCAGGCGCATGGGCAAGCAGCGCATCATCGCCGAGACCGGCGCCGGCATGCACGGCGTGGCCACCGCCACAGTGGCGGCGCGCTTCGGCCTGGAATGCGTGATCTACATGGGCACCACCGACATCGACCGGCAGCAGGCCAACGTGTTCCGCATGAAGCTGCTGGGCGCCACCGTGATTCCGGTCACCGCCGGCACCGGCACGCTGAAGGATGCGATGAACGAGGCCCTGCGCGACTGGGTGACCAACGTCGACAACACCTTCTACCTGATCGGCACCGTCGCCGGCCCGCACCCCTACCCGGCCATGGTCCGCGACTTCCAGGCGGTGATCGGCAAGGAAACCCGCGAGCAGCTGATGGAGAAGGAAGGGCGCCTGCCCGACAGCCTGGTCGCCTGCATCGGCGGCGGCTCCAACGCCATGGGCCTGTTCCACCCCTTCCTCGATGACGCCAGCGTCAAGATCATCGGCGTCGAGGCGGCCGGCCACGGCATCGAAACCGGCAAGCACGCCGCCAGCCTCAACGGCGGCGAGCCCGGCGTGCTGCACGGCAACCGCACCTTCCTGCTGCAGGACGACGACGGCCAGATCATCGACGCCCACTCGATCTCCGCCGGCCTGGACTACCCCGGCATCGGCCCGGAACACGCCTGGTTGCACGACATCGGCCGCGGCGAATACTGCTCGATCACCGATGAAGAAGCCCTGGCCGCCTTCCACCAGTGCTGCCGCCTGGAAGGCATCATCCCGGCCCTGGAGTCTTCCCATGCCCTGGCCGAAGTGTTCAAGCGCGCGCCCAGCCTGCCCAAGGATCACCTGATGGTGGTCAACCTGTCCGGCCGCGGCGACAAGGACATGCAAACCGTGATGCACCACATGGGCGAATTGGAGAACGAAGCATGAGCCGCCTGCAGAGCCGCTTTGCCGAGCTGAAAGAGCAGAACCGCGCCGCCCTGGTGACCTTCGTCACCGCCGGCGATCCCCACTACGACGCCTCCCTGGCGATCCTCAAGGGCCTGCCGCAAGCCGGTGCCGACGTGATCGAGCTGGGCATGCCCTTCACCGACCCCATGGCCGACGGCCCGGCCATCCAGCTGGCCAATATCCGCGCCCTGGAAGGCAAGCAGAACCTGGCCAAGACCCTGCAGATGGTCCGCGAATTCCGCCAGCAGGATCAGACCACCCCGCTGGTGCTGATGGGCTACTTCAACCCCATCCACCACTACGGCGTGCCGCGCTTCATCGCCGAGGCCAGGGAGTCGGGCGTGGACGGCCTGATCGTGGTCGACCTGCCGCCGGAACATAACGCCGACCTGTGCGACCCGGCCCAGGCCGCGGGGCTCGACTTTATCCGCCTGACCACCCCGACCACCGACGACAAGCGCCTGCCCAAGGTGCTCGATGGCAGCTCCGGCTTCGTCTACTACGTCTCGGTGGCCGGCGTCACCGGCGCCGGCTCGGCCACCGTCGAGCACGTCGAGCAGGCGGTGGCGCGCCTGCGCCGCCACACCGACCTGCCGATCAGCATCGGCTTCGGCATCCGCACCCCGGAACACGCGGCGACCATCGCCCGCCTGGCCGACGGCGTGGTGGTGGGCTCGGCGCTGATCGACCAGATTGCCAGCGCCGAGAACGACCAGCAGGCCGTGGACGGCGTGCTCGGCCTGTGCGCCCAACTGGCCGAAGGGGTGCGCGGCGCGCGCTGCTAAAGCCCAAGCCACAAAAAAGCCGCTGCTCCCCTGGGGAGGCAGCGGCTTTTTCATCCCGGCGATTCGGCTCGCGCCGTTTGCAGAAGCCGCTGGACGGGCAGCCTCGCCCAACGGCGCCCATCCGAGACACCCGCCGTTCAATCCAGCAGGAAACTCAGGCGCGCGTCGACCTTCTTGGGCGCTATCTCCAGAATTTCGGCGCTCACGACATGCTCCTGGACGAATGGATCGGCATTCACCCGCTCCTGCAACGCACCGAGCGTCGTGTTGTGGGCCAGGATGGAGCCGCCCAGGCTCGGCTGCAGGCTGCCGACCAAGAGAAACACGCCTTCATCGAAACCGCTCTTGATCCATTGATTGTGGCCGTCCATCAGCCGAGCGGCCTGGCCTTGGTTCGCGGAAAACTTCAGTAGCACGACAAACATAGGATTCCCTCCCTGTGGCATGGCGGCTTGCCCAGTGCGCCGGCCAGCCCTGCGCCGAGCGGCGCCCCGGAGGCGAGCCCAGCGAGAAGCATAGCGCTACCCGGCCCCGCTGCTCGGCGCGGCCTCGGCGATCAGCAGGGCGATCTGCGCCCCCAGGACCAGGTCGCCGACCTTGCCGAAGTACTGCTGGCGGATGAACCCCGCCGTGTCGATCAGCACCAGGGTGGGCGTGCCCTGCATTGCATAGTCGCGCATGGTGCAGGGGATGGCCCCTTGCGGGTCCGGCCGGTCGACGGCGACCGGGAAGCCGATGCGGTACTCGTGCAGGAAGGCCTCCAGGGCCACCGGCGTCATGGCCTGGTGGTGCTCGAAGACCGTGTGCAGGCCGACGACCGCCACCTGCTCGGGCGAGAAGCTGGCCCGCACCCGCTGCGCCTGGGGCAGGCCTTCGCTCACGCAGCCCGGACAGAGCATCTGGAAGGCCTCCAGCACTATCACCTTGCCGCGCAGGCTGGCCACGCTCGGCGCCTGCTGGGTGTTGAACCAGCACTGCACCTGCCACTCCGGTGCGGGCGTAGCTGAATGGGTCATGCCGCCCCCCTGCATCCGCCATAAAGAGAAGACCCCTGTAGTTATAGGCCAGCGCATGCATCCCGGCTTAAGGCGTGCCCGGCAGCAGCTCCGGCGCCTCGCGCTGCAGCTTGGCCTTGAGCATCTCCAGCTGCTCCAGGGCGGCGCGGGCCTCGTCCAGCTCGGCGGCGTTGCGCTCGCCCGACTGGGCGGCCTGTTCGATGCGTTCGCGGATCGCCGGGATCTGCTGCACGCCGCCGGCGTAGGCCTGGATCTGCGCGCGGCTGTGGCGGTCTTCGAAGGCCTGGTACTGCGCCGGGTCGGCCAGCACCGCGGCGGAGGGCCTCGGCCGTGGCTCGAGCTCGCCCAGCGCCGGGCTGCGCGGGTCGCCGCGTTCGAGCATCAGCTGCATCAGCATCTGGGCTTCCAGGGGGGCGAGGCTGGGCGACGCCGCATCGGCAGGCGGCGCTTCGGGCGCAGCGGCGACCGGCGGGGCAAGCGGCGCGGCCGCCAGCGCGGCGACTGGCGCGACGGGGAGGGCGGCCGGCCAGGGCGGCGGTGCGGGCTCGGCCGCGCGGACCTGCGGCGCCGCGCCTGGAGGGCTCGGCTCGGACTCCACCCACCAGGCGGCCAGGGCGACGGCACCGCCGCAGCAGAGCAGGGCCGCCCCCAGCCAACGCCTCACAGGCCCTCCACCTTGGCCTTGGCCAGCAGGGCTTGCAGGCGTGCCTGCAGCTGGCTGGCCAGCTGCTCCTTGGCCACCGCCTGGTTGACCTCGTAACGCACGCTGGGGTCACTCAGGGGGAGCTGGCGATCCTCGCGCTGGCGCACCCGGACGATCTCGAAGGCACCGTCGATCAGCATCGGTTGGGAAACCGTGCCGGCCTTCTGCAGCAGGGCGGTCTTGTGCAGGAAGTCCAGCTGCGCGTCCTGGGGACGGATCAGGCCCAGGTCGCCTGGCGGCGTGCGGCTCTTGTCCTCGGCCAGGGAGTAGCGGCGCACCGCCTCGTCGAAATCCAGGCCGGCCTGCAGCTCGGCATAGACCCGGTCGGCGCTGGCCTGGTCGGCCAGGCGGATATGCGCGGCCTGGACCCGGGCGACGTTGCGGTACTGCGCCAGGTGGCGCCGGTAGTAGGCCTCGGCGTCGGCATCGCCGACCTCACGGGCCAGCTGCTTGAGGCCGTCGGTCTCGTGGTGGAAGTCGCTGTGCAGGCCGATCTGGTGCAGGTACTGGTGGCGCACCAGCTTGTCGCGCACCAGCAGGCGCAGGCCCTCGCGCTCGGCGGCGTCGAAGCCCTGCTCGGCCAGCTGGTACCAGAGGTAGTCGCGCAGCACGTGCTGGCGCACCTGTTCGGCGAGGTAGGCCAGGTTGCCCTGCTGCAGCTCGACCCGGCCCTGGACGTTGTCGCCCTGGTACAGCGCCAGCAGGTCGAGGCGCCGCTCGGCCTGGCCGGGGAATTGCCAGGCGATCAGCTGCACCCCTCGGGCCTCGTCCTGTTGCGCCGGGCTCAGCCGCAGGCTGTCGAGCACCACGCCCTGTTGCGGCGGCGCCAGCACCTGGCGCAGGCGCTCGGCACCGAGTGGCTGCGGCTGGCGCAGGAAGGGTCGCACGTCGTGGTCGAAGCGGCGACCATGGACCTGCTCGATCAGGTTGGCCGTCTCGACCTCCACCAACGCTTCCAGGTCGGCGCGGTAGCGGGGCTGCAGCTCCGCCTCCACCGCACGGGCCAACAGGCGGTTCTCCACCAGGCCGGCGCGCAGCTGGGCCGGGTCGGTATTGAACTTGACCCGGGTCAGCGCCCGCTCGAGCAACTCGATGCTCTTGCCGGGCAGGCGTTCGCCGTCGATGCGCAGGTCCTGGCCGGCCAGGGCCGACAGGCAGATGCCCGTCAGCCCCAGCAGCACCAGCGCGCGGCGCAGGTCGACCCGCACCTCAGAGACCACCCTGGCCGTAGAAGCTGTTGGCGCCCTTGGTCAGCACGTTGACGGTGAGGGCGATGGACTCGGGTATCAGCTCCTTGGCCACGCGCAGACGGGTGGCGTAACTGGTGTCGTAGAGCGGCTCGGGATGCTGGTAGGCGACCTGGGCGGTCTGCGTCAGCAGGTCGCGCAGCGGCTTCTGCGGGTCGTAGCGGCCGACCAGACTGGCCACCGCCGCCGCATCGCCCAGGCGCTCGCTGAAGTAGTGGTCGTCGACCCAGCCTTCCCAGCCGGAATGGCCGTTGCCCGAGGTGACCCAGGCGTGGTGCGGCTGGGCCACGTCGCCGGTGGCGTGCAGCGAGTAGCCGATGGTCTGCAGCGAGGGCGCGGCCTTGAACTGGTCGAACCAGTACTTGGCCAGGTTGTCGATGGGCTGGAAGGCGGCGGTCTGGAAGTCGCCGTAGTGCTCCTGCCAGTCCGAACGGCTGCCCTGGCGGTAATGCGCCTCGGTGCTGTCGAAGTCGCTGCGCTTCAGCTCACGGTTGTACAGGTAGACCATGGCGTACCAGTCGACGTCGCCGCTCCAGCTGCCGTCCACCTTGCGGTAGCGGTAGTCGTAGCCGCCGTGGTCGTTGCCATGGGCATCGCCCTGGCGGGCCATGTTGATGAAGTGCCAGTAGGAGGTGTAGTTGACGATGGAGGCGGCGGCACCGGCCACCGGGGCGTGCTCGTAGCCGACCCACCAGCCGCCCAGGCGGGTGTCCTTGAAGTCGTCGACGTCGTAGGCGGCCTGGCCGAGGATCTCGCCGGCCTGGGCCTCGCTGCCGGCGGCGCCGACATAGAACTGGTAGGCGCGGCGCATCTCGGCGCTGGCGGAGGCGGAATTCATGAACGCCAGGGCGTCCTTGACGATGTTCTTGTGGGTGGGTTGCGACCAGGCGGCCGCCTGGCCGGCGCAGACGGCAAGGCCTAGACCAAGGGCCAGGGTGGAGATCGTTTTCATGGGCAGAGCGCTCTTTTGTTGTTGGAGTCGAGCATTACTAGCCGGCGTCGATGGCAAAACCATTGCAACGCCGGGCTCCAACTAAAGCGCAGTCGGCATTCGCCCTACTACCCAACTAAGGTTGGGCCGGTCTAGACCAGTCTCGGGTTTGTGGCCGAGATCGCAGGGCGGGCCAGGGCCCTGTCACTGCACCCTTTGCAGGCGCTGGGCCTGTTTCTGCTGGCGGTAGCTGATGGCCGCCGCCGGCACCGGGGTGACCTTGCCGGTTTCCAGCCAGCGCTTGAGGCGGTTGGCGTCGGCCATATGGGTGTACTTGCCGAAGGCGTCCAGCACCACGAAGGCCACCGGGCGCTTGGCCATGACGGTGCGCATCACCAGGCAGTGCCCGGCCTCGTCGGTGTAGCCGGTCTTGCTCAGCTGCACGCTCCAGTTGGCCTTGCGCACCAGGCCGTTGGTGTTGCGAAAGCCCAGGCTGTAGCTGGGCTTGCGAAAGGCCACGGTCTTCTCCGAGGTGGTGCTCAGCTGGCTGAGCAGGGGGTACTGCTGGCTGGCCTTGAGCAGCAGCACCAGGTCGTTGGCGCTGGAGACGTTGCGTTCGGACAGGCCGGTGGGTTCGACGAAGCGCGTGCTGTGCATGCCCAGGGCCTTGGCCTTGGCGTTCATCGCCGCGATGAAGGCCGCGTAGCCGCCCGGGTAGTGGTGCGCCAGGCTGGAGGCCGCGCGGTTTTCCGAGGACATCAGGGCCAGCAGCAGCATGTCGCGGCGGCTCAGCTCGCTGCCGATGCGCACCCGCGAGAACACCCCCTGCATCTCGACATTGTCGCGGATGGTGATCGGCAGCACCTGGTCCAGCGACTGCTTGGCGTCCAGAACGACCAGGGCGGTCATCAGCTTGGTCACCGAGGCGATCGGCAACACCAGGTCGGGATGGCTGGAATACAGCACCTGGTCGGTCTTGAGGTCGACCAGCAGGGCGCTGCCGGCGGCGAGCTCCTGGGTGGCGGGCGTGTTGGCGGCGAGGCTGTTCGATGCAACTACAACGCAGCTGCACATCAGCAGCAGGCTTACTATCGAATGACGGATTTTCACGGGAGGCTTCACTGGCTGAGTGGGGAGACGGCGCAACGGCAGGTTGCGCCTCCGACAGTATAGGCAGTCGGCCGGCGCCCTTGCAGGGGCCCAGGGCCCGGCCGCTCGCCTTTCGTCTGCCGGCGCAGACGGCGCCTAGCGCAACGCGTCCGCGCCCCCCAGTTCGGCCTTGAGCCAGTCGACGAACTGCGCGGTCAGACGCTGGCGGCGCTTGCGCTCGGGCAGCACCACGTAATAGCCGAAGTCGGTGCGCGCCGTTTCGCGGCAGACGCGGCACAGCAGGTTCTGCTCGAGCAGCTCGTCGACCAGGTGGCGCCAGCCGATGGCCACCCCCTGGCCGGCGATGGCCGCCTGGATCAGCAGGGTGTAGTTGTCGAAGCGCAGGCTGCCGGGGTTCGGCGCCTCGGCGATGGCCAGGGCGCGGAACAGGCCGTTCCAGTCGAGCCAGCGCGAGCGGCTGTCGGGGCGCAGGTGCAGCAGCGGCAACTCGGCCAGGGCCGCTGGCGGCAACGGCCGTTGCCGCTCCTTGAGCAGCTGCGGGCTGCACACGGCGAAGGCCTCCTCGGCGAACAGCAGGTGCGCCTCGCCGTGCTTGAAGCGGCCGTCGCCGAAGGCGATGGCCACGTCGATCTCCGGCGGCAGCACGCCGAGGTCGCGGTTGGTGGTGATCAGGCTGACGTCCAGCTCCGGATGGCGCTGGTTGAAGCGGTGCAGGCGCGGCATCAGCCAGTAGGCGGCGACGGCGAAGTCGGTGGCCACCTGCAGCACCTCGTGCTGCGGCTGGGCGCTGAGCGCCGCCAGGCCGTCGTCCAGGCTCTGCAGGCCGTCGCGCACATGGCGCAGCAGCAGCTCGCCGGCCTCGGTGAGGACGATGCCGCGATAGACCCGGTCGAACAGGCGGGTCGCCAGCTGCTGTTCGAGGCGCTTGATCTGCTGGCTGATCGCCGGCTGGCTGCTGCCCAGTTCGCTGGCCGCGGCGGTGAAGCTCAGATGGCGCGCGGCGGACTCGAACACCAGCAGGGCATCGAGGGACAGCCCTTCGAAGTGCTTAAACATAAGTAGAGCTTATCCGAGTCATGTCTTCCCGGCGGGTTTACCCGCTAGCCATGAGGCGCAATGATCGAACCAGCAATTTCGCATAAAACCTTCATATGGAATACAGGCTCGCCATGAAACGTCCGAACATCCTCTTCATCATGGCCGACCAGATGGCCGCGCCGCTCCTGCCGATCCATGACCCGGCCTCGCCGATCAAGATGCCCAACCTGCTGGGCCTGGCCGAGGCCGGCGTGGTGTTCGATTCCGCCTACTGCAACAGCCCGTTGTGCGCGCCGTCGCGCTTCACCCTGGTCAGCGGCCAGCTGCCGAGCAAGATCGGCGCCTACGACAACGCCGCCGACTTTCCCGGCGACGTGCCGACCTATGCCCACTACCTGCGCCGTATGGGCTATCGCACCGCGCTGTCGGGCAAGATGCACTTCTGCGGCCCGGACCAGCTGCACGGCTACGAGGAGCGCCTGACCAGCGACATCTATCCGGCCGACTACGGCTGGGCGGTGAACTGGGACGAGCCGGATGTACGCGCCAGCTGGTACCACAACATGTCCTCGGTGCTGCAGGCCGGCCCCTGCGTGCGCACCAACCAGCTGGACTTCGACGAGGAGGTGGTGTTCAAGGCCCGGCAGTACCTCTACGACCATGTGCGTATGAGCCCCGAACAGCCGTTCTGCCTGACCGTGTCGATGACCCACCCCCACGACCCCTACACCATCCCCGAGGAATTCTGGAACCTCTACGAGGACGTGGAGATCCCGCTGCCGCGCCATACCCTCGACCAGGCCGAGCAGGACCCCCACTCCCAGCGCCTGCTCAAGGTCATCGACCTGTGGGACAAGCCGCTGCCCGAGGACAAGATCAGGGACGCGCGGCGCGCCTACTTCGGTGCCTGCAGCTACATCGACAGCAATATCGGCAAGCTGCTCAAGACCCTCGAGGACTGCGGCCTGGCCGAGGACACCATCATCGTCTTCTCCGGCGACCACGGCGACATGCTCGGCGAGCGCGGCCTCTGGTACAAGATGCACTGGTTCGAGATGGCCGCCCGCGTGCCCTTCGTGGTGCATGCGCCGGGGCGCTTCGCCGCACACCGGGTGAGCCAGTCGGTGTCGACCATGGACCTGCTGCCGACCCTGGTGGAACTGGCCGGCGGCACTGTCGAGGCGGACCTGGCGCTGGACGGTCGGTCGCTGCTGCCCCATCTGCAGGGCGAGGGCGGGCATGACGAGGTGCTCGGCGAGTACATGGCCGAAGGCACCGACTCGCCGCTGATGATGATCCGCCGCGGGCAGTGGAAGTTCATCTACTCTGAGAAAGACCCGCTGCTGCTGTTCGACCTGGCCAACGACCCGCGAGAGCTGGAGAACCTGGCGGCCGCGGCCGAGCACCAGGAACTGCTCGCCGCGCTCCTCGCCGAGGCGCGCGCACGCTGGGACATGCCGGCGATTCACCAGGCCACCCTGGCCAGCCAGCGCCGCCGCCGCTTCGTCGCCGAGGCCCTGACCCGCGGCAAGCTCAAGAGCTGGGATCACCAGCCCATGGTCGATGCCAGCCAGCAGTACATGCGCAACCATATCGACCTGGACGACCTGGAGCGCCGCGCCCGTTACCCACAACCCTGAAACCCTGTTCCAGCGCCGGCGCAGCCATGTGCCGGCGGCAACACGCCACTCCACGCACAGAACAACAACCCTAGAGGGGAATGCAGGCATGAAAAAACTCAGCACAGTCCTGGCCGGCGGCTTGTTACTGGCCGGCGGCGCCTTCCACGCCCAGGCCGAAGACGCGCGCTGCGCCACGGTGAAACTCGGCGACCCGGGCTGGAGCGACATCGCCGTGACCAACGGCATCGCCAGCTTCCTGCTCGAAGGCCTGGGCTACAAGGCGCAGAGCCAGACCCTGGCGGTGCCGATCATCTTCGCCGGCCTGCAGAAGGGCCAGGTCGACGTGTTCCTCGGCAACTGGATGCCGGCCCAGCAGGACAACTACGACAAGTTCGTCGCCAGCGGCGCGGTCGACCAGCTGGCGCAGAACCTCGACGGCACCGAGTACACCCTGGCCGTGCCGAGCTATGTCTACGAGGCCGGGGTGAAGACCTTCGCCGACCTGGACCGGCACGCCGACAAGTTCGGCCACAAACTCTACGGCATCGCCTCCGGCTCGCCGGCCAACGAGTCGATCCGCCAGATGATCGAGTCCGACGAATTCGGCCTGGGCGACTGGAAGCTGGTGGAGTCCAGCGAGCAGGCCATGCTGGTACAGGTCGGCCGGGCGGTGAAGCGCAACGAGTTCGTGGTGTTTCTCGGCTGGACCCCGCACCCGATGAACGTCAACTACGACATGCAGTACCTGCGCGGCGGCGAGAAGTACTTCGGCGAGAGCGGCAGCGTCAACACCCTGGCCCGCAAGGACTACGCCAGCCAGTGCCCGAACGTCGGCAAGCTGCTGAGCAACCTGAGCTTCACCCAGGACATGGAGAACAGCATCATGGATCAGGTGCTGAGCAAACAGGCGAGCAACGCCGAGGCGATCAAGGCCTGGCTCAAGGCCAACCCCGAGGTGCTCGACGGCTGGCTGCAAGGCGTCACCACCCGCGACGGCGGCGACGCCCTGGCGGCGGTGAAGGCGCAGCTTTAAGCTGGCGGGAACATTTGGCGTAGGGTGGGCTTCGGCCTACCCTTCTCGCATGCGGTGGGCCGCAGCCCACCCTCCCACAGAACGACACCGATGCCGTTACCCAACCGCCAGACCCTGCTGCCCTTCCTCAGATGGCTGCCCAACACCAGCCGCCGCAGCCTCGGCAACGACCTGCTGGTGGGCCTGAGCGGCGCCATCCTGGCCCTGCCGCAATCCATCGCCTACGCCCTGATCGCCGGCCTGCCGGCCGAATACGGCCTGTATGCGGCCATAGTGCCGGTGATCATCGCCTGCCTGTGGGGCTCGTCCTGGCACCTGATCTGCGGGCCGACCGCGGCGATCGCCATCGTCATCTTCACCAGCGTCAGCCCCTTCGCCGCCCCCGGCAGCGACGAGTTCATCGCCCGGGTGCTGCTGCTGACCTTCGTCGCCGGGCTGTTCCAGTGGCTGCTCGGCCTGCTGCGCTTCGGCGCCCTGGTCAACTTCGTGTCCCATTCGGTGGTGCTCGGCTTCACCCTCGGCGCCGCCGTGGTCATCGCCTTGGGCCAGCTGCCCAACCTGCTGGGCATCAACGTGCCGAGCCAGGCCACGGCCCTGGCCACCCTGCTGAATATCGGCGAACACCTGCCGGAGACCGACTGGCGCGCCCTGGGCCTGGCCCTGTTCACCCTCGGCCTGAGCCTGCTGATCCGCCGGCTGTGGCCACGCCTGCCGGCGCTGTTGCTGGGCCTGGTCGGCGGCAGCCTGGTGGTCCTGCTGCTGCCGGAGCGGCTGACCGCCGGCATCGCCCTGGTCAGCGCCTTCGAGGGCCGGCTGCCGCCCTTCAGCCCGCTGCAGTTCGACCTGACCAGCCTGCTGCAACTGCTGCCGGCGGCGGTGGCCTGCGGCATGCTCGGCCTGGTCACCAGCCTGTCGATCGCCCGCGCCCTGGCCGGCAAGTCCCAGCAGTTCCTCGACGCCAACCAGGAGGTGCGCGCCCAGGGCCTGTCCAACCTGGTCGGCCCCTGGTTCTCCGGCTTCCTCTCGGCCGGCTCCTTCACCCGCTCGGCGCTGAACCTGCAGGCCGGCGCCCGCTCGCCCCTGGCCGGGGTGTGCTCCGCGCTGCTGGTGGCGCTGTTCGCCCTGTTCGGCGCCCGCCTGATCGCGCTGATCCCGCTGCCGTCCATGGCCGCCGGCATCCTGCTGATCTGCTGGGGCCTGGTGGACATCGCCGGCGCGCGGTCGCTGTTCCGGGTCAGCCGCGCGGAGTTCCTGGTGATGGCCCTGACCCTGCTGGCGACCCTGCTGCTGGAGTTGCAGACGGCGATCTACGCCGGGGTGCTGGCCTCGCTGTTCTTCTACCTCAAGCGCACCTCGCAGCCGCGGGTGAAGTTCTGGCAGGAGGGCGAGGAGGAGCTGTTGCGGGTCGAGGGTTCGATCTTCTTCGGCGCCTGTCACTACCTGCAGCAGCTGCTGCAGCGCAGCGACGGCGAACGGGTGATCATCGACGCCCACCACGTCAACTTCATCGACTACGCCGGGGTGGAGATGCTGCACCAGGAGGCGCGCCGCCTGCAGGCGCAGAACCGCAGCCTGGTGCTGCGCCGCGCGCGCCCCCAGGTGATCGAGGAGATCCACAAGCTCGAAGGCGCCGAGCGCTGTCCGGTGCTGTTCGAGGACTGAAGCCCAGAGTGCGCCATGGGCACCAGAACCGCGCCAGCCCAGCCGCGCGTGCCGCTGAGTCGGTGCGCGGGGCGCACCCTAGGGAATCAGGCCTGTTGCAACTGGCGACGCAGCTCGGCCAGCACCGGCGCACTGTCCGGGCGCACGCCGCGCCACAGGCAGAAGGCCTCGGCGGCCTGCTCCACCAGCATGCCCAGGCCGTCGATCGTGCGCGCCGCGCCCTGTTCGGCGGCCCAGGCATTGAAGGCGGTGGCCTGGCGGGCGTACATCATGTCGTAGCAAATCGTCCGACCAGGGGCGATCAGGCTCGCGGCGATCGGCGGCAGCTCGCCGGCCAGGCTGGCCGAGGTGCCGTTGACGATCAGGTCCACCGGCGCATCGATCCAGTCGAAGCCGCTGGCCACCAACGGGCCCAGGTCGGCGAACTCAGCGGCCAGCTGTTCGGCCTTGGCCACGGTGCGGTTGGCGATCACCAGGACCGCAGGCTGCTGCGCCAGCAGCGGCTCGAGCACGCCGCGCACCGCACCGCCGGCACCGAGCAGGAGGATGCGCTTGCCGCGCAGCTCCAGGCCGGCGTTGACCCTCAGGTCGCGCACCAGGCCGGCGCCGTCGGTGTTGTCGCCCAGCAGACTACCGTCCTCGCGCTTGCTCAGGGTGTTGACCGCGCCGGCGCGGCGGGCCCGCTCGCTCAGCGCATCGGCCAGTTGGAAGGCCTGCTCCTTGAACGGCACGGTGACGTTGGCACCACGCCCCTCGGCGAAGAAGGCCCGGGCGAAGCCGGCGAAGTCGTCCAGCGGCGCCAGCAACGCCTCGTAGCTCAGCGGCTGGCCGGTCTGGGCGGCGAACAGGCGGTGGATCAGCGGCGACTTGCTGTGGCCGATGGGGTTGCCGAAGACGCCGTAGCGGTCCATCAGTTCGCCCCCAGCTGCAGCCAGTCGCGGTCCTGCAGGAAGTACGCGGTCAGGCGTTCCTCCTCGCTGCCCGGCTCGGCCTTCCAGTCATAGCCCCAGCGCACCTGCGGCGGCAGCGACATGAGGATCGACTCGGTGCGCCCGCCCGACTGCAGGCCGAACAGGGTGCCGCGGTCGTAGACCAGGTTGAACTCGACGTAGCGGCCGCGGCGGAAGGCCTGGAACTCGCGCTGCTGAGCGGTGAAGGGGGTGGCCTTGCGCCGCTGCACGATCGGCAGGTAGGCCTCCAGATAGGCGTCGCCGATGGCGCGCATGAAGGCGAAGCTGGTGTCGAAGTCCCACTGGTTCAGGTCGTCGAAGAACAGCCCGCCGATACCGCGCGGTTCGCCCCGGTGCTTGATATGGAAATAGCGGTCGCACCAGGCCTTGTAGCGCGGGTAGACATCCGCACCGAAGGGCGCGCAGGCGGCCTCGGCCACCCGGTGCCAGTGCACGCAGTCTTCATCAACGGCGTAGTAGGGGGTCAGGTCAAAGCCGCCGCCGAACCACCAGACCGCCTCCTCGCCTTCCTTCTCGGCGATGAAGAAGCGCACGTTGGCGTGAGAGGTGGGCACATGCGGGTTAAGCGGATGGATCACCAGGGACACGCCGAGGGCCTCGAAGCCGCGGCCGGCCAGCTCCGGGCGATGGGCGCTGGCCGAGGGCGGCAGGCCGCTGCCGAATACGTGGGAGAAGTTCACCCCGCCCTTCTCGATCAGCGCGCCGTTCTCCAGCACGCGGGTACGACCGCCGCCGCCGGCCGGCCGCTGCCAGGCGTCTTCGATGAAGTCGGCGCTGCCGTCTTCGGCTTGCAGGGCGGCGCAGATACGGTCTTGCAGGTCGAGCAGATAGGCCTTCACGGCCTCAGTACGGTCACTCACGGCGGCACCTTGGAAAACGGGTCAAGCCGGCGCAGCGGCCGGCGAAGTCGGCGGCCAGCATAACATTTGCCCGTGCCACCCCGCAGTTGACGCCGGTCAATGGGCAGGATTGGATAGGCCTCTGCGCGGACCGACGGCAGCAGCCCGATCGGCTCCGGCGCCTTCTTCGTTCAGGAGCCCGATATGGCCAAGCGTATCCAGTTCAGTCGTCACGGCGGCCCAGAAGTCCTCGAATACCTCGACTACCAGCCCGCCGCCCCCGGCCCCCACGAGGTGCGGGTGCAGAATCGGGCGATCGGCCTGAACTTCATCGACACCTACTACCGCAGCGGCCTGTATCCGCCACCGGCGCTGCCGTCCGGCCTGGGCACCGAGGGCGCGGGCATCGTCGAGGCGGTGGGCGCGCAGGTCGAACAGTTCCAGGTCGGCGACCGCGTGGCCTATGCCACCGGCCCCCTCGGCGCCTACAGCGAGCTGCACGTGCTGCCGGCCAGCAAGCTGGTCAAGCTGCCGGAGGCGATCGGCTTCGAACAGGCCGCCGCCGTCATGCTCAAGGGCCTCACGGTGCAGTACCTGCTGCGCCAGACCTTCGCCCTCCAGGGCGGCGAAACCATCCTGTTCCATGCCGCAGCCGGCGGCGTCGGCTCCTTCGCCTGCCAGTGGGCCAAGGCCCTGGGGGTCAAGCTGATCGGCACCGTCAGTTCCCCGCAGAAGGCGGCGCGGGCGATGGAGCAGGGCGCCTGGGCGTGCATCGACTACAGCCGCGAGAACGTCGCACAGCGGGTGCTGGAGCTGACCGACGGGCAGAAGTGCCCGGTGGTCTACGACGGCGTCGGCAAGGACACCTGGGAGACCTCGCTGGACTGCGTCGCCCCGCGCGGCCTGCTGGTCAGCTTCGGCAACGCCTCCGGCGCGGTCACCGGGGTCAACCTGGGCATCCTGGCGCAGAAGGGCTCGCTGTACGTCACCCGCCCGACCCTGGCCGGCTACGCCGATACCCCGCAGCGCCTGCAGGCCATGGCCGACGAGCTGTTCGCCATGATCACCAGCGGCCGGCTCAAGGTGGAGATCGGCAGCCGCCATGCGCTGCAGGACGCCGCCCAGGCGCAGACCGCCCTGAGCGCGCGGCAGACCACCGGCTCGACCATTCTGCTGCCGTAAATTGCAGGATGGGTTACGGCACGACAGGGATCGCTTGCTGCCGGTGACAGACGATCTGTGCGCCTGACCCACCCTGCGCATCCGGACAGGCTCAGGCCGGCCGGATCACCTCGCCACTGCGCAGGTCGCGGATCAGGCTGGGATTCCGGCGCCCGCCCAGGGCGCCGCCGAGCACCTTGTCCAGCTGCCGCGGGAAGTACTGCTCGACCCGCAGGCGAGTGCGCGCCGCCGGCCGCCCGGCGGGGTTGGCCGAGGTCGACACCAGCGGGCCAGTGAGGGCACACAGGGCCCGCACCAGGGGATGGTCGCTGACCCGCAGGGCCACGCTGGCATGGCGGCCGCTGATCCATTCCGGCAGACGCTGCTGGTGCGGCACCAGCCAGGTGTGCGGCCCCGGCCAGCTGCCGGCCAGGCGCTGCTGCCAGACCTCCGGCAGATCCTCGAGGAGGAAGTCGAACTGCTCGATGCAGTCGGCCACCAGGATCAGGCCCTTGTCCACCGGCCGTTCCTTGAGCGCCAGCAGGCGCTCAACCGCCAGCTCGTCCCAGGGGTCGCAGCCCAAGCCCCATACCGCCTCGGTGGGGTAGGCGATGACGCCGCCCTGGCGCACCACCCGCGCCGCCTGTTGCACCTGCCACTTGCTACCCATCCACCGCTCTCCACCTGACGACTTCGACGCAGTGTATCCTCGCCTGCCGCCGCTTGCGCAAGCCTCGCCATGCCTCAGTCGGCACGTCCCACCCAGCGACCGCCTTCGCGAGCGATACGCCCCTCCAACTCCAGCTCGGTCAAGGCGGCCAGGACCTCGGACAGCGGCCAGCCACTGGCCGCAGCCAGGGCCTCGCTGCTGTGCGGGGCGGCGTGCAGCAGGTCGAGCAAGGGGTGGGGCTGACGCTCCGGCGCACCCGGCTCGGCGGCACCGGGCAGCGGCGCCTGCCAGCCGCGCAGGGCCTCGAGGATGTGCTCGATGCTTTCCACCAGGGTGGCGCCTTCGCGGATCAACTGGTGACAGCCGCGCGCCCCGGGATGGTGGATGGAGCCGGGAATCGCATACACCTCGCGGCCCTGCTCGGCGGCCAGACGGGCGGTGATCAGCGAACCGCTGGAGGGACTGGCCTCGACCACCAGCACGCCGAGGGACAGGCCGCTGATGATGCGGTTGCGCCGGGGAAAGTTGCTGGCCTGGGGCGGACAATCCAGGGGCAGCTCGGAGACCAGGGCGCCACCGCACTCGACGATCTCCGCCGCCAGTCGCTCGTGCCGCGCCGGGTAGATGTGCCCCAGGCCGGTGCCCAGCACCGCGACGGTCTTGCCGCCGGCCTCCAGCGCCCCCCGGTGAGCGGCGCCATCGATGCCCAGAGCCAAACCACTGGTGATCACGAAGCCGCCGCCGGCCAGGCAGCGGGCGAAGCTGCGGGCACAGTCCAGGCCGGGCCGCGAGGCGCGGCGACTGCCGACCATGGCCAGTTGCGGCCGCTCGAGCAGGCCGGGATCGCCGGCGACGAACAACAGCGGCGGGGCGTCGCCCAGTTCGGCGAGCAAGCCCGGATAGGCCGGGTCGTCCCACATCAGCAGATGGTGCTCGGGCGCGTCCAGCCAGGCCAGGGCGGCGGCGGCACGCTCGCGCACCTCGGCGCTGCGCCGGGCTTCGGCACAGGCCGCCGGCAGGCCCAGGGCCCGCCAGGCACTGGCCGGGGCGCTGAGGGCGGCGGCGGCACTGTCGAAGGCCGCCAGCAACTTGCGAAAACGCCGCGGCCCCAGCTCCGGCAGGGCATGCAGGCGCAAACGGGCTTCGCATTCGGCGGGAGACATGCGGGGACTGAAAGATTGCGACATGCTGATCATCCTTGATCGGTCGCGCCGCGCTGACGGCAGCTAGCGGCAGGCAGAAAAAAGCCCCGCCTTGGCGGGGCTTTTTTCTGTTAGGGGTTGCGGACCTTGTCCAGTACCGCCAGTTGGCGGGTGGCGCCGAGCACCAGGCCATAGCTGAGCTTGTCGTAGGTGCGGAACACCATCAGCAGGCCGGCACGCTCATCGGGAATCTTCACCGCCTCGCCGGTAACCCGGTCGCGCACGGTTTCCCCGGTCTTGTACACCGCCAGCACGTTGCCCACTTCCAGGCCGTCACGGGCGCCCTTGTTCAGGGTGACCACGTCGAACTGGCCGATCTGGGTCACGCCGCGCGGCACGTCGAGAATCAGGCCGTTAATCGGGTTGGCCGGCTCGCTGGGCATGAAGGTCGAGTTGATCGCCCGCTCCTCGGTGGGGAACAGGCGGTCGCCCAGGCGCACTTCCTGGGTCGAGCGGGTCAGGTTCATGGTGCCGATGTCGCCTTCCTCGGCGACTATCTCGCCGCCACCGATGTCGTCGGCGTTGATCCCGAGGAACTCCTGGGTCTCCGGGTCGACATAGGTCTTGCCCTGGCGGAAGATGCCGTACACCGGCGCGCTCTCGTCGAACTGGCCGCGGGCGTAGACGCGGTCGCCGGCGCCGCTGACCACGCGCTCGGCGTTGCCGGCGACCACATAGGGCGCCCCCTGGAACTGCTCCGGGGTATCGACGATGCGGTTGCTCAGCAGGAAGCTGTTGATCGCCTCCAGCGGAATGGTCGGGATGGCCTCGGCCATCGGCGTGACGCGCACCTTGGGCGACAGCTTGATGGTGCCGCGCGACTCGCCGCGATTGAGCACCAGACGCGGCTGGCCGTCGACGTAGACCAGGCTCAGTTCATCGCCGGGATAGATGAGGTGAGGGTTTTCCACCTGGGGGTTGGCGTGCCAGATCTCCGGCCACTTCCACGGCTGACTGAGGAATCGGCCGGAAATGTCCCAGAGGGTATCGCCCTTGACCACGGTGTAACGGTCGGGGTGACCTTCCTTGAGCTGCACTTCGGCCTGGGCCAAGCCGCCTGCGGCGAGCAGCAGCAGGGCGAGTAGTGATTTCCTCATACGGTGAATCCCTTTATTATGTGTCTTCACGTGGAGCGCCCTAGCGCCGCGACTGAAACCCAGTGAAACAGCGGCGTGAAGCCGTTTTTCAATGCTGCTCATCATCTTAGCAGCGGATTTTGACTTTATTCCACAAGTGCATCACAAACCCAATTATGGCCATCCTGAACATCCTCGAATTCCCCGATCCGCGCCTGCGCACCATCGCCAAGCCGGTGGACGTGGTCGATGACGCCCTGCGCCAGCTGATCGACGACATGTTCGAAACCATGTACGAAGCCCCGGGCATCGGCCTCGCCGCGACCCAGGTCAACGTGCACAAGCGGGTGGTGGTGATGGACCTGTCGGAAGACCGTTCCGAGCCGCGGGTGTTCATCAACCCCGAGTTCGAAACCCTGACCGACGAGATGGACCAGTACCAGGAAGGCTGCCTCTCGGTACCGGGCTTCTACGAGAACGTCGACCGCCCGCAGAAGGTCAAGATCAAGGCCCTGGACCGCGATGGCCAACCCTTCGAGCTGATCGCCGAAGGCCTGCTGGCGGTATGCATCCAGCACGAATGCGACCACCTCAACGGCAAGCTGTTCGTCGACTACCTGTCGACCCTGAAACGCGACCGCATCAAGAAGAAGCTGGAAAAGCAACACCGCCAGCGGGCGTGACCCACGACTCATACAAAGGCTTGCCGCGGCAAGCCTTTTTCTTTAGCGAGAGCCCATGACTGAAGCACTGCGCATCGTCTTCGCCGGCACCCCGGAATTCGCCGCCGAGCACCTCAAGACCCTGCTCGACACCCCGCACCAGATAGTCGCCGTCTACAGCCAGCCGGACCGCCCGGCCGGGCGTGGGCACAAGCTCACGCCCAGCCCGGTCAAGCAACTGGCGCTGCAGCACGCTATCCCCGTCTACCAGCCGCAGAGCCTGCGCGACCCGGCGGCCCAGGCCGAACTGGCGGCGCTGGCGCCCGACCTGATGGTGGTGGTGGCCTACGGCCTGATCCTGCCGCAGGCGGTGCTCGACATCCCGCGCCTGGGCTGCATCAACAGCCACGCCTCGCTGCTGCCGCGCTGGCGCGGTGCCGCGCCCATCCAGCGCGCCATCGAAGCCGGCGACGACGAGAGCGGGGTGACGGTGATGCGCATGGAGGCCGGCCTGGACACCGGGCCGATGCTGCTCAAGGTCGGCACGCCCATCGCCGCCGACGACACCGGCGGCAGCCTGCACGACCGTCTCGCCGTCCTCGGCCCCCGGGCCGTGGTCGAGGCCATCGCCGGCCTGGCCGATGGCACGCTGGCCGGCGAAGAGCAGGACGACGGCCTGGCCACCTACGCACACAAGCTGAACAAGGACGAGGCGCGCCTCGACTGGACGCGTCCGGCAGAGGAACTGGAACGCCTGATCCGCGCCTTCAACCCCTGGCCGATCTGCCACAGCACGCTCGACGCTGCACCGCTCAAGGTCCTCGCCGCCCAGCTGGCGGACGGCCGCGGCGCACCGGGGCAGATACTCGCCGCGAGCAAGGACGGCCTGACGGTCGCCTGTGGCGAGGCGGCCCTGCGCTTGACCCGCCTGCAGCTGCCGGGGGGCAAGGCCCTGGACTTCGCCGACCTGTACAACAGCCGCCGCGAGCAGTTCGCCATCGGCGCGGTGCTCGGCCAGTGAACCCGCGCCTGGCCGCCGCCCGCGCCCTGGCCAGCGTGCTCGGCGGCAAGGCCTCCCTGGGCAGCAGCCTGCCGCCGCTGCTGGACAAGGTCGCGCCGCGCGACCGCGGCCTGGCCCAGGATCTGGCGTTCGGCACCGCCCGCTGGCAACCGCGCCTGGCCCTGCTGGCGGACAAGCTGTTGCAGAAACCCTTCAAGGCCACCGATCGCGACCTCGAAGCCCTGCTGCTGATCGGCCTGTACCAGTTGTTCTACACGCGCATCCCGGCCCACGCGGCAATCGGCGAGACTGTGGGCTGCGCCGACAAGCTGAAGAAGTCCTCGGCCAAGGGCCTGCTCAATGCCGTGCTGCGCAACGCCCAGCGCGAAGGCGAGACCATCATCGCCAGCCTCGACCGCGACCCGGTGCTGCACAGCGCCCATCCGCGCTGGCTGCAGAAGGCCCTGAAAGCCCACTGGCCCGAGCACTGGCAGGCCATCTGCGCGGCCAACAACGCCCATCCGCCGTTGATCCTGCGGGTCAACCGGCGCCATGCCAGCCGCGATGACTACCTGACCGAATTGCGCGCGGCGGGGATCGAAGCCGAGCTCTGTGCCTACAGCCGCGACGGTATCCGCCTGCTCCAGGCCTGCGACGTGACCGGCCTGCCGGGCTTTGCCGAAGGCCGGGTCAGCGTGCAGGACGAAGCCGCCCAGCTGGCTGCCGAGCTGCTCGAGCTGGCCCCGGGACAGCGCGTGCTGGATGCCTGCTGCGCGCCGGGCGGCAAGACCTGCCACCTGCTCGAAGCCCAGCCGGAGCTGGCCGCGGTGGTGGCGGTGGACCTGGAGGAAAAGCGCCTGGTGCGGGTGCGCGAAAATCTCGGGCGCCTCGGCCTGCAGGCCGAGCTGATCGCCGCCGATGCGCGCGCGGTCGACGCCTGGTGGGACGGTCAGACCTTCCAGCGCATCCTGCTGGATGCGCCCTGTTCGGCCACCGGGGTGATCCGCCGTCATCCGGACATCAAGCTGACCCGCCAGGCCGCGGACATCCCCGCCCTGGCCCAGTTGCAGGGCGAGCTGCTGGACGCCCTGTGGCCGACCCTGGCGGTCGGCGGCATCCTGCTCTACGCCACCTGTTCGACCCTGCCGACGGAGAACACCGAGGTGATCGCCGCCTTCCTCGCCCGTACCCCCGGTGCCCGCGAGCTGGCCATCGCCGGGCCCTTCGGCCTGCAACAGCCCCACGGCCGCCAACTGCTCGCCCAGACGGACGGCCATGACGGCTTCTACTATGCCAAGCTGATCAAGATCGCCGCCGCTCGCGGCTGAGGAACAGAGATGAAGATCATCATTCTCGGCGCCGGCCAGGTCGGTGGCACCCTGGCCGAACACCTGGCCAGCGAGGCCAACGACATCACCGTGGTCGACACCGACAGCGACCGCCTGCGCGAACTGGGTGACCGTCTGGACATCCGCACGGTGCAGGGCCGCGGCTCGTTTCCCGCGGTGCTGCGCCAGGCCGGCGCCGACGACGCCGACATGCTGGTGGCGGTGACCAACAGCGACGAAGTCAACATGATCGCCTGCCAGGTGGCCTACACCCTGTTCCACACCCCGACCAAGATCGCCCGGGTGCGCGAGGCCGCCTACCTGACCCGCAGCGGCCTGTTCAACAACGAGTCGATCCCGGTGGACGTGCTGATCAGCCCGGAACAGGTGGTGACCAACTACATCAAGCGCCTGATCGAGTACCCCGGTGCCCTGCAGGTGATCGACTTCGCCGAGGGCAAGGCCCAGCTGGTGGCGGTCCGCGCCTACTACGGCGGCCCGCTGGTCGGTCAGCAGCTCAAGCAGCTGCGCGAGCACATGCCCAACGTCGACACCCGGGTGGCGGCGATCTTCCGCCGCAACCGGCCGATCATGCCCAAGGGCGATACGGTGATCGAGGCCGACGACGAGGTGTTCTTCATCGCCGCCAAGGCCCACATTAGGGCGGTGATGAGCGAGATGCGCCGCCTGGAGGACAGCTACAAGCGGGTGGTGATCGCTGGCGGCGGGCATATCGGCGAGCGCCTGGCCGAGGCCATCGAGAGCCGCTACCAGGTGAAGATCATCGAGATGAACCCGGCGCGCTGCCGCTACCTCTCGGAGAACCTGGACAGCACCGTGGTGCTGCAGGGCAGCGCCTCGGACCGCGACCTGCTGGTGGAGGAAAACATCAACGATGCCGACATCTTCCTGGCCCTGACCAACGACGACGAGGCCAACATCATGTCCTCGCTGCTGGCCAAGCGCCTCGGCGCGCGCAAGGTGATGACCATCATCAACAACCCGGCCTATGTCGACCTGGTCCAGGGCGGCGAGATCGACATCGCCATCAGCCCGCAGCTGGCCACCATCGGCACCCTGCTGACCCACGTGCGCCGCGGCGACATCGAGAGCGTGCACTCGCTGCGCCGCGGCGCGGCCGAGGCCATCGAGGCCATCGCCCACGGCGACGCCAAGTCGAGCAAGGTGGTCGGGCGCATGATTGAGGAGATCGCCCTGCCGCCGGGCACCACCATAGGCGCGATCATCCGCGACGAGGAGGTGCTGATCGCCCACGACGACACGGTGATCGAGTCCGGCGACCACGTGATCCTGTTCCTGGTCGACAAGAAATATATCCGTGCGGCGGAAAGCCTGTTCCAGGTCGGGCTAACCTTCTTCTAAGAAGCGCGCCCCCGTCGTCCACCCAACCGCGAGCCGGAGTCACCATGCTGGAATCCCTGGAAAAAATGCTGGCCCAGGGCATGGACAATGCCCTGCTGCGCTTCGGCCTGGGCAAGGGCTACCTGGACGCCGGCGAATTCGCCCGCGCCGCCGAGCACTTCCAGCGTTGCGTGGAGCACGACCCCAATTACTCCGCGGCCTGGAAGCTGCTCGGCAAGGCGCAGCTGGAACTGGGCGACCGCCAGGCAGCCGAGCGGGCCTGGCAACAGGGCATCGCCGCGGCCCAGGACCACGGCGACAAGCAGGCGGAAAAGGAGATGACGGTGTTCCTCAAGCGCCTGCAGCGGCAGAGTTCCGCCGACTGAGCGGCTCAGTCCTCGACGAAGCGCAGGCCGACCCCCTCGGCATCCACGCGCATCACCTCCATCTGCAGCACCGGTGCCTCGATCGGCAGGTCCTGGACCTGGCCGGTGACCCGGGTGCCGGCAACCAGCTCGGTGAGCTGCGGGTGCTTGACGTACACCCCGCCATCGGACAAGTCGCGGGTCTGCGCCACCAGTTCACCGAAGCTCGGATGACAGATCTTGATCCGGCATTTCATCGACGTACGCACATGCTGACGCTGGTTGGACATGGCTGCAGCGATCCTCGACAGGGGCTGTGGAAATGACTCATGCAGAGTAGCTGTCGGCTCCGGCGGGCGCGACAGGAAAACCTCGAAGCGCTGCGCGCCGCTAGTACCACTTCGGCTCGCCGTCGGGGCGCTTCTTGAAGCGCTTCATGCTCCACATGTACTGGCTCGGGTAGGCACGCACGTAGCGCTCGATCACCGCGCTCATGGCGGCCACGCCTTCGGCGACATCCTCGCTGTACATGCCTTCCGGTGCAGCCTCCAGTATGACCTTGTAGCCGCTGCCGTCAGCCAGGCGCAGGGCGTGCAGGAACACCCCCCGGGCCTTGCCGCCGGCGAGCATGCCGGGGACGAACTTGCTGGTCAGGGTCGGCACGCCGCAGAAGGGCACGAACACGCCGGAGGACAGGCTCGGCTCCGGGTCGGCGGGAATGCCCACGGCGCCGCCGCGGCGCACTTCCTTGATGACGCTGAGGATGCCTTCCTTGGTCGAGGGCGCCACCCGGTTGCCCATCTGCACCCGCTGCCGGGCCAACAGCTCGTCCACCGCCTTGAGCTTGGGCGGGCGGTAGAAGATGATCGGCTTGCACTGGGCGCAGTAGAAGTGGTTGAGCACTTCCCAGTTGCCCAGGTGGCTGGTGATGCCGACCACCCCCTTGCCCGAGGCCAGGGCCTGCTGCAGCACCTCCAGACCCTCCACCTCTCGCACCAGGGCCAGGGACCTGTGCGCCGGCCAGACCCAGGCGCAGGCGCTTTCGGTGAGGGTCTTGCCGATGCCTTGCAGGGTCTCGCGCAACAGGCGCTGGTGGGCGGCCGCGTCCAGCTCCGGGAAGCACTTGCGCAGGTTGGTGCTGGCGACGCTGCGCGAACCGTTGGGCAGCTTCCACATCAGCCAACCGATGGCGCCGCCCAGCGCTTGCACGGCGCGCCAGGGCAACAGGGCGAGCAGGCGCAGGAAGCCCACCACCAGCGCACCTTTGAGCTTCTCCACAGGCAACTCCCGACAATCGCAAAGCGCCTATTGTAACCAAGCCACGCCCCGCCATGCAGCCGCGGGTGACGTGGCGCGGCCTCGCTCAGCCCGCCGCCAGCACGGCGTAGCGATCGCAGTCGCTGGTGTGGTCCATGACCAGGCCGGCGGCCTGCATGTAGGCGTAGCAGATGGTCGGGCCGACGAAGGTGAAGCCGGCCTGCTTCAGCGCGCGGCTCATGGCCTCGGCCTCGGCGGTGGCCGCCGGCACCTCGCCGCGTTCGGCGAAGTGGTTGATCTTCGGCCGGCCGCCGACGAAGGACCAGAGCAGCGCCACCGGGTCGTCGAGCCTCAGCCAGGCCTGGGCGTTCTGCCGCGCGGCCCTGAGCTTGAGGCGGTTGCGGATGATCCCCGGGTCCTGCATCAGCGCCTCGATCTCCTCGTCGCTCAACTGCGCCAGGCGCTGCGGATCGAAGCCGAACAGCACCTGGCGGTAGCGTTCGCGCTTCTTCAGCACGGTGATCCAGGACAGGCCAGCCTGAAAGCCCTCGAGCAACAGCAGCTCGAACAGGGCCCGGGGGTCGCGCTGCGGCACCCCCCATTCCCGATCGTGGTAAGCCTGATAGAGGGGGTCGTCGGTGCACCAGAAGCAGCGTGGCATAGGGCCTTCCCGGGCGGTGGAGGGCGGACGGATTGGGGTATACTCCCGGGTTTTCCGTCGCAGCCTCAACAGGTGAATTTTTCGTGAGCCAGACTACGCCTGCCGTGCGCACCTTCCAAGACCTGATCCTGACCCTGCAGCAGTACTGGGCCGAACAGGGCTGCGTGGTGCTGCAGCCCTACGACATGGAAGTGGGCGCCGGCACCTTCCACACCGCCACCTTCCTGCGCGCCGTCGGCCCGGAATCCTGGAACGCCGCCTACGTGCAGCCCAGTCGCCGCCCCACCGACGGCCGCTACGGCGAGAACCCCAACCGCCTGCAGCACTACTACCAGTTCCAGGTGGTCCTGAAGCCCAACCCGGAGAACTTCCAGGAACTGTACCTGGGTTCGCTCGCAGCCATCGGCATCGACCCGCTGGTGCACGACATCCGCTTCGTCGAGGACAACTGGGAGTCGCCGACCCTCGGCGCCTGGGGCCTGGGTTGGGAAATCTGGCTCAACGGCATGGAAGTCACCCAGTTCACCTACTTCCAGCAGGCCGGCGGCATCGAGTGCTACCCGGTGACCGGCGAGATCACCTACGGCCTGGAGCGCCTGGCCATGTACATCCAGGGCGTCGACTCGGTGTACGACCTGGTGTGGACCGACGGCCCGTTCGGCAAGGTCACCTACGGCGACGTGTTCCACCAGAACGAGGTGGAGCAGTCCACCTACAACTTCGAACACGCCAACGTCGACAAGCTGTTCGAGCTGTTCGACTTCTACGAGAGCGAGGCCAACCGCCTGATCGAGCTGGAGCTGCCGCTGCCGACCTACGAGATGGTGCTCAAGGCCTCGCACACCTTCAACCTGCTCGACGCCCGCCGCGCCATCTCGGTGACCGAACGCCAGCGCTACATCCTGCGCGTGCGCACCCTGGCCCGCGCCGTGGCCCAGAGCTACCTGCAGGCGCGGCGCAAACTCGGCTTCCCCATGGCCACCCCCGAACTGCGTGACGAAGTACTGGCCAAGCTGGAGGCTGCAGAATGAGTGCATTGGATTTCCTCGTCGAACTGGGCACCGAAGAGCTGCCGCCCAAGGCCCTGAAGAGCCTCGGCGAGGCCTTCCTCGCCGGCATCGAGAAGGGCCTCAAGGCCGCCGGCCTCGACTACCGGGCCTGCCGGTTCTATGCCGCGCCGCGCCGTCTGGCCGTGCAGATCGATCAGCTGGCGACCCAGCAGCCCGATCGCAGCCATAACCTCGACGGCCCGCCGCTGCAGGCCGCCTTCAACGCCGCCGGCCAACCGACCCAGGCGGCCCTGGGCTTCGCCAAGAAGTGTGGCGTGGAACTCGCCGAGATCGACCAGAGCGGGCCCAAGCTGCGCTATACCCAGCGCATTCCCGGCCAACCGGCCAGCGCGCTGCTGCCGGCGATCGTCGAGGCCTCGCTGAACGAGCTGCCGATTCCCAAGCGCATGCGCTGGGCGGCCCGCCGCGACGAGTTCGTGCGGCCGACCCAGTGGCTGGTGATGCTGTTCGGCGACGAGGTGATCGACTGCGAGATCCTCGCCCAGAAGGCCGGCCGCGAGTCCCGCGGCCACCGCTTCCACAGCCCGGCCAAGGTGCGCATCAGCAGTGCCGCCACCTACCTGGAAGACCTGCGCAGCGCCTACGTGCTGGCCGACTTCGCCGAGCGCCGCGAGCTGATCGCCCGGCGCGTCGCCGAGCTGGCCGCCGAGCAGCGGGGCAGCGCCATAGTGCCGCCGGCGCTGCTGGATGAGGTCAGCGCCCTGGTCGAATGGCCGGTGCCGCTGGTCTGTTCCTTCGAGGAACGCTTCCTCGCCGTGCCCCAGGAAGCCCTGATCACCACCATGCAGGACAACCAGAAGTACTTCTGCCTGCTGGATGCCGGCGGCAAGCTGCTGCCACGCTTCATCACCGTGGCCAACGTCGAGAGCAAGGACCCGGCGCAGATCGTCGCCGGCAACGAGAAGGTGGTGCGCCCGCGCCTGACCGACGCCGAGTTCTTCTTCAAGCAGGACCAGAAGCAGCCGCTGGAGCACTTCAACGAGCGCCTGGCGAACGTGGTGTTCCAGGCCCAGCTCGGCTCCGTGTTCGAGAAGGCCCAGCGCGTTTCCAAACTCGCCGCCTTCATCGCCGAGCGGGTCGGCGGCGACGCCGAACGCGCGGCGCGCGCCGGCATCCTGTGCAAGTGCGACCTGGCCAGCGAGATGGTCGGCGAGTTCCCGGAGATGCAGGGCATCGCCGGCTACTATTACGCCAAGCACGACGGCGAGGCCGAGGATGTGGCCCTGGCGTTGAACGAGCAGTACATGCCGCGCGGCGCCGGGGCCGAGCTGCCGAGCACCCTGACCGGCGCCGCCGTGGCCCTGGCCGACAAGCTCGACACCCTGGTCGGCATCTTCGGCATCGGCATGCTGCCCACCGGCAGCAAGGACCCCTACGCCCTGCGCCGCGCCGCCCTCGGCGTGCTGCGCATCCTCATCGAGAAGGGCCTGGACCTGGACCTGAACGAGGCCGTGGCCTTCGCCATCGCGCAGTACGGCGACAAGGTCAAGGCCGAGGGCCTGGCCGGCCAGGTGCTGGACTTCGTCTTCGACCGCCTGCGCGCGCGCTACGAGGACGAAGGCGTGGACGTGGCCGTGTACCAGTCGGTGCGCGCCCTCGGCCCCAGCGCGCCGCTGGACTTCGACCAGCGCGTGCAGGCGGTGCAAGCCTTCCGCGCGCGCAGCGAGGCCGAGGCCCTGGCCGCGGCGAACAAGCGGGTGTGGAATCTGCTGAGCAAGTTCGAGGGCAGCGTGCCCGCGCAGGTCGAGCGTGCCCTGCTGCAGGAACCGGCCGAACAGGCCCTGGCCGAGGCCGTGGCCAACGCCGAGCAGGCGGTGCAACCGATGGCGGCGGCACGCTGCTACCGCGAGGCCCTGGAGCACCTGGCCAGCCTGCGCGAGCCGGTGGACAGCTTCTTCGAGGCAGTGCTGGTCAATGCCGACGACGCGGCCGTGCGGGCCAACCGCTACGCGCTGCTGGCGCGTCTGCGCGGCCTGTTCCTCGGCGTCGCCGACATCTCGGTGCTGGGCTGAGACCCGGAGTAGGGAGGATGGGTCGCGCGCCGCTCGCCCCATCTGCGCATTGCCACTGGGTTACGCCGCTAGGCGGCTAACCCATCCTGCGGACCTAGCATGAAACTGCTGATTCTCGACCGCGACGGCGTGATCAATCACGACTCCGACGCCTACATCAAGACCCTGGAGGAGTGGATCCCGATGCCCGGGGCGATCGAGGCCATCGCCCGCCTGTCCAAGGCCGGCTGGACCGTGGCGGTGGCCACCAACCAGTCCGGCCTGGCCCGCGGCTATTACGATGCGGCGACCCTGGAGGCCATGCATGCCCACCTGCGCCAGCTGGTGGCGGAGCAGGGCGGCGAGCTCGGCCTGATCGTGCATTGCCCCCACGGCCCGGACGACGGCTGTGACTGCCGCAAGCCCAAACCCGGTATGCTCCAGGCCATCGCCGAGCATTACGCCGTTTCGCTGGCCGGAGTGTGGTTCGTCGGCGACAGCAGCGGTGACCTCCAGGCTGCCCAAGCCGTCGATTGTCAGCCCGTACTGGTCAAGACCGGCAAGGGCGAACGCACCCTGGCCAAACCCCTGCCAGCGGGCACCCTGGTATTCGAGGACCTGGCGGCCGTCGCCGCTCATCTCCTCCCCTGATAACGCAGGCCGCGGCCTGCCACGGTAAAGGCTCCTATGTCGCCAGTGCAGTCCTCCAGAATCGTTCTCTTCTACCTGCTGCTGTCCCTGAGCGCCTGCTTCTGGTGCATCCTCAGCATGTTCGTGGCGCCCTTCCTGCCGTTCCGCGCCCGCTACCGCTTCGTGGTGCAGACCTGGTGCCGCTGCGCCGTATGGCTGGCCAAGACGATCATTGGCATCCGCTACGAGGTCAAGGGCCTGGAGAACATCCCCCAGCGCCCCTGCGTGATCCTGGCCAAGCACCAGAGCACCTGGGAGACCTTCTTCCTCTCCGCGCTGTTCGAACCCCTCACCCAGGTGCTCAAGCGCGAGCTGCTGTATGTGCCGTTCTTCGGCTGGGCCATCGCCATGCTCAAGCCCATCGCCATCGACCGCAGCAACCCCAAGGCCGCCCTCAAGCAGGTCGCCAGCCAGGGCCACGAGCGCCTGGAGCAGGGCGCCTGGGTGCTGGTGTTCCCCGAGGGCACACGCATTCCCACCGGGCAGATCGGCAAGTTCTCCCGCGGCGGCGCGTCCCTGGCGGTTAACGCCAACCTGCCGGTGCTACCGGTGGCGCACAACGCCGGCGAGTTCTGGCCCAAGGAGGGTTGGGGCAAGACACCTGGCACCGTTCAGGTGGTCATCGGCCCGGCCCTGCACGCCGAGGGCAATGGGCCTCGGGCCATCGCCGAACTGAACGACCGCGCCTTCGCCTGGGTCGCCCAGGCACAGCGGGAAATCGGCGCCCTCGACTCCGGCGTGGTGCCCAGCGAGCCCGTGGAGTCGGCCTGAACCCAGGCTGTGGATAAGCTGTTCATAAAAAATCAAACCAGCCACAGGTAACGACTTAACTCACTGATTTAATAGGCCTTTAGCGCTAGCTCTAATTTGTCGTTTGAGTGAATAAGTTTTTACAGGACACACAAAAGCCGGCCCTTGTGGCCGGCTTTCTTATGCTCGCGAATATCTATCGGGGAGCCCGAATACGCCCCGTCGAAAGGGCAGGCGTGCTCGCATTGAATGACTGGAATAATCGAGATCGGGGATGACCTAGGCTTTCAAGCAGATA
Organism: Pseudomonas benzenivorans; assembly: GCF_033547155.1. Lineage (GTDB taxonomy): Bacteria > Pseudomonadota > Gammaproteobacteria > Pseudomonadales > Pseudomonadaceae > Aquipseudomonas > Aquipseudomonas benzenivorans_B. The sequence goes on from NZ_CP137892.1 coordinate 4,466,057, forward strand.
ACAAAAAACCCGCCGAAGCGGGTTTTTTCCTGACCATTCGACATCCTGTCGGTGCTTCCTAGCGATGGTCAATCATCCTTGATTCCAAGCGAGTCCTTCGCTTAGTGGACGGGTATAGATTAATCGCGGGCAGCGGAGTTCGATATCTCCAAACACCGTCAATCCGTGTAAGCCATTCGCTATACCCAGGCCACGAGTTATACGTCCAGGTTGGACACCGCCAGCGCGTTGGTCTCGATGAAGTCGCGGCGCGGCTCCACCTCGTCGCCCATCAGGGTATTGAAGATCTGGTCCGCGGCAATCGCGTCCTCGATCCGCACCTTGAGCATGCGCCGCACTTCCGGGTCCATGGTGGTTTCCCACAGCTGGTCCGGGTTCATCTCGCCGAGCCCCTTGTAGCGCTGAATGCTGTGGCGCTTGGTGCTCTCGGTCATCAGCCAACCCAGGGCGTCCTTGAAGGTGCTGACCGGCTTCTTACGCTCGCCACGCTGTACGTAGGCCCCGTCCTCCAGCAGGTTGTTGAGCTGTTCGCCCAGGCCGGTGACCGTCTTGTAGTCGTTGCTGGAGAAGAAGTCCCGGTTGAAGGTGATGTAGTTGGAAATGCCGTGGGAGATGAGTTCGACTTCCGGCAGCCACAGGTGACGCTCATGGTCTTCGCGCAGGCTGGTCTTGTACACCAGACCGGACTTCTCCATGGTCTTCAGGCGGGTCTCGAACTGGTGCAACCAGTTCTGCATGGCATCCTTGTCGGCCAGCTGCTCCAGGGTCACCGCCGGCAGGTAGACGAAGTGCTCGGTCAGCTCCTGAGGGTACAGGCGCGACAGGCGCTTGAGGGTCTTCATTACCATGCGGTAGTCGTTGACCAGGCGCTCCAGTGCCTCGCCGGACAAGCCAGGCGCACTCTCGTTGACGTGCAGGCTGGCGTCCTCCAGGGCCGACTGGGTCATGTACTCTTCCATGGCCTCGTCGTCCTTGATGTACTGCTCGTGCTTGCCGCGCTTGACCTTGTACAGCGGCGGTTGAGCGATATAGATGTAGCCACGCTCGACCAGCTCCGGCAGCTGGCGGAAGAAGAAGGTCAGCAGCAGGGTACGGATGTGCGAACCGTCGACATCGGCATCGGTCATGATGATGATGTTGTGGTAACGCAGCTTGTCGATGTTGTATTCCTCGCGGCCGATACCACAGCCGAGGGCGGTGATCAGGGTGCCGACCTCCTGGGAGGAAATCATCTTGTCGAAGCGCGCCTTCTCGACATTGAGGATCTTGCCCTTGAGCGGCAGGATTGCCTGCGTCTTGCGGTTGCGCCCCTGCTTGGCCGAGCCGCCGGCGGAATCACCCTCCACTATGTAGAGTTCGGACAGCGCCGGGTCTTTTTCCTGACAGTCGGCCAGCTTGCCGGGCAGCCCGGCGATGTCCAGGGCGCCCTTGCGCCGGGTCATCTCCCGTGCCTTGCGCGCCGCCTCGCGAGCCCGGGCGGCATCGATCATCTTGCCGACCACGGCCTTGGCTTCGTTGGGGTTCTCCAGCAGGAAGTCGGAGAAATACTTGCCCATCTCCTGTTCGACCGCGGTCTTCACCTCGGAGGAGACCAGCTTGTCCTTGGTCTGCGAGCTGAACTTGGGGTCCGGCACCTTGACCGAGATGATGGCCGTGAGGCCTTCGCGGGCATCGTCGCCGGTGGTGGAGATCTTGTGCTTCTTGGCCAGACCTTCCTGCTCGATATAGGCGTTCAGGTTGCGCGTCAAAGCCGAGCGGAAACCGGCCAGGTGGGTGCCGCCGTCACGCTGCGGGATGTTGTTGGTGAAGCACAGGATGTTCTCGTTGAAGCTGTCGTTCCACTGCAAGGCGACTTCCACCCCGACCCCGTCGTCACGCTGGACGTTGAAGTGGAACACCTGGTTGACCGTGGACTTGTTGATGTTCAGGTACTCGACGAAGGCACGCAGTCCGCCCTCGTACTTGAACAGCTCTTCCTTGCCGCTGCGCTCGTCCTTCAGCAGGATGCCCACCCCGGAGTTGAGGAAAGACAGTTCGCGCAGGCGCTTGGCCAGGATGTCCCAGCTGAAGTGGATGTTGTGGAAGGTCTCTTCCGAGGGGCGGAAGTGGATCTGCGTACCGGTTCCATCGGTGTCACCCACGGCAGCCAGGGGGGCCTGGGGCACGCCGTGGACGTAGGTCTGCTCCCAGATCTTGCCGTTGCGGCGGATGGTCAGGATCAGTTCCTTGGACAGCGCGTTGACCACCGATACACCGACCCCGTGCAGACCGCCGGATACCTTGTAGCTGTTGTCGTCGAACTTACCGCCGGCATGCAGGACGGTCATGATCACTTCGGCGGCGGAGACGCCTTCGTCCTTGTGGATGTCCACCGGGATACCGCGACCGTTGTCGCGCACGCTGATGGATTCGTCCGGGTGAATGGTGATGGTGATTTCGCTGCAATAGCCCGCGAGCGCTTCGTCAATCGAGTTGTCGACCACCTCGAACACCATGTGGTGCAGACCACTGCCATCGTCGGTGTCGCCGATGTACATACCAGGTCGCTTGCGTACGGCATCCAGGCCCTTGAGGACCTTGATGTTATTGGAGTCGTACGTTTGGTTTTCGCTCATGCCTTCACTCCCGGTGGTCGTGGGTCTGGGTGATACCGCCATGTTCCACGTGGAACATGGCAACCGGCGTATCCGTGCGCCAGCCTTCCCGCAACAATTCATGGTCTACACAGGTGATAAACACCTGGCAGTGCAAATCTTCTAATAAACGACACAGTGCGCGACGATGCTGCTCATCCAGCTCCGATGGCAAGTCATCCACCAGATAGATGCACTGGCCGCGCTTGGCCTGATCGACCAAATGCCCCTGGGCAATACGCAGGGCGCAAACAACCAACTTCTGCTGGCCGCGGGACAAGATGTCCGCGGCGTTGTGCGCTCCCAACCTCAACCGGAGATCGGCCCGCTGCGGCCCCGCCTGGGTATGCCCCATCTGCTGGTCTCTGGACAGGGAGGCGGCCAGCACGTCGTTCAACTCACGCTCCTTGTCCCAGCCACGGTAGTAACTGAGGCTCAGCCCCTGCAGCTCGACCAGCTCCTCGAGAGTTCGCTCGAACACCGGTTTCAGGGCTTGGATATAGGCGCGCCGATAACCGTCGATCTCGTCGCTGGCCAGGCACAATTCACGGTCCCAGGCCGCCTGCGAGGCGGCGTCAAGTGTACCATGCCGCAGCCACGAGTTCCGCTGCCGCAGGGCCTTCTGCAGGCGCTGCCAGGCCGGCAGGAAACGAGGTTCCACGTGGAACACACCCCAGTCGAGGAACTGCCGGCGAACCTTGGGCGCACCCTCCAGCAGGCGAAAACTGTCTGGATTGATCAACTGCAGCGGCAAGGCTTCTGCGAGTTGTGCAGCGCTGCGCGCATTCTGGCCGTCGATACGAATCTGCAATTCGCCCTGGCGATCGCGGGATACGCCCAGGTTGCTTAAGCGTCCGTCCGCCTTCAGCACCTGGCCGAATACCGTACAGGCCGGTTGCTCGTACTGGATCAACGGCAGCAGCCGGCTACTGCGGAAGGAACGCGCCAGGCCAAGCAGGTGCACGGCCTCGAGCAAGCTGGTCTTGCCGCTGCCGTTGGCGCCGTGGAGGATGTTGATGCGGGGGGAGGGGGAGAGGGTCACCGGGTGCAGATTACGCACCGCGGTGACGGTGACGCGGCTGAGCGACATGCAGGTTTACAGGCGCATCGGCATTACGACATAGGCGGAATCGTCGTTGTCGGCTTCCTGTACCAGTGCACTGCTGTTGGCGTCGGAAAGAATCAGACGCACCTGCTCGGTGGTCATCACCCCCAGCACATCCAGCAGGTAGCTGACGTTGAAGCCGATTTCCAAGGCGCTGCCGTTGTAGTCCACGGCGATTTCTTCCTCGGCCTCTTCCTGCTCCGGGTTGTTGGCCTGAATCTTCAGCAGGCCGGCGGCCAGTTGCAGGCGGATGCCCCGGTACTTCTCGTTGGACAGGATGGCGGTACGGCTGAAGGCCTCACGCAGCCCCTGACGATCGGCCACCACCAGCTTGTCGCCACCACGCGGCAGCACGCGCTCGTAATCCGGGAACTTGCCGTCGACCAGCTTGGAGGTGAAGGTGAACTCGCCGGTGGTGGCGCGAATATGATTCTGCCCCAGCACCACGCTGACGCTGCCGTCCTGCTCGGTGAGCAGGCGAGCCAACTCCAGAATGCCCTTGCGCGGCACAATGACCTGATGCTTGCCGTCCTGCTGGATGGCCGCCTCCATGGAGCACATGGCCAGGCGATGGCCGTCGGTGGCCACCGCACGCAACACGCCGCTCTGCACTTCCAGCAGCATGCCGTTGAGGTAGTAGCGCACGTCCTGCTGGGCCATGGCGAAGCTGGTACGCTCGATCAGCCGACGCAGCTTGCTCTGCACAAGGTCGAAGGTCAGCGAACCCGGGCCTTCTTCCACCGTCGGAAAATCGTTGGCCGGCAGGGTCGACAGGCTGAAGCGGCTGCGGCCGGCCTTGACCAGGAGCTTCTGCTCGTCGACGCGGATATCGATCAGCGCGTCGCTCGGCAGACTCTTGCAGATGTCCATGAGCTTGCGCGCCGGCACGGTGATCTCGCCGGGTTCGGCGGCATCTTCCAGGGCCACCCGACCGACCAACTCGACTTCCAAGTCGGTGCCGGTCAGCGACAGCTGCTGGCCTTCCACGACCAGCAGCACATTGGACAACACGGGCAAGGTCTGGCGGCGTTCCACGACGCCGGCGACCAGTTGCAGCGGTTTCAACAGGGCTTCGCGTTGAATGGTGAAATGCATGGTCTAGTCCCTTGCCTAGTGGAATAGCGTAGTTAAGTGGTCAGTGTACGCAGCAGATTCTTGTAGTCCTCGCGGATGTCCGCGTCGGATTCCCTAAGTTCAGCAATCTTACGGCATGCATGCAATACCGTGGTGTGATCGCGCCCGCCGAAGGCATCGCCGATCTCCGGCAGACTGTGATTAGTCAGTTCCTTGGACAGCGCCATGGCCACCTGGCGGGGGCGAGCCACGGAACGGGAGCGGCGCTTGGACAGCAGATCGGAAATCTTGATCTTGTAGTACTCGGCGACCGTGCGCTGAATATTGTCGATGCTGACCAGCTTGTCCTGCAGGGCCAGCAGGTCCTTCAGCGACTCGCGGATCAGCTCGATGGTGATGTCGCGGCCCATGAAATGGGAGTGGGCGATCACCCGCTTCAGTGCGCCTTCCAGCTCGCGCACGTTGGAGCGAATGCGCTGGGCGATGAAGAATGCCGCATCGTGGGGCAGATCGATCCTGGCCTGATCGGCCTTCTTCATCAGGATCGCCACCCGGGTTTCCAGCTCGGGCGGCTCCACCGCCACGGTCAGGCCCCAGCCGAAGCGCGACTTCAGGCGCTCTTCCAGCCCCTCGATCTCCTTGGGATAGCGGTCGCTGGTGAGGATCACCTGCTGGCCGCCCTCGAGCAGGGCATTGAAGGTGTGGAAGAACTCCTCCTGGGAGCGCTCCTTCTTGGCGAAGAACTGGATGTCGTCGATCAGCAGCGCATCCACCGAGCGGTAGAAACGCTTGAATTCGTTGATCGCGTTCAGCTGCAGCGCCTTGACCATGTCGGCCACGAAGCGCTCGGAGTGCAGGTAGACCACCTTGGCGTTGGGATTCTTCGCCAGCAGGTGGTTGCCCACCGCGTGCATCAAGTGGGTCTTGCCCAGGCCGACGCCGCCGTAGAGGAACAGCGGGTTGTAGCCGTGCTTGGGGTTGTCGGCGACCTGCCAGGCCGCAGCCCTGGCCAGTTGGTTGGATTTACCCTCGACGAAATTGTCGAAGGTGAAGGTCCGGTTCAGGTAGCTGGTGTGCTTGAGCGCGCCCTCGACCTGCACCGTGCGCTCGGTACGCACCGGTGGCTGGCTCTGAGGCTGAACGGCAGTGCTCTGCGCCATGCTGTCGAAGGTCGCCCGCAACGGCTGCTCGGCGACAGGCGCGGCAGCCATGCTCGGCTGGGGTTGTGGGGCGCTGATGGTGGCCGGGTTGCTCGCAACACTGGCCATGACTCGCGGCGCGGCCGCCCGCTTGCTGCCTATTAATAAGGAAAGGGCGGGAACCAGACCATTGGCCCGTTCGGACAAGAGCTCCAGCAGGCGCCCCAGGTACTTCTCATTGACCCAGTCGAGCACGAAGCGATTGGGCGCGTAGACGCGAAGCTCGTCGCCTTCGGCTTCGACCTGCAGTGGACGGATCCAGGTGTTGAATTGCTGAGCAGGCAGTTCATCGCGCAGAAGCTCCACGCACTGCTGCCAAAGTTCCACGGACACGGATATCCCCTAAGTCGGAAGGCGGTGAGGCAAAAACAGCCGCCATTGTAGCCGCCGAAGGGCGAGTTATCCACATGAAAGCGGGACTACCCCCAAGGAAAATCAACGCCTTATTGGTCATACCGGCCGTTGCGAATGACGCCAGCAACCCTGTGGATAACAGACCTTCAGCCCGCTGGATAAACCGAGGTACAACAGGGTGCATAACGCTGCTGTGGATAACAGGGCATTTCATCCTCAGCTTATCCGCCGCCAACACACAGCTGCAGCACGGTTTTTCGACAGACTTGCTCCAACCCTCCAGGCCAGGCGGAGCGCGGCTCTCGAGAACTTACCCACAGAAACCCACAGGCCTAATCATCATAAACACTACAAAACATCTTTAAATATTCTCTTCTCTATATTCTTTCGATCACCGGAAAGCCTGGTTGGAAATTGACCTGACCCACGGCTTTCTCTACAATCGCCGGTCTCTTAAAACCGGGGCCATTCCGGCCCGTCGACGACCACCCAGGTACCGCATCATGAAACGCACTTTCCAACCCAGCACCATCAAGCGCGCTCGCACCCACGGCTTCCGTGCCCGTATGGCCACCAAGAACGGTCGTGCTGTCCTGTCGCGTCGTCGCGCCAAGGGCCGTAAGCGTCTGACCGTCTAAGCATCCTGTCTTGTGGTGAGTCGAGGCTTCGGCCGGGAAAAGCGTCTGCTGACTCCCCGCCAGTTCAAGGCAGTCTTCGACTCCCCCAGCGGCAAAGCTCCGGGCAGAAATGTCCTGCTGCTCGTGCGCGACAACGAGCTGGATCACCCCCGCTTGGGTCTGGTGATCGGCAAGAAGAGCGTCAAGCTCTCGGTTGAGCGCAATCGCCTGAAACGCCAGATTCGCGAATCGTTCCGCCTCAACCAGGACGTCCTGGCAGGTTGGGACATAGTGGTGGTGGCGCGTAAGGGCTTGGGCGACTTGCAGAACGCCGAACTGGCCCACCAGTTCGGCAAGCTGTGGAAACGCCTGGCGCGCGACAAGCCCGCCCAGCAGGCCACGGCCCAATCCGGGCTGAGCGACAATCCCCATGCGTAAACTGGCTCTGGTTCCAATCCAGTTCTACCGCTATGCCATCAGTCCGCTGATGGCCAGTCACTGTCGTTTCTATCCCAGTTGTTCCTGTTACGCGCAGGAAGCCATCGAATCGCATGGCCTTCTGCGTGGTGGCTGGCTGACCCTGTGTCGGCTCGGTCGCTGCCACCCCTGGAATCCCGGTGGCTACGACCCGGTACCCTCCGCGAAATCCTCCCGATCCTCTTCGATGGCCGAATAATCATGGATATTCAACGCACGATCCTGATCGTCGCCCTGGCAATCGTGTCCTATATGATGGTTCTCCAGTGGAACCAGGACTATGGCCAAGCTGCGCTGCCGACTCAGACCGCCTCAGCCAGTAGCTCCGTACCCGGCTTGCCGGAAACCGCCGTGGCCGGCACCAGTGACGATGTACCGACGGCCGGTGCCGAAACCAGTGCAGCGCCAGTGACCACCGAGGCGGTCAGCGACGAGCTTATCCGGGTCAAGACCGATGTCCTGGACCTGTCTATCGACCCCCGTGGCGGGGACGTGGTGCAACTGCACCTGTCGCAGTACCCACGCCGCCAGGACCGGCCGGACGTGCCCTTCCAGCTGTTCGACAACGGCGGTGAGCGCCTGTATCTGGCGCAGAGCGGTCTGACCGGCGCCAACGGCCCGGACGCACGTGCCAGCGGTCGCCCGCTGTACCGCAGCGCGCAGCGCGAATATCGCCTAGCCGATGATCAGGATCAGCTGGTGGTCGAGCTGGCGTTCAGCGAGGCCGGGATCGACTACATCAAGCGTTTCACCTTCGAACGTGGCCAGTACGACCTCAACGTCAGCTACCGCATCGATAACCAGAGCGCCCAGGCCTGGACCGGCAATCTGTTCGCCCAGCTCAAGCGCGACGACAGCGGCGATCCCTCCTCCAGCACCGCCACCGGCACCGCGACCTACCTGGGGGCCGCGCTCTGGACCCAGGAGAAGCCCTACACCAAGGTGTCCACCGGCGACATGGACGACCAGAACCTGCGCGAAACCGTTCAGGGGGGCTGGATCGCCTGGCTGCAGCACTACTTCGTCACCGCCTGGATTCCGCAGAAGGACAGCAACAACCTGGTACAGACCCGCAAGGACAGCCAGGGCAACTACATCATCGGCTTCACCGGCCCGGCGCTGAACGTGCCGGCCGGCGCCAGCGCCGAAACCAGCGCCATCCTCTATGCCGGCCCCAAGATCCAGGAGAACCTCGAGGCCCTGTCCCCCGGCCTGGATCTGACCGTCGACTACGGCTTCCTCTGGTTCCTCGCCAAGCCGATTTTCTGGCTGCTCGAGCATATCCATGCCCTGCTGGGCAACTGGGGCTGGTCGATCATCGTCCTGACCATCCTCATCAAATTGGCGTTCTTCCCGCTGTCGGGCGCCAGCTACAAGTCGATGGCGCGCATGCGTGCGGTATCGCCGAAGCTGCAGGCGCTGAAGGAACAGTTCGGCGACGATCGCCAGAAGATGTCCCAGGCGATGATGGAGCTGTACAAGAAGGAGAAGATCAACCCGCTGGGCGGCTGCCTGCCGATCCTGGTGCAGATGCCGGTGTTCCTCGCCCTCTACTGGGTGCTGCTGGAAAGCGTGGAAATGCGCCAGGCCCCCTGGCTGCTGTGGATAACCGACCTGTCGATCAAGGATCCGTTCTTCATCCTGCCGATCATCATGGGCGCCACCATGTTCATCCAGCAGCAGCTCAACCCGACGCCGCCGGACCCGATGCAGGCCCGGGTGATGAAGCTGATGCCGATCATCTTCACCTTCTTCTTCCTCTGGTTCCCTGCGGGCCTGGTGCTGTACTGGGTGGTCAACAACGTCCTGTCCATCGCCCAGCAGTGGTACATTACCCGCAAGATCGAAGCCGCGAGCAAGGCCGCAGCCGCCTGACCCGCCCCGGCTTCTGAGCGCTAAACAAGACGCCCCCGCTGTGGGGCGTCTTGCTATCCAGCCATCGGAGCCCAGCATGCAAACTGCCCGTGAAACCATCGCCGCCGTCGCCACCGCCCAGGGCCGTGGCGGGGTCGGCATCGTGCGCGTCTCCGGCCCGCTGGCGGCGACCATCGCCCGCAGCATCTGCCAGCGCGAGCTGCAGCCACGTTACGCCCACTACGGCGCCTTCTATGCACAGCAGGATCAACTGATCGACGAAGGCCTGAGCCTGTACTTCCCCGGCCCCCACTCCTTCACCGGAGAGGACGTGCTCGAACTGCAGGGGCATGGCGGTCCGGTGGTGCTGGACCTGCTGCTGCGCCGCTGTCTGGAGCTCGGCGCCCGCCTGGCCCGTCCCGGCGAGTTCAGCGAGCGGGCCTTCCTCAACGACAAGCTGGACCTGGCCCAGGCCGAAGCCATCGCCGACCTGATCGAAGCCAGCTCCGAACAGGCCGCACGCAATGCCCTCCGGTCCCTGCAGGGCGAATTCTCGCGGCGCATCCACGCCCTCACCGAGCGCCTGATCCAGCTGCGCATCTATGTCGAGGCGGCCATCGACTTTCCCGAAGAGGAGATCGACTTCCTCGCCGACGGCCATGTCCTCGGCCTGCTCGAAGAACTGCGGACAGACTTATCCACAGTGCTGCGCGAGGCCGGCCAGGGCGCCCTGCTGCGCGACGGCATGACCGTGGTCATCGCCGGCCGGCCGAACGCCGGCAAGTCGAGCCTGCTCAATGCCCTGGCCGGGCGCGAGGCGGCCATAGTCACCGAGATCGCCGGCACCACCCGCGACGTGCTGCGCGAACATATCCACATCGACGGCATGCCCCTGCACGTGGTCGACACCGCCGGCCTGCGCGACACCGATGACCAGGTGGAGAGAATCGGCGTAGAGCGCGCCCTGAAAGCCATCGCCGAGGCCGACCGCATCCTCCTGATGGTCGACGCCACGGCCCCCGAGGCCTGCGACCCCTTCGCCCTGTGGCCCGAGTTTCTCCAGCAGCGCCCGGACCCGGCCAGGGTCACCCTGATCCGCAACAAGGCCGACCTGTCCGGCGAGCCGGTGGCCCTCGAAGTCGGCGCCGACGGCCATGTGACCCTCAGCCTGTCGGCCAAGGCGGGCACCGGCCTGGAGCTGCTGCGCGAGCACCTGAAGGCCTGCATGGGCTACGAACAGACCACCGAGAGCGGCTTCAGCGCCCGCCGGCGCCACCTCCAGGCCCTGCGTCAGGCGGCCGCCAGCCTCGAGCACGGTCACGCCCAGCTGACCCTGGCCGGCGCCGGCGAGCTGCTCGCCGAAGACCTGCGCCAAGCCCAGCACGCCCTCGGCGAAATCACCGGCGCCTTCAGTTCCGACGAGCTGCTCGGGCGCATCTTCTCGAGCTTCTGCATCGGCAAATAACGGGCCGGAGTCCGTCCTCCCCGCGCTCATCCCCTTCCTCGAAAGCCCTGCGACGATGCACGCGGGGGCTTTCTCCTGCGTGAAAGGGTCATCCACAGGGGAGATGAGCCCTGTGGAAAACCGCCCCTGAACTCGGTCTATAACCCGGTCGTAAAACTGAGGATAATCGCCCCTGTGCATAACCAAGGCTTTCCTCCACAGGTTAGCAGCAGCTATCCCACCGGCTACCGACCGGAATGGCACAGCCTTATACATCGCTGTAGCCTATTTACTACGGGGCTTGCAGGGATCTATCCACAGAAAAGCGCTGCATAAGTAATAAACATAAAAACAAGGCTTTATAAAAATTCATTCATTTATTCTTTATTAACCGACCTTCCTGCCTTCCCCATCCGGTTGGCTATTTTTTGTTCAAGAGGCTTCATTCGCCTCGGCTAACTGCCTATACTTGCCGGCTTTCCAGCTTTTCGACCCAAAAGCCCCCCAAATTCTCAACAGGCACGAGGTGCGTGGTGGATTTCCCTTCCCGTTTTCAGGTGATCGTCATCGGCGGCGGCCACGCCGGCACCGAGGCAGCCCTCGCGGCCGCGCGCATGGGGGTCAAGACCCTGCTGCTGACCCATAACGTGGAAACCCTCGGGCAGATGAGCTGCAACCCGGCCATCGGCGGGATCGGCAAGAGCCACCTGGTCAAGGAAATCGACGCCCTCGGTGGCGCCATGGCCCAGGCTACCGATCGCGGTGGCATCCAGTTCCGCGTGCTCAACAGCCGCAAGGGCCCGGCCGTACGGGCCACCCGCGCCCAGGCCGACCGCGTGCTGTACAAGGCAGCCGTTCGCGAGACCCTGGAGAACCAGGCCAACCTGTGGATATTCCAGCAGGCGGCGGACGACCTGATCGTCGAGCAGGACGAAGTCAAGGGCGTGGTCACCCAGATGGGCCTGCGCTTCCTCGCCGATGCGGTGGTGCTGACCACCGGCACCTTCCTCGGCGGACTTATCCACATCGGCATGCAGAACTATTCCGGCGGCCGCGCCGGCGACCCGCCCTCGATCGCCCTGGCCCAGCGCCTGCGTGAATTGCCGCTGCGCGTCGGCCGGCTGAAGACCGGCACCCCACCGCGCATCGACGGTCGCTCGGTGGACTTCTCGGTGATGACCGAGCAGCCCGGCGACCGGCCGACGCCGCTGATGTCCTTCCTCGGCAAGGCCGAACAGCAGCCACGACAGATCAGCTGCTGGATCACCCATACCAATGCGCGTACCCACGAGATCATCGCCGCCAACCTGGATCGCTCGCCCATGTACTCCGGGATGATCGAGGGCGTCGGCCCGCGCTACTGTCCGTCCATCGAGGACAAGATCCACCGCTTCGCCGACAAGGACAGCCACCAGGTGTTCATCGAGCCCGAGGGCCTGACCACCCACGAGCTGTACCCCAACGGCATCTCCACCTCGCTGCCCTTCGACGTGCAGCTGCAGGTGGTGCGCTCCATCCGCGGCATGGAGAACGCCCATATCGTCCGCCCGGGCTATGCCATCGAGTACGACTACTTCGATCCGCGGGATCTCAAGTACAGCCTGGAAACCAAGGTCATCGGCGGGCTGTTCTTCGCCGGCCAGATCAACGGCACCACCGGCTACGAGGAGGCCGGCGCCCAGGGCCTGCTGGCCGGCACCAATGCCGCGTTGCGCGCCCAGGGCAGGGACAGCTGGTGTCCGCGGCGCGACGAGGCCTACCTCGGCGTACTGGTCGACGACCTGATCACCCTGGGCACCCAGGAGCCCTACCGCATGTTCACCTCCCGCGCCGAGTACCGGCTGATCCTGCGCGAGGACAACGCCGACCTTCGCCTGACCGAGAAGGGCCGCGAGCTGGGCCTGGTGGACGATGCGCGCTGGGCGGCCTTCGAGGCCAAGCGCGAGGGCATCGCCCAGGAAGAACAACGCCTGAAGAGCACCTGGGTGCGGCCGAACACGCCCCAGGGCGAGGCCGTCGCCGCGCGCTTCGGCACCCCGCTGAGCCACGAGTACAACCTGCTCAGCCTGCTCAGCCGTCCGGAGATCGACTACGCCGGCCTGGTCGAGCTCACCGGTGGCGGCGCCGGGGACCCCCAGGTTGCCGAGCAGGTGGAAATCAAGACCAAGTACGCCGGCTACATCGACCGCCAGCAGGAGGAGATCGCCCGCCTGCGTGCCAGCGAGGACACCCGGCTGCCGGCGGACATCGACTATGCGACCATCTCCGGCCTGTCCAAGGAAATCCAGCACAAGCTCGGCGAGACCAGGCCGCAGACCCTCGGCCAGGCCTCGCGCATTCCCGGCGTCACCCCGGCGGCGATCTCCCTGCTGCTGATCCACCTGAAGAAACGCGGCGCCGGCCGCCAGCTGGAGCACAGCGCCTGATGTCCACGGTTACCCATCGTCATGCCGAGGAACTGGCCCGGGGCGCCCGCGAGTTGGGCGTCGAGCTGTCCGCGGCGCAGCAGGAGCAGCTGCTCGCCTACCTGGCGCTGCTGATCAAGTGGAACAAGGCCTACAACCTCACCGCGGTGCGCGATCCCGACGAGATGGTCTCGCGCCACCTGCTCGACAGCCTGTCCGTGGTGCCCTTCGTCGCCGAGGACGGCGACGACTGGCTGGACGTCGGCAGCGGCGGCGGCATGCCGGGCATCCCCCTGGCCATCCTGTTTCCCCGGCGACGCTTCACCCTGCTCGACTCCAACGGCAAGAAGACCCGCTTCCTCACCCAGGTGAAGCTGGAGCTCAAGCTGACCAACCTGGAAGTTATCCACAGCCGGGTCGAGGCCTTCACCCCCGCACGGCCGTTCGCCGGCATCTGTTCCCGGGCCTTCAGCTCGCTGGAGGACTTCGCCAACTGGACCCGCCACCTGGGTGACGAGCGGACCCGCTGGCTGGCGATGAAGGGCGTGCACCCGGACGACGAACTGCAGGCCCTGCCGGCGGACTTCCGTCTCGCCACCACCGAGGTGCTCAAGGTTCCCGGTTGCCAAGGTCAACGCCATCTGCTGATACTGCGTCGCTCGGTCTAGGGGGAAGGGCAGATGGCTAAGGTATTCGCAATCGCTAACCAGAAAGGCGGGGTGGGCAAGACCACCACCTGCATCAACCTGGCGGCCTCGCTGGTGGCGACCAAGCGTCGCGTGCTGCTGATCGACCTCGATCCCCAGGGCAACGCCACCATGGGCAGCGGTGTGGATAAGCACGCCCTGGAGCATTCGATCTACGACGTGCTGATCGGCGAATGCAACCTGGTCGAGGCCATGCAGTTTTCCGAGCATGGCGGTTACCAGTTGCTGCCGGCCAACCGCGACCTGACCGCGGCAGAAGTCGCCCTGCTGGAAATGCAGATGAAGGAGAGCCGCCTGCGCAATGCCCTGGCGCCCATCCGCGAGAACTACGACTACATCCTCATCGACTGCCCGCCCGCGCTGTCCATGCTGACCATCAACGCCCTGGTCGCCGCCGACGGGGTGATCATTCCGATGCAGTGCGAGTACTACGCCCTCGAGGGCCTCAGCGATCTGATCAACAGCATCCAGCGCATCGGTCAGATGCTCAATCCGAACCTGAAGATCGAGGGGCTGCTGCGTACCATGTACGATCCGCGCATCAGCCTGACCAACGATGTCTCGGCGCAGCTCAAGGAGCATTTCGCCGAGCAGCTCTATCAAACCGTGATCCCGCGCAACGTGCGCCTGGCCGAAGCGCCGAGCTTCGGCATGCCGGCGCTGGTCTATGACAAGCAATCCCGTGGTGCCATCGCCTATCTGGCCTTGGCCGGCGAACTGGTTCGCCGCCAGCGCGCCAGCGCCCACACTGCTACCGCATAAGGAATTCCGCATGGCCGCCAAGAAACGAGGGCTGGGACGAGGCCTGGACGCCCTGCTGGGGGGAACCAGTGTCACCGCCTTGCAGGAGGAAGCCGTCCAGGCCGACCGCCAGGAACTGCAGCATCTGCAGCTGGAACTGATCCAGCGCGGCAAGTACCAACCGCGCCGGGACATGGACCCGACCGCACTGGAGGAGCTGGCCCAGTCGATCAAGGCCCAGGGCGTGATGCAACCGATCGTGGTGCGCCCGATCGATGGCGGCCGTTACGAGATCGTCGCCGGCGAACGCCGCTGGCGCGCCTGCCACCAGGCCGGCCTGGAGCGGATTCCGGCCATGGTCCGCGAGCTACCGGACGAAGCCGCCATCGCCATGGCGCTGATCGAGAACATCCAGCGCGAAGACCTCAACCCGATCGAGGAAGCCGTGGCCCTGCAGCGCCTGCAGCAGGAATTCCAGCTGACCCAGCAGCAGGTCGCCGAGGCGGTCGGCAAGTCCAGGGCGACCATCACCAACCTGCTGCGTCTGATCGGCCTGCCGGAGGAGATCAAGACCCTGCTCGCCCATGGCGACCTGGAGATGGGCCATGCCCGCGCCCTGCTCGGCCTGCCGGCCGAGCAGCAGGTCGAAGGGGCGCGACATGTTGTCGCACGCGGGCTGACCGTGCGCCAAACCGAGGCACTGGTGCGGCAGTGGCTCAACGCCAAGGAGAAACCTGTCGAGAAGGTCAAGCCTGATCCCGATATCAGTCGCCTCGAACAGCGCCTGGCTGAGCGGTTGGGCTCCCCGGTACAGATCAAGCACGGGCAGAAGGGCAAGGGGCAACTGGTCATCCGTTACAGTTCGCTGGATGAACTGCAAGGCGTGTTGGCGCACATTCGTTGAAACATCTGCGTGGGCAATGACCGCTCGGAATTCGCTGCCGAAGGTTGAATGGGGGTGGAAGCGCCCCTATACTCTGCGCGCATTTCGTCGGCACAAAGTATGCCAAGTCATTGATTTTTTTGGCGCCGACACCAGCGGCCGTTTCCAGGGTTGACCACGATGGATGTACGCACGCCGAACCGCCTGCCCTTCCATCGTCTGCCGGTGTTTCCGGTGCTGGTGGTGCAGTTGGTAGTTGTGTTGCTCGCTGCCGCCCTGCTCTGGCAATGGCAAGGCCGGGTGGCCGGTTACTCGGGATTGTGCGGTGGCCTGATTGCATGGCTGCCGAATCTGTACTTCGCCCATAAGGCGTTCCGGTTTTCCGGAGCGCGGGCCGCCCAGGCCATCGTCCGGTCGTTCTATGCCGGCGAGGCGGGCAAGCTGATTTTGACGGCAGTGCTGTTTGCACTGACGTTCGCAGGCGTGAAGCCATTGGATGCGCTGGCGGTATTCGGTGTATTCCTGCTGACCCAGTTGGTCAACTGGTTCGCGCCCCTGCTGCTGAAAATAAGACTTTTGAGACCTTAGGGCGTTTGAGGCAACCATGGCAGAACAAACCGCTTCGGGCTATATCCAGCACCACCTGCAGAACCTGACTTTCGGGAAACTGCCCAATGGTGACTGGGGCTTTGCCCACACCGCAGAACAAGCCAAAGAAATGGGGTTCTGGGCATTCCACGTGGATACCCTGGGCTGGTCCGTCGTATTGGGCCTGATTTTCGTCCTGCTGTTCCGCATGGCCGCCAAGCGCGCGACCAGCGGTCAGCCCGGCGGCCTGCAGAACTTCGTCGAAGTGCTGGTGGAGTTCGTCGACAACAGCGTCAAGGAAACCTTCCACGGCCGTAACCCGCTGATCGCGCCGCTGGCTCTGACCATCTTCGTCTGGGTCTTCCTGATGAACTTCATGGACCTGATCCCGGTGGACTGGCTGCCGATGGTCGCGGCCAACCTGAGCGGCGACAGCCACCTGTTCTTCCGCGTGGTGCCGACCACCGACCCGAATGCCACCCTGGGCCTGTCCTTCTCGGTATTCGCCCTGATCATCTTCTACAGCATCAAGGTCAAGGGCATCGGCGGCTTCCTCGGCGAACTGACCCTGCACCCGTTCGGCAGCAAGAACGTGCTGGTCCAGGCCCTGCTGGTACCGGTGAACTTCCTGCTCGAGTTCGTCACCCTGATCGCCAAGCCGGTGTCCCTGGCCCTGCGTCTGTTCGGTAACCTCTATGCCGGCGAGCTGATCTTCATCCTGATCGCCGTGGTGTTCAGTGCCGGCTGGCTGCTGGGCGCCTTCGGCATCGTGCTGCACTGGGCCTGGGCTGTGTTCCACATCCTGATCATCACCCTGCAGGCGTTCATCTTCATGATGCTGACCATCGTCTACCTGTCGATGGCCCACGAAGACAACCACTAACCGCGCCTACCTGCCGCCCGCCGTCTCCTGTACGGGAGACGGTCCGGTGCGTAGCGATGCTGGTGGAAGCCCGCGAGGGCATGCTGCAAACGATTTAGCTTTACCGCTCTACCTTAGAAAACCTTAACCAATACGACATAAAAGTCGGGAGGAAAAATGGAAACTGTAGTTGGTCTGACCGCTATCGCTGTTGCTCTGCTGATCGGCCTGGGCGCCCTGGGTACCGCCATTGGCTTCGGCCTGCTGGGCGGCAAGTTCCTGGAAGGCGCCGCGCGTCAGCCGGAAATGGTTCCGATGCTGCAGGTCAAGATGTTCATCGTCGCCGGTCTGCTGGACGCCGTGACCATGATCGGTGTTGGTATCGCACTGTTCTTCACCTTCGCGAACCCCTTCGTTGGTCAAATCGCTGGCTAATCACTCGTTCATTCGAGTGATTGGTTTGCCGGACAACGAACGAGCGAGGTGTTGGCGTGAACATTAATGCAACCCTGATTGGCCAGTCCGTTGCCTTCTTCATCTTCGTGCTGTTCTGCATGAAGTACGTGTGGCCTCCGGTCATTACGGCTTTGCAGGAGCGTCAGAAGAAGATTGCAGATGGCCTGGACGCTGCCAACCGTGCGGCTCGTGACCTGGAGTTGGCCCATGAGAAAGTGGCCCAACAACTGCGCGAAGCCAAAACCCAGGCAGCCGAGATCATCGAGCAGGCCAAGAAACGCGGTACCCAGATCGTCGACGAAGCCCGTGAACAGGCGCGTGTCGAAGCGGATCGCGTGAAGGCTCAGGCTCAGGCCGAGATCGAACAGGAACTCAACAGCGTCAAAGACGCCCTGCGTGCCCAAGTGGGCAGCCTGGCGGTCAGCGGTGCCGAGAAGATCCTGGGCGTATCCATCGACCATAACGCGCATGCGGAGCTGGTTAACAAACTGGCAGCCGAAATCTAAGCGAGGGCGCGATCATGGCAGAACTGACCACGCTGGCCCGACCTTACGCCAAGGCTGCCTTCGAGTACGCCCAGGCCCACCAGCAGCTGGCCGATTGGTCAGCCATGCTCGGCCTGGCGTCTGCGGTGTCGCAAGACGACACCATGCAGCGCGTGCTCAAGGCCCCGCGTCTGACGAGTACAGATAAGGCCACCACCTTCATCGAGGTGTGTGGTGACAAGTTCGACGCCCAGGTACGCAATTTCATCCACGTTCTCGCCGAGAACGATCGTCTGGCCCTGTTGCCGGAGATCGTCGAACTGTTCGAGCTGTACAAGGCCGAACAGGAGAAGTCGATCGACGTGGATGTCACCAGTGCCTTCGCATTGAGCGATGAACAGCAAGACAAACTCGCCAAGGTTCTCAGTGCACGGCTCGGCCGAGAAGTGCGTCTGCACGCCGCGGAGGACGCCGCCTTGATCGGTGGTGTCGTCATTCGCGCCGGCGACCTGGTTATCGATGGCTCAGTTCGCGGCAAGATCGCGAAGCTGGCCGAAGCATTGAAATCTTGAGTTTGAAGGGGCAGCAGAGCTATGCAGCAACTCAATCCTTCCGAAATTAGTGAAATCATCAAGGGGCGCATCGAGAAACTCGACGTCGCCTCCCAAGCCCGCAACGAAGGCACTGTCGTCAGCGTTTCCGACGGTATCGTGCGCATTCACGGTCTCGCCGATGTGATGTACGGCGAAATGATCGAGTTCCCGGGCGGCGTCTACGGCATGGCACTGAACCTGGAGCAGGACTCCGTCGGCGCCGTGGTGCTGGGTGCTTACACCAGCCTGGCCGAAGGCATGAGCGCCAAGTGCACCGGCCGTATCCTGGAAGTTCCGGTAGGTCCGGAGCTGCTGGGCCGCGTGGTCGACGCACTGGGCAACCCGATCGATGGCAAGGGTCCGCTGAACAACACCGCGACCGACGCCGTCGAAAAGGTTGCACCGGGCGTGATCTGGCGTAAGTCGGTCGACCAGCCGGTGCAGACCGGCTACAAGTCGGTCGACGCCATGATCCCGGTCGGCCGTGGCCAGCGCGAGCTGATCATCGGCGACCGTCAGATCGGTAAGACCGCCCTGGCCGTCGACGCCATCATCAACCAGAAGAACAGCGGCATCCGCTGCGTCTACGTGGCCATCGGTCAGAAGCAGTCGACCATCGCCAACGTGGTCCGCAAGCTGGAAGAGAACGGCGCCCTGGCCAACACCATCGTGGTGGCTGCAAGCGCTTCCGAATCCGCTGCACTGCAGTTCATCGCGCCGTACGCCGGCTGCACCATGGGCGAGTACTTCCGCGACCGCGGCGAAGACGCGCTGATCGTCTATGACGATCTGTCCAAGCAGGCCGTGGCCTACCGCCAGATCTCCCTGCTGCTGCGCCGTCCGCCAGGCCGTGAAGCTTACCCGGGCGACGTGTTCTATCTCCACAGCCGTCTGCTGGAGCGTGCCTCGCGCGTTTCCGAAGAGTATGTCGAGAAGTTCACCAACGGCGAAGTGAAAGGCAAGACCGGTTCCCTGACCGCCCTGCCGATCATCGAAACCCAGGCGGGCGACGTTTCCGCGTTCGTTCCGACCAACGTGATCTCCATCACCGACGGTCAGATCTTCCTGGAATCGGCCATGTTCAACTCGGGCATCCGTCCGGCGGTCAACGCCGGTATCTCGGTATCCCGCGTCGGTGGTGCCGCGCAGACCAAGATCATCAAGAAGCTCTCCGGTGGCATCCGTACCGCCCTGGCTCAGTACCGTGAACTGGCGGCCTTCGCCCAGTTCGCCTCCGACCTGGACGAAGCCACCCGCAAGCAGCTCGAGCATGGTCAGCGCGTCACCGAGCTGATGAAGCAGAAGCAGTATGCGCCGATGTCCATCGCCGACATGTCGCTGTCGCTGTATGCCGCCGACCGTGGTTTCCTGCGGGACATCGAAGTTGCCAAAGTCGGCGCCTTCGAGCAGGCCCTGATCGCTTACTTCAACCGGGATCACGCCGCACTGATGGCGAAGATCAACGAGAAGGGTGACTTCAACGACGACATCGATGGCCAGCTCAAAGCCGGTATCGAGAAGTTCAAGGCCACCCAAACCTGGTAAGCCGCAGCGGGGGCCCTGCGGCCCCCGCCTGCTAACCCGATAGGTGTCAAATGGCAGGCGCAAAAGAGATTCGCAGCAAGATTGCGAGCATCAAAAGCACGCAGAAGATCACCAGCGCCATGGAAAAGGTGGCGGTCAGCAAAATGCGCAGGGCTCAACAGCGCATGGCGTCGAGCCGTCCCTATGCGGAGCGTATCCGCCAGGTCATCGGTCATCTGGCCAACGCCAACCCGGAGTACCGCCATCCCTTCATGGTCGAGCGCGAAGTCAAGCGCGTCGGCTATGTGGTGGTGAGTTCGGACCGGGGTCTGTGCGGCGGCCTGAATACCAACCTGTTCAAGGCTCTGGTCAAGGACATGGCGAGCAATCGCGAGCGCGGCGTGGAGATCGATCTCTGCGTGATCGGCAGCAAGGGTGCGGCATTCTTCCGCAACTTTGGTGGCAACGTCGTCGCTGCGATCAGCCACCTGGGCGAGGAACCCTCGATCAACGATCTGATCGGTTCGGTCAAGGTGATGCTCGATGCTTACCTGGAAGGGCGCATCGACCGTTTGTCCGTGGTCTCGAACAAGTTCATCAATACCATGACGCAACAGCCGACAGTGGAGCAGTTGATTCCGCTGGTGGCGACTCCGGATGAAGAGCTCAAGCATCACTGGGATTACCTGTACGAACCCGACGCCAAGGAGCTGCTGGACGGCTTGATGGTGCGTTACGTGGAGTCGCAGGTGTACCAGGCGGTGGTCGAGAACAACGCCGCCGAGCAGGCTGCGCGGATGATCGCGATGAAGAACGCCACCGACAACGCCGGTGACCTAATCAGCGATTTGCAGCTGATCTACAACAAGGCGCGTCAGGCAGCGATCACCCAAGAGATTTCGGAAATCGTCGGCGGCGCTGCCGCGGTTTAAGAACGGTTCAAATATTCAGAGGAACCAAAGATGAGTAGCGGACGTATCGTTCAAATCATCGGCGCCGTTATCGACGTGGAATTCCCGCGTGATCAGGTGCCGAGTGTGTATGAAGCGCTGAAAGTAGTCGGCGCCGAAACCACCCTGGAAGTCCAGCAGCAACTGGGCGACGGCGTGGTTCGTTCCATTGCGATGGGCTCGACCGAAGGCCTCAAGCGCGGTCTGGACGTCACCAGCACCGGCAAGGCCATCTCCGTACCGGTCGGTAAAGCGACCCTGGGCCGGATCATGGACGTGCTGGGCAACCCCATCGACGAAGCCGGTCCGATCGGCGAAGAAGAACAGTGGGAAATCCACCGCCCTGCGCCGTCCTACGCCGATCAGGCTGGCGGCAACGAGCTGCTGGAAACCGGCATCAAGGTAATCGACCTGGTCTGCCCGTTCGCCAAGGGGGGTAAGGTCGGTCTGTTCGGTGGTGCCGGTGTCGGCAAGACCGTAAACATGATGGAACTGATCCGTAACATCGCCATCGAGCACAGCGGTTATTCCGTGTTCGCCGGTGTGGGTGAGCGTACTCGTGAGGGTAACGACTTCTACCACGAGATGAAGGACTCCAACGTTCTCGACAAGGTAGCCCTGGTCTACGGTCAGATGAACGAGCCGCCAGGCAACCGTCTGCGCGTGGCACTGACCGGCCTGACCATGGCCGAGAAGTTCCGTGACGAGGGCCGTGACGTCCTGCTGTTCGTCGACAACATCTACCGTTACACCCTGGCCGGTACCGAGGTGTCCGCACTGCTCGGCCGTATGCCGTCCGCAGTAGGCTACCAGCCGACCCTGGCCGAGGAGATGGGCGTCCTGCAGGAGCGCATCACCTCCACCAAGAAAGGCTCGATCACCTCGATCCAGGCCGTCTACGTACCCGCGGACGACCTGACCGACCCGAGCCCGGCGACCACCTTCGCCCACCTCGACGCCACCGTGGTTCTGTCCCGCGACATCGCCTCCCTGGGTATCTACCCGGCGGTCGATCCGCTCGACTCCACCTCCCGTCAGCTGGACCCGAACGTGATCGGCACCGAGCACTACGAGACCGCCCGTGGCGTCCAGTACGTGCTGCAGCGCTACAAGGAGCTGAAGGACATCATCGCGATCCTGGGTATGGACGAACTGTCCGAGTCGGATAAGCAACTGGTATCCCGCGCCCGTAAGATCCAGCGCTTCCTGTCCCAGCCGTTCTTCGTGGCCGAGGTCTTCACCGGCTCGCCGGGCAAGTACGTCTCCCTGAAGGACACCATCGCTGGCTTCAGCGGCATTCTCAAGGGTGACTACGACCACCTGCCTGAGCAGGCGTTCTACATGGTCGGCGGCATCGAAGAAGCCATCGAGAAAGCGAAGAAACTGTAATCACCCATGCGCCCGGCAACGGGCGCATCAGGTTGTGGATAAAGTGTTATCCACAGCCTGTAATGTGAGGCAAGCGTATGGCTATGACAGTCCATTGCGATATCGTCAGCGCAGAAGCGGAAATCTTCTCCGGTCTGGTGGAGATGGTGATCGCGCACGGCAACCTGGGTGATCTCGGTATCGCCCCGGGCCACGCGCCGCTGATCACCGACCTCAAGCCGGGCCCGATCCGCTTGATCAAGCAGGGTGGCGAAGCCGAGGTGTTCTACATCTCCGGCGGCTTCCTGGAAGTGCAGCCGAACATGGTCAAGGTTCTCGCCGACACCGTGCAGCGGGCCGCCGACCTGGACGAAGCCTCCGCCCTGGAAGCCGTCAAGGCGGCCGAGAAGGCGCTGCACGAACAAGGCGCCGAGTTCGACTACGGCTCCGCCGCCGCTCGCCTGGCCGAGGCCGCAGCCCAGCTGCGCACCGTCCAGCAGCTGCGCAAGAAGTTCGGCGGCAGCTGATTCCGCCAGGCTTCATCGCACGTCGTTAAAAGGGTAGCCTTGGCTACCCTTTTTCTTTTCCGTCTTCTTCTGGATCTGTCCTGCCCATGTCCCTCGATATCGTCATCCTCGCCGCCGGCCAAGGCACCCGCATGCGTTCCGCCCTGCCCAAGGTCCTGCACCCGGTTGCCGGCAAGTCCATGCTCGGCCACGTCATCGACACCGCGCGTCAGTTGAAACCGCAGGGCATCCATGTGGTGATCGGCCATGGCGCCGAAATGGTGCGCGAGCGACTGGCGGCGGACGATCTGAACTTCGTGCTGCAGCGCGAACAGCTCGGCACCGGCCATGCGGTGGCCCAGGCATTGCCGGCCTTGTCCGCAGAGCGGGTGCTGATCCTCTACGGCGACGTGCCGCTGATCGAGCAGGCCACCCTGGAGCGCCTGCTGCAGAAGGTCGGCGACGATCAGCTGGCCCTGCTCACCGTCGATCTGGTTGATCCGACCGGCTACGGCCGCATCGTTCGTGACGCCAGCGGCGCGGTGCAGGCCATCGTCGAGCACAAGGACGCCAGCCCCGAACAGCGGCAGATCTGCGAGGGCAATACGGGCATCCTCGCCGTGCCCGGCGCGCGCCTCGGCGACTGGCTGGGGCGGTTGTCCAACAGCAATGCCCAGGGTGAGTACTACCTGACCGATGTGATCGCCATGGCGGTGGCCGACGGTCTGCCGGTGGCCACCGAGCAGCCGCAGGACGCGATGGAGGTGCAGGGC
Organism: Pseudomonas benzenivorans; assembly: GCF_033547155.1. Taxonomy (GTDB): domain Bacteria; phylum Pseudomonadota; class Gammaproteobacteria; order Pseudomonadales; family Pseudomonadaceae; genus Aquipseudomonas; species Aquipseudomonas benzenivorans_B. The sequence continues at coordinate 4,489,655 of NZ_CP137892.1, forward strand.
GCCAACGACCGCATCCAGCTGGCCGAGTTGGAGCGCCACTACCAGCAGCGGGCGGCGCGCCAGCTGATGGCCCAGGGCGTCACCCTGCGCGACCCGGCGCGTTTCGACCTGCGCGGCGAGGTCAGCGTCGGCCGCGACGTGCTCATCGACATCAACGTGATCCTCGAGGGCCGGGTGGTGATCGAGGAGGGCGTCGAGATCGGCGCCAACTGCGTGATCAAGGACAGCGTCCTGCGCAAGGGCGCCATCGTCAAGGCCAACAGCCATCTGGACGGCGCCGAGCTGGGCGAGGGCGCCGACTGCGGTCCGTTCGCCCGCCTGCGACCCGGTGCCGTGCTCGGTGCCAAGGCCCATGTCGGCAACTTCGTAGAGTTGAAGAACGCCGTACTGGGCGAGGGGGCCAAGGCCGGCCACCTGAGCTATCTGGGCGACGCCGAGATCGGCGCGCGCAGCAACATCGGCGCCGGCACCATCACCTGCAACTATGACGGCGCCAACAAGTTCCGCACGGTCATGGGCGAGGACGTGTTCATCGGCTCCAACAGTGCCCTGGTAGCCCCGGTTTCCCTCGGCGACCGCGCCACCACCGGCGCCGGTTCGGTGATCACCACCGACGTGCCGGCCGACAGCCTGGCGGTGGGCCGGGCCAAGCAACGCAATATCGACGGCTGGAAGCGGCCGACCAAGCGCCAGGGCTGAATGCACGGGGAGGCAAGGATGCCGTCACGCAAAGCCTGGCTAGGGGTGGCGGCTGCGCTGCTGTGGGCTTGTCTGCCCGAATGGCCACGGATTCCGGTGGAGGGTGCCAGCATCCGTGACTGGAACGCGCAGACCTTCTGGTACGAACCCTGGGGTCGCTCCGGCGTGCACAAGGGCATCGATATCTTTGCCAAGCCGGGCACAGCGGTACGTGCTGCCAGCTATGGGGTGGTGCTGTACCGTGGCGAGATCGAGCGGGGCGGCAAGGTGATCGTCGTCCTGGGGCCGAAATGGCGCATTCACTACTATGCCCACCTGCAAGCCTATGATGTCTACCCAGGGCAGCCGCTGCTCGGCGGCACTTACCTGGGCAGGGTCGGCGACAGTGGCAATGCGCGGGGCAAGCCGGCGCATCTGCACTATTCAGTCGTCAGCCTGCTGCCTTTGCCATGGCGCATGGACGATACGACTCAGGGCTGGAAGAAGATGTTCTACCTCGATCCTAACCAGATCCTGTCACGCGCCGAACGATGACCCGGCTCGGGATTCAGCCATTTGTCCATCTCGTGCTTGACGCAAAAGCTTCGTTAGGTTTTGATTCGCGCCACTAACTTTCGAATCGAAACTTTTCCATGTCGAAGCGCAACACCCCGCAGCGCCGCCACGCCATCCTCGCCCTGCTCAACGAGCAGGGCGAGGTCAGCGTCGATGCCCTGGCCAAGGGCTTTGCCACCTCGGAAGTGACCATCCGCAAGGACCTCGCCGCCCTGGAGAAGAATGGCCTGCTGCTGCGCCGCTACGGCGGCGCGGTGCCCATGCCGCAGGAACTGATCGGCGACGGCGGCCAGCCCATTTCCCGCTACAAGCAGGCCATCGCCCGCGCCGGGGTGGCGCGGATTCGCGAGCACGCGCGAATCATCATCGACAGCGGCACCACCACCGCGGCGATGATTCCCGAGCTGGGGCACAAGCCGGGCCTGGTGGTGATGACCAATTCGCTGAACGTGGCCAACGCCCTGCGCGACCTGGAGCACGAGCCGGTGCTGCTGATGACCGGCGGAACCTGGGACCCTCATTCCGAGTCCTTTCAGGGCCAGGTCGCCGAGCAGGTGCTGCGCTCCTACGACTTCGACCAGCTGTTCATCGGCGCCGACGGCATCGACCTGGCGCGAGGTACCACCACCTTCAACGAGTTACTGGGGCTGTCCCGGGTGATGGCCGAGGTGGCCCGGGAGGTCATCGTCATGGTCGAGAGCGACAAGATCGGCCGCAAGATTCCCAATCTGGAGCTGCCCTGGAGCAGCGTCCATACCCTGATCACCGACGAGCGCCTCCCCGCCGAGGCCCGTGAACAACTGACGGCGCGTGGGATCAAGCTGATCTGCGCGACCGTGCACGACTAAGGAGAGATAACTATGTGTGGCATCGTGGGCGCCGTCGCCGAACGCAACATCACCGCCGTGCTGGTCGAGGGCCTCAAGCGCCTGGAATACCGCGGCTACGACAGTGCCGGGGTGGCGCTGCTGGACGATCAGGGCGGCCTCGAGCGCCGGCGCCGGGTCGGCAAGGTCAGCGAACTGCAGCAGGCCCTGGCTGCCGAGCCCCTGGCCGGGCGCCTGGGCATCGCCCATACCCGCTGGGCCACCCATGGTGCGCCGACCGAACACAACGCCCACCCGCACTTCTCCGGCGGCGAGTTGGCGGTGGTGCACAACGGCATCATCGAGAACCACGAGGCGCTGCGCAGCCAGCTCAAGGGGCTGGGCTACGTGTTCGCCTCGGACACCGACACCGAGGTCATCGTCCACCTGCTCGACCACAAGCTCAAGAGCCAGCCGGACCTGACCGTCGCGCTCAAGGACGCGGTCAAGGACCTGCACGGTGCCTATGGCCTGGCGGTGATCTCGGCCCGCCAGCCCGATCGCCTGCTGGCCGCCCGCAGCGGCAGCCCGCTGGTGATCGGGCTGGGCCTGGGGGAGAACTTCCTGGCCTCCGACCAGCTGGCCCTGCGTCAGGTCACCGACCGTTTCATGTACCTGGAGGAGGGCGACATCGCCGAGATCCGCCGCGATGCCGTGCAGGTCTGGGATCTCGACGGCCAGCCGGTGCAGCGCGAGCAGGTGCAGTACCACGAGGGCGCCGAGGCGGCGGATAAAGGCGAATATCGCCACTTCATGCTCAAGGAGATCCACGAGCAGCCCAAGGTGGTGCAGCGCACCCTGGAAGGCCGCCTGGCCGCCGATCACGTGCTGACCCAGGCCTTCGGCCCCCAGGCCGCCGAGCTGTTCGCCAAGGTGCGCAACGTGCAGATCGTCGCCTGCGGCACCAGCTTCCACGCCGGCATGGTCGCCCGTTACTGGCTGGAGGCGCTGGCCGGGGTGCCCTGCCAGGTCGAGGTGGCCAGCGAATTCCGCTACCGCCAGGTGGTGGTGCAGCCCGACACCCTGTTCGTCAGCATCTCCCAGTCCGGCGAGACCGCCGACACCCTGGCCGCGCTGCGCAACGCCAAGGCCCTGAGCCCCGAGCAGGGCGGCTACCTGGCCAGCCTGGCGATCTGCAACGTCGGCATCAGCTCCCTGGTGCGCGAGTCCGACCTGTGCCTGCTGACCCAGGCCGGCCCGGAGATCGGCGTGGCCTCGACCAAGGCCTTCACCACCCAGCTGGTCGGCCTGCTGCTGCTGTGCCTGGCCCTGGGCCGGGTGCGCGGCAGCCTCGCGCCGCAGCTGGAAGCCGAACTGGTGGAGGAACTGCGCCGCCTGCCGACCCGCCTGGGCGAGGCCCTGGCGATGGACGCGGTGGTGGAGAAGGTCTCCGAGCTGTTCGCCGAGAAGCACCACAGCCTGTTCCTCGGCCGTGGCGCCCAGTACCCGGTGGCCATGGAAGGGGCGCTCAAGCTCAAGGAGATCAGCTACATCCACGCCGAGGCCTATCCGGCCGGCGAGCTCAAGCACGGCCCCCTGGCCCTGGTGGACAGCGACATGCCGGTGGTCACCGTGGCGCCGAACAACGAGCTGCTGGAGAAGCTCAAGTCCAACCTGCAGGAAGTGCGCGCCCGCGGCGGCCTGCTGATCGTCTTCGCCGATCAGCAGGCCGGCATGAGCAACGGCGAGGGCACCCATGTGGTGAACATGCCGCACATCCACGACGTGCTGGCGCCCATCCTCTACACCATCCCGCTGCAGCTGCTGTCCTACCACGTCGCCGTGCTCAAGGGCACCGACGTCGACCAGCCGCGCAATTTGGCCAAGAGTGTAACGGTCGAATAGTCCGCGCTGGCCTGGGGTGAAATGGCGGATGGACGTGCAGTTCCATCCCGCCATTTCGACCCGGCCAGTGACGATGTCGGCCTCACTGCAGCCGAGCAGGACGCCGGTGCAGGGCGTGGCTCATGGTCCTTACTTGATCCCCAGGTGGCGCAGCGCAGCGGGTTGGTAGTCGCTCTTGGACGCGCGGAAGCCGAACTCGATGGGATGCTGGGCATCGACCAGCAGGCCATAGATCAGGTATCTGGAGCTGGTCAGGTCATAAATGGCTTCCGCCGCATACCAGGGGGTATCGGCATAATGGAACTGCACGTGGAAGCCTTCGGAAAAGCGCCACAACTCGCCGCGATTGTCGTATTGCTCGGCCAAGGCGATCTGCCAGGTATCCTCATCCAAGTAGAGCACGCGCTTGCTGTAGATATGGCGCATCCCGGCCTTCAGCGTGCCAACCACTTTCCATACCCGATGCTTCTCATAGCGGGTCAGGTTCTGGTTGATATGGCCCTTGCCGGCAACATCGGCGACCGAGAGTGACGGGTCGGTCAGTCGGTAGTTGTTGTAGGGAATGTAAATCTCCTGTTTCCCCTCGAGTTTCCAGTCGTAGCGATCCGGTGATCCGGAATACATGTCCGCGTTATCGGAGGTGCGCAGCCCGTCGGCGGCCGTGCCGGGACCATCGTAGGCCACCTGGGGCGCGCGCCTCACCCGGCGCTGGCCGGCGTTGTACATCCAGGCGAGACGCGGCTGCTCGACCTGGTTGACGGTTTCATGAACCAACAAGATGTTTCCGGCGAGCCGGGACGGCGCTACGACGGCCTGTCTGGCGTAAAGCATCACGTTCTTGTCGGCGACCTCGTCGTAGCCATCGAGCTTTTCCGGCCAGACGACCTGTTCGTTGATTCTGACTTCGCTGTAGCTGCCATTGGCCTGGGTGACGACCTGCACCTGATCACGCAGCAGACTTCCGCCGCGGTAGCGCATGAAATGATTCCAGACGGCTTCGAGGCCATTCTTGGGCGAGGGGAAGGGGTAGTAGCCCTTGTATCCCTCCACGCCATTGGCATCGCTGCTCAACTTTGCGTTGAGCGCGTTGTACTTCGCCGCCTCCTGCACGGACGCCGGCAACACGGCGGTTCGATGCGATGGGTAGACGTCGAGAAAGTAGCTGTCCGGGTAGCGCTGCAGCATGGCAACCTGGCCATCGGTTAGATGGGCCTTGTGCGCGTGGACGTTGTCGGCCGCAATGCGCAGGATCGCCGACTCGCCCGCAAACGGATCGGACAGGCCCGGGCCGGCAGCCTTGAAGTCGCCGGTCCAGGCCGGAATCGATCCGTCTGCGTTGGCCGCGACTTCGGCACCCACGGCGGTAAGTTCCTGGGCCTGGGCAGAGAGACAACCGAGCAGCAGCAAAGAAGGCAGAAAAGTATTCTTCATATTATTTAACCTGCAGTTCATCGATTTTCGCGGCCGCCTGTTGCAGATATTTCGGGCTGACGCTGCCGGATAGCCGTTGCGCATAGGCAAACCAGCTATAGGCCAATTGCGCATGCTGCATGGCCTGTTGCTGATCCTTCTCGGCGGCATTCAGGTGACACTCTCCGGCCGTAATGGCCAGGCTACTGCTGATCAGTTCCTTATCGATTTCATTGGTAAGGCAGACCGGTTCGACGGGCTCCTGACTCGCCGAGGCGTAGCCGACGAAGGCCGCCATGGTCACGGCCACGAGGCTGGGGTACAGCATTCTGCTCATGTCGATCGCTCCAAGGGTTTGACTTGCGGAGTACGAGGTTCCATCATAGAACCATGAACACCATAGGTTTCATTATAGAACCTGTCAAGGGCTTCAGAGCCTTGGGTAATTTCGTTAAATTTCAGATGGTTAGGTGTTGAGTCATGGAGAGAGTGAGCTTCGAAGGGCGAAACTGCTCGTTGGCGCGGTCGTTGGACATCCTCGGCGACTGGTGGAACGTGCTGATCGTCAGGGAGGCGCTATGGGGAACCACCAAGTTCGATGAGTTTCAACGCAACCTGGGCATGTCCAAGAGCATCCTGTCCAAGCGCCTGAAACTGCTGCTCGAACATGAGGTTCTGCGGAAGCAGAACCAGGGCGGCAGCGTCGACTACTACCTCACGGAAAAGGGGCAGGAGGTCAACACCATCATCATGAGCATGTTGCAATGGGGGGACCGCTGGTACCCGCATGAAGAAGGGCCGCCCGTGTTGTTGGTCAACAAGAAAACCGGCTTGCCGCTGACGCGCGCAAGGTTCTATGACCAGGAGGGCAATGAAGTGAGCCCGAACGACGTCGGCATCTGTGACGGGCCGGGCGCCAATGCGCAAACCCGCGAAAGGATTCGCCAGATCCACCAGAAGAAGAGCCGCGCCTGATGCCGGCGCCGGCCCGTGAGTAGCGCCCCGCTGGCGCTGCCGATGCCGGACAGCTGGCGGCGGAGGGGCTGCGGGTTTAGAACGAGTGGCTCAGCAGCAGGCCACCGCCGGCGTCGGGGCTGGCATCGGAAAAGCCTTTGAGCGCATAGAGCTGGACCTTCCAGGACGGGCCGAGCCTCTGGGTCAGAAACAGGGTGAGCTCCTGGATCTCGTCGCCGTTGGCGGTCACCTTCTGCCGCCAGTCGTAGGCCACGCCCAGGTAGGTCGCCGGCGCGAGTCTGCCGACCAGGCCCAGGGAGGCGAAGAGCGGATCGCGCAGGTCGGTGTCCGCGGGGTCGCCGAACTTCTTCCAGCCCAGGGTGGCGAAACCGCTGATCGCGCCGAAGGCCCGGGCGACATCGAGCTGGGCGGAGTAGTCGGTCTTGCCGGTTCCCAGGCAGTGGTCTTCGTCGGCCGTCGGCAGCTTGACCTTGCCGACCAGGTCCAGCATCAGCCCGCTACTCCCGCTGCCATCGAGCAGGGCGTAACCGGCGCTGGCCACAGTGTCGCCCAGGCCGCTCTCGACGCGGCCGCAGCTTCCGGATAGGGGTTCGCCATCCGGCCCCACCGAGGGATTGGTGATACGCAGGTAGGGGACGGTCAGCTTGTAGAGCATGGGGCCGGTTTCGTACCTGGCGATCACCGGGACATACCAGGTCTCGCTGGTGGTCGGCGTGCCGTATTTTCCCCGCGAGTAATCGACCCCGGTCGAAACCGTGAGCCCCTCGGCCAGAACGGGTACGGCGAGAACGAGCAACAGGCCCGGCAAGATCACGCGAGCGCTTCTCATGGTTACCTCGTGGCTATCCGGATAACGACGTGCGGATCGCGCGCAGCCCGCCCGCGTCGAGCCTCGGGGCCTTGGTCGCCATCAGGCCGGCGCGGCGGACAACCCGCCTCGTTCAGCTTAGCCGGCGATCCGCGCTGCGCTTGGACACAGGCGTGCTGCCGCCTTCAGTGACGGCCGGAGTTGTCCACCCTGTCCGGTCGTTCGAGGCGTTCGGGCCTGTCCACCCGCTCCACGCGCTCCACCCGTTCGGGCTTATCGCCGCGTTCCACTCGTTCGATGCGCTCGATCCGCTCCACCCGCACGCCGTTCTCGAAGATCTCGATCCGCTCGCGGGTTTCCAGGCGGTCCGGGGCGTCGCGTACCTCGATCCGCTCGATCCGTTCCAGTTCGCCGGAGGCGGATTCCTCCCGGCGTTCGATCCGCTCGCGGGTTTCGCCATCGTCGCGCCGTTCGAGGCGCTCGCGGGTCTCGCCGTCGTCGCCGCGCTCGCGTGACTCGAGGTCGTCGCGCTCGGCGCTGCGGCCTTGCTGTTGCTCGTCTGCGGTCGCGGACGGGGCGTGCTGGCCGCTGCCCGAGTGGCCCGGCGCGGCCGGCTGCTCGCGGGAGAATTCGATGCGCAGGGCGCGGATATCCCGTCCCTTGCCGAACTCGCCGGTGACCCGGATGCGCCGGTCGAGCGCCAGGTCGGCGGCCTGGCCGCCGAGATAGGCGGTATCGCGATCCACCTGGGCGGTGAACCCGCCGAACGCGATGCGATTGCCCTGGCGCCCGCGTACCAGGCCCTCCACCAGGGCATGGCGCACCCGGCCGGCGAAGGGCATGCCCGGATCGCGGTGCGTCTGGACGACCTCCAGCTGCCTGCCGTTCCAGGTGCCGCGCACCAGGACCTCGCCGCTGACGGCCAGCGGCTTGCTGAGGGCCAGGCCGTGGAGATCGCCGCCTCGCGCGGCGGTGCCTATGGCACTGACCTGGGTCAGGTTGGCGGCCCGGTCGATCCGGCTGGCGAGCACTTCGCCCCGGGCATTGCGCAGGCCGCTGACCCGTACCGCCTCGCCGGGGCGCAGGCCCTGCGCCACCCGGGCGCCGGCGGCCACGCGCACCGGTTGTCCCATCACCCGCAGCGGCGCGGCGCCCGCTGCCAGCGCCGTGATCGGCCCCTCATAGGCATGCAGGATCGCGATGCTCCGCGCCTCGAGGCCACGTTTCGATGGGCGGGCCTCCACCGCCACGACTTGGCCGATCGCCAGCCGGTCGCTGCTGGCGGGCAGGCCGTTCTCGCTGAGCACGAGCTGGTTATCGAAGTGTACTTCCACGCCATTGACGCAGATGGAGCCGAAGCCGGTGATGGTACCCACTATGCCCGTGCCACCGATTCCGCCGTTATCGGTCGCACCTGTACCTCCTACGCCCCCCTGTTCGGCCGGAGCGCCGGTGCCGCCGACACCGCCAGTCGCCACGGCGCCGGTGCCGCCCATGCCGCCGGGCTCGAGGCAGGCCGGCGTGGCGCCAAGCGCCGGAGAAGCCGGCAGCAGTGACGTGCAGAGGAAAGCTAAGGCACAGAGCAGGCGCGTGGTAGTGCTCATGATGAACTGGCCGTTGTCGGGGTGGAGGCTGCTGCCGGATTGGCTTCAGTGTAGAAATACAGGCCGATGGTGATGCGCTGCCGTGCGTCGGCGGAGGGAATGTCCCGTTCCTCCATCTCCGCTGCCAGCAGGTTGAGGCCGTTCAGCACCTGCATGCCTTCGATCTCCACGGCCTCGCGCAGCTGGGCAACCGCCCAGGGCGACAGGCTGTCGTAGTGCACGCTGCGCTCGAAGAAGGGCGTGCCGGCCTCGGTCAGGTTGTGCACGGCGGCGCAGGCATGGTCGTGGAGGTTGTGCCGGAAATAGGCGATCTTCTCGTCGAATCCCCGCTGCGGAATGAACGCCAGCGCCTGCAGATGGACGCGGTCCTGCTCGTCCAGGCGCACGACGCCCAGGCGCAGCCACTCGTCCAGCACGACGCGGGCACGGATATCCGTGCTGACCTGGGCCACCAGCGCATCGAACGAGCCGGCGCCGCCGGTGCTGGACAGACGCGCCAGGGGCAACGGCCGACCGGGCCGCTCGCAGAACGGCGGGTTGTTCAGCCAGACGCTGACCAGGTGAGCGCCAAAGGAAATGACTTCGGGCAGGCTGCTCTCGTCTTCGCTTGCCTTGGCCCGCAGACGCCGCACATCCTTGCGATGCACGCCCGTCAGCAGGCTGATCCTGCTGTCGGTCGGAGGCTTGTCGTCGAGGCGGAACTCGTGCTCGGCGACATCGACGAACACCTGCTTGAGCAGATTGGCGAAGCTGGTGTAGGTGACCCCCTTCTTGAGCATCAACCTCACCACCGGGCGCATGACGTGTTGCAGCGCCGACAGCAGGGAGGGAGGCAAGGTGGGCAAATGCATTCAAGGTGTTCCTCAAGAGTCCTGACCAGCGCCCAGGCTATCAGCAACCTGGGCCGGCACCCGCGTCCGGAGCAGATGCTTGCCGCGAGAGGGTGGACGAACGCTAGGGCATATGTAGCTCCTGTGCAGCATGTGCGCCGATTGCGTCGAGGTGTCGCAAGCCCGGCGAACCGGGGCTTGCGACTCCCTGGCATTACGTCCCTTGGGCCCCCGGGACGTCCTCTACTACGCGCAGGCCTAGTGCTCTACCTCGACCACGTCCAGATCCGGAGCGTCGGGCGCGTCATCGGGCTCCATCTCGACGACATCGTCGTCCGGATCATCGGGGGCATCGGGCGCGTCATCGTCGTCATGTGGGCGAGCCGCCTTGGCCGCATCCCGGGCGGCATCTCGGGCTACATCTGCAGCCGCTTTGGCTGCATCTCGAGCCGCATCGGCCTCATCCTTGGCGGCATCCCGGGCGGCGTCTGCAGCCGCTCTGGCGGCATCCCGGGCCGCATCTGCAGCGGCTCTGGCCGCGTCGCGGGCGGCATCGGCGTTCGGATCTCCAGCCGCCTTGGCCGCATCTCGGGCGGCATCTGCAGCCGCTCTGGCGGCATCCCGGGCCGCATCTGCCGCGTCTCTGGCCGCCTCTCGGGCCGCGTCTGCAGCGTCTCTAGCCGCCTCCCTGGTCGCATTGGCCTCATTTCTCGCGGCGTCTCTGTCCGCATCTGCGGCATCTTTCGCCGCGTCGTGGTCCCGGCCCTTGCCATGGCCCCTGTTTCCGGCCATGCCATCATGGTCGGCGTCGTCGCCGCCGCGGCCGCCATGACCGTCGCCGTCGTGGCCCCCTCTGCCATGACCGCCGCCGTCGCCGCCGTGTCCACCGCCGTCGCCGTGACCGCCACCACCGTGACCGCTTCGACCGCCGCCGCCGTCGCCACCGTGACCGCCGCCACCGTCACCCCCTCGGCCGCCGCCACCATCACCGCCATGACCGCCGCCGCTGCCGCCGCTACCCCCATCCTTGGCGTACACGCTGGAGAAACTATCCACGTAATCGGGTACCAGGACCGTCGATGCCGACAGGACGCCACCAATGGCCAGAGCCAACAAACATTTCTTGAGCAGCATGATGAACCTCCGCTTAGAACTGCGTGGCGGCTTGCGCCGCGCACGCAGTAACCAGTGAGTTTCCCGCCGCCCATCGGGGCGGCTAGCCAACCAGCGCGGCCATCTTTCTGCAGTGACTCGGTGCAACTGCGGTTTCCGCACGATCCTTCGGGACCAGTCAGCCTTGTTGTGTGGGAAAATTTCCCACAAATTGAGATTAATACTGTCAGCCCGAGTGTCAACGACCGGTGGTCAGGCCAGTCGC